>NZ_JAJCIA010000006.1 GCF_020554845.1 Blautia faecis | reverse complement strand
CCTGAAATGGCTCGCTGGAGTAATACACATTGCCCAAATGCTGTGTGTCGGCTGGGACTTAAACACATTAAATAGTAATAGTTTTCAGTTTTTATGAGGTATAAATATGGAATCAGACAATATGAAAAAAGCATTGATCGCCATGAGTGGCGGCGTAGATTCTTCAGTGGCCGCTTACCTGATGAAGGAGCATGGATATGACTGCATCGGTGTCACCATGAAGCTTTTCCAGAATGAAGATGCCGGTGTGAGCCGCAAAAAAAGCTGCTGTTCTCTGGATGATGTGGAGGATGCAAGGAGCGTAGCGCATAATCTTGGAATCCCGTATTACGTGTTTAATTTCACCGCAGATTTTAAAAAACAAGTTATGGACCGCTTCGTAGCAGCCTATGAAAACGGTGCGACTCCCAATCCCTGCATTGACTGCAACCGCTATCTGAAATTCAACAGCCTTTACCACCGCGCAGAAGAATTAGGCTGTCACTATGTAGTAACCGGACACTATGCCAGAATTGAACAGCGGGAAGATGGAAGGTATCTTCTGAAAAAAGCGGCTGACCCTGCAAAAGACCAGAGTTATGTTCTTTACTCTCTTACTCAGGAGCAGCTGGCACACACCATGTTTCCACTTGGAGACATGAATAAACATCAGACCCGCATGATCGCAGACCAGCAGAATTTCTATAACGCAGATAAGCCGGATAGCCAGGATATCTGTTTTGTCCCAGATGGGGATTATGCTGGATTTATCCGCCGGTTTACAGGAAAAGACTATCCGGCAGGCGATTTTACAGATAAAGACGGAAATGTGCTTGGGCATCATAAAGGAATTATTGGCTACACGGTAGGTCAGCGAAAGGGGCTTGGCATTGCAGCTGGCAAGCCTGTTTACGTTACCAAAATCTGTCCGGCAGAGAACCGCGTGATTCTGGGAGATAATGAAGATTTGTTCCATCGCGAACTGGATGTGGAAGACTTTAATTTCATCTCCTTTGATACCCCGCCGGCAGAATTCCGCGCCAAAGCCAAGGTACGTTACCGCCAGAAGGAGCAGTGGGCAACTGTAAAAGTTACTGGAGAACATAGTGTACACATCATTTTTGATGAGCCCCAGCGAGCTATTACCAAAGGGCAGGCAGCTGTGCTTTATGATGGAGACGTAGTCATTGGCGGTGGTGTGATCACAGGCTGATAAAATCCGAAATTGCATGATATCTGTTGAAAATACATTGATGTAAAACAACCGGAAGAAATATAGCTAAGTCTATATTAAATTCTGGTTGTTTTTTGTTTATGCAGGCAGTTTACAAAAAATTAAGAATATGTATTTGTTTTATAGATGACGAACCCCATGGGAAAATGTTACAATAATCCATATCAGGCATCGAAGTGGGGCGTATAGATGATAGAATGCCTTTTCAAACACGCTCCAGGCAACTACAGTGAAATATTCAGAAATGGAGGTATATGTGGAAAAAAGAAAATTAATCAGAGAACTTCAGTCCCATCAGTCCGTCTTAAAGGAAAAAGCCAGGGAGAAAGCCAGAGAATCCATCAGCGCAGTGATTCCCATTGTACTGATCGTTTTTATACTTGGTTTTACCGTGGCTGCGTTATCTCCAGGCATCCTGGTGGAATTCCTGGTAGGATCTGTGCTTGTGATCCTGGGAATGATCTTTTTTTCCATGGGAGCAGAATTATCCATGACGCCCATGGGAGAACATGTGGGAGGCAGTATGCTTCGCACGAAAAAGTTAGGCTTTATTATAATTATCGGTTTTATTCTGGGCTTTATTATCACAATATCTGAACCAGATCTGCAGGTTCTTGCAGAACAGGTTTCCTCTGTGCCCAATCTGGTGCTGATCTTATCTGTGGCACTTGGTGTTGGTGCGTTTCTTGTTGTGGCCTTATTGCGTATCCTTTTTGGAATTGCGCTGCCGCCATTGTTATTCAGTTTCTATATTTTAGTATTTGTATTAGCCATGTTTGTTCCTGAGAATTTTCTGGCAGTGGCATTTGATTCCGGTGGAGTGACCACTGGACCTATGACGGTACCCTTTATTATGGCATTGGGTGTTGGTATTGCATCCATCCGTAATGATAAACATGCCGGAGATGATAGTTTCGGGCTTGTGGCTCTATGCTCCATTGGACCTATTTTGGCAGTTCTGATTCTGGGACTTTTGTACCACACGGAAGGCAGCGCTGCGCTGGAAGTGGTTTCTGAAGTGGAAAATTCGATAGAACTGGGAAAATTATTTGCAGTTGCACTGCCGAAATATTTTAAAGAAATCGCTGTATCCCTTTTCCCAATTGTTGCTTTCTTTGGAATTTTCCAGATTGTTTCGCTGAAATTGAATAAAACTGTGCTGATTAAAATCTGTATCGGCTTATTTTATACATACATAGGACTTGTTCTGTTCCTTACCGGGGCGAATGTAGGCTTTATCCCAGCTGGAAATTATCTGGGGATGGTATTGGGAAATCTGCATTATAACTGGATTCTTGTGCCTCTTGGAATGGTGATCGGTTATTTTATTGTAAAAGCCGAGCCTGCGGTATATGTGCTGATGAAGCAGGTAGAGGAACTGACTGACGGTGCGATTTCCGGGAAATCCATACAGATTGGTCTGTCTGTGGGTGTGGCAGTCTCTGTTGGGATTTCCATGCTCCGGGTGCTGACTGGAATCTCCATTTTCTGTTTTCTGGTGCCAGGTTATGCCATTGCCTTAATCCTCAGCCTGTTTGTTCCCAAAATTTTTACTGCCATTGCATTTGACTCCGGTGGTGTTGCCTCAGGACCTATGACCGCAACCTTTCTCCTTCCTCTGGCACAGGGAGCCTGTGAAGCTGTGGGAGGAAACATTGTGACAGATGCCTTCGGCGTAGTGGCAATGGTTGCTATGACGCCGCTTATTACTTTGCAGGTGCTAGGCTTGGTTTACCGGGTAAAAGGCGGCGAGCTTGGAGGCAAGGGGAAGAATTTGCCTGCGAACAAAATACCAGTGGAAGCTATACCAGTGGCGGAACTGTTTGAAGAACTGGAAGACACAGAAATTATAGAGTTATAGAAAATTAAGAAAATAGGGATTGAGTGTTGACTCAAACACATTATAAATGAACAACTATAGTTAGGAACACCTAATAGATGCCATTTTTGTGTAGCACAAAGTGGAAGTACAGATTATAGGAATGATGATTGGGTACACTCAGGAGAGATTATGAACAGTGTTAAAATTTGCAAAGAAAGGAATCATCTATGAGCGAATTATACATGATGGTTACCATCACCAACCGAAAATACATGTCGAAATTTGCAGCATTTTACCGGGAAAATCAGATAGAAGTAGGAACGATTTCCCTTGGTATGGGAACTGCCTCGAGCTCCATCCTTGACTATATGGGATTAGAAGATGATGAGAAAAGCATCTGTTTTCACTTTGTGACAGCAGCCACCTGGAAAAAGGTGAAAAAGGGCTTGCAGAATCAGCTTAGGATCGATGTGCCCGGAACCGGGATCGTGTTTACCATTCCCATGAGCAGCATTGGCGGCAAGCGGGAACTGGGATTTCTCATTCAGGGGCAGGAGTTTGTAAGAGAGGAGGAAGGTACATTGAAAGAGACAAAGCATGAACTGATCGTGGCAATTGCCAATTACGGATATAACACCCAGGTGATGAAAGCAGCAGAGGAGGGTGGCGCAACCGGCGGTACGGTTCTTCACGGAAAAGGGGTAGGAATGAAGCGTGCCGAACAGTTTCTTGGCGTTTCCCTGGTTTCCGAAAAAGAGGTGATTTTCATTGTGACAAAATCAGAGCAGAAAAATGCCATTATGAGTGCTATCATGGAAAAAGCCGGTCTTACCTCCAAAGCAGGAACCATCGTATTTTCCCTCCCCGTAACCAGCACCGCCGGGCTGCGGATTCTGGAAGATGAGGAAGAAAATTCATAATCTCCACTTTTTTACGTGGAGAAGTCATGAAAATATTTGCAGATTGATGTTGTTTTTGCATTCTGAGATTATAGTAATAAAATTATGGTGACCGCTTTACAATAGAATAGAACTTATTTTTGAGGAGACATCCTATGCTTGGAAAGGCAATAAGAAAGGCGGTTTTACCAATTTTGCTGGCCAGTCTCATGGTGGGACCTGGCTGTCGGATTGTATATGGGGAAGCAGATATATCGTTGAATGAAAGGGCAGAAAATTTTACAAGTGATAATACCGCTGCATCCCAGGAAGAACAAGAAAAAACCACGGAGCCAGCAGTATTTGATGATGCGCTTGTGCAGGCACCTTCTGCTCTTTTAATGGAGGCCAGTACAGGCACTGTAATTTACGAAAAAGATTCGGATATCAGGCGAAGTCCGGCGAGTATTACAAAGATTATGACTTTAATCCTGATTTTCGATGCGTTGGAGAATGGTACACTGAAAATGGATGATCTGGTAACCACCAGTGCCTATGCGAAATCTATGGGTGGCTCCCAGGTATTTCTGGAGGAAGGAGAAACCCAGGACGTGGAGACTATGATCAAGTGCATTGTGATCGCCTCTGGAAATGACGCCAGTGTAGCAATGGCAGAGCATATTGGAGGCAGCGAGCAGGAATTTGTACGGCAGATGAATGAGCGGGCAGCAGGGCTTGGAATGGAGAATACCCATTTTGTAGACTGCTGTGGATTGACAGAATCCACAGATCACTACACAACTGTTCGGGACATTGCCATTATGAGCCGGGAGCTGATCACCAAATATCCGAAGATTCTGGAATACTCCTCTATATGGATGGAAAATATTACTCATGTGACCAGACAAGGCTCCAAAGAGTTCTGCTTAACGAACACTAACAAGCTCCTTCGCAGCTACGACGGATGCATCGGTCTGAAAACTGGAAGTACCAGTCTGGCAAAGTATTGCGTATCTGCTGTGGCGTCCCGAAATAACATTACCTTGATTTCTGTAGTTATGGCAGCACCCGATTACAAAGTTCGTTTCAAGGACGCCGCTGCCATGCTGAACTACGGTTTTTCCAAATGCAGCTTTTACACGGATGAAAATCCCGAAAAGCTTCCCCAGATAGAGGTCCGAAAAGGAACCAAACCTACCACAGAAGTAAAATATGAAAAGAACTTCCAGTATCTGAGCACCGACGGCAAAACCATAGGCGAAGTGGAACGGAAACTGAATTTGGAAACCCAGGTGCAGGCTCCGGTGAAAAAGGGCGAAACTGCTGGTACTCTGGAATACTACAGAGATGGGCAAAAGCTTGGCGAGATCAACATTCTTTTCACTGAAACCATAGAAAAAGCAACCTATAAAAACTGTTTGGAGAAAATAATTACAGAAGCATTTTGACAAAATAGTCCTCGTCGGTTTATAATAAACTCTGTATGAAAATTTTTGCTGATGTCTTACAAAAATATAGCAGCAAAAGCGGAGGAGAATCATATGAAACAAGAGAAAAAACAGCCTGGCAGATTAAAGATGCTTGCAGGCTATTATAAACCATATAAGGGACTGTTTTTTGCAGATCTTTTTTTTGCATTCCTTGGGGCTGCAGTGACACTTGTCATTCCACTGATGGTTCGTTATATTATGAATTCCATAAGTGAAATGCCAGCGGCTGAAGCGAAGACCATGATTTTGAAAATCGGGGTGGGAATGCTGGTATTGATCTTGGTGCAGCTTGGAAGTCGTTATTTTATCACCTATTATGGACATATGATGGGGGCTTACATTGAGCATGATATGCGAAACGAGATATTCAGCCATTACCAGAAACTCTCTTTTGCATTTTATGATAATCAGAAGGTCGGTCAGCTTCTTTCCAGGATCACAAGTGATCTTTTTGATATTACAGAGCTTCTCCACCATGGACCGGAGGATATTCTGATCTCAGTGATCAAGCTGTTCGGAGCACTGATCATTCTTATGAATGTAAAGCCGCAGATGGCGCTGCTGTGTTTTGCAGTTGTAATTATTATGCTGATCTATGCACTGATTTATAATAAAAAGATGAAAAGTGCATTTAAGGAAAACCGTGTGCGCATGGGCGAGATCAACAGCCAGATCGAGGACAGTCTTTCCGGAATCCGTGTGGTAAAATCTTTTGGAAATGAGAAGCGTGAGATTGAGAAATTCCGTAAAGGAAATGAGCGTTTTGTGGATTCCAAGCGTGTGACTTACCGCTATATGGCAGGTTATCATGCAGGCATGGATGCGTTTACCACACTGATCACAGTTACTGCACTGGTTTCCGGAGCCATGTTCCTGGCAGCAGGAGATTTAAGCGCCACAGATCTTGTGACCTTCCTTTTGTATATTAACAATTTTACAGAGCCGGTTACCAAGCTGGTAAACTTTACCGAGCAGTTCCAGAACGGCTACAGTGGTTATGACCGCTTCCTGGAAATGATGTCCATTGCGCCGGATATTGAGGATGCGCCGGATGCCGTTTCTATGGATCATGTAAAAGGAGATATCCGTTTCGAAAATGTTTCTTTCCACTATGAAGACCACAATGAGAAAGTGCTTTCTAACGTAAATCTGGAAGTGAAGCCCGGTGACTATGTTGCCCTTGTAGGCACCTCTGGAGCTGGAAAGACTACCCTTTGCAGTCTGATCCCCAGATTTTATGATGTTTCATCTGGTGCCATTTATCTGGATGGAAAAGATATCCGAAAGATCAAACTGAAGGATCTTCGTAATCAGATTGGCATTGTGCAGCAGGATGTATACCTGTTTGCAGGAAACATTATGGAAAATATCCGATATGGCCGTCCGGACGCTACCGACGAGGAAGTCATCCGCGCAGCCAAGCTTGCCAATGCTCATGATTTTATTATGGAAATGCCGGATAACTATGGCACAGACATTGGACAGCGTGGCGTGAAGCTTTCCGGAGGACAGAAACAGCGTCTTTCCATTGCGAGAGCTTTTCTGAAGAATCCGCCGATCCTGATCTTTGATGAGGCAACATCCGCCCTGGATAACGAAAGTGAGAAGGTAGTGCAGCAATCTCTGGAACGTCTTGCCAAAGACCGAACCACCTTCGTGATCGCCCATCGTCTTTCCACGATCCGCAATGCCAGAAGGATCCTGGTGCTGACCGAAGATGGAATTGCAGAAGAAGGTACACATCAGGAGCTGATGGAGAAGGACGGCGTATATGCGAAACTTTGCAAAGCCGGATTGTGATCGTAAACAGCAATTATATGCGAAAGGATGAATTGCAGAATGAAAGAAATAAGAACCGAAGACGCAGCAGGCCAGATCCTCTGCCATGATATTACACAGATTATAAAGGATGAGAAGAAAGGCGTTCTGTTTTCCAAAGGACATATTGTGAAAGAAGAGGACATTCCGCTGCTCCTTTCTGTTGGAAAAGAACATCTTTTTGTGTGGGAAAAGAAAGAGGGAATTCTTCATGAAAATGAGGGCGCTGATATTTTGTATAAAATCTGTGCAGGAGATTCCATGCATGGAACTGATGTGAAAGAAGGCAAGATCGAACTGGTAGCAGACGAGGACGGAGTTCTGAAAATCCGCAGAGATGCCCTTCTGGCAGTGAATTCTCTGGGGGAGATGATGATTGCTTCCCGCCATGGGGACTTCCCGGTAAAAAAAGGAGATAAACTGGCTGGCACCAGGATCATCCCTCTTGTAATCGAAAAAGAAAAAATGGACAGAGCTGTGGAAGCCGCTGGCCCGGAACCGATTTTTTCCATTCTTCCCTATCATTTTAAAAAGGTTGGAATCGTTACAACTGGAAGCGAGGTAAAAAAAGGTCTGATTCAGGATACTTTTACCCCTGTATTAAAAGAAAAGCTTTCTGAGTACCCCACTGAGGTGATCGGTCAGACGACTCCAGGAGATGACAAGGCACAGATCACAGACGACATTATGGAATTTATTAACCAGGGTGCAGACATGGTAGTCTGCAGCGGCGGCATGAGTGTAGATCCAGATGACCGTACACCTGGAGGAATCCGTGATACAGGAGCCAGAGTTGTTACTTACGGTGCACCGGTACTGCCAGGAGCCATGCTTCTCATCGCTTACTATGAGAAAGAGGGCAAATGCATTCCGATCCTTGGCCTTCCCGGATGTGTCATGTATGCGAAGCGTACTGTATTTGACCTGGTTCTGCCAAGAATCATGGCAGACGATGAAATTTTCCCGGAAGAAGTTGCTGCATACGGAGAAGGCGGTCTCTGCCTGAGCTGCAAAGTCTGTACCTTCCCCAATTGTGGATTTGGAAAGTAAGCAGGGCCTGGGGCGTGCAGATTGCAGAAGGCCTTTTTCAAACACGCTCTGGAAATTACAAAGTATTTAAGGAGATTTATGGAAAAATTTCGAATTGTAACCTATGAAGTCCATAACCCGAAAATAAAAAAAAGCGTGCGCTTTGCTGTTCTTGCAGACCTTCACGGAAGCATTTTCGGCGAAGAGAATAGTGCTTTGCTGAAAAAAATCCAGGAAAATGCCCCCGATGCCATTCTTCTTGCCGGAGACATGGTGGTCCGGATGGATCCTTTCACCCTGGAAACTGCCAGAAAACTGCTTTGTACACTGGCGAAGAATTTCCCCATCTTTTACGCCATGGGAAACCACGAAACCAAAATGAAAGCCAAAGGGCACCTTTATCGGAATGAGTACCTGAAATATCAGGCAGAGTTGAAACAAAAAGGAATCTGTTTTCTGGCAAATGAGAAGAGCAAAGTTGTTCTGGCTGGCAATTCCTTTGTGGTAAATGGACTGGAACTTCCACTGGAATACTATCACAAGCCTTTTTCCCCGAAGCTAACTTCTGAAAAAATGGAAGAGCTTATGGGAAAGCCAGATCCGGAAGCCATAAATATTCTTCTTGCCCATAACCCAAAATATGGCAGAACCTATTTCCGCTGGGGCGCCGACCTGATTCTGTCTGGACATTACCATGGCGGTGTGCTCCGTTTTTCCAGACATGTGGGAGCCATCAGTTCCCAGTTTATACCTTTTCCAAAATACTGTTGCGGCGATTTTTACAAAAATGGCAAATGTATGATCGTAAGTGCAGGCCTTGGGGAACACACAGTGCCTCTTCGGATCCATAATCCAAGAGAGCTGATTTTTATAGAAATGAAACCGTAAGGGAGAGAGGAAAGCGCATGGCAATTCCCATAAAACTGAATGTTTTTGAAGGACCGCTTGATCTGCTCCTTCACCTTATTGATAAAAATAAAATTGATATTTATGATATACCGATTGTGGAGATTACGGATCAGTATATGGAATACATTCACGCTATGGAAAAAGAAGATCTTGGAGTTATGAGTGAGTTTATGGTCATGGCAGCCACACTTCTGGATATCAAGTGCCGGATGCTTCTTCCAAAAGAAATCAATGAAGAAGGAGAAGAGGAGGACCCCAGAGCGGAGCTGGTTCAGAAACTTCTGGAATATAAGATGTATAAATATATGTCTTATGAGCTGAAGGACAAAATGGACGATGCCAGCGGCGTTTATTTCCGTGAGCCGGATGTGCCAAGGGAGGTGCTTCAGTATCGGGAGCCAGTGGATCCCTCAGAACTTCTGGCTGGTCTTACTCTTGAGAAATTAAACGCCATTTACCAGTCGATCATCAGGCGGCAGGACGACAGACGGGACCCTATCCGAAGTCAGTTTGGAAAAATCGAGAAGGAAGAAGTCAGTCTTTCTGATAAAATGCTGGAGATGAAAGAATTTGCAAAGACTCACAGGAAATTCAGCTTTCGGGACCTGTTGAAAAAGCAGTGTTCCAAAGTACAGGTAATCGTTACCTTCCTTTCCGTGCTGGAACTGATAAAAATGGGACACATTCATGTGGTTCAGGAAGAGATTTTTGATGACATTCAGATCAATGTTGTGACAGAGCCGGAAACCTGGAAGAATCTGACAGAATTTGCAGAGGAAGAAGGATAGTGTATGGAAATTAAACGATTAGAAGGTGCCGTTGAGGCAATCCTGTTTGCGATGGGTGAATCTGTGGAATTAGGTCAGATTGCGAAAGCAATCCAGCAGGATAAGCCAACGACAGAAAAACTACTCCATAATCTGATGGATAAATATAAGGATGAGGGAAGGGGAATCCAGATCATTGAGCTGGAGGGCTCTTATCAGCTGTGCACCAAACGGGATTACTATGGCTGTCTGATCCGGATTGCCATGCAGCCTAAGAAACCTGCCCTTACAGATGTTATGCTGGAAACGCTGTCTATTATAGCCTATAAGCAGCCTGTGACAAAAGCTGAGATTGAAAAGATCCGGGGAGTAAAAAGCGATCATGCAGTAAATAAGCTGGTTGAGTATAATCTGGTAAAGGAGCTTGGACGTCTTGATGCACCTGGACGGCCGATCCTTTTCGGCACTACAGAAGAATTTCTTCGCACATTTGGTGTTCAGGGTCTGGAAGAGCTGCCGGCTGTGGATCCGGTAAAAATGGCGGATTTTAAGGCTGAGGCAGAAGAGGAAGTACAGCTGAAGCTGGATATATAAGACAGGACAAGTAAGCCGCAGATAAACTGCAGGCGATAAGACAGGAGAGAAAAAATGCCCACAACATATGCACATGATTTGTTTGGTCAGAAAGTATACAGGCAATTGCCCGATCAATTGAAAGAAATTATTCGGAAAAACGGTGAACTGTATCGGATCGGTCTTCACGGACCGGATATTTTCTTCTATTATTTTATTTTTAAGAATCACGTAAGCAGTGTAGGATACCGTATGCACAAAGAAAAAGCCCGGGCATTTTTTACCCAGGGAATGGCGCAGGTCAGAGAGACTGGTGATGAGGCACTTCTTGCCTATCTTCTTGGCTTTGGCTGTCATTATCTTCTGGACTCTTCCTGTCATCCTTTTGTAAATGAAATGAATGATAAGGGCAGGATTTCCCACAGCCTTCTGGAAATTGAATTTGACCGCTTCCTTATGGAAGAAAATGGGAAAAATCCATATGCCTTTTATCCTTCTGATTGTATCAAAGCAAAACGCAAAAATGCAGCGGAAATCCACAAGGCTTTTCCTCTTGTAAAAACAGGAGATATTCTTCTGAGCCTTAAACTGATGAAATTTATGACAAATCTGCTGGTATGTGACGATGGCGGGACGAGACGGGCGCGTCTGTCGAAGCTTTCCAGCCTTGGAGGAAGAAGAGCACAGTCTGCTTTGATCGATCACTATATGATGGCTCAGCCGGCAGGTGGCAGCAGGGAACCTGTGGAACAGCTGAATACATTGTTTGAAAAAGAGGTGAAAGAGGCACCGGCAGAATTGCTGGAGCTGTATCAGCTTTCCAAAGAGGACAGGCTGTTGTCTGAGCGATGGAATCTGACTTACAATGGTTAGCTATAATATACAAATTGAAAATTGAACCAATTTCAGGAACAGGTATTTCTGTAAGATACCTGTTCTTTTTATCAGGCAAAACTTGTAGAGTGAGCTTTGCATAGTTTGGGACAGGTCCGCGTAAAATACTATAAACGGAATGTGGGGTGGACTATGAAAAGCAGATACAGATTCTTTTGTCTTACACTGACCTTTGTACTTGTTTTATGCACTGCTGCCCAGGTGTCAGGAAGCACTGGCACAGATGAAAAAAAGGCTGTCAGCTCCATTGTGCAGATGATACCGGCAGCTGTTGATATGAAAGAAACAGACGGACCTGGAAATCTCTATGCCTTATCCGCCGTTCTTATGGATGGGGATTCTGGCCGGGTACTGTACGAAAAAGAGGGCTATACAGCTCGCCCAAATGCCAGTACCACAAAGGTAATGACCTGTATCCTTGCACTGGAAAAGGGCTCCGGTGATGATTATGTAATGGTGTCAGAAAATGCGGCCTCTCAACCAGAAGTAAAGCTGAATTTAAAGGAAGGGGAGCAGTATTACCTGGAAGATCTTCTTTATTCTTTAATGTTGAAAAGCCATAATGATACGGCTGTGGCAATTGCTGAACACATTGGCGGTTCTGTGGAAGGGTTTGCAAAAATGATGAATGCAAAAGCAAAGGAGATTGGCTGCACGAACACTCATTTTGTTACGCCGAACGGTCTTGACAGTGCAGATGCAGGAGGCATTCATCAGACTACCGCAAGAGATCTGGCTTTGATCATGAGCTATGCTGTGAAAAATAAAGCATTTCTTCATATCACACAGACCAGGGATTATTCTTTTTCTGATATTACAGGAAAACGTCAGTTTTCCGTCCATAATGCAAATGCATTTCTTGATATGACTCCGGATGCCATTTCAGGAAAAACCGGTTTTACAGGAAATGCGGGTTATTGTTATGTGGCAGCCTGTGAAAATGAGGAAAGAAAATTTATTATTTCCCTTCTTGGCTGCGGCTGGCCGAATAATAAGACATATAAATGGAAAGATGCCATGAAACTGCTGGAATATGGCAAAGCAAATTTTCACAAGGAAACCTATTGGCAGGAGCCGGAGATTCCGGCTATACCAGTAAAGGACGGGACTGACGAAAGCAGCGGGAAAGAATCTGGCAAGGAAAACAAGGAAAATCCCGGAAAAATTCTCACAGAAACTGGGACAGGTTTCGCAGATGTATATATAAATGGCCGGATTCAGGCATCTGATTCTGACAAAAAGAAACAGATCCTTCTGAAAGAAGGGGAAAAGATTACCTGCCATCTGCGTATTGAGAAAAATTTGACAGCACCTGTGAAAAAGGGGCAGAAAATTGGTCAGGTCACTTTTTGTCTTGGAGAACTTGTCTTGGATAACTATTTTGTGACAGCAGATCGCAATATTGTTAAAATCACCTATTTATGGTGCGCAAACAAGGTGTTTCATGACTTTTTTCACTAAAAAGCCTGACGGAATATGTATGATATATAAAAAAATCCCCCGAAAATCGAGGGATTTTTTTGCATAAAAACACGGAAAACTATTGAAAAATTGTGTGAAAAAATGTACAATTAGAATCGGCAGAATTTTTGGTTATACTTTTAAATTATTATAAAATGGAGGGCAAGAAAGAATGAGTAACGCAACACAAAGTTTAGCGGGCACAAGAATCACTTCTTTGCTTGACGCGAACAGTTTTGTTGAGATCGGCCAAAGTGTAACAGCCAGAAATACAGATTTCAACATGACTGAGAAAAAAGCACCTTCAGACGGTGTTATTACCGGATATGGTGTAATCGATGGAAATCTGGTGTATGTGTACAGCCAGGATGTTTCCGTACTGAACGGAACCGTTGGTGAAATGCATGCCAAGAAGATTACCAGACTTTATGATATGGCTATGAAGACCGGTGCTCCGGTGATCGGCCTGATCGATTGTGCAGGTCTCCGTCTTCAGGAGGCAACTGACGCACTGGAAGCATTCGGTGAAATTTATATGAAACAGACTCTGGCATCCGGACTGATCCCACAGATCACAGGTATCTTCGGTACCTGCGGTGGTGGTATGGCACTTGTACCGGCACTGACAGACTTCACATTTGTTGAAGAGAAGAAAGGCAAACTGTTTGTAAACACCCCGAACGCCCTTGAAGGCAACCACGTTTCCAAATGTGACACATCCTCAGCCAGATTCCAGAGCGAAGAGACAGGTCTTGTAGACGGAATCGGCACTGAGGACGAGATCCTTGGAAAAATCCGTGAACTCGTAACATATCTGCCATCTAACTGCGAAGACACTGATTCTTACATGGAGTGCACAGACGACCTGAACCGTGTATGCGAGGATATTGAGAACTGCACAGGTGACACAGCCATTGCACTTTCCAGAATCGCTGATAACGGTCAGTTCTTCGAGGTAAAAGCTGACTACGGCAAGAGCGTTGCTGTTGGATTTATCAGACTGAACGGCGCTACCGTTGGTGCTGTTGCAAACAGAAGCGAGAGCTATGATGCAGAAGGCAAAAAGGTATGGGAGTCTGATGGTACCCTTAGTGCACGCGGTGCAAGAAAAGCAGCAGAGTTCGTAAAATTCTGTGACGCTTTCGAGATCCCGGTACTTACTCTTACAAATGTAAACGGCTTCAAGGCTACTGTATGTGGCGAGAAGATGATGGCGAAATCTGTCGGAGCACTGGTTCATGCATTTGCAGACGCTACTGTTCCGAAGGTTAACGTTGTGATCGGCAAAGCATTTGGAACCGCTTACACAGCTATGAACAGCAAAGCAATCGGTGCAGACATGGTATACGCATGGGAGAACGCAGAGATCGGTATGATGGATGCAGACCTTGCAGCCAAGATCATGTATGCAGGCGATGACGCAGCAGCTCTTACTGAGAAAGCAGCTGAGTACAGAGAACTTCAGAACTCTGTTTCCTCTGCAGCAGCAAGAGGATATGTTGACACCATTATCAGCCCGGCTGATACAAGAAAATATGTGATCGGTGCATTTGAAATGCTGTTCACAAAAAGGGAAGAACGTCCGTCCAAGAAACACGGCACGGTCTAAGCGAGGTGGAGCATATGAAACAGATTTTTAAGAAAGTATCCTCCCTTTGCACAGTACTTCTCATGATGGCAGTTCTCACTCTTACCGGAGTATCCTCCGTATGGGCAGCTGATGAGGTAGATGACACGGTAAAGCAGACCCTGGTCACTACCGCTGAGGGACTTACCGATACCATCATTGCTCTCAGTGATGAAGATATTGAGAATTATACCAAGTCATCTGATGAGTTTACTGTTGGAGCAATGACTGCATGGGCAGGCTCCAAGGATGAAGTTGGGGCTTTAAAGGAGAGAACCGGAGAGACAGAGGTGAAGGCTTCTGACGACGGATATACCGTTACTGTACCGGTCTCCTTTGAGAAAGCAGATGCAAATTTCGTTTATATTTTCGATGCTTCTACAGGAGCACCTACATCCCTTACTGTTGATGTACAGTACTCCATGGCTGAGACCTTAAGAAGAGCTGTTATGAATACTATCATGGGTATTGCAATCGTATTCATCGTTCTTATTTTCCTGAGCTTCCTGATCTATCTGTTCAGATTCATCCCGAATCCGGAAGCAAAGAAAAAAGCTCAAGCTGCAGCAGCCCCTGCCCCTGCACCGGTGGCAGCACCAGTGGAAGCTGCAGAAGCAGACGATACAGAACTGATCGCGGTTATCGCAGCAGCAATTGCAGCAGCTGAGGGAACCACTACAGATGGATTCGTTGTTCGTTCCATCCGCAAAATCAATCGTAAAAAGAGATAAATACAGGAGGATCCTAAAATGAAAAGTTATACAATTACCGTTAACGGAACAGCATATGAAGTAACTGTTGAAGAGACAGGAAGCGTTTCCGCACCAGCAGCTGCAGCTCCAGCAGCAGCTCCGAAAGCAGCACCGGCACCGAAGGCAGCTCCTAAGGCAGCAGCCGGAGCAGGCGCAGTTAAGGTTGCAGCTTCCGTACCTGGAAAGGTTCTGAAAATCGCAGCAAGCGTTGGACAGGCTGTAAAAGCCGGTGACAACATTGTAATCCTGGAATCCATGAAGATGGAGATCCCGGTTGTAGCTCCTCAGGACGGAACCGTTGCAAGCATTGACGTTGCAGAAGGTGCCTCTGTAGAAAATGGAGATACCCTGGCAACAATGAACTAAGTCGGGAGGTAATAGGATGTCTTACGTAGCAGACACTTTGTCCAACCTGATCCATCAGACCGCATTTTTTAATCTGACATGGGGTAACTACCTGATGATCGTGGTTGCTTGTGTATTCTTATATCTTGCCATTGCAAAGGGATTTGAGCCTCTGCTGCTTGTTCCCATTGCATTTGGTATGCTCCTTGTTAATATTTATCCGGACATTATGGCAAATCCGGAAGACATGTCCAACGGTGTTGGTGGTCTTCTTCATTACTTCTACATCCTTGATGAGTGGAGTATTCTTCCTTCCCTTATCTTTATGGGTGTAGGTGCCATGACAGACTTTGGTCCGCTGATCGCGAACCCGAAGAGCTTCCTGATGGGTGCTGCAGCACAGCTCGGTATCTATATGGCTTACTTCCTTGCAATCTTCCTTGGATTCAACGGAAAAGCAGCAGCAGCAATCTCCATCATCGGTGGTGCAGATGGTCCGACCTCCATTTTCCTTGCAGGTAAGCTTGGTCAGACTGCTCTTATGGGACCGATCGCCGTGGCGGCATATTCTTATATGTCACTGGTTCCGATCATCCAGCCTCCGATCATGAAACTGTTTACTACTGAGAAAGAGCGTAAAATCAAGATGGAGCAGCTTCGCCCTGTATCCAAGCTTGAGAAGATCCTCTTCCCAATCGTAATCACAATCGTTGTCTGCATGATTCTTCCGACAACAGCTCCTCTGGTTGGTATGCTTATGCTTGGTAACCTGTTCAGAGAGTGCGGCGTTGTAAAACAGCTTACAGAGACAGCTTCCAATGCACTTATGTACATCGTAGTTATCCTTCTTGGTACATCTGTTGGTGCTTCCACAAGTGCAGAGGCATTCCTGAATGTGGATACTTTGAAGATCGTTGTATTAGGTCTTGTGGCATTTGCATGTGGTACTTTCGGCGGTGTTATGCTCGGAAAGGTTATGTGCAAGCTTACAGGCGGCAAGATCAATCCGCTTATTGGTTCCGCCGGTGTATCTGCGGTACCTATGGCAGCCCGTGTTTCCCAGAAGGTTGGTGCTGAGGCAGATCCTACCAACTTCCTTCTGATGCATGCAATGGGACCAAACGTTGCCGGTGTTATCGGTACAGCCGTTGCTGCCGGAGCATTTATGGCTATTTACGGAATCTAATAATGATACCAGAAATTCGGATTTTTCCCGGCTTTCTATAGTGAAACCGGGAAGTCCGGATGAACTAAATAAATAAGGAGAACAATTATGGCAGAAATTGAAAAAAAACCTGTTAAAATTGTGGAAACCATTCTGCGTGATGCACATCAGTCCCTGATTGCAACCCGTATGACAACAGAGCAGATGCTTCCAATCGTTGATAAACTTGATAAAGTAGGCTACCATGCAGTTGAGTGCTGGGGCGGTGCTACTTTCGATGCAAGCCTTCGTTTCCTTCATGAGGATCCGTGGGAAAGACTTCGTAAATTACGTGCAGGATTCAAGAACACAAAGCTGCAGATGCTTTTCCGTGGCCAGAACATTCTTGGATATCGTCCATACGCTGATGATGTAGTAGAGTATTTTGTTCAGAAATCTCTGGCAAATGGTATCGATATCATCCGTATTTTCGACTGTATGAATGACCTTCGTAACCTTCAGACTGCTGTACATGCTGCAAACAAAGAGCATGGCCATGCACAGGTTGCTCTTTCCTATACACTTGGTGATGCGTATACTCTTGAGTACTGGACAAGCATTGCAAAACGTATTGAGGAAATGGGTGCAGACTCTATCTGTATCAAAGATATGGCCGGCCTTCTTCTTCCATATAAGGCAACTGAGCTTGTTACAGCCCTGAAAGAGACTGTTAAGATCCCGATCGATCTTCATACACATTACACCTCTGGTGTAGCTTCCATGACTTACTTAAAAGCTGTTGAAGCTGGTGTTGATATCATCGATACTGCAATGTCTCCATTTGCACTGGGTACTTCCCAGCCTGCAACTGAGGTTATGGTTGAGACCTTCAAAGGCACTCCATATGATACCGGATTTGATCAGCAGCTTCTTGCTGAGATCGCAGACTACTTCCGTCCAATGCGTGACGAGGCTCTTGAGAGCGGCCTTCTGAATCCGAAGAACCTTGGCGTAAACATCAAGACTCTTCTGTATCAGGTACCAGGTGGTATGTTATCCAACCTTACTTCCCAGCTGAAAGAGCAGCATGCAGAAGACAAGTTCTATGATGTTCTTGAGGAAGTTCCGCGTGTACGTAAAGACCTTGGTGAGCCGCCGCTTGTTACTCCATCTTCCCAGATCGTTGGTACACAGGCTGTATTTAACGTTCTCATGGGCGAGAGATACAAGATGGTTACCAAAGAGACAAAAGATGTTCTCAGCGGAAAATATGGTGCTACAGCAAAACCATTCAATCCAGAAGTTCAGAAGAAATGTATCGGTGACACACAGCCGATCACATGCCGTCCGGCAGATCTTCTTGAGAATGAGCTGGGCAAACTTGAAGGCGAGATGGCACAGTATAAAGAGCAGGATGAGGACGTTCTGTCCTATGCACTGTTCCCACAGGTTGCTACTGACTTCTTCAAGTATCGTCAGGCTCAGGAGAAAAAGGTGGATGAGACGGTTGCTGATACCAAAAACGGAGCATATCCGGTTTAATCAGTGAGGAATAATTTGTCAGTGTCTGGCCTATAGACACTTTGCTGACAAAAATAATGAAAGACACGTGCAGAGAAGCCTTTTGCACGTGTCTTTTTGAAAAATATAAGTAAAATTTGTGTAACTTTCGGTAGTTACTGAATAGTTGCAAATCTGTTTTATGAAAGGTATGTAAATGAGTAAAATACTGATCATAGGCGGCGGTGCTGCCGGAATGATGGCCGGTGTTTATCTGGCAAGGGCAGGACATGAGGTCCACATCCTGGAGAAAAACGAGAAACTTGGAAAGAAAGTGTATATTACAGGAAAAGGCAGATGCAATGTTACAAATAACTGTGACACGGAAGAACTGTTCCGGGCAGTTATGTCTAACCCGAAATTCCTGTACAGTGCTTTCTATTCTTTCACGCCCCAGGATGTAATGGAATTCTTTGAAGAAGCGGGAGTTCCACTGAAGACAGAGAGAGGCAACCGGGTTTTCCCTGTGTCTGACCATTCTTCAGATATTATCCGCGGTCTGGAACGGGAACTTAAGAAAGCTGGTGCCCATATCCATCTTCGCACAGAGGTGAAAACGGTGAAGGTCAGTCCCTATGAGGAACCGGACGTGGATGAGAAAAAGGCACATCACAGCCGGGTAACAGGTGTAGAACTGGCAGATGGAAGTTTTATGGAGGGCGATCATGTTCTGGTTGCCACTGGAGGGCTTTCCTATCAGTCAACAGGCTCTACAGGTGATGGCTATCGCTTTGCAGAGGAAACCGGCCATAAAGTAAAGGAGCTTTCTCCGTCACTGGTTCCTCTTAAGACAAAAGAGGATTATATCCCAAGACTTCAGGGACTTTCCTTAAAAAACACCGAACTTACGATTAAGTCAGGCAAAAAGGTGCTCTTCCGGGATTTTGGTGAGATGATGTTCACCCACTTTGGCGTGACAGGCCCCATGATTTTATCTGCAAGCGCACATATTGGCAAACAACTGCAGAAATCCGGAGAATTGAATGCTTATCTGGATCTGAAGCCTGCCCTTACCATGGAACAGCTGGATGCCAGGATTCTGCGGGAATTTGAGGCAGGACAGAATAAACAGTTTAAGAATGTGATCGGCGTACTTTTTCCATCATCCCTTACACCTGTCATGCTGGAACTGGGTGGTATTTCTCCGGAAAAAAAGATACACGATATTTCCAGGGAAGAAAGAATTCACTTTGAAGAACTGGTGAAAGCTTTCCCATTTACCATCAATGGAATGGGAGAATATAAAGAAGCAGTTATTACAAGAGGCGGTGTTTCTGTGAAGGACATTCAGCCGGGAACTATGGAATCCCGAAAGGTAAAAAATCTCTATTTTATTGGAGAAGTGCTTGACCTGGATGCGGTAACCGGTGGCTATAATCTTCAGATTGCCTGGTCAACTGCGTATCTGGCAGCCATGGCATTGAAAAATGGATGAAAATCTGTTATAAATGTAAGAAGTGAAAAAACTGCGATTTAAGAGGAGGTAACAGAGAAAATGGGATGTAACATTGCCATTGACGGGCCGGCAGGAGCAGGCAAAAGCACAATTGCAAAGAGAGTGGCAAAGGAGCTGTCTTTTATCTATGTAGATACAGGCGCTATGTACCGCGCCGTAGCACTTTATCTGCTGAGAAATGAAATTGACGGAACAGATGCGGAAGCAGTTGCAGATAACTGTCAGAGCGCTGAGGTTTCCATTCGATATGAAAATGGAGAGCAGGTTGTAATTCTTAACGGTGAGAATGTAAATCAGTATATCCGTACGGAAGAGGTTGGAAACATGGCATCCAAAACATCTGCAAACCCGGCGGTAAGGGCACATCTTCTCAATCTTCAGAGAAATCTGGCAGCAAAGAATGATGTTGTAATGGATGGCAGGGATATTGGAACTGTAATTCTTCCGGACGCACAGGTGAAGATTTATCTTACTGCCAGCGTGGAGACCAGAGCTAAGAGGCGTTATGATGAATATCTTGCCAAGGGCGAGGGTGCTGATCTTGAAGAAATCAAGAAAGACATTGAAAACCGGGATCATCAGGATATGACAAGAGAGATTTCCCCGCTCCGGCAGGCTGAAGATGCCGTGCTTGTAGATTCTTCTTTCATGAATATTGACGAAGTTGTAGCTGCAATTCTCGGAATCTACAAAGATAAGGTGGAATAACCATGGAAGTGAAGGTTGCGAAAACAGCAGGCTTTTGTTTTGGCGTACAGCGTGCTGTAGACAAGGTTTACGAGCTAATCGGCAGTTGTCCTGACAGGCTTTTTACCCTGGGTCCAATTATTCATAATGAAGAAGTAGTGAATGATCTGGAAAAGAAGGGGGTCAGAGTGGCATCTGAGGATGATCTGAGAACACTTCCTGAGGGCAGCACGGTTGTGATCCGTTCACATGGTGTGGGAAAAGAGGTTTATGACCATCTGGAAGAATACGGACTTTCCTATGTGGATGTAACCTGTCCCTTTGTTCTGAAAATTCACCGGATCGTAGAGAAAGAGAGCAGGGCAGGCGCCCATATTGTGATCATAGGAGACCCGGATCATCCGGAAGTGGTAGGAATCTGCGGCTGGTGCATGGGACCTTACACGGTAATTCGGACTGAGCAGGATGCACTGGATTTTGTGTTTCCGGCTGACAAAAGCATATGTATTGTGTCTCAGACAACATTTAATTATAATAAATTTAAAGATTTAGTTGAAATTCTTTCAAAAAAGAGGTATGATAATACTGTTTTAAATATTCTTAATATTTTAAACACTATTTGTAATGCTACCGAAGAACGGCAGAGAGAAGCAAAGAGCATAGCCGGAGAGGTAGACACTATGTTAGTCGTAGGAGGCCGACATAGTTCCAATACTCAAAAGCTGTTTGAAATATGTAAAAAGGAATGTGAAAATACTTACTATATACAAACACCTGTAGACTTGGATTCAGATATGTTCCAATGCAGTAGTTATGTAGGTATTACAGCAGGGGCTTCAACCCCAAAGAAAATTATTGAGGAGGTTCAAGAACATGTCAGAATTAAGTTTTGAACAGATGCTGGAAGATTCCGTAAAAACAATCAGAAATGGAGAAATCGTACAGGGAAAGGTCATCGATGTGAAAGAAGATGAAATTATCCTGAATATTGGCTATAAAGCTGATGGTATTATCACCAAGAGTGAATATAGCAATGATCCTTCCGTAGTACTCACAGACGCTGTACATGTAGGTGACTCCATGGAAGCCAAAGTGCTTAAGGTAAACGATGGCGAAGGCCAGGTTATCTTAACCTACAAGAGACTTGCTGCAGAGAAAGGCAATAAACGCCTTGAGGAAGCATTCGAGAATCAGGAAGTATTAAAAGCTCCTGTAACTCAGGTACTTGACGGTGGATTGTGTGTTAACGTTGAGGAGACACGTGTATTCATTCCTGCAAGCCTTGTTTCCGACACATATGAGAAAGATCTCAGCAAATATGCTGATCAGGAGATTGAGTTCGTTATCACAGAGTTCAATCCAAGAAGACGTCGCATCATTGGTAACCGCAAACAGCTTCTTGTTGCTGAGAAAGCTAAGAAACAGCAGGAGCTTATGGAGCGTATCCATGTTGGCGATACAGTAGAGGGTGTTGTTAAGAACGTTACAGATTTTGGTGCATTCATCGATCTGGGCGGCGCTGACGGACTGCTTCACATCTCTGAGATGTCCTGGGGCAGAGTAGAGAACCCGAAGAAAGTATTCACAGTTGGTGAGACTGTAAAGGTTATGATCAAAGATATCAAGGGCGAGAAGATTGCTCTTACAATGAAATTCCCAGAGGAGAATCCATGGCTTACAGCTGCTGAGGATTTCGCTGTTGGAAACGTAGTAACTGGTAAAGTTGCACGTATGACAGACTTCGGTGCATTTGTTGAGCTTGCACCTGGCGTAGATGCACTTCTTCATGTATCTCAGATTTCCAGAGAGCACGTTGCAAAACCATCTGATGTGCTTACAATCGGACAGGAAATCCAGGCTAAAGTTGTTGATTTCAATGGCGAAGACAAGAAGATCAGCCTTAGCATGAAAGCTCTTGAGGCTCCGGCTGAGGAAGAGTCTGTAGAGGAATAATTTAACCAAGAGGGAAGTGTTGTGCATTTCTCTTGTCCCATGTAACTAACCGCCATTCACAGGATTTGTGAATGGCGGTTAGTTTTGATATCATGAATATGATGTTGATAAAAAGACATTGTCTGTTAGAGCGTGTCTGGAAAAGGCTTTCTGCAAGATGTGCGTCACAATTTGCGGGAGATTTTGTCCGGATGAAGGCGCCGTAGCGAGCTACGACAACCGAATTCGGGTGAATCTCCCGCAAGTGGGGTGTTCAGATTGTGGGAATGATTTTTCAGATACGCTCTGGGGATGATGTCTTTTTTACGTGAGATTTTATATGCTTTGGAAGTTAGAGTATGTTTGAAAAAGGTTTTGGGAATTTTGAAATATAGGTTGAAAGTTTATTTTAATTTCCAAAATAAATATTCCAGGGTATGTATTAAATATTGCTTTTGCTTTTCTTCATTTTCCAGAAATTCCTCTGTGCATGGAAACCAGGTATAACAGGTCTCTCTTGTAGCAGATTTTTTCAGTCCTTTTTCCATAAATTTGCTAATAGATTTAGGGACTGCCATGTCCTCTCCGGGCAGATAATCATAACTTTTGTAATCACTGTAATATTGGCGGATACGGCCATTTAAAGGCTTTACAAGGAGGCTTACCAGGTTGTCCTGACCTGTAATATAGAATTCTTCTGTGCCGTTAGAAAAGGAAGCGGGCAGGCTGTAATGGGGGTTTATCTGCAAAATCAGATTGTCCCCGTCAAAATCAGTTCCGCGAACAGTAAATGCACCATCCCTGAGCGCAAGATACCCCATCATCTTAAACACATCTCCAAGTCCGAGAAGATCTTCCATATTGTGTCCCATAACCGTATCCAGGTCTGTCTGCTCCTGGTGTGCCATATATTTTTTATAGATTTTAATGCATTCCCCGCCATTACAGTAAATGCGCTTCTGTTCTCCTAGAAAGGCTTCCATCTGTTCCTGCTTTAACCCTGGGAGCTTTAAAAATCCCTTCAGAGGGCGAAGCACTTTATACAGGTCAAAAGAAGAAATCCCCTCAAAAGGATCTGGTAGCTCATAGAATTTATAACGAGCCTGAAGGTAAGGCTGGTCAAAAGAATCTCCATTGTATTGGATGGTACAGCTGAAATTTTTTATAAATTCTGAAAAAAACTCCAATAATGCTTTTTCTTCCCGGAAATCGGGTGCAAGCCACTGATATAGCTGCCAGGAACCAGATTCATAGCAAACTGCACCAATTAAATATAAAAAAGATGAATTTCGTCCCAATCCAGTGGTTTCAATATCATAAAATAATGGTGAAAAATTGACATCCTCAGCAGCATTTCCAGATAAATTTTTAACAGTCTCAAAGTCCGGAAAACCTTGCAAAATCGGCATTTTTTTAACAATCAGCATGTTTATACTCCTTTCATGGATTGTATTTAATTATACACAATTTTTTTATTTTTAGGTAGTGAATTTTTTCATAAAATGCGGTATAGTAGAATGTATAGAATAGTCAGAATATATAAAGAAAAGGAGAAACCTATGTGGGATTTAGCAATTAATGGAGTGGATTTCTATCACATTGCCAATTGGTTTTACATATACAGTTTTCTTGGCTGGCTTTGGGAAACCTGCTACGTGTCTGTGCGAAAGGGCAAATTGATAAACAGAGGATTTATAAATGGTCCCCTGTGTACCATATATGGCTGTGGAGCTCTTGCTGTATACTTGATTCTTCTTCCCATCAGTGATAATCTGCTTCTTTTATTTGTGGGTGGAGTTGTAGTCGCCACTGCACTGGAATATGTGACAGCAGTGTTGATGGAGAATATTTTCCACACATCCTGGTGGGATTACAGTGATAACAAGTTTAATTTCCAGGGACGTATCTGTCTGGGCTGTTCCCTTGGATGGGGGGTGTTTACCGTTGGGCTTTTCAGAGTGCTTCATCCGGTAGTTCAGGAATTTACAGAATTGTATACCAGAAGAACTGGAGAGGTGGCTGTCTGTGTAATTACAGTCGTTTACATTGTGGATTTTGCTTTTTCTGCAGCTGCCGCTTTCCATTTGCACGAGCGTATTCCTGCATGGGAGCAGGCACTGGATCAGATGCGTGCAGAACTGCTTGTACAGGCGCGTGAGAAGATGGAGAATCTGGAGGAGAGCAGCGGACTTTCCAGAGATAGAATCAAGAAACAGTTAGAGAATAAGCTGGGACGCCTTGATGATGTTGCACTGATCAAGGAACTGGAAGAGAAGAGAACTGCTATGATGTCAGATATCTCTGAAGAGCTTCAGAAGCGTAAAGAGGCTATGGCTGGAAAGGTCAGCCACAACATGCAGCGTTTTGTAAAGGCATATCCAAATCTGAACCGTGGATATAAGCTCCATAAGAAATATGGATTTGGCAGGAAAAATAAAGACGCTGAATAAATACTCAGACAAAAGTGATATTAATAATATAAATCAAACAGACAATAAATCAGGTTGCTGCAGACAAAAGAGTCAGTGATCAATAATATAAAGGCGGTGAATATTAGTGCGATTAACTTTTAAAGGAGGCGTACACCCCTTCGAGGGGAAAGAAATGTCAAAGGACTGCCCGGTGGAGAAATATCTCCCTAAGGCAGATCTGGCGTATCCATTGTCCCAGCACATTGGTGCTCCGGCGAAGCCTGTGGTTGCAAAGGGGGACCACGTGCTTGCAGGCCAGATGATCGCAGAAGCAGGCGGATTTGTATCTGCCCCTGTTCATGCTTCTGTATCCGGTACGGTGAAAGGCATCGAGAAACGTCTGACAGCTACCGGAAGTATGGTAGATTCCATTATAGTGGAGAATGACGGACTGTATGAAGAGGTGGAATTCCACCCGGCAGATCCGGCTTCGCTTACCCGTGAGGAGATTATCGGAAGGATTCGCGATGGCGGTGTAGTAGGTCTTGGTGGTGCAGGCTTCCCCACACATGTGAAGCTTTCCCCCAAGGAGCCTGACAAGATTGAATACATATTGGTGAACGGTGCAGAATGTGAGCCCTATCTTACAAGTGATTACAGGCGCATGATGGATCAGCCGGAGAAGGTTGTGGAAGGACTGAAAATCGTAGTCGGACTTTTTCCAAATGCAAAGGGTTGTATCTGCATTGAGGACAATAAGCCGGATTGTATTGCCAGAATGAAAGAACTGGCTGCCGGAGTCCCGAATATCGAAGTAAAAGAACTGATGACCAAATATCCCCAGGGTGGTGAGCGTACCCTGATCTATGCAGTGACAGGAAGAGAAATCAACTCATCCATGCTTCCAGCAGATGCCGGATGTATTGTAGATAATGTTGAAACAATATGCAGTATTTATGACGCAGTGGCACTTGGAAGACCGATCATGAAGCGGATTTTCACAGTAACTGGTAAGGGCATCAACCGTCCGGCACATTTTGAAGTCTGTACAGGAACGGATATGGCCGAACTGATCGACGCAGCCGGTGGCCTGAAGGAGCATGCCGGTAAGGTGATTTCCGGCGGTCCTATGATGGGATTTGCCATGTATGATCTTCATGTACCATGTGTGAAGACCTCTTCTTCCCTTCTGTGTATGCAGAGTGACCCGGTATCAGATGCGAAAGAGGAAGAGACAGCCTGCATTAACTGCGGACGCTGTGTAAGTGTCTGTCCCGGACATGTTATTCCGGCAAGACTTGCGACTTTTGCACAGCGCGGCGATATGGAGAGCTTCCAGAAGTTTGATGGAATGGAATGCTGTGAATGCGGCTGCTGCAGTTACATCTGTCCGGCCAAACGTCCGCTGACCCAGAGCATTAAGTCCATGCGTAAAATGGTTCTGGCAAGCAGGAAGAAGAAATAATAAGGGGGAAGAAACGAATGGAACAAATGTTTAATGTATCATCTAATCCCCATGTCCGGGCAAGGATGACCACTGCAAAAATCATGCAGTTGGTTGTCATAGCGCTTTTGCCTGCTGCCCTTATGGGAATTTATAATCATGGATTAAAGGCTCTTGCCGTTCTGGTGGTATCCACCGGTTCAGCAGCGCTTGCAGAGTGGTTATATGATCATTTTATGCACAAAAAGAACACTGTGAAGGATTTCAGTGCAGTGGTAACCGGACTTCTTATCGGCCTGAATATGCCGGCAGGAATTCCGCTCTGGATCCCGGTGCTCGGCAGTATTTTTGCAATTATTGTGGTAAAACAGCTTTTTGGCGGTCTTGGACAGAACTTTATAAATCCGGCCCTGGCAGCCCGCTGTTTCCTTATGATTTCCTTTGCCGGCAAGATGACAGATTTTTCTGTATCAGACAGCTTTAAAGGTGCAGTTGACGGTGTGACAGGCGCCACTCCTCTGGCCGCTCTTCGTGACCATGGCTTTGTGGCAGGCTCCTCCGTTCCGGTTAAGAATCTGATTTTTGGTAATATCCAGGGAACCATCGGAGAGACTTCTGTAATTGCCATCCTGATCGGTGCAGCAATCCTGCTTTGCTACAAAGTGATCAGCGCCAGAATTCCGCTGACCTATATCGGCAGCTTTGCAGTATTTGTGATCATCTACATGCTCGCTTCCGGCAAAGGCTTTGATGTAAATTATCTGCTCACCCATCTCTGTGGTGGTGGTCTTATGCTTGGTGCATGGTTTATGGCGACGGACTACGTTACAAGCCCCATTACACCAAAGGGGCAGTATGTATATGGCGTCTGTCTTGGTGTTCTTACCGGAATTTTCCGTATTTTCGGAGCTTCCGCAGAGGGCGTTTCCTATGCGATTATTTTCTGCAACCTGCTGGTACCTCAGATTGAGCGTTTCACCCGTCCGGTTGCTTTTGGAAAAGGAGGCGCGAAGAAATGAAAAATAAGATCGTAAAAGATACTCTTGCGCTGACCGTGATCACACTGGTTTCCGGGCTGCTTCTTGGTCTTGTAAACGATATTACAGCAGGTCCGATTGCAAGCCAGCAGGCGAAAGAGAAAGAAGAGGCATATAAGGCAGTATTTGCTGATGCAGCCAGCTTCGAGACAGTTACAAGCGGTGAGGATACGGATCTGGAAAGCTATCTGGATGAAAACGGTTTCAAAGCTCAGAATATTGATGAAGTCATGCTGGCAAAGGATGACCAGGGAAATGAACTTGGCTATGCCTTTACCGTAACAACCTCAGAAGGCTATGGCGGGGACATTCAGTTTGCCATGGGCGTTCAGGATGATGGAACTCTGAACGGAATTTCCATTTTATCCATCAGTGAGACCGCTGGTCTTGGTATGCGTGCAACTACAGATGATTTTAAAAATCAGTTCAAGGATAAGAACGTAGAGAAATTTACCTATACAAAAACTGGTGCCACCTCTGATGATGAGATCGATGCTTTAAGTGGTGCGACAATTACCACAAATGCCATGACAAATGGCGTCAATGCAGGACTTGCCGCATTCCGTTATGAGAAAGGGGGCAGCCAGAAATGAAAAAGAATACACCATCTGAGCGACTGATAAATGGTATTATCAAAGAAAATCCTACTTTTGTGCTGATGCTTGGTATGTGTCCAACACTGGCCATCACCACATCTGCAATCAATGGTATCGGAATGGGACTTACCACAACGGTGATTCTGGCAGCATCCAACCTGATGATCTCCCTGCTCCGTAATTTTATTCCGGACAGTGTGCGTATGCCTGCTTACATTGTTGTTGTAGCATCCTTTGTAACAATTGTGCAGATGCTTCTCCAGGGCTTTATCCCGTTTTTGTATTCTTCCCTTGGAATTTACATTCCGCTGATCGTTGTAAACTGTATCATCCTGGGAAGAGCAGAGGCTTATGCATCCAAGAACAAACCAATTCCCTCACTTTTTGATGGTATTGGAATGGGACTTGGATTTACTTTAAGCATCACCTGCATCGGAGCAGTACGTGAGCTGATCGGTGCCGGCAGTATTTTCGGCAAACAGATCCTTCCTCTTGCAGACGCTGCAGCAGGAAAAATGGGCTATGAGCCGGTAACCATCTTTATTCTTGCACCTGGCGCATTTTTTGTCCTTGCATTTTTATCTGCGCTTCAGAACAAATTCAAGATTGGTGCTGCAAAACGGGGCATCGATCCAAGCAATCCGGATTGCAAGGGTGGCTGTGCTTCCTGCGGAAATTCCATGTGTTCGGGAAAAAGGGGGTAAGAGAAGATGAAAGAATTATTACTGATCATTGTAAGCTCTGCGCTGGTAAATAACGTAGTCTTGAGCCAGTTTATGGGACTTTGCCCTTTCCTTGGAGTCTCCAAGACTACAGATACTGCAGCTGGTATGGGTGGCGCGGTTATTTTCGTAATCACATTGTCCTCCTTTGTAACGAGTGTGATCTACAAGCTGATCCTTCAGCCGCTTGATCTGACTTACCTTCAGACCATCGTGTTCATTCTGATCATTGCAGCACTGGTGCAGTTCGTAGAAATGTTCCTGAAGAAAAGTATGCCTTCTCTTTATAAAGCACTTGGCGTGTATCTGCCTCTGATCACCACAAACTGTGCAGTTCTTGGTGTGGCTCTTACAAACGTGCAGAAGGATTACAATATTCTGGAAGGCACTGTAAACGGTTTCGCAACAGCATTTGGTTTCTCCATTTCTATTGTGCTGATGGCAGGAATCCGTGAGAAAATTGCCTACAACGATATTCCGGAATCATTCCAGGGATTTCCAACCGTTCTTTTGACAGCTGGACTGATGGCGATTGCATTTTTCGGATTTTCAGGATTAATTTAAGGAGGCGTCGGGATGAATATTAGTGCGATTATAGCAGCAACAATTCTGGTTGCAGCAGTAGGCCTCTTCATCGGTGTTTTTCTTGGAGCAGCCGGAAAAAAATTTGCTGTTGAAATTGATGAGAAGGAAGTTGCCATAAGAGAAGCTCTTCCTGGAAATAACTGTGGCGGCTGTGGATATCCGGGCTGTGATGGTCTGGCAGCAGCAATTGCCAAAGGTGAAGCGCCTGTAAACCGTTGCCCGGTAGGCGGAGAGCCTGTTGGGAAAATAATTGCCGGTATTATGGGACAGGCGGCAGTTGAGACTGCCCGTCAGGTAGCTCATGTAAAATGCTCCGGAACCTGTGAAAAAGCGAAAGAAGAGTATGTTTACACTGGCGTGGAAGACTGCGAGATGCTTCCTTTCGTGCCAAATGGCGGTGCAAAGTCCTGTACATATGGCTGTTGTGGCTTTGGAAGCTGCGTGAAGGTCTGTCCATTTGATGCCATTCATATTGTAGATGGCATTGCAGTAGTAGATAAAGAAGCTTGTAAAGCCTGTGGAAAATGTGTTGCCAAATGTCCGAGACATCTGATCGAGCTGATTCCGTACGACCAGAAAGTGGCTGTGGACTGCAGCTCCCATGATAAGGGCAAACAGGTGATGGATGCCTGTGAGATTGGATGTATCGGCTGTAAGAAGTGCGAAAAAACATGTCCAAACGGTGCAATTACCGTGGAAGATTTCTGTGCACATATTGATTATGAGAAGTGTACAGGATGCGGAGCATGTAAGGAGGCCTGTCCGAGAGGGGTTATCCGGGAGGCATAAAATAAAAATGAAAAGCCTGTATTTTCAGACTGTTGGCATAGAATGTAAATTATATGAGAACCAGCAGCTGGAATACAGGCTTTATTCTTGGGGTCAGAGCGTGTTTGAAAAATTATTCCCACAATCTGCACGCCCCACCCCGCGGTATATTTTGCCCGAATTCAGTTGTCGTAGCCCGTTACGGCGCCTTTATTGTGACATACATCTTGCAGAAAACCTTTTTCAAACACGCTCTATTGTGCTATGATATTCTAATCGGGTTTTCCCGGAACGTTTTTATATTTCAATAAACAAAAGAGGAGACATGCATATGATCTGGAAATTACTATGGCTGTTTCTCATCTATTCCTTTGCAGGATGGGTGCTTGAGACAGTCCTTGCTTCCCTGAAACAGAAGAAATTCGCAAACAGAGGTATTATTAATGGACCATTCTGTCTGATCTATGGATTCGGCGGATTCTTCATTACTGCATTTACAAGAGAACTGACGGGCATCTGGCTGTTTCTTGGCTGTGCCATTGTAGCTTCCCTGCTTGAATGGATCGCTGGTCATTTAATTGAGATGTGGTATCACGAAAGATGGTGGGATTACCGCAAGATCAAGTGGAATCTGGACGGCTATGTCAGTGTGCCGACCTCCTGTGTCTGGGGTATTCTTGGTGTATTTGTGATCAAAATCGGAAATGGGCTTTGCATGTCCTTGTATGGCATGCTCCCAGGTCTTATAAGCAGAATTATCATACTGGTTTTGCTGGGGGTTCTGGCAGTGGATGCTATTGCCACACTGACTATCCTTTTTGGGCACAGCAAGAATCCTGAAAGATGGATTGCTGCTGACCGGGATATTGACTCTGTAACAAAGAAGCTTGGGGCAAAAATTGATGATGTTGTAAATCGTCGAATTACCAAAGCCTATCCTCAGAAGCAGCACACGGAGAGCGAAGAGGCACATCCGGAGATTTTTGCCTACGGCTGCAGCTTTTATAAAATCGTACTGCTGTTTTTTATCGGCGCATTTCTTGGAGATATTACAGAGACTATTTTCTGCAGGATCACAGCCGGATATTGGATGAGCCGCAGCAGTGTGGTATGGGGAGATTTCAGTATTGTGTGGGGACTTGCCATTGCAGCGGTTACAGCCCTTCTCTATAAATACAGAAACCGCTCCCAGCAGTTCCTTTTCTGGATGGGTACATTTCTTGGTGGTGCCTATGAATATATCTGCAGTGTTTTCACAGAAATCGTGTTTGGAACCGTATTCTGGGATTACAGCGATATCCCGTTTAACCTTGGTGGAAGAATCAATCTTCTGTACTGTTTTTTCTGGGGATTTGCTGCAGTGGCATGGTTTAAAATATTCTATCCGCCTGTTTCCAGGCTGATCGAGAAGATTCCGGTGAAAATTGGAAAAATCATTACCTGGCTCCTTATTATATTTATGCTTGCTGACGGAATTGTATCCAGCGCTGCACTGGCGCGTTATAATGCCAGAAGCAATGGCATAGAAGCGGAAAACAGCTTTGAAAGCTGGGTGGACAAACATTTTGACGATGAGCGGATGGCGCAGGTATATCCCAAGGCAAAGAAGGTTGGTTAAGGACTTGTTTTAACCGAATAATTGCTTGATATAAATTCTAGAAGTTATAATAATGCTGTCAGTGTGAAAGGATTTTTTACACCGACAGCTTATTTTTTGCCGGAATTTAACAGGGGGAAAACAGCGGATTTTACAAATAATGTATAAAATCATACGTGTTCGAATTAATCGCTTTATGAAAAAGAAGGAGAAAATGTACATGAAAGCAAAAAAGATCAGCGCATTATTATTAGCAGCAGCAATGACCGCTTGTGCGGTTCCGGCACAGGGTGCAGCAGCAGATGAACCAAAAGTTCCGAAATATATTTTCTTGTTTATTGGTGATGGAATGAGTTATCCTCAGGTTCAGACAACAAACTATTATCTGAATGCAATTGAAGATGATGGAGATGATATTCTTACAAGTGAAAGCAAACTGAATATGATGAAATTTCCGGTAGCAGGCTCTGCGCAGACCTATGACAGCACTTCATTCTGTCCGGATTCCGCTTCTACAGCTACTTCCATTTCCACAGGCCATAAGACTTACAGTGGAACAATCAATATGGATGAGAAGATGGAAACTTCTTATGAGACAATTGCTGAAAAATTAAAAAAACAGCTTGGCTATAAGGTTGGAATTCTTTCTTCCGTAAACTTAAATCATGCAACACCGGCTGCATTTTATGCTCATCAGGCTTCCCGAAATAACTATTATGAAATTGGTCAGGAACTGATTGCAAGTAATTTTGATTATTTTGCAGGTGGTGGTCTTAAGAAAACAACTGGTTCAGAGGGAGACCAGACAGATTTATATGAGCTTGCTCAGGAAGCTGGATATAAAGTGATTAAGACAAAAGCAGAGGCAGAAAATCTTACTGCAGAAGATGGAAAAGCAATTGTAATTGATGAGACACTTGCTGATGACGATGCGATGAGCTATGATATGGATCTGGAAGATGGCGAATGGGGTCTTTCTGACTATGTGAAAAAAGGTATTGAAGTTCTGGATAATGATACTGGATTTTTCATGATGGTTGAGGGAGGAAAAATTGACTGGGCCTGTCATGCAAATGATGCAGCTGCAACTATTACAGATACTGTTGCAATGGATGAGGCAGTGGGAAAAGCTGTTGATTTTTATAACGAGCATCCAGACGAAACTTTGATTTTGGTAACAGGTGATCACGAGACAGGTGGTCTTACCATAGGATTTGCAGGCACCGACTATGATACATTTCTTGCAAATATCAGTAATCAGAAAATCTCTTACGCAAAATTTGATTCTGATTATGTAGCGGCATATAAAGAAAACAAAACTGATTTTGATACAGTAATGGCTGATATCACAGAACTCTTTGGTTTGCAGGCACCTACTGGTACAACAGAGTCCTCAAATCAGGCTGACAGCAAGGATGTGCACCCAGAAGGCGAAGAAGATAAGGGAAGTCTTGTAATGACAGATTATGAGTATCAGAAGCTTCAGAATGCTTATGAGGAAACAATGAGCAGAACAGGAGAAGAGGAAGAGTTTGGTCAGGAAGAATATCTGATGTATGGAAGCTATGAACCACTTACTGTAACAATTACTCATATTCTGAACAACAAGTCTGGCATTAATTTTGCATCTTATGCACATACAGGACTTCCGGTGGAAGTATTTGCCATGGGAGTCGGACAGGAGCAGTTTGAAGGCTATTATGACAATACCGATATTTTCAATAAAGTGGCTGCAATTACAGGAGTAAAATAAATGGTAAGAGACAGACTTAAAAAAAGTTCTGTTTCTATAATAGCAATATTGTTAATCCTCATCCTCATAGTTCTTCCAACGGGTTATGAGGATGCTGCTATTTATAAGGGAACAGACAGAGTAAGAGCAAAGGTGATTTCCACAGATGAAAGCTCTGTGATTAATAATGGCTTGATTCAGTCAGGCGAGCAGTATTGTAAGGTGAAAATACTTGATGGAAAGTTTAAAAATGAGACTGCAGATGCAGTAAATATGCTGAGTGGCTCTTTGGAAGCGGACAAAATATTTCAGCAAGGAGATGTTGCCCATGTAGTAATCAGTTATAGCAAAGATAAGATTCTTTCAATTATGATGAGTGACCATTATCGTCTGGATAAAGAAGCTATTCTGGCTGGATTATTTGTTTTGCTTTTAATCGGGTTTGCAGGAAAAACAGGTTTAAGAGCAGTATATTCGTTTCTCATTACAATTTTGGCAATCTGGAAAATTTTGACACCAGCTTATTTAAAAGGTGCGAATCCAATATGGTGGGGAATTGCGTTGACTGCCTTTCTTACTCTTCTTATTATATTTTTGGTGTACGGATTTGACAGAAAAACACTGGCTGCATCTTCAGGTGCTTTGCTGGGGGTGTTTGTGACTTGTGTTATGGGGTGTATTTTTACAGACGCTTTTAAAATTCACGGAGCAGTTATGGCATATTCGGAAAGTCTTTTGTACGCTGGTTATCAGAATCTGAATCTTTCTCAGATTTATATGAGCGGTATTTTTATCGGAGCATCAGGTGCTATGATGGATCTGTCCGTTGATATTACTTCGGCAGTAAATGAAGTAATTTGTAAAAAGCCGAATATTGGATGGAAAGAAGCAGCCAGATCAGGAATGAATGTTGGCAGAGCAGCAATGGGAACTATGACTACCACATTGCTTCTTGCTTATTCTGGCGGTTATATTGCTCTTTTGATGACGTTTATGGCACAGGGAACACCAATTGATAATATTATGAATTACAAATATGTTGCGGCTGAATTACTGGATACTGTAGTTGGAAGCTTCGGGCTTGTGACAGTTGCCCCTTTTACAGCCCTGACAAGTGCCTGGCTTCTTACAAAGAAAAAATAATACTACACTTTTACTATTATTTTCTGAAAATTAAAGTGCTATACTCCTTTCGGACAAGGAAATAAGGGCCCGCAAGTTTCCTTCCTGCAACTGAAAGGAGTATTTTATTATTATGAAAAGAAAATATATCGCTTGCCGGCGCGTCCTTTTTGAAAAAATCGAATGAATGTTTGCTTTTTTCGGTGGAATATGGTATGATGACAAAGAATTTCGAATATAACTCTTTACAATAGATAAAACAGGAGGTCCTCCCCATGATCTCATTCATCCGAGGAACAGTAGCAGACCTTACCGAGAATTCTGCAATCATAGAATCAAATTGCATCGGATTTGAAATAAATATGACCGGAAACGCTCTGGCACAGCTGCACATTGGACAGGAAGTGAAGCTTCATACTTATTTTCAGGTAAGAGAAGATGCAATGGTTCTCTATGGATTTTTCAATAAAGATGATTTACAGGTGTTTAAACTTCTTCTTGGTGTAAACGGAGTTGGACCGAAAGCTGCTCTGGGAGTTCTGGCAGGAATCACTGCAGATGAGCTTCGCTTTGCTGTTCTTTCCGATGATGTGAAAACTTTGTCAAAAGCCCCTGGAATCGGTAAAAAAACAGCCCAGAAGCTGATCCTGGAGCTGAAGGATAAGCTCAGTCTGGAAGAAGCCTTTGAGCAGAAGCTTGCCAATGAACAGGCTCAGGCTACTACAGCTGCAGCTGGAGCAGGAATGACAGATGCCAGACAGGAAGCAGTAGAAGCACTGGTGGCACTTGGCTACAGCAGTACAGATGCCCTCCGCGCAGTGCGCAAGGTGACAGATGTGGAGCCGACGGATGTAGAAGGAATCCTGAAAGCTGCATTGAAGAATTTTTAGATTCCATAAATTTTTTCGCAAAGGGTGCTATCGTGAATGAGATGCATCCCGGTATATAAATGCAAACACTAATTTCAAGAGGTAAAAAATGGACAATCGTATCATAACCACTGATGTTATGGAAGAGGATTTTTCTCTGGAAGGGAATCTTCGCCCACAGACCCTGGACGAGTATATTGGCCAGGAAAAAACCAAAAATACCTTAAAAGTATATATTGAAGCTGCCAAACAGCGTCACGATTCCCTGGACCATGTCCTTTTCTATGGCCCTCCGGGACTTGGAAAAACTACCCTTTCCGGTATTATTGCCAATGAAATGGGTGTGCATATGAAAGTGACTTCCGGCCCTGCAATTGAGAAGCCTGGAGAAATGGCGGCGATTCTGAATAATCTTCAGGAAGGGGATATTCTTTTTGTGGACGAGATCCATCGCCTGAACAGACAGGTGGAAGAGGTGCTTTATCCTGCCATGGAGGATTTCGCCATCGATATTATGATCGGGAAGGGCGCTTCCGCCAGGTCGATCCGACTGGATTTGCCGAAATTTACCCTTGTAGGTGCTACCACCAGAGCCGGGCTTCTTTCTGCGCCGCTCCGTGACCGTTTTGGTGTGATTCATCATCTGGAATTTTACAGTAAGAAGGAACTAACCACAATCATCATGCGCTCTGCCCAGGTACTTGGAGTAGAAATTGACGTGAAAGGTGCCGGAGAGATCGCCATGCGCTCCCGGGGAACGCCCCGTCTTGCAAACCGTCTGTTAAAGCGTGTCCGTGATTTTGCCCAGGTGAAATATGATGGAAGGATCACTTACGATGTTGCATGCTTTGCTTTGAACCTTCTGGAGGTAGATCAATATGGTCTGGACAAACTGGACCGCCAGATCCTGACTACTCTTATTGTAAATTTCAAAGGCGGCCCTGTTGGACTTGACACTTTGGCAGCAGCCATCGGTGAAGATTCCGGTACTTTAGAAGATGTGTATGAGCCGTACCTTCTGAAAAATGGCTTTCTGAACCGCACCCCGAGAGGGCGGATGGCCTCCGCACTTGCTTACGAACACCTTGGTTTTCCTGTTCCGGAAATATAAAAGATAAACTTTTGTAAAAAATCCTATACTTTTCAACATTTTTCGATTATAATAGGAGTGCTTACATAAATTGTAATACGAAAAGATAATAAACAGACTGGTTTTTCCGGGCATATTGTGTTGCTGGTCACAGAGTGAACAGTAACAATATGAAGTTGCTGTTTTCTGCTAATATTCCGCGATACGGTTACTGTCTATAGAAGAAAAGCAGCGGATTATTTGGGGGGTAACAGTGTAAGGAGAAGCTGGTAGTATAAAGATACAGGAGGCTTGAACGAATGGCGGTCAAGAATACAGCACAGGTGATCATCGGGGGTAAGATCATTACCCTTGGAGGATATGAATCAGAGGAATATTTCCAGCAGGTTGCATCATATATGAATAAGAAGATAGGAGAGCTGGAGACTGTGCCAGGATACGGCAGACAGCCTATGGAGACCAAGCATATGCTTCTCAGCCTGAACATTACCGACGATTACTTCAAGGCGAAGAAGCAGGTGGAGACTTATGAACTTGATCTGCAGCAGAAGGATCAGGAGATGTATGATCTGAAGCATGAGCTTATTTCTCTTCGTATGCAGATTGAAGAGGCACAGAAGAATGAACAGGAAGCCCTTGACGAGAAGAATCTCCTGGAGGGTAAAGTAAAAGAACTGGAAAAAGAACTGGATGAAATGCTGAAATAATAGCAGGAGGGATTGCTTAGGTGATTCCTCTTTTCCTTTATCAAAGTGTGTAAAAAACGTTTTCGCAATTTGCAGATTTAGGCCTGCTATACATAAAGGAAAAAGCTGTGAATTGTGGAGGCTGTTTTCATTGAAGAAACCTTAAATTCTCATAAAAATTGGAGGACAAACTTTGAATCCTAATAACATAGAATTGCTGGCTCCTGCCGGTTCCTACGAAGGCTTTGAAGCTGCACTTGGAGCAGGTGCGGACGCTGTGTACGTAGGCGGTGCAATGTTCGGAGCCAGAGCATATGCCCAGAATTTTAACGAAGAAGAGCTTCTTCGCGCCATTGATGTGGCGCATATTCATGGTAAGAAGCTGTATCTTACGGTCAATACCCTGTTAAAAAATAGAGAATTAAAAGAAGAACTGGTTTCCTATCTGGAACCATACTACAATGCAGGCCTGGATGCAGTGATCGTCCAGGATATGGGAGTATTTTCCCTTTTGAAAAAAGAATTTCCGAAACTTCACCTTCATGCCAGCACGCAGATGACTGTAACTGGTCCGGAAGGAATGAAATTCCTGGCAGATCAGGGGGCGACCCGGGTGGTAGCTGCAAGAGAACTTTCCCTTCAGGAACTTTCCCGTATGCATGAAGCCTGCCCAATTGAGATAGAGGCTTTTGTCCATGGAGCACTTTGCTACAGCTATTCAGGACAATGTCTGATGAGCAGTCTTTTGGGAGGCAGAAGCGGAAACAGAGGTCGTTGTGCCCAGCCTTGCCGTCTGCCATACCAGGTGAAGAATTTCAGGGCAAAAGAGTATGGAAAAGGAGAATTCTGCCCGTTAAGCCTGAAAGATATCTGTACCATTGAAATTTTACCTGAAATTATAGAAGCGGGAGTTACCTCTCTGAAAATAGAGGGCAGAATGAAGCAGCCGGCTTACACTGCTGGCGTTACCGGTATGTATCGGAAATATCTGGATTTTCTTTTTGAAAAAGGACCTGCGAATTATCACGTGACAGAAAAAGATAAAAAATATCTTCTGGATCTGTTTAATAGAGGCGGTTCCTGTACAGGCTACTATCAGATGGGAAATGGTCCTCAGATGATGGCATTTACAAATGAGAAAAAAACGGGGGAAGTTTTTCTGGAAACGAAGCAGCTGAAAGAGAAAATTACAGGCGAACTTCACCTTGTCCCCGGTTCTCCGGTTCTTCTTCATGTTTCCTGTCAGGGGGAAGATGCATATGAATGTGTTGGAGAAGTACAATACGCAAAGAGCCAGCCGGTAACGGAAGAGCGGGTGCGTCAGCAGATGGACAAGCTGGGAAACACCTCATTTATATGGGAAAAACTGGAAATTTATATGGAAAATTCCGTTTTTGTTCCCATGAAGATTTTAAATGAAGCGCGGCATCAGGCATTAGAGGATCTGAAGGAGAAGCTTTTACAAAAATACAGGCGAAACGTGGGAGACGAGCGGGTTAAGAGAATTGCGGAGGAGACGCCGGCAAAAATCAGTGCGATTGCGGCCTGTGATAATGTTCCCCGCAAAAAAGAGGAATACATTCCGGTTTACGTGTCCTGTGAAAGCGAGGAGGCTTCTGAAGTCCTCTGCCCAAAAGACGGAATCCAGGGTATTTATCTTCCTTACGCATTAATAGAGAAACATTTGCAGACAGGTCTTGACAATGGAAAAGAAATGTATCTTTCTCTTCCTCACATTACAAGAGAAAATCCACCGGAAGGCTATATGGAGCAGGTGAAAAAGTGGCTGGAAGCAGGGCTGAGCGGATTTCTTGTGCGGAATCTGGAGTCCTACAGTGCACTGGCACAGATGGGACTGGCAGACAAGTGTGTGCTGGATCACTCCCTGTATACCTGGAATGATGAAGCCATCCGTTTCTGGAAAGATCAGGGAATCCTTCGAAATACAGTTCCCCTGGAGCTGAATGAGAAGGAACTTCGCCACAGAGAAAATGCAGGCAGCGAGATGATTGTCTACGGCCGTCTGCCTCTTATGCACAGCGCCCAGTGTGTACGAAAGAATACTTTCGGCTGCAATGGACAGGAGGAGAGGCTTGTTCTGAAAGACCGTTATGACAAGGAATTTCCTGTAGTCTGTTATTGTCGTCCATGGAAAATGGGAAATACAAAGGCGGCAGAGTCGTGTTATAATATCATCTATAACAGTCTGCCATACGGTCTTTTGAAGGAAGCTGACAGGGTGAAAGAGCTTGGTGTTTCATCTGTAAGACTGGCTTTTACCATAGAAAGCAGGGAAGAAACAGAACGGATCGTGGAAGACTTTGTGGCTGCATATCATGGCAGCCAGGTATCTCACGAATATGAGTTTACAAAAGGTCATTTTAAAAGAGGAGCCGAGTAAAGGCGTATGATTAATATTGTTGTTGAATTATCCAAATATGTGATCCTGACACTGATGATCGTGTACACAGTTTTGTGCTACTACCTTGTTGTGGGGAAACACGCTTCAGACAGGAAAGGACTTTTAAGAAGTCAGATCACTTTAACCTTTTTTCTGGATTTTACCGCATTTGTTGTGATTTTTCTGAAAACCTTTGATTTTAAGGTTGTCATCTTTTATGCAGAAATGATGATATATTTTGCTGCGATCCTTATTTTATACCGCAGAATTTATAAAAATGCGTCTATGCTGCTTTTAAATAATATGTGCATGCTTTTAAGCGTTGGATTTATAATGCTGTGCAGGCTGGATATTGCCTCTGCCAATAAGCAGCTTTTGATCGTTGCGTGCGGAAGTGCAGTGGCGCTGGTGATCCCGGTTATGATCCGCAAGATGAAATTTCTCAAGGATCTTACCTGGGTGTATGCAGGGCTTGGGATTGTTCTTCTTGGAGCAGTTCTTGTTCTGGCACAGACAAGCTACGGCGCCAAGCTTTCTCTGATGGGAATCCAGCCTTCCGAGGTGATCAAGCTCACCTTTGTGTTCTTTATGGCATCCCTTCTGGCAAGAGAGGTAACTTTTAAGAAAGTTGTGCTGGCTACTGTTGTGGCAGGTCTCCATGTGGGAATCCTGGTGCTTTCAAGAGATCTTGGAAGCGCTGTAATCTTTTTTGCAGCTTATCTGGTGCTGATCTATGTATCAACCAGGAAGCCGGCATACCTTTGCATTGGAATTGCAGGCGGTACAGCAGGCGCTGTAGTGGCATATCACCTGTTTGGTCATGTAAGGCAGCGTGTCAGTGCGTGGAAAGATCCTATGGCAGTTTATCAGAATGAAGGATACCAGATTGTACAGTCCCTGTTTGCCATTGGTACAGGCGGATGGTTTGGAATGGGACTTTGCCAGGGCTCTCCGGAGAAAATTCCGGTTGTAAAAAACGACTTTATTTTCAGTGCGATCTGCGAGGAGCTTGGCGGGATTTTTGCCATCTGCCTGATCTTTGTGTGTATGAGCTTTTTCCTTACTATCGTGGAGATTGCCCTGCAGATCAAGAATCCATTTTATAAACTGATCGCCATTGGTCTTGGTGCGGAATATGCGTTTCAGGTGTTCCTTACCATTGGAGGTGCTACCAAATTCATACCTATGACAGGTGTGACTCTTCCTCTGGTCAGCTATGGAGGAAGTTCCATTATGTGTATGATTTTGATGATCGCTATTATCCAGGGCTTGTATATTTATAGAGAGGACGAGGACGAAGAAATTGAGAGACATCGACGAGAGGCAGCAAAGAGAGCGAGACAGAGAGCTGTTGAGGCAGCGGAAGAAAGAGATTACTAAAAAGCGCAAAGCCAGAAATAAAGAATATACCTTTGTTTCCATCTTCTTTGGGATTATTTTTATCAGTATGATCGGGTATCTGATTTATTTCGATGGCTTTAAAAGCGATGATTTTATTAACAGCCCTTACAATACCAGACAGGATTCCTTTTCCGACCGTGTAGTACGAGGTAAGATCCTGTCTTCTGACGGACAGATTTTGGCGCAGACCAATGTAAGTGAGGATGGAACTGAGACACGTAATTATCCATATTCCAATATGTTCTCCCATGTTGTGGGTTATGATACCAATGGAAAAAGCGGTCTGGAATCAGAGGCGAACTTTACCCTTCTGACTTCCCATTCCTTTTTTCTGACGCAGATGAAGAATCAGTTCCTTAATGAGAAGAATACAGGAGATACGGTTGTATCTACCCTGAATGCCAATCTTCAGAGCATTGCATACAATGCATTGGGTGACAGAAGAGGGGCTGTTGTGGTAATGGAACCATCTACCGGAAAAAGGCTTGTAGAAGTGAGCAAGCCTGATTTTGATCCCAATACCATTGGGGATAATTGGGACTATCTGGTAAACGACGAGAATGACAGCAGTCTTCTGAACAGAGCCACAAATGGTGCATATCCGCCAGGTTCCACCTTCAAGGTTGTGACTGCACTTGACTATTTCCGCAAAAAAGGAACTTTTGAGGGATACAATTATCTCTGTGAGGGAAGTATCACCTTGCAGGATCACACGATCCACTGTTATCACAATACAGTTCACGGGCAGGAGAATTTCTATTCTGCATTTGCAAATTCCTGTAACTGTGCATTTGCAGATATTGGAGTTGGTCTTGGGGGTGCGTCTCTTCGCGAGACTGCGGAGAATCTTCTGTTTAACAAGAGTCTGCCGCTGAACTCCTACAGAACCAGCAGCTTTTCCCTTGATGCGGATTCCGTAACGCCTCTGATCATGCAGACTGCCATTGGACAAGGCAATACTCTTGTGTCTCCTATGCATATGGCATTGATCACCTGTGCCATTGCAAATGACGGTGTTCTGATGAAACCTTATCTTATTGACGAGGTGGTAAATGACAATGGCGATTCAGTAAAAAAGACAGAACCGGTAGCTTATAAACGGCTGATGAGTTCCAATGAGGCCAATCTTCTTGGCAAATTAATGAAACAGGTGGTTGATTCCGGTACAGCTTCCGCACTTTCCGGCAGAAGCTATACAGTAGCAGGTAAGACTGGTTCCGCAGAGTTTGACGAGGAAGGACACAGCCATTCCTGGTTTATCGGCTATTCCAATGTGGATGATCCGGATCTGGTGGTTGCCGTGATCGTGGAGAATGGCGGTTCCGGCAGTGAGGCAGCAGTTCCGATTGCGGGACAGATTTTTGATGCTTATCACGCCAGCTAACAGCAATCTATATGATATTCCCTGTTGCCAGTTTTCTGAAAAAGAGGTATACTATATACAGTTTAGAAAACACACGCATTACAGGAGGATTGCAGCATGATAGAAGCAACGAGCTGTGGCGGTGTGGTAATTCATCGAGGTAAGATTCTTGCACTATATAAATCTTACAAAAACCGTTACGAAGGCTGGGTTTTACCGAAAGGAACCGTAGAGCCAGGAGAGACTCATGAGCAGACCGCATTGCGGGAAGTGAAGGAGGAAGCTGATGTCAGAGCTTCCATTGTGAAGTATGTAGGCAAGAGCCAGTACAATTTCACAGTGCCGGAAGACATGGTCAATAAAGAGGTACACTGGTATCTTATGACGGCGGATAATTATCATAGCAAGCCTCAAAGAGAGGAATTTTTCGTGGACTCCGGGTATTACAAGTTTCACGAGATTTACCATCTGCTTCGTTTTGCAAACGAGAAGCAGATCGTTGAGAAGGCGTACCAGGAATATCTGGAACTGCGAAGTGCCGGATTATGGGACAGGCAGCAGAAATATTTCTGATTCATGGGGAGAATAAAGGCTGCGTAGCTGATTTACGCAGCCTTTATTATATGATAATGTTGCTAGAGCCTGTTTGAAAAAGCATTCCCGCAATCTGCACGCCCCACTTTGCGGTATATTTTGCCCGAATTCGGTTGCCGTAGCCCGCTACGGCGCCCTCCTCCGGACAAAATCTCCCACAAATTGTGGCGCACATCTTGCAGAAAGCCTTTTTCAAACACGCTTTAGGGAATGATTTTTCAAACACGCTCTAGCATCTGACAGGTTCGTTCTGTGAACGAGGTTCACAAGAAATGCTTTGCGGAATAGTTGCAAAATGTTTAAAATTTCCAGAGAAGGGAATCATTAATATAACAAAAGGTGTATGTCAAGCAGTAATAACAAAGGAGAGTTGTGCCGAATATGCTGAAATGGCGAGAAGACTATTATGTGGGAGAAGGAATCAAAGACGCGGCAAAAGCACGGAGGAGGATTGACGCAGGCAGGGTGGCTTTTGGTGTTTATCTGGTCACATTGTCTGAGAATCCGGGAAATCTTCTTGAAATTGTACCGTCCTACATGCTGATCCAGAAGAGCTATTATGCCAGATGTCCTGAGATTGTTGGTATGGCGAAGGGAAAAGACGAAGCCATTGATCTGGCAGTAGATATTGTGAAGAATATTTACGGGGAGACAGGTGCATTTCAGGTAAAAGAATATTTTAAGAACAGGTGAGCGCATGTTACATATACTGTGGATCCTCATAAAGTTTATATTGATCATACTGGGAATCCTGCTGGGACTTGCGCTTCTGGCAGTGCTTCTTCTGTTGTTCTGCCCGGTACGCTACCAGGCGAGGGCTGTGAAGGAGACCGGCAGCTTCAAGGAGACAGAACTGGAAGCCAGAATTACCTGGCTGTTCCACGTCATAGGCGTCAGGTTTTGCTTTCATAATGGAGAAGGAAAGCTGGTGATCCTGTTTTTTGGAGTTTCATTAGAAACTATAAAAGGCTGGCTTAAGAAGCTAAAAGGCGGCAGAAGAAAGAACTCCGTCAGCCAAACCTCCAGGAGTAAGGCAAAGAAGAGGAAAAAGAAATCTGCGCAAACGAAGGGAATATCTCAGGAGAACAGAACAAAAAAGCCAGATGTAAAAGAAGCTTCTGGTGAAGAGTCGAATGTGAGTAATGCTGTTGCTGAAGAGAAAACTAAGCAGATGGCAGAGTCTCGCATAGAAACTGAGAAGAAAGCATCTCAGCCTGAAGCACATGCAGCAGAGAATTTTCAAGATCATGCGCCAAAAACTGAGGCGGTGCTGTTGGAAAATAATACAGCAGAACCGCAGACAGGGAAGCCATCAGCAGAGAAGCAGGAAGAAAATATCAAATCTGCTTCAAAGTCCGGCTTAATTACGCGTATTTGGGAAATACTAAGCAAAATAATCCGATTCCCGGGTAATCTGTGGAATAAGGTTATTTCAATAATTAAAGGTATAATTGAGAAAATTAAAAATATAAAGAAAACAATTTCAGGAATCACAGATAAGCTTGGCTGGTGGAAAGAATTTCTTACCAATGAACGGACCAAGGCTGCAATTTCTCTTATATGGAAAGATGCAAAAGGTCTGCTCCATCATGTACTTCCAACGAAATTGGAAGGTGATGTTACTTTTGGATGCGATGATCCGGCCATTACCGGGACAGTTCTGGCAGTGCTTGGTATGACCTTTCCATTTCACAAGAACAGGATTCATGTGAATCCGCTTTTTGATGGAGAGAACCAGCTGACTGGAAATGTATTTCTGAAAGGTCGTATTTATGGCATTGTGCTTATCAAGGCAGCAATAGAGATTTACTTCAATAAAAATATAAAATACGTTATCAACCGATGGAAGCATAAGGAGGACTAGAAATGGAAAACGAAAACAACTTTAAAGAAACCGTAAGCTCCCTGTTTAAGGGAATGGATGGATTTGTATCTGCGAAGACAGTGGTAGGAGATGCGATCCATGTAGGAGACACCATTATACTTCCACTGGTGGATGTATCCTTTGGTGTAGGCGCTGGTGCATTTGCAGGTGATAAAAAGAACAATGGCGGCGGAGGTCTCGCCGGAAAGATGACCCCATGCGCAGTTCTGGTAATCCAGAATGGTACCACCAAGCTTGTAAACGTAAAGAACCAGGATGGTCTTACTAAAGTTCTGGATATGGTTCCTGACTTTGTAAACCGCTTCGCACCTGGCGGAGATAACAGCGCGGATGAAACTGTAGATTCTGAAGAGAACTAGATCGTGTCTGATCGAGTAACTGATTATAAAAGCTGCAGGCGGTTATTTTAGAAGTTAATGTGTTCAGATGTGGCATTTCAGCATAAAATATACTAAACCAAAGAGGCAAGGCTGTATGAATTATGGGAAAAGCTCTTGGTTTTATGCTGTTTTTCATCGGACTTGGAATGGTGATCGGCTTGCTTGTCTCCGAGACCACCGCACTTCTGATTGCAGCAGCTTTGTGTATGCTGTGTGGCTATCATTTATTTTGTAAATAAAATGGGTATGAAAAGATTATCAGCGAATCCTTTCATACCCATTTACATTTTATGTAACTATCCATTTATTAAAATAATATCTGTCTGGGAGAAGCTGCTCTGGAGTTTGTTGAAAAAGGCTTTCTGCAAAATGTGCGCCACACTTTGCGAGAATGATTTTCAAACACACTTAGAAAATGCTTATTCGGGAAACAAAAAAATAGCCCCCACAAAACTGTGAGGGCAGGTGTTTCTTAGGCTCTTTCAACGTTTCCGGATCTTAAGCAGGAAGTACATACGTACATTTTCTTAGCTCCGCCTTCAGTTTTAACCTTAACGGATTTCACGTTTGATTTCCACATCTTATTGGATCTTCTATGGGAATGACTCACATTATTTCCGAAATGAGCACCTTTTTCACAAATTGCGCATTTAGCCATGATAGCACCTCCTTGACGCTTTTTTTCAACAGTTCATATTCTAACAGATGGAAAAACATTTTGCAAGCAAAAAAAGGAAAATTTTAAAACAATTTAAAATAAATTTGCTATTTGCGTGGATGCGTGCTAAAATTGGACATTGTGTTATGAATGAAAACATAGCATATTTATTGTGTGAATGCTTGCAACCATTGATTTTACAGTATTTAGAAACATATAGAAAACTAGCAAAATACAGTTTTATGCCAATTTTACGACAAACAGCGGAAAATTTCTTAGATTTCAAGTAAGTTGGTATATTGATTTCAAGATTTGCATATGCTATAATTGCCGTAGGCAAAAGAGATTGCAAGTCCATGTGGACAAAAAAGAGTGAAGCCCTCAGTACTGCGAATACTGGGGGCTTCTTCTTGTTTATTTATAGTGGACAAGAAACCACCAGGTCAGTGTTGCCCTACTTGTCGCCGTCTAACCATTTGATGATGAAGTGGCAAGCTACACCAGCCATGCAGGAGACAAGAAAAGAGATTGCAATTTCCATGTAGATCACCTCCTCCCGTTGCCGGGTATCGGTTGGACAACATAGCTAGTATAGCATGGGTTAGAACAAAATGGAACAGGAGAAAATGATTCAATATAGAAAATTAAAAGTAATTCTTTTTTCTGTTGCTATAAAAGTGAAAGTCGTCCATATAGTAAGAAACAGGATGGACTATTTCTTTTTCATATTTTTTTAGAAATTCAGATGATAATTGATAATTATAAAGGTCAGCAAGTTTTATTAAAAAGCCTTCAAGAATTTTTTCAGGTGAATAACCTAAAATAATACTGGAAAAATCAATTTCTCGAATTTCTTCAAGTCGTCGATCAATAATTTTTATTAATTTTTTTCTAGGAATATTAAAGTAGTTTTTTTCAATAAATTCAAATAATTGCTGAATCATATTTTGAGCCAAATTCGGATCAACTCCATGAGAATCGTAACGGTCAATCTCATCAGTTAATATTTCATCGAATAAATATACTATTCGATTTTTTAATATTTTCTTATCGACAATTTCTGTTCTATAGGCATACGTGTAACATGAATCGATAAGAACAGGCGTTTCCGTCTTAATTATAACAGTGCTATTTTCTACAGAATTAAACAGTAGATTATAAATTAAGTGTGCTAATTCAAGAATTTTATTTGAATTAGCTAGAAAATCCATCATAGTGCAAAAATCTTGAGAAAAATCTTGAGAATTTCGAGTAATAAGATCAAGCGCATATGTTTTATCAAGATACTGTTCTATTTGATATTCTATATCTTTATTATTATATGTTTTTGCCATTTCAGCACGCATATTCATGTCCTTGTCTTTACTATTTAGTCCAGTAGTATCAGAAATTGTTAACATATTATGTTTAGGAACATCTATTTCACCAATAAGATAAGCAATATCAACATCAAATTCCTTTGCCATTAAATCTAGGTATTCTATAGGAGGAAAAGTATTATTTGTTTTTCGCATATAATGCTTTAATCCGTTAGTACTTATTCCTAAAGTTTCAGCAATTTCTGCTTGAGTCTTCTTTTTAAGTTTACATAAATTTTTAAAACGTGTAATAAAAATACCCTTACTTATCAAATATAAAACCTCCTGTGTATATTTTAGTGTAGTGACATTATACTACATATGAGATACAATATCAATAGATGAAAAGCCAGCGCGCAGGATGTTTCACAATAAATTATGCAAGGAGGGTTGACAATGAATGCAGCAGTAATAAACAGAAAGGCAAAACTACAGAGAGTACAAGAAGCTTGTTCCGATACTAATTGGAGCAGAAACACTCTTATGAAGGTTGCTACAGAAGCCAACGCGGTTATTCGAGTTGGGCGAACTGTAAGAATTGATATGCCAGTACTTTACAGATACATTGATTCTGTTTACAAAACCAACTAACACATTTCTACGAAAGATAATTAAGCACATTAAACAGGTGCATCTAATACATATGATGAAACTGTCGAATCTGGTAGATGAAAATTCAATTAAATAATACGAAAAAAAATCAAATGAAAGGAGTGGTTGAGCAACGAGAGAGGATTTTGAAACAGTAGCACAGCAGGTAGGCATTGAAAGCGTGGCAAGATATTTACTTGAGAAACAGGGGCATTTGTATAAGTTTCCATCCGAAAGAACGGCGAGTATCCGCATTTATTCGGCAACACAAAGCTTCTATGATTTTGGCAGGGGTTGCGGCGGCGATGTAATCCGTTTGTGGTCGCACGTTAGGGGAGTTGATTCCTGGACGGCTTTAAAACAAATCCGGGAATGTTTCGGGTTAAATACGCCCGATAAGGCACATAGCCGGGATTTGATACGCAAACAGGAAGAAGCCAGGCGGCAGCAGATTGAAGCCAAGAAACAAGAAAAAAAGCGCTGGAGAATGGAAGTTGATACACTGAAAAGCGAGTGTCAACTTTACCAGGCAATTCTTGAAGGCGAACATTGCAGACCGTTGTCATGGATGTGGTGCACTTGTCAGAATCGGTTAACTGCAGCCCGGGGACTGCTAGATTTGCTGTGTGGGATATATTAAAAATTAGAAAGGTGGTCAAGAGCGCCATATGAGAGCCAAGACAAGGTGATTTACAAATGGCAGAAAAAGAGAATTTACTTGTCAATTTAAACGATATAACTGAAAAAGAGGCATCTTGGTTAGTTCCACAACGTATGCCAAAAGGTCAGATTATTATTCTGGCTGGCGATGGTGGTAGTGGAAAAACAAATGCTTGGTGCGCTTTGGCAGCTGCAATTAGTTCTGGGAAGCAAGTGTTTTTTGATGAAACGCCGAAAGAGTTTTTTCAAGCGGAGCCGCAGAGAGTACTATTTTTTTCCTCGGAAGATTCTTTGGAATACACTCTAAAAGCAAGACTTAGAAAAGCAGGAGCAAATTTCAATAATATTTTTTCGGTGGATTTGAAAAATGAAAGGTTTTCGGAAATCAAATTCAATTCAGAATTATTGAAAAGTTTGATTGAGGACGTAAAACCAACCCTAGTTGTCTTTGATCCGTTACAGGCCTTTGTTCCTGTCGATATGCAAATGGGACAGCGAAACGCAATGCGAGCTTGCTTAAGTCCTTTAATTGGAATTGGTGAAGAGTTTGGCGTAACAAGCCTAATTGTTGTTCACACCAACAAAAAACAGGGAGTGTTTGGACGAAATCGAATAGCAGATTCCGCGGACGTTTGGGACATTGCTAGATCAGTGATGATTGTTGGAACTATTACAGGAAGCAGTGAACGATATCTAAGCCAAGAGAAAAACAATTATGCTCCATTAGCACAAACGGTACTATTTAATATTACTGAAAATGGCGCGGAATTTGTAGGATTTTCAGACAAGAAAGATGCAGATTTCGTTAGTGAACGAGATTATGAACGGCGGCAAGCACCACAGAGAGCAGATGCGGAGAAGTTTATAATTGATTTTCTTAGAAATGGCAAAAAGCCAACTTCTGAACTGGACGAAGCAGCAGAAAGCGCAGGCATTAGTAAAAATACTTTAAGTCGCGCGAAAACTGAACTACGCAAAAAGAAATTGCTTAGTAGCGAAGCAGAAGGTTTTGGAAATTCAAAGGTATTTTACAGTTATTTACTCAGCACTTCTCACTAAGGGAGGTTTTTGATGGGGGAATAAGCAAAAAAACCTTTAAAATCAATACTTTTACTTACTCCGCACCTTGGGGTAGTAAAGGAAAAAGTGAAATGCTTACTACCCCACCATGATGAGTAAGCAGAAACCGCATAAACACTGGGTTTGACGCTTACTCATCCATTTAGCTGTACTGTCAGTGACATGTGGTGGAGTAAGTACGCCGAATAAGGAGTAAGCAAGGGATTTCTTCTTATTAGGCCTTATTGTAAAGGTTCGACACTATGTTGAGGAAAGGAGAACATTGAACTTTAAGGAACAATATTTTGATGTTTGGACAGCCGTTTGGAATTTGCACAAAAAATATCATGGCATCCGGCAACAGGACGAGCAGAAGTGGCAGGAGCTTGACCAAGCGTGCGAGCAACTTGATGAAAAATACCGGGGAGAACCAGAACAAAAGTTTGCGGAATCGCTACTGTTGGCGGTTTGCGCGGAATTGGAAGAAAGGAGCAAGGATGAAAAAAATTAGGGCAGAACCGGGAAAGCATAGGCTTGATAATGGGTTTATGAAGTGGAGCCAAGAAACGATTGAAGCAAACAAGAAAACAGGGCATGGCATAACGGATAAAAAAGAAACCTGCCCGAATACTCCGACACATTAAAAAAAGACAATTTGCACGCATGGCATCACGGATAAAAAAAACGACACACCTTGACACATAAAAAAAGGCAGTAGAACCATTCGGAATAATCTTCCGAACCTCGTCAGAATGGTTGGTTTCCTCGTCCTTGGTGACGAATGCTAAAGCCTTGCGGTCAATCTTTGAGCTTATGATTTGTAGCTTGTAGATCAGGGCGATTAGCATGATCCTGTGTGTTCTGCTGCCAGATTGTCACAAATATTGTCATAATCGTGCGTGACAGATGGCACAAAGCCTTATAAATAGGGCGTTTCGAGTCATGAGAATGATTTATTCAGAGAAAAGCAATACATTTTCATGGCTGAAAAATCAGCTATGAACAGGAGGCAGGGAACGCCCCCGGAGGGGTATATATGCCGCCCATCTTGGGCTGAATAACCTACCCTTCCACTCGAGCAAATAAAAAAGGCTTTTAATATCAAGCTCCCTCAAAATTTTTCAAAAAAACAAAAAAGGGACTGAAATATTCTGGATGTCCGTTTTTCGGACAGTCAAAGTTCACAAAATGGGAATTGCTCAAAATTGCTTAGACGAAATTCGTCACCCCTACAATTTACATAATAATAAGCATTAAACGCCCGAATTTTGGATTTTGTGTCGTAGATGGACAATTACCATTGAATGTTTAAAAGCTGATTTTAGGACGAAATAAGCAACCAATTAACAGAGATTAAAGCAAACCTAGGCATTTATTAGGCTAGAAAGGAGATTGAAAAAATGACGATTGAAGAAGCGGCTACGGAACTAATGAAAACCTATTCCCGATTTGGGGTGGATAAAAAAGAGTTAATCCGAATGATGAAAAATGGTGTCCGAAATTATGATTTGACTGTTGCAAGCACATTTCATGGACTTCGGATGATGCTGTCTGAACAGTTTCACACACAAGAATTGTTTTCACAGCGAGATATTGCGGAAATGCTGGACATTTCAGAGCAAGAAGCAGTCGAGCAAATTGAAAAAGCGAAATCAGAGTTGCTAGAGCAGGGCGAGGATATGAGCAAGTACATTATTTCGGAGCCGAAGCGTCAAAAGTTTATATTATCACCGCAAAAATGGACAAGTTAATTTGAAAGGAGATCAGAAAAAATGGAAAAAAAATATTTTAAAGTTTTATCTAAAACTTCAAAAAGCGGAATTGGTAAAGATGGAATGCCGTATTGTTTTGAAAGTTTGACTATTGATTTTTATGGAAAATCAGCAAAAGTTGGTCTGTCCGAGAATATGGAAGTTAAACCGGGGCATTTCGTAAAACTGGGATTCTGCACACGTCGGAGTTATGGCTGTGCGGAAGTTGTTGCAACTGCAGTTGAAGTTCTTAAACCAGAAGTGAAAGGGGAATAAAGGGATGGGAAAATTTGATGAAATTCGAAGAATTATGAAGGATTTTAAGGGCGATGTGGACGGTTTGGCAAATCGAAAAATTGAAGAGATTGAGACTGCAAAGGCTCGACTGAATCCAACGGCATTAAAGGAAGAATTGGCAAGTTTGGATGCAGAATATGGTAAACATTTTGAATTTACCAGAAATATGTACCGGGAAAAATTGGCTGCTGCAGTCGCAGATCGGAGAAGGGGCAACGCTAACAAGTACATAAAGGGCTACTTTGATTTTGATTTGCTTAATAAGATGAATATTATCAGCCAAAGCGAGGTGCAACTTACAGAAGATGAACTGGCCAGCTTTTGTAAGGATGCAATGAAGAGCAGATCGGAATTTTGTGTCCGAAAAGTGCAGTTGATGGCAGAACAGAACGGATTCCGCTTAAATGTTCCGTCAGAAGCAAAGGCAAATGCGGTGCTAGATGAAGTGGCAAAAACAGCAAGTGAAGTCATTGATAAATTTACTGGGGAATTGACCGGGAAAGAAAATGGCGGAACAGGCCGTGATGGTACAAGTATGAAGATTCGTGTACATGCAGAAGGTACTTTTTTAAACAGATATGAACAGCAGTATGAGAAAGAAACAGTTGAAGACGTTCGGATCAGCCGCATTAGTAAGCAAGGCTTTGCAGAAATGGAAGCAAACAAACAGAAAAAGGCAGATCAAGAACCTGTTGAGCTTGTAAATGCTGATGGTGTTCATGTGACAGCTCAATCTAATGGAACGAACAGTGCGGCGGCGTATTTTGCAAAAAATTATTCCAATTGTATGAACCAGAAAACAACAGAGCCAGAAGATTAAGAAATTAAGTTCCCGGTGCTGGCAATCTGGTGCAGGGGCGCAAACAGGAGGGGCTGCAGTGACCGATCAAGAAATTGTTGGATGTTTGATAACGGAATTTTCCACTTTCTATCGGATATCGCCGGAACGTATCGAGAAAGTTTTCCAACTTGCAAAACAAGAGCTGGGCGATTCTATGAACGCATACTACGCGACTCAAACTCTGCTAGTGAATATGTTCCGGGCTAATTCTGAGCCGATCTGGAAAATCTCAAAGCAGACAGAAACAGTCATGAGAAAAATTCTAAGTCAATAAAAAAACCCTGGTTACTCGTGTGCGTGCATTGAATAACCGGGGTTCCTAGAAAGGTGATCGTTATCTATTAATTATTATAGTACAAGTAGCACAGAAACGCAATAAAAAAGACCGCCCAAACGAAAGAGCAGCCCTTTTTATTCATTTAAGGAAATGAAACTATCCTTTTTGTGTAGATTTATGCGTGTGGTGAGTTCGTTAAAGCTCCACGCAAGCGTTAGCCTATTTTTAAAATAGCACAAAAAGAACAAATGTTCAAGCTCTTTTTCTCTTTATTAGGCTTGATTACTTTTTGCAGTCCTGCTCCATGCGCTGATCTACAGCTTTTTTAATATAGCCGTTTACAGATTCCCCGGCGGCTTCTGCTGCCTGGCGAATGATTTCGCGTTTTCCTTTTTCAACACGAATTTTGATTTCGTCATAATTATTTTTCATATATTTTGCAACTGCTTTTTGCTGAGCTTTACTAATCTTGCTTTCTTCCGACATGTTGAACTCCTTTCTATGTTGTTGGATATAATTAAAATTATTATAGTTTATAATACTATCGGGTACAATATACATATTACACAAAATAACATTTTTATATCGGGTACAATATCGTGAATTTTACATATTGATATATCGGGTACGATAGACTATACTATAATCAGTTCAAGGGAACAGAGAACAGCGAAAAGTGAAAATGATGAGATCGCAAGATGTACCAAAGACACTGACATAACACCGGGCAAGGGTAAGCAAAGGCACAGGAGTTGTCGAGATTGGTTTAAGACCTGCCGGAGCTGATCGGGATTTCCAGAAGAGAAAGGAGATGTACATATGAGATATAATTTATCAAAGGTCATGTTGAAAGCCTGGAAGATTTACCGTAAAACAAAGGGTATCAGTTTTGGTGAAGCTCTTCACAGAGCGTGGTTATCTGCAAAGGCTGAGGAAGTAAACAATACTCGCATTGAAACAGCCAAAAAAGCGGCAAATATAACCGAGCCTGTTAATACATGGGCTAGGTGGAAAGAACTCGGATTTGAGGTTATTCACGGAAGCAAGGCATTGTTTAGCACAGCGCTGATTTGGGGAAGCCGGGGAGATGGTGCTACCTATAAGGCGAGCTTTTTCGGGGAATCCCAGGTACAACCGATATGACAGCAGAAGAGGTTTTGAAATACATTCAGCTGGTAAGCAGAAAATCTTTTATTATTTGTCATAGCGGTAATGACTGGAAACCAGAATATGAGATTGAAATGAAGCAGATTGATCAAGAACTTGCTTTACTTCGTCCCTTGGTGGATGCAGAGCATACCAAAAGAAAGGAGTTTGAGAGATGTTCACAGCAACAGAAGCAGTATTAATTTTCTTTTCTGGTGTGATGTGTACCGTTCTGTTTCAGCTCGTACATGATGGAAAAGGAATTTAATAAAAATGCCCTTGTCAGAGCTGCAACTCCGACAGGGGCGTGTAACCCGGAAACAAGCAAATCACAGGGCTACAGGTGCAGTATATCATTCCTGTTAGCCCCTAGCAAGAATTTTATGGAGGAATGATTGAATGAACAGAGCAGAAATCGCAGAAAAATACAAGGCGGTAATCGAAAGAAGATTATCAAAATTCAGAAATGATGAGGCACAGGAATTTTACACAAAAACCCTGCCTAATAGACTGGAACAGTTCAGAGCAAACTACACAGGAGCTCCAGAAAAAATGGAAGCGGCAGTGGAGGAAGAGGAAGAAGAGCGAGTTTTGGATTTCTGGGATTACCTGGATGATGAGACCGCCGAAGAGAAAGAAAAGGCTATTTCCGAGTATGCGGAGAATGATGCAGACTATCAGCCGTTGGCAAGTGAGATCATTACAGACCAGCAGGAAGAAATCGAACAGTTAAAAGCAAAATTAAAGGAAACAGAGGAACTTTGCGATTTATACTACAGTCAGAAATCTGTTAGTACACTGCAACTTGATATTATTAATTTTGTGTCAAGGATATATTCTAAGGAAACATTAAGTTTTTTGTACGGTGCTGCTAAAACGGCTTATGAATACGAGCTTAAACAGGAGGATGAGAACTAATGGAAAGATGTGCATTAACTCAAGTTCCTTGTAGAGAAGCAATTGCGGAGATTGTAGCGGAGAATAAAAACAGATATTTCTTGCAAAGAACTTATGAAGTTGCAAAAATTCTTTTGGACGGAAGCAAAGAAGAAAAGCTTATGAGCATGTCAGAAGAAGACCAAGCGAGATTCTTTTTGATCTGGAATATTTTGTGCGTGAATGAAACCGATGAAATTAAGAAGATACTTAGCTTTTCAGATTGTTTGGCAACCATGCGATTCAGAAAAAGAGCAGAGGCACAGAAGGAGTAAATATGGATTACAAGAAAGAAATTATTGAGATGCTTGACAAAATAAAAGTGGATCAGATTTTACGATACATTTATATTATTATTTCTGACATATTAAAGGAAAACAAAAATGAATAGTACAGATTTAATATATACAGAAGATCAGCAGGAAAAAATATTAGAAGAAATAAAAAACCCTCAAAATAAAGAGGGTCTTCCATCTGCTTCACTTGTTTATTCAGTTATTAACTTGCTTGGAATACAGGCAAATATGATTCAAGAATTGCAAAAAACTATTCAGAAGTTAGAACAACAAAGCAAATGTGTTGTTTCGGGGGAAAAAGAAGAATGAATTACTATAAAACAGAGATTATCAATCTTGTGCAGAATTGTGACAATAGTCACTGGCTAAAAGTTATTTATGCGTATGTGAAAGCCCTGTTAGGGTGAAGCGAATAGGGCGGCGGTAACTGCTGCCCTTTTGTAATAAAGGAGTTGTGGAAATATGGCAAGAAAAAAGAGAACAGACAGCCGGGGCAGAGTGCTGAGAGTTGGCGAAAGTCAAAACAAGCAGGGAAGATACTGCTATAGATGGACTGAACCAGTAACAGGGAAAAGAGGCACTGTATACGCGCTTTCCCTGGTGGAATTGAGAGAAAAGGAACAGCAAATACAAAAGGATATTCAAGACGGTATCAATACCAATTCTGCAAATATGACGCTGAATCAGCTATTTAACATATATATGGACGGTAAAGCAAATATCAGAGAATCAACCCGGTGCAATTACGAGAATGACTGGAATATTAGTGTAAAGCAAAGCATACTTGGTGATATGAAAATATCACAGATTAAGCAGATTCATGTAAAAAAGCTATATGCAGAGCTAAGTAAGCGGAATTTTAAAGGCTCTACAATTCAGACTTGCCATGTATTATTGTCATCAGTTTTTCAAATGGCCGTTGATTCAGATATGTTAAGAAAGAATCCCTGCAAAGGCTGTCAGAAGGAAATAAAAGTGGAGCCGAGCCAGAGGCAAGCTCTGACAGTAAAAGAGCAAAATATATTACTTGATTTTGTGGAGAACAGCAAAACTTATAATGTATATCTTCCCATGCTGACATTTGCCCTGTCTACAGCCTTGCGAATTGGTGAAATTATTGGACTTACATGGAATGACATTGATTTAAAAAATAATTTAATTCATGTTCGCCGACAATTGATATACAGAGATTTTGGAGATGGCTATAAACTTCACGTTGAGCTACCGAAAAGCCGTTCGGGAAATAGAGACATCTCATTAACAGCTATTGCAAGAAAAAGCCTATTAAAGCAGAAAGAATTGGATTTGGTTCTTGGAAAGAGGGTAAAGGAAAGACCAATTGACGGAATTAAGGGATTTGTTTTTATCACTTCAAACGGTACGCCAATATTGCCATTTAATTTCAATGATGTACTGCGGAATATTACCAACGCGTATAATAAAAAGGAGTCCAAGCTGGCAGCAGCTGAGCACAGAGAACCTATTTTGCTACCGCATATAACAGCCCATATATTACGGCACACTGCATGTACGAGAATGGCAGAAGCCGGGATGGATCCTAAAATATTACAGGGAATCATGGGGCATAGTGATATTAGCATGACAATGAATGTTTATAATCATGGAAGTATAGAAAGAATGCAAAATGAAATGAAAAAGCTAGAGAAATATATGTAAGATCAAAGCCATTCCCTACTATTGGGCGTGGCTTTTTCTACGCCAATTTTACGCCAAATTTTACGACAAACAAAGGAATATAGACGCAAATAGACGAAACATAGATTTATAAGAAATTCAAAAAAACCTTGAAAATACAGGCTTTTTGATATATGATGAACCAAGTCGAACTCTAGCATTGCGTAATGAATGAAAAAAGGGTATAATATGGTATATACATTTTGAAAATCAAATTAATGGAGGTAAACCATATGAAGGGACGTATAGATTCCGGCCTTGGCCAGATCATTATTGATACGGATGTAATCGCGACTTATGCAGGAAGCGTTGCAGTAGAATGTTTTGGTATTATCGGTATGGCCGCTGTCAGCATGAAGGACGGCCTTGTAAAGCTGCTCAGGAGAGATTCCTTACAGCATGGTATAAATGTTAAGATCACAGAAGATAATAAGATTCGCCTTGATTTTCATGTAATCGTGGCGTACGGTGTGAATATCAGCACTATTGCAGATAATCTTGTAAACAATGTGAAATATAAAGTCGAGGCTTTTACAGGAATGGAGATTGAGAAGATCAACATTTACGTAGAAGGTGTTCGTGCAATAGATTAGGATTAGAGGAGGAAACTTGTGGTGGATAGACAGACCATAGATGCCAAGATACTTTCCAGAATGTTTCTGGCAGGAGCCAAGAACCTGGAAGCGAAGAAAGAATGGATCAACGAGTTGAATGTATTCCCGGTTCCGGATGGAGATACCGGTACGAATATGACAATGACTATTATGTCAGCTGCATCAGAGGTAAGCAGTCTTACAGATCCTGATATGGAGACACTCGCCAAGGCTATTTCGTCCGGTTCCCTGCGTGGAGCCAGAGGTAACTCAGGCGTTATTCTTTCCCAGCTTCTCAGAGGCTTTACCAAGGGAACCAAGGGACATAAAGAAATGGATGCAGTTGTGATCGCAGCTGCTATGGAGAAGGCTGTAGAGACTGCATACAAAGCAGTTATGAAGCCGAAGGAAGGTACCATTCTTACAGTAGCACGTGAGGCCGCAGTAAAGGCTGCTGAGATTGCAGAGGAATCTGCAAATCTGGAGCTTTTCTTCCGTGCCATTTTCGAGCATGCTGAGAAGACACTTGCCCGCACACCGGAAATGCTTCCTGTCCTGAAAGAAGCAGGTGTAGTAGACTCAGGCGGACAGGGACTTCTAGAAGTTTTCCGTGGTGCATTTGATGGTTATCTTGGAAAAGAAATCGACTATTCTGCATTTGAGAAGGTATCTTCCGGTCCGGCAGTGACCAGGATCTCCCAGCAGGCAGAAGCGGATATCAAATTTGGATATTGCACGGAGTTCATCATTCTTTTGAATAAGCCTCTTCCAGATGAGGAGCTTCACAGCTTCAAGGAGTTCCTTACATCAATTGGTGATTCCATTGTACTGGTAGCAGATGATGAAATCGTGAAAGTACATGTACACACCAATCATCCTGGCCAGGCATTCGAGAAAGCGCTTACCTACGGTGCACTTTCCCGCATGAAGATTGATAACATGCGTGAGGAACATCAGGAGAAGCTGATCAAGGATGCCGAGAAGCTTGCCCGGGAGCAGGAAGAACAGGAGAAGAAGGAAGCTGCTGCGAAAGCTGCCAAAGAGCATAAGAAATACGGATTTATCAGTGTTTCCGTCGGAGAAGGACTCTCCACCCTGTTTAAAGAGCTGAATGTAGATTATATCATCGAGGGCGGTCAGACCATGAACCCAAGTACAGAGGACATGCTCAATGCCATCGCTGAAGTAAATGCAGATACTATTTATATTTTCCCGAATAATAAGAATATTGTTCTTGCTGCAAACCAGGCGAGAGACCTTACCGAGGACAAAGAGATCGTGGTAGTTCCTACCAAGACGATTCCGCAGGGAATCACAGCTCTGATCAGCTTCCAGCCGGAAATGAATGGAGAAGAGAATCTGGAAGCCATGATGGAGGCTGTATCCATGGTGAAGACCGGACAGGTAACATACGCAGTCCGAGACACCAGACTGGATGAGAAAGAAATCCACGAGGGCGATATTATGGGAATCGGTGATCACGGAATTCTTGCAGTAGGCAAGGGACGTGAGAATGTTGCCAAAGAGATGGTGGCAGCTATGGTAGACGAGGATTCTGAGGTGATCAGCATTTACTACGGTGCTGAGACCACAGAAGAGGATGCCGAGAGCCTTGCCGCAGAGCTGGAAGAAGCATATCCGGACTGCGAAGTAGAGGTAAATATGGGCGGACAGCCGATTTATTATTACATTATTTCTGTTGAGTAATGAATGTTACTGTTCACTGATAACGTTCCGCGAGGTGTTTTTTGTGAACAAAGTTCACAGAAAACCCGAGAATTAAGTTTGCGCAGCAAACGCTACTTCTTGTGCTTGTCACAAGAAGGTTCGTCTTTCTGTGCATCGCGAAGCGCGTTACTGGTCACGGAGTGAACAGTAACTAATGAATAGCTGCAGGGCGGCGAGTGATAAAGAGATGGAAGACAGGGTGGAAGATTTCCGCCCTGTCTTCTTTAATAATAAACATAGGCTCATTGGTAATATTAAGTTTTTTTGCGCACCGTGAAGCTGTTATTGAGTTGGAAGTGGTTAGCAGCAGGAGATATTGCTCTGGGTAAAGTGAAATAAGTATGGAAAATTGACAGTCTTTGTTGTAAAATAATGAGAACGCTTTTCGGGTAAATGAAGAAAGACCCGGAAACAGAGATGAATGATCAGAAAGAGAGGAAAAACAGTGGCAAAGCTTCTTCGGGAACTAAAAGGAGTAGGAGAAAAGACGGAAAAACTATTTCAGAAGATCAGTATCACCACAACAGATGATCTGCTCCATTATTATCCAAGAAATTACGACTCATATGAGGCACCGGAGGAAATTGGTTCTTTGAAGGAGAACTCCGTGGTGTCTGTTCGTGGAACTGTCACTGCCGGAGTCTATGTAAACAGGATCCGTAATCTTCAGGTGATCTCCATCACTGTGGCAGATACCACCGGAAAACTTCCTGTGGTATGGTTTAATGCCCCCTACTTAAAAAACACTCTGAAAAAAGGCAGCTGCTTTATTTTCCGTGGCAAAATCTCCAGAAAAAAAGGTCATCTGGAGATGGAGCATCCGGAGATTTTCACACCCGCAGCTTATGAAGAAATCCTTCACAGCATGCAGCCCATATACGGACTTACTGCAGGGCTTACAAACAAACTGATAATCAAGCTGATGCATCAGATCCTGGATGAACAGAGCCTGCAGACAGAATTTCTCCCAGATGAGATTAAGGAATTTTATCACCTGGCAGATGATAATTATGCCATTTCCACTGTCCATTTTCCAGGCAATATGCAGGAACTTCTGGTGGCGCGAAAACGCCTTGTGTTTGACGAATTCCTTTTGTTTATTCTGGCAGTACAGATCCTGAAGGGAAAAACAGAAGAAGCTCCCAATGCTTTTCCCATGAAGCCGGTATGGACCACAGAACAGGTTATGGAAGGTCTTCCTTATGATCTGACAAAGGCACAGCTAAACGCCTGGCATGAGATCGAAAGAGACCTTTGCGGACATACCCTTATGTCCCGGCTGGTTCAGGGTGACGTTGGAAGCGGAAAAACGATTCTGGCTTTTCTGGCAATGATCCTTACTGTGGAAAATGGCTATCAGGCAGCATTGATGGTGCCCACAGAGGTACTTGCAAATCAGCATTTTGAAGCATTTACAAAGCTGATAGAGGAACAGGAGATTTCATCCTGCCATCCGGTTCTTCTTACTGGCTCAACCGCCCAGAAAGAGAAAAGAAGAATCTATGGAGAAATCGCATCCGGGGAGGCAAATGTGATCATTGGAACTCACGCCCTGATCCAGGAAAAAGTGGTGTACGAGAATCTTGGCCTTGTGATCACCGATGAGCAGCATCGCTTTGGCGTGAAGCAAAGAGAGGCACTGACTACCAGGGGAAATGCGCCGCATGTGCTGGTTATGAGTGCCACTCCCATCCCCAGAACTCTTGCGATCATTGTATACGGGGATCTGGATATTTCCATTATAGATGAGCTTCCTGCCATGCGTCTCCCGATTAAGAACTGTGTAGTTGGCACGTCTTATCGCCCGAAAGCCTACTCCTTTATAGAAAGGCAGGTGCGGGAAGGGCGCCAGGCGTATGTGATTTGCCCTATGGTAGAAGAAAGCGAGGGGGCAGACGGGGAAAACGTGACGGACTATACAGCACGGCTGAGAGAGATTTTTCCATCAGACATCACCATTGGAATGCTCCATGGAAAAATGAAGCCCAAGGAAAAGAATGAGATCATGGAACAGTTTGCAAGGGGAGAAATCCAGGTGCTGGTGTCTACTACAGTAGTGGAAGTAGGTGTAAATGTGCCAAATGCTACGGTGATGATGGTAGAAAATGCAGAGCGGTTCGGACTTGCACAGCTTCATCAGCTGAGAGGGCGTGTTGGACGTGGGGCATATCAGTCTTACTGTATTTTTATGCAGGGAAATGAAGAGGAAGAGACCTCCAGGAGACTGGAGATTTTGAATAAATCGAATGATGGATTTTTTATAGCAGGGGAGGATCTGAAGCTTCGGGGACCGGGAGATCTGTTTGGAATCCGTCAGAGCGGACAGCTGGAGTTCCGGATCGGAGATATTTATCAGGATTCAGATGTACTGAAAGCTGCCAGTGACGCCGCAGGAGGAATTCTGGAGCTTGACAGGGAACTGGATCTGCCCCAGCACGAAAAACTGAAGGAAAGATTGAATGCTTATATGAAATATGACCTTGAGAACCTTGGTCTGTAAGGTTATACAGGGAAATAGATGACGAAAAAAACAAGAAAATCCATCCATTTTTTGGCAATAACTGTGCAAGAAAACAAAAATTATCAGGATTTTAAGATTTGTACCCGAAGATTTCCTGAAATTAACAGGTTTTGTTTGTGTACTTTTACCTATGAATTCAGAGAAATGGTTTGTCAAGGGGGATTTTAGCAGAACTTGCAAAAAAAATTGATTCGTAGTATTCTATCATAGAAGCGAAAACGAAGATTATATTCACCGTCAAGGAGGCTATTATAATGGCTACGAAGAGAACTACAAAAAAGGCAGAAACAATGGCGGCCAAGAAGGCTGCTAAGACTGTGGCTGAGGTTAAAGCTACAGCTGCAGCAGAGGTAAAGGCTGAGCCAAGTAAGGCAGAGGCTGTTAAGACAGCTGTTGTTGAGACTGTGAAAGCAGCTACAGAGACTGTTAAGGCTGCTACTGAGAGCGTTAAAGAGACTGCGAAAGAGGCTGTTAAGGAGACTGCAAAGGCTCCGGCTAAGACAGCTGGGAAGGCAGAGGCTAAGAAGCCTGCTGTTAGAAGAACTGCTAAGAAGGCGGCTGTTGCAGCTGAGGAGATTTTTATTCAGTATGCAGGCAAGGAATTCACTACTAAGGATGTAGTAGCAAATGTGAAAAAGGCCTGGACAGAGATGACCGGAAAGAAAGAAGAAGATATCCAGGATATTAAAGTTTACGTTAAGACTGAAGAGAATAAGGCATATTATGTAGTAAACGGTGAAGCAGAGGGACATTACGTAGAGCTGTAATTTCCCCTATATGAATGGCTTCAGGGAGTGTGTGAGTGCGTTCCCTGAAGCCTTTTTTGATTTCGAGGGACGTGAGAGGAAGTGAGTGCCGTCTGGGGGCGGTGCCGAAATGGGGTGTCTGGCTCCGCCGCCTAGTGATCTATAAAATTGCAAACTCGCCCTTGCAGGGCTCAGACAGTGCAATTTTATAGATCGCTATGCTCGCCAGACGCCCCATTTCGGCAATGCCCCCAGACGGCACCCACTTCCTCTCACTGGTTACTGGGAAGGGACGGCGGCTGCAGGCAGCGCCTGGGGGAGTATAATTGTATAGGTGGTGTGGGGAAATAAATTGCTGGACAAAAGGGGGTAAATAGGATAAAATATTTAGATATAGACAGGAGTAGCCCCTTGATTTGACAAGGGGTCTTTTTATGAAAGGAATAAAGTATGTTTAATGAAATTGATTTCAGTAAGATAGATACGAGTATTACACCGCCTCAGGATGATACAGAGCGTCAGTATTATTATATGGCGAAGCTGGCTGAGATGGTGGCTTTGAGGGAGCGGGAGCTGGGACGGCGGATTACTTATTGTCTGCAGACGTTTGGGTGTCAGATGAATGAGAAGCAATCTGAGGTTGTTGCAGGGATTATGGATGAGATTGGTTTTAAGAGACAGGAAACAGAGGATGCGGATGTTGTGATTTATAATACCTGTACGGTTCGTGAGAATGCCAATCTTAAGGTGTATGGTCGCCTTGGTAAGCTGCATAGTCTGAAGAAGTCTAATCCGGATATGAAGATTGCTTTGTTTGGGTGTATGATGCAGGAGAAGCAGGTTGTGGATAAGATCCAGAAGGATTATCCATTTGTCAATCTGGTGTTTGGAACCCATAATATTTTTAAGTTTGCAGAGCTGTTTTATGAGATGGAGAATCGTGACAGCCAGCTGATCGATATCTGGGAGGGTACGGATAAGATCGTGGAGGAGCTGCCTACAGAGCGTAATTATTCTTTTAAGTCCGGTGTGAATATTATGTTTGGATGTAATAATTTCTGCAGTTATTGCATTGTGCCTTATGTAAGAGGGCGTGAAAGAAGCCGTGAGCCGGAGGCGATTGTGAAAGAGATAGAGGCTCTGGTGGCGGATGGCGTTACAGAGGTTATGCTTCTGGGACAGAATGTAAACTCTTATGGAAAGACTTTGAAGGATCCGGTGACTTTTGCACAGCTTCTTGAGAAGGTGGAGCAGATCGAGGGGCTGAAGAGAATCCGGTTTATGACTTCTCATCCGAAGGATCTATCTGATGAGCTGATCGAATATATGAGTAAGAGCAGGAAGGTGTGCCATCATCTGCATCTGCCTATGCAGTCTGGCAGCAGCCGTATCCTGAAGATCATGAACCGGCATTATGATAAGGAGAAGTATCTGGGACTGGTGGAGAAAATCCGTACAGCGGTGCCGGATATTTCCCTGACTACAGATATTATTGTAGGTTTCCCGGGTGAAACTGAGGAGGATTTTCAGGAAACTCTGGATGTAGTGGAGAAATCTGATTTTGATACTGCATTTACCTTTATCTATTCCAAGAGAAGCGGCACTCCTGCGGCGAAGATGGAGGATCAGGTTCCAGAGGATGTGGTGAAGGATCGTTTTGACCGCCTTCTAAAGCTGGTTCAGGAGAAAGGAAGAGAAGTCTCTTCCAGATTCCAGGGCGAGGTTCAGGAAGTTCTTGTTGAGACGGAGAGCAAGGAAAAGGGTATTTTCACAGGAAGAACCCAGTATAATCTGCTGGTTCATTTTCCAGGAACCCCGGATCTTCTTGGCAAGTATGTGAATGTGCGTCTGGATACCTGTAAAGGCTTCTATTACATGGGAACAAGAGTGGAGGATTAAAGCACCTGCCGAATCGTTACAAAAGATTTATATATCAGATTTTTTGATTCTGTAATCCTGACTATGAATAAAAAGCAATATTTGGCAAAAAGGCTACTGTCACTTCGTGACCAGTAACACGCTTTGCGATGCGCAGAAATCATGCATTCGCATGATTTCGCGCTGAGATTCCCGGGTTCCCTGTGAACTTTGTTCGCAAAAAGCACCTTGCGGAACGTTACCATTGAACCGTAAAGTAAAAAGCGCAAATAATATAAATAATTACAAAAAAAGGTTGCATTTTTGTGATAAATAGTGCAATATTATTATATTGAACACTCGTGGGAAAGGCGGCACCTGTAATGGTTAAAGGGCTGTGCAGGAAATTTAATGCATTGTTGAGGAAAGAAGCAGTTCATGAGAATGAGCCTCAGCGTATATTGTTCCTTCTCAGAATTATATTGTTGATTCTGGGACTTTATTTTCTGATCATTCCGTTAGTATTCTGCATTGTGGGACCGAAGACAGAGGTCTGGACAGGATATATTTTCGCAGCAATGTCGGTTGCTGCTTTTTATGCAACATACCGGTTGAAGGTACACACCAGTGTGCTTGTCTGCAGCGGTCTGCAGCTGGCATGGATAATTGTGTTTGTTATTCTCTATGGATGGGACTGCGGTATTCAGCATCTGATGTTTGAGATGCTGGTACTGGTATATTTTGCTGTCTACAATTCTCTTGTGTATAAGGTCAGCTATACAGCAGTTCTGTTTGCAGTACGATTCAGCCTGTTTTTGTACTGCAGGGTAAATATTTCTGTTTTTGCCCTGACAGAAACGGCTACAGTTGTATTACAGATCATAAATACCATTGTGACGTTTGTGCTTATGGCTGTAGCGTGCAGTATGTTCAGCTCCAATGTGGAATCTGCGGAGAAGAAGCTGGTGTTGTATAATGAGCAGCTGAAGAAACAGGCAGGGACCGATCCGCTGACAGGTTTGTGGAACCGCCGTCAGATGATGCAGTATATTACGGAGAAGCACAGGAAAGAGCCTGCTATGGCGTTTACCATTGGTATGGGCGATATTGATTTCTTTAAGAGGATCAATGACCACTGGGGACATGACTGCGGAGATGCGGTACTGGTATGGATCACACAGCATATGAGCCGGGAATTGGGTGAGCATGCCAAATTGTGCCGCTGGGGAGGCGAAGAATTCATCTTCTTTTTCCCAGATATGAACGGAGACGAAGTATGCCTTATGCTCAACTCTCTTCGCATGAAGCTGGACAACGATCTGTTTGACTGGAGGGGAGAATGGATTCCGGTTACTATGACGTTTGGCGTGGAGGAGAATGATTTCAAGTCCAATATAGACACCTTGCTGAAAAATGTGGATGCGAAACTTTATATGGGCAAAGAACAGGGAAGAGACCGGGTGATCTATTAAACTCACCGGGTCTTTTGTCGAATTAACAACAGTAATAAGCAGGAGAATAAAACTTGTATGTATACAGTTGAAGAAATAAAAAATAAAGTAAAAACAGGAACCTGGACAAAAGAGGATGTGGCACGCTGTGTGGAGGAGCTGAAGCAGATATCGGATTTTACTGTTTATACAGAAGAAATCTATTATATAAGTTATGGGATTTTTGCCTATAATTTTCGGGAATATGCCTATCCTCTGATCGAAATCTGCCGGGAGGCCGGAGTTCACATGGAGCGTTCCAAGGAGAAATCCAGACTTTATCTTGCCCTGGTAAGACTTTATTTCTGCCTTGGTTTTCCCCCGAAGATTGTGGAATATGGCCTGAAATATGCCAATTCCGGATTTACCTTAAGATCCCCTCTGAAATCTGTTTATAACACTATCGTAGCCGCTTTTTCAGACTGTGGACTGTTTTTTGAGGCGGATTTTTATCTGGAGAAAATGATGGATATTTCCAGACTGGATCCCTGTGACAGCAGTGTGGATTTCTGGAATTCGGATACTTTAAATGAGCTGGTCTATTATGACAGCAAGGTTTACGTGAAGCTGGGCATGGGAGATGTTGCAGGCGCGGAGCAGGCGGCAGTGGATATGCAGGCGATTCTTACAGAACGGGAGATTCCTGAAGATGGCAGAGCCTTTTTCCTGCTTCAGAAGGAATTTACGGACTTGTATCTTCGCCTTTACCAGCAAAAAGACAAGGCGGTCATTGCGGAAGAATTTAACAGCTATATGAAGAAAATGGAAGCCGGGGAGGGTGCCAGGGATACCTTAAGCTTCTGCGTCTGCTATTTCGGAGAGTTCCTTCAGGTAATGGCGGAGGAAGAACGCTGGGACGATATTATACGTATTGGCAGCTACATTAAGAATGCCCGGAATTTCAGCGGAAGCTTCTGTCCGGTTTATAAGCTTATGCGCACGGCTGCATACGGAAGTGACCGGGAAGAGCTTCGGAGACAGATACCGGAATTCGAGAGAATGTATCTGGAGTCTCTGGAGCAGGAGAAGGAGAATTACGACCAGATGGTACGTCTCCTTACCCGTGAGGAGCTTCGGATTGAACGCCTGAAGGTGTCCATGGAGAGGGATGCCCTTACCGGCTGTCTGAACCGTGCGGCTTTTGACCACAACAGCAAGCGCTTTATGAAGAATCATAAGAAGGGCAGCCTTGTATTTATTGACCTGGATTATCTGAAGCTGATCAATGACTGCTATGGCCATGAAAACGGAGACCGTTACCTGGTGTGTTTTGCAGAGAATATGAAGTGTGCTATGGACAGGCAGGATCTTCTGTACCGGTATGCAGGAGATGAGTTCCTTATTTTGTCTGCACTGGAGCCGGAGCAGATACAGGAACGGCTAAACGAAATTCTGGAAAAGAGCCCGATCCATTTTGATATTAACGGAGAAATCCGCAACATCAGCTTTTCCTATGGCATTGTGGCATTTGAGGAAAAAAAGGGAAAAATCGCAGATTTGGTGAAGGAAGCGGATCAAAGAATGTATCAGTGCAAGAGCCGGAATCATGAGCGTATTTCCAAAAGAGGTGCGGCGGAATGATCACGCGGGAAAATATTATTCATTTTTACACCAAATACAAAGAAAATCTGAAGACGGAAGATCAGATTCAGGAGAATCTGCTGAAGGCAGAAGACCAGGAGGCGTGGATCGAAAATCTGAAGAACAAATCCAGAATGATGCGCCGGCTTTACATTGAAAATGAGGCACTTCTGAATCTGTATATCCGCCCCTTCCTTGACGGAGAGGCGGAGCTGAACGAGGAACTGGCAAGAGAATTTCTGCATCAGATCCGCATGGCCGATGAGGAGGGCTATGAGGATAACCTTGCCATGCTGGAAATTCTGGAGCTTCTGGATGGATATTTTCAGAAAAGTGATGATCTGGACTCTTATATCTGGACCCTGAATCTTCTGGGAAATTTTTATAACCGTCCCTTCAGTGATGAAGATGGAAAGAAAGGAGCCATGTATTTTGACAGACTGCGGGCACTTTCTTCCAGATATTTTGAAATCGAGGATTTTGACGTAAGGAAGCGAATCCTTTTTTCTTATTATAATTTTCCGATAGTGTTGATGAACTTTAATCTGGACACGGCCAAGGAGCTTTTGCAGTACATTGATGAGGCAATGGAATTTTATAATGATGAGAAAGTCCGGGAATTAGACGGAGAGCGGTTTGATTTTGATGAACTGATCGAAGAACTGAATTATGATCTTCTTGGAAATTCAGTCCTGAGATTTACCGTGAGGGAGATTGATCCGGAGCTTCTTTCCAGAGCATCCCGGGTTCTGGAAGAATATTATCAGCGTGAGCTTGAGAAGAATCCGGAGCCCTACGAAATGCTGGATGAAATATACTGTAATTATAAGTCCTGTCTGTTCTATCAGGGTAAGATAACCTGCACAGAGCTTCTGGAGGATTACCGGAAATTCTGTGAACACAGTATGGAGCATGACGATCTGGACAGCCAGGAGGGAGTGCCTTTTTCTGACAGCCGCTATTTTCAGGTTGCGATTAACCATTTGCCGACGATTTTGGAATTGTTGGAGAAATATGCGGATGAATATCACGGAGCACCAGATCTCCGTGATTTTTGTGTATCCAATTATGTGCATGCTATTCGCAGGCTGTCCAGGACAGAAAACGATACCTTTGTAAATGATGTAGTATGGCGTTCTCTCAGGGATGTGTTGAAATATATTACTGGAGATGAAATAAACACCCTGGTTCTTATGCAGATCATGGTAAGCCGGGATGAGGGCACTGCCATGCACAGTGCAATGGTGGAGCAGATTGCCAGGCGAATTCTGAATGTAGTGATGAAAAAGCGGCCGGAGCTTCTGATTGGAACCTTTGGTTATGAGAACGTGGTGGAAGTGCTGGAAAATCAGGAGACCATTCTGGACTATGTTTCCCAGTCTGCACAGCTTCTGGATATTGGAATGATCAGACTTGCATCTATTGTGAACAAGCAGTCACGGCAGCTGACACAAAGGGAAAAGAATGATATTCTCAGCCATCCCTGTGAGGGGGCTAAATTCGTAGAGGAGATTCCGGCTCTTTGCAAATATCGGGATGCTGTTCTGGGACATCACAAATCCTGGGATGGAAAAATAGGATATCCGGCAGATTTTGACAATACCAGGTCAAATGTGCGTTTCCTTATTGAAATACTGCATATCAGCGATTGTCTGGATGCAGCCACTGACTTTGTGGGACGAAGCTATAAGAATGCCAAGAAGCTGGAACAAGTAGCGGAGGAGTTTTCCTGGGGAAAGGGTTCTGTTTATTGTCCGGAGCTGGTGGAGCTTCTGGAAGAGGATAAAGAACTGCAGGGAGATCTCAGATATCTGCTGGGAGCGGGACGCATCCGTACTTGTTATTCGGTATATGGCAAGGCAGTAGATCAAAATGAAATAGAAGAAAGCAGGCTGTTCACAGATATTGAAAACTGGGAAGCCAGCAGCCGGAAGCAAAGTGATGAAGAGGGAGATACGATTCTCGATTTCCTTCACAAAAGCGGAAACGAGAGCCGTCAGCTTCTTGGAGCACTGGCAAGGAATTCTCTGATCATTTTGTATGTGGATATGATGTCTGGCGAATACAAGGTATACTACCGCGGAAACCAGAGACTTCTGGATAAAAAGATTCCGGACGGTTATTACGGAGACTTCCTGAAAGAATATCTGGCGCCAAACTGTGAACCGGGTGATTGGGAAAAAGTACGGCTGAAAATCAGACTGTCAGAGCTTTCCCGCATATTTCTGGAGCAGGAGGGCAGCTATGAGTGTGAAGCCCGGATCCGGGCAAAAGATGCTTACCGCTGGGTGCGGTTCCAGTTTATCTGCCTGGACGAGGAAAATGTTATGCCTGGCATGATGACTGTGATCGCGACAGATGTTCAGGAAAGCCACAGCAGAAATGAACAGCTGATGAACAGTCTGAAGGAGGCATATCAGTCTGCAGAAGAGGCAAACAAGGCAAAAAGCATTTTCCTCAGCAGTATGTCCCATGACATTCGCACTCCTATGAATGGAATACTTGGTATGACCCAGATCGCCATGAATCATCTGAACGATCCTGCGCGTATTCTGGATTGTCTTCAGAAGATCGACGATTCTTCCAGACACCTTCTGGAGCTGATCAATGAGGTTCTGGATATGTCGAAAATTGAGAGTGGGGATACGATGCTTCATGAGGAACCACTGTACCTGAGCAAAACCATGAAAATTGTGGATGGAGTATGCCGTCAGGCAGCTGTTGACAAACACCAGATTTTTGATATGGATATAGAAGAAATCCGGGACGATCATGTGCTGGCAGATCCGGTAAGACTCAGGCAGGTTTTGATCAATCTGATTTCCAATGGAGTGAAGTACACGCCTGAGCATGGATGTGTGCAGGTAAAGGTAACCCAGGGCAATAGCTTTGCAGAGGGCAAAGCAAGCTATTCTTTTGTGGTGAAGGACAATGGAATCGGCATGTCGGAAGAATTTCAGAAGAAGCTGTTTGAGCCTTTTTCCCGCGAAGATAACAGCATGACAAATGCTACCCAGGGAACTGGACTGGGACTTTCTATTGCCAAGTCTATCATTGCACAGATGGGTGGAAGTATTGAGGTAAAGAGCATTCAGGGGAAAGGTACGACGTTTCTTGTGCGGCTGGATCTGAAGCTTGTGGAAGAAGAGAAGGAGGCTGACCAGGCCTTACTGGCAGCAGAGGCTGGTGAAGAGAAGGAAAAGGATCCGGGCTTTTTGAAGGGACGCAGGATCATGCTGGTGGAGGACAATGAGCTGAACCGGGAGATTGCGTACGAGCTTTTGTCCGAATCCGGTCTGATCGTGGATGTGGCAGAGAATGGGCAGGAGGCGATCAAGCTTCTTGGAATCAGGCCGGAGAATTATTATGAACTGATCTTCATGGATATCCAGATGCCGGTGATGAATGGGTATGAGGCCACGGCAACTATCCGTGCAGGAGAGAGTGACTACTGGAAAAATATTCCGGTGATCGCCATGACCGCAAATGTGTTCCAGGAGGATGAGAGCCGGGCAGCAGAGTGTGGAATGAGTGATTATGTGACTAAGCCTATTGACATGAATGTGATTTATTCTGTCCTTGAAAAATGGCTTCGGGGACAGAAAGGATGATGTGAGCCAGTACCTGCCAGAGCTTTTTATATACTCTGGCAGCAGACCGGAAGAGGCTTCCGGTGGTGCTGGCATATGGATGAGGGAGCGATAGAGTTGAGTAAAAATAAGTACGAAATTGATATGTGTAACGGAACCATTATGGACAAGCTGGTTTCTTTTGCCATTCCGCTGATGGTTTCCGGAATCCTGCAGCTGATGTTCAATGCTGTGGATATTATTGTGGTGGGACGGTTTTCCGGCAGCCAGGCCCTGGCAGCAGTTGGTTCCACTACCGCTTTGATCAATGTGTTTACCAATCTTTTTATTGGTGTTTCACTGGGAGCTAATGTTCTGGCTGCCAGATTCTATGCGGCAGGTAAGGCGAAGGAGATGTCAGAAACGGTACATACGTCTGTGACACTGGCTTTGGTCAGTGGTGTGGCGATGGCTGCTGTAGGACTTGTTTTTTCAAGATGGGCACTGGAGGTTATGGGAACGCCTGCGGATGTGATTGACCAGTCCACTTTGTATATGAGGATTTATTTCCTGGGAATGCCGTTTTTTATGCTTTATAACTATGGTGCAGCTATTCTGCGTGCGGTAGGGGATACCAGACGTCCGCTGCTGTTCCTGGTTGTGGCTGGTGTGACCAACGCGGTGCTGAATATGATTCTGGTGATCGTGTTTCATCTGGGTGTTGCAGGTGTTGCCATTGCGACCATTATTTCCCAGCTGATTTCCTGTATTCTGGTTCTTAGATGTCTGTATATGACGGACAGCAGTTATCAGCTTCGGTTTTCCAGATTGTGTATGAAGAAATTTTATCTGGTACAGATTTTTCAGGTGGGAATACCGGCAGGAGTGCAGAGTACGGTTATTAACATTTCCAATGCGCTTTTGCAGTCTTCTGTAAATTCCTTTGGTTCCACTGCCATGGCTGGTTATACGGCGGCGAATAATATTCTGGGATTTTTGTATGCGTCTGTAAATGCGGTCACTCAGGCCTGTATGAGCTTTACCAGCCAGAATTATGGCGTTGGGAAATATAAACGTATGGACAGAGTGCTGCTGGACTGCGGAATCCTGTCTTTTGTGATCGCCCTTGTGCTGGGATGCGGCTCTTACATGTGTGGCGGTGAGATCCTGAAGGTTTACACAGAGGATCCGGAGGTTATCCGATGCGGTGTGGAAATTCTTTCCATCACCACAGTGCCCTATTTCTTATGTGGAATCATGGATCTTTTTCCTGGCGCTCTCCGGGGAATGGGACATTCCGGTGTGCCTATGATCCTTTCTATTATCGGTACGGTTGGTACTAGAATTGTGTGGATCTTCTGGATATTCCCACAGCACAGAAGCCTGTACACCTTGTTTATTTCCTATCCGGCATCTTGGTTTATTACCATTGTGCTGCAGGTAATCTGTTTTGTGTTTGTGAGACGGACAGTGCATGGACAGCTGAAGGGTACCGGGGAAACGGTGTGATGGAAAGGAAGAAGAGAAATAAGCCCAAAAGGGTTGGGTTAAAAGGCGTTTGAAAAGGGCTGTCTGCAAAGTGGATAAGATGTAGGTGTGAAACGTTATAATATGTTTCTGAAACGGGTAAGAGCCAGGGAAAGCGAAACGCTTCCCTGGCTCATTTTTAGCTTCCGTTCCCTCTGAGCTTCACGAAAGATAATAATGGAAAATGACATAATTGGGTAAGTGTGAATGATTTAATAATTCGGCTGGGCTAACTTCCTCCCATTAAAGTTAGTGCAGGCGATTATTTGTGTGGGCATTTGGCGTAGGTGCGTGTGCCAACGTAATCCATGATGACAAGGTGGTTGCATTTCTGACAGATTTTAGCAGTGTAAGTTTTAACGACACAGCCACCGTTGCTTTTTGAATTATGAACATCCGCATATCCAGATTTAAAATCGTGTGTACAAATAATTGCACGTGGTTCTAAATCGGAGTCATTGACTAAGATATTTACGTGTTCATCTGTTTCAAAGTAGATATTAGAATTTGCAAAGGGGTTGTTTGAAGCACTGTCAACAAATGATACTGTTTCATTAAGTTGCACAGAATCTGCCGCTTCCGTTGTCTGCATCGGTGCATATCCAAACACCGTAGTCCCGCTCAAAAATACAGATGCCAATATTGCCGCAGCAGTACCAATTTTACTGGCTTTTCTATTCTTCATCATAATAAATTCCACTCTCCTTTTCATCGTATGTTTGGCCCCCAACAAGTTGTTTTTCCAGACTACAGGAACCTGTCTGTTTCTTGCGGAAAGATTCACGAGAGCGACTGCGTAGGCTTTTCTCTCCTCCGTGGTGAAACCTTCAGTGGCGGCTTGATCTGCAATATTTTCGGAAAAGCTGGTGTAAAGCAGAAGCGTAAGCAATGTTAACGGGTTATAAAAATGAAGGCAAATGGCTAACAGGCAGAGCAGCTTTACAGCTGAGTCATGACGGCGCAGGTGTGAATATTCATGCCGCATAATCATTTCTGACAATCTGGAATCCTCAAGGCTCTCCGGCGCGACAATGAAAGGCTTCAGGAAACCTATAGTATAGGGAGAACCAATAAGGGGAGAAATACGGTATTCTACATCCCCGATTCCAGGTAAGAAACAAGTTCTTTTCTCAGTAATCTTTTTCAGCTTTCGCGTGAGCCGGTGATACTTTATGATTTCGTAAACACTGAAGCCTGAGATTAAAAATAGCCAGCATAATCCAATCATAAGAATCCAGTCGGACATCCATAATGAAATTCCGTGATAAGAAATTGCTCCTTTGTCGTCAAAATTGATGTAATAAGAGATGTTTGCAAGAGCGTCTGTTCTTATCAAAACATCTGTTGGCATCAGATATTTAACCACCTGAAACGGTATCAAATACCCCGCCAGACTCAGAAACACCAGGTTCCGGCCAAGCCGGTATGAAAATTTTTTCCTTTGGAGAAGCAATAGCAGGAGACAGATGATCAGTGGCACTGTTCCTGCTATGCTCATACAGATTAAAAGCATGCAAGTCCCTCACTTAAAATTTGTCAATAAAATCCAGCAAGTCCTTCTGATCTTCTTCGCTGAGATCGGAATCTTCGGCAAAGGCACAGAACAGACAGGTAAGTGAATTTTTAAAGCTCTGGAAATCAGAATCTCCAGAATCCCTGCAGCTGGTCTGGCGATTTTTTATCAGCTCCTTCATCGCATTCCGGAACAACAGGTTCTTCTTATCAAGCTTTCGTCTAAGCTGCAAACAGTGTACGAAGAGACCTAAGGTTACCAGAGGAAGGCTAAAGGATAACAGAATTGCTTTCGCCAGGTAAAAGGCAGCAGCCGGCTGATCCAAATTCGGAATTCCGTTCATCATGCAGATCAGCAGCGAGCATCCGGTGACGATCACAAAGAGAACGCCGGATAAGGTTAAAATTATTTTTTTCATTGAGTACCTCCTCATTCTACGTAGAGCGGGAATTCAGAAATAATTTTGTTTTCTGCTCCCTTCACTATATATACGAAAACCAGAGAAAGAAATAACACGAAATCTGAAAAAATTTTTGGAAATTTTTCAGATAAGATAAATTTATGGTATACTTACAGAGAGATTGAGAAAAATTACAGGTCTGATATCATATCAGATATTGAAAAGACACTTCCTGACAGTGTGTAAAAATCAACGCTTCGTTAGGAAACTGTCAAATAATCATAGAAGGAGAACAATTATGCCCAAATTTCTGATCATCGACGGCTCCTCCATGCTGTCCACATCCTATTACGGAAATCTTCCCAAATCTATCCTTTTCGCAAAGACAGACGAGGAAAAAGAGAGACACTATCCGGAAATCCTGCACACCTCCGATGGAAAATACACAAATGCCATGTTCACCATGCTTCGCACCCTTCTGGCTGTCTATAAGAAGGTAAAGCCGGAATACGTGGCATTTACCTTTGACATGACAAGAGATACTTTCCGCCGCACCCAGCTTGGCGCCGATTTTTACAAAGCCAATCGCAAGGAGACTGCCCAGCCATTAAAAGAACAGTTTATCCAGATGGAAGAGCTTCTGAAAGCAATCGGCTGTCCGGTATTTATGAGCCAGGACTATGAGGCTGACGATTATGCGGCATCTCTTGTGGAGAAATTCCAGGGCCCGGATCTGCAGACTTATGTGCTTACCAAGGATCACGATTATTTTCAGCTGGTAAGCGAATATACCCGCATGTGGCGTGTTGTTACGAAGGATAAGCTGGAGAATTTAAAGGATGCATATGGCCTGTTTGGAAAAGAGGCTTACGAGGAACTCCCTTCTAATGTATTTGAATATACACCGGAAATTGTCTGTTCTGAGGAAGGGGTATATCCGGAACAGATTCCTGTGCTTCTGGCGATCACTGGAGATCCAGGCGATGGAATTCCAGGCTGTAAGGGCGTTTCCTCAGCAGCAGCGCCGCTTGTAGCAGAATATAAAACCCTGGACGCGATCTATGAAGCAATTGAGGACTGCGAAGACGTGGCAAAGAAAGAAAAGGAACTGAATACTTTCTGGAAAGAAAACCTTGGAATAGGCAGAAGCCCTCTGAAAGCACTGAAAACAAATAAAGAGATGGTATACTTAAGCGAACAGCTGGCAACTATGAAACATGACATTGAGATAAAAGAAAGCCTGGAAGATATGCGGCTTCATATTAATGCAGAAGAACTGATCAGACAGTTAAAGCGCTACGAAATGAACAGTATTTTGACGGAATATGAAAAAACACTAAAATTGTCAAAATATAAAGAAAACACTTAATTGTCAGAAAAAAGAGAAAATATCAGAAAAAATACAAATGGGTGTGGGTAATGTGTGCTTATTTGCACAAAATACATAAATTATTCACAAAACACTTGCCTAAAACGGAGTAATACGCTATAATTTCCCCATACTACTTATTGATCAATTTCAATAAATTTAATTCATGGAGGGAAATGTATGAAGAAAGATTTGAAAACACTCAATAAGTCTGTTGCCATTGCAATTGCAGCGGCAATGACCGCAACTTCCGCACCGACACCACTTCTGGCGTCAGATTTTACAGATGGAGGAGATTTCGTATCTGAGTCTCCGGCAGCGGAAGCGGACACCACAGAGGAAGCTGCTGTAGAGGCAGATGGCTTCGGAGATGAAGCCGCAGTGGCAGCTGTTACAGAGGATGGCTTCGGTGACAGTGAGGCAGTTGCAGACGCAGAAGAGAGCGGAAGCACCGACGAGGTTGCTGCTTTTGATGCAGAGGCACCTGGCAAGATCGGACATGTTGCATTTGATGAGGAGGATAAGAATGTTCTTACCTGGTATGCAGACCAGAAGGCAGATGAATACCAGATCCGTGTAACAGACGGAGAGTACACTTACCGCTACTATTATAATGCAAGCGAGCCAGAGACCGGTTATCCGTCCACAGTCAACTTAAGCTATAGTCTTACAAATCTTACCATGCAGCCGTTCAAGGTTGACGCAGAAGGAAACCTTGTATACAAACCAGATGGTAAAAACGGATATATTGCAGGTCTTGAGAATGGCAAGACATACAAGGTTTCCGTTCGCGCCGTAAACCGTAACAGCGCAGATGGAACTGTTGCATATGGTGAATGGTCTGACGCTGTAGATTATACCTACGCAAAGAAGGTCGCTGAGCCGAAGAGTGTGACAATTTATGCAGCTGAAAGAAAGAATCAGATTCAGGTATCCGGCGAGAACCAGAACCTCGAGGTTTCCATTAAGGATGAAGCTGGAAATGAATATTATTCTTATGCATACGGAGCAAAGGAACCCTCCTATGTAACTACTTCAGGTAACTGGCTCAATTTCTATGAGAATTACGGTTATCTGCTTAAAAAGAACGACACCACAGGTCTTTATGAAGTCGCTTCTGATGCAGACGGAAAATATATCGGTGCTTTCCAGAAAGGCAAGAAATATACCGTTAAAGTCCGTGCATATACAGGCTCCGGCGATGAGAAGAAGGTAGGCGACTGGTCCAATGAACTGGTTGTAGAAGCAGACGACAGCGGCAGTCTTGTACCAGAGAAGACCGGTAATTTCAAATACAACGATGAATATGAATATGTAAGCTGGAACCGTATCCAGAATACATATGTATCCCAGTACGAAGTTGAAGTAGATGGAAAAGTTGCCTTTACAACAGATTCCAATTATTCCTATCCAAACTTCTATTTAGGAAGAACCTACGGAGAGTTCAAATTTGAAAGAGGTAAAACCTATACCATCCGTGTCCGCGGAATTAATTACAGATATGAGAATGGTGCAAACAAGAAGCAGGAAGGTGAATGGTCTGACGCTTATACAGTAACTTATAAAGCTGTAGATACAAGCCTGAAGAAAATCTCCGGTGTAACAGCATCTTCTTATGTTCTCAGCTGGAATCCGGATAAGAATGCAGACAGCTATGAGATTAAGATTACAGACGAAGCTGGACGTGAGTACTTTGAGTCACTGGCATCCGATCGGAAGAGTGGCAGGTATACCAGAGTAAGCGGCACCAGATATTCCTTTGATGAGTCTGATTATAGAACTTATACAAGCGTAGACGGAGTTCTGGAACCTGTTATTTATCCGGCTACCGGTCAGCCTGTTTATGCATTTGAAGACGGAAAGACCTATAATCTTTCTGTTCGTGCCGTTAAGATCGGAGAGGATGGTAAGGAAGTATACGGAGACTGGTCCAATGCATTTGCATACAAAGTAACCGCTTCAGATGCAGGTACCAGTGAGAAGCCTGCAGCTGTTTCCGGTGTAAATGTAAACACAGAGGCTAGTGAGCCAACCTTGCGTTGGAACGCACTTGACAATGTAAACCGCTATGAAATCCTTGTAAAAGATTCTGCCGGCCGTGAATACGTGAGCTCAGCTTCTCTGAAGGATGACGGAACTGTTGATAAGACCTACTACAGCGTCGGACGCGGTAATTTCCCAAGTGTTTCCCTGTCAGAGCTTAAAGATGAAGATCTGTATACATATACAACAGATCCTAAGGTTTCATTTGACCGTGTAAGAGATGAGAATGGCGATCCGATCAAGGCAATGGCTCCTGGAGAATCCTATACTTTCCAGGTACGTGCAGTACGCACTTATACCGTTGATATAGACGGAAAGAAAGTCACAAAGACCGTAGAAGGCGACTGGTCAGCACCGTCCGCTGCATTTACAGTAGATGCTCTTCAGCCGATCACAGATCTTCAGTATGTGAAAGCTGACGACAATTACTATTATTTCACATACAGTGCAAAGGTTGATTTAGACAGCGTATGGTATCAGATCGCAACAGGCACAGAATTTACTACTGCAACTATGGTAAGTGACTGGAGCAGCTTCTATTATGATGGCTCAGCTGGTTCCGCGAAACTGAAGATCAGCAAAAACAACAGTAATCTGGAAGCAGGAAAAACCTATTATGTTCGTGCAGTGAGCAGTGCAGACAGACCGGAAGAGGAAGAGGTTGCAAAACTGAAACCTGCAGCAGTCTCCTTCACTACAGATGCAGAAAAGGCACCTAAGAATGTAACTGGCTTAGAGATGTATAAAGAATCTGAAAACAGCTTCGAATTCCGTTTTGATGCTGTTCTGGAAGATGGCGACTCTTATGAGCTCCAGTACACTGATAAGGCACAGCCTTCCGAAGAGGACTGGGTAACAGCTTCTTCCAGTGGTTACTATGATGAAGATGAAGATGAGTACTATGAGGATGATGATGCACTTACATTGAGAAAATCCTTATTAAAAGAAGGAGCAACCTATGTAAGAGTTGTCGCTTATGTAAAAGACAAGAGCGGAAACAAGAAATACGGTACTCCTTCCAATGTAGTAGCTGTCAATGTCTCCAAAGCCACTTCAGCGATCAGCAACCTGAAGCTGGTTGAGAAAACACCGGATGGTTATGTATTCTCCTATGACGGAACTGTAAGAAAAGAAGAAGATGTAGAATTCTGGTATTCCGAATCACCTGAATTTGTAAATGATTACAAGGTTACAGATTGTATTTCTGGTGAGAATAATAAGGCAACACTTTACTTTGAATCACTTACACCAGGCAAGACCTATTATGTGCGTGCCCGTGTAAAAAATGATAAGGCAGCTACACTTGCACAGAAATACAGTGCATACACAAATACAGCATCATTTAAAGCTGGTATGCCGAATATATCTGTAACAAATGTTATCACAGCTAAGACCGTTACCTTAAAGATGAGCGCTGAAAGCGGATCAGAAAGCTGGCTTACCGGCTATCAGATCCAGAGAAAGAATGGCAAGAAATATAAAACAATTGCCAAAACTACAGACAGCGTTTATAAGAACACCAAACTGAAAGCAGATACTACCTATACTTACAGAGTAAGACCATATTATTATGATTCCGAAACAGGCAAGACCACTTATGGAGCATGGGCTTATAATAAGGTTACTACCTGGGGCGGTGCGCTGAAGCTGAAAGCAACACCTAAGAGCACAACTTCTGTAAAACTGTCCTGGACCAAGATCAAAGGTGCTAAGGGATATGAGATTTACAGATGTGAAGGATCTTCTATTGGAGATACTGTAGCAGCTGGCATGACCAACAATTTTGCTAAGTATAAACTGATCAAGACTACAAGTGCAAAGGCTTCCAGTTATACAGACAAGAAGCTTCAGAGCGGTATGGATTATTACTATCTTGTAAGAGCATACAAGACTGTAGGAAACAGCAAGTATTACATTGATGAAGGTGTATATGCAAATCTTAGCTTCGAGATGACTACCGTTAACAGAATTTCTTATGCAAACGGTAAGATGAAGTTAAGCTGGCAGCCGGTATATGCAGGAAAGGGTTATCTGGTTGAGAAGAGAAATGAAGAGACTGGTGCATGGGAAACCTATAAGACACTGAAAGCTTCCACATCTTCCATTACATTCCCGGCAGCAGATACGGAAACAACCTATCGTGTACGTGCATACAGAGGACAGGAATACAGCAATGAAATCAGAGCAACAGTTAATCCTGTTTTAGCAACTCCTGGCAATGTAAAAGCTGTTGCAAACAAAGCAGATGGAAGTATTACTGTAACATGGAATCCGGTAGCAGGTGCTGATTACTATCGTGTATACAGAACCACCTCTTCCTGGAACAGATATAACAAAGACAGCAATTCTTACAGCTATAGTTACGGTTCCAGTGCAACTGTCCCGAATTATGTTGCTGATTCCACAACAGTCAGCGGATACAAATTCGTTAGTGAACTGAAGGAAACGACTATTACAGATCGCGAGATCAAGTACACCTATAATGGTGCAACAAGCACAGAGTACAAAGGACCGAAAGCAGGAGTAAAATATTACTATTATGTAATTGCTTACAAGAATGGTAAGTCCTATGAGTACAAAGATTCTGCTGATGAAACATATACAAGTGGTGCAAGCAAATCTGCAAGTGCTATAGTTTCCACAGCAAAGATCGCGAAGCCAACCAGTCCAAAAGCGAAAGCAACAAAGGGCAAGATTACTGTCAGCTGGAAGAAAGTAACAGGAGCTACCGGATATCAGGTATACCGTTCCACTAAGAAAGGTTCCGGATACAAACTGGTAGGAACTATTACAAAAGGCTCCAAAGTGAAATATGTTGACAAGAGCTCCAAGAAAGCTGGAACCAAGTATTATTACAAAGTACGCGCCGTTGGAAACAACGAAGCAGGTGTTCCAATCTATTCTTCTTACAGCACACCAAAATATGCGAAAGCAAAATAAATAAAGTGTAATAAAATCCCCCTCCTGTTAGACAGGAGGGGGATTTTCGATTACCCAGATGTAAAAACTTATGCAACTATTTGAATGCAGATATAAGAAAAGAAGACCCGTATCACAGGCCTTCTTTAATAAGCTTACCATCTTTTAAATGCAGAATTCGCTGATTGCTGCTCCCTCTGAACTGAAGGGAGAGGTTTTTCAATTCCTGAATAAACTCTCCGTCTACCAGAACGTCGATGCAGGAAAGCATCCGGTCTGTAAAAGGAGTGTAGATCTTACCTCCGGGAACCATATCTTTGTCAAAAAGATATCCACTGTAACACCAGATGGATTTATCCGGAAAGGTACGCCTGATCTCTTCCAGAAGCTCTGCCAGAACAGGCTGATTCTCTGGCTCGAATGGCTCGCCGCCGAGTAGGGAGAAGCCCTCTATATAAGACGGAGCAAGCAGCTCCAGGAGCTTATCCTGAGTCTCCCGGGTAAATGGCTTACCGTAGTTAAAATCCCACGTAGGTGCGTTAAAACAGCCCTTACAGTGGTGCCTGCAGCCAGATACGAACAGGCTTACACGCACGCCTGTGCCGTCTGCTATGTCGTAGGATTTAATGTTTCCGTAGTTCATAACTGATTCCTCTTTTCCTCCTGTGCCTGATAATCAAATACACACATCTTGCAGAAAACCCGGAAACCATTACTTATTACAGATGTAATACACGATCCTTGATCTCCTGGGTACGTCCCTGGTTCCAGAACTGGGTACCGATGTATCCGCAGGTTCTTCTGGCAACGCTCATCTTGTCCTGATTGCGGTTACCGCAGTTCGGGCATTCCCAGATCAGCTTGCCGTTCTCGTCTTCTTTGATCTGGATCTCTCCGTCATATCCGCAGACATCACAGAAATCACTCTTGGTATTCAGCTCTGCATACATGATGTTATCATAGATAAACTTCATAACAGAGAGAACTGCCGGAATATTCTGCTTCATATTCGGAACTTCCACGTAGCTGATGGCTCCTCCTGGAGAAAGCTTCTGGAATTCAGACTCGAATTTCAGCTTGGAGAATGCGTCGATCTCCTCAGTAACGTGAACGTGATAGCTGTTTGTAATATAATTCTTATCCGTAACTCCTGGAATGATGCCAAAACGCTTCTGGAGACATTTGGAAAACTTGTATGTGGTGGATTCCATCGGAGTGCCATATACAGAGTAGCTGATGTTCTCAGCTGCCTTCCACTGGGCACATTTGTCATTGAGGCGCTGCATAACCTTCAGCGCAAACGGACGAACCTCAGGGTCTGTATGAGGCTTTCCGTACATTCTCATGCACATCTCATGGAGACCTGCATATCCAAGTGAGATCGTAGAATAGCCGTCATAAAGAAGCTTGTCAATGGTCTCACCCTTCTTAAGCCGTGCAAGAGCACCATACTGCCACAGGATCGGGGCAACATCGGAAACTGTGCCAAGAAGACGCTCATGTCTGCAGCGGAGTGCTCTGTGGCAAAGCTCCAGGCGCTCCTCCAGAATCTCCCAGAACTTATCAAAATCGCCGTCTGAGGAGCAGGCTACATCTACAAGGTTAATGGTAACAACACCCTGGTTAAAACGACCGTAGAACTTGTAGGAACCGTCCGGGTTCTTCTGTTTCTCCTCAACGGTAAGGAAGGAACGGCATCCCATGCAGGTGTAAACATTGCCGTTTTTTAACTGGCGCATGATCTTGGCTGAGATGTAATCCGGAACCATACGCTTGGCAGTACATTTCGCTGCAAGCTCTGTGAGGTACCAATATTTGGAATCCTCGTGGATGTTATCCTCATCCAGCACATAGATCAGCTTCGGGAATGCAGGTGTGATCCACGCACCGCGCTCGTTCTTAACACCCTGCATACGCTGCTTCATAACTTCCTCGATGATCAGTGCAAGGTCATCACGGGTGCGTCCCTCCGGAACTTCATCAAGATACATGAAAATCGTTACAAATGGTGCCTGTCCGTTACAGGTCATAAGAGTGATCAGCTGGTACTGGATCGTCTGGATACCACTCTGGATCTCATCCTTCAGTCTGCGTTCCGATACCTTCTGGATGATCTCATCATCAAGAGGCTCACCGCAAGCCTTACGTTCCTCGATTACCTTGTTACGGATCTTCTGGCGGCTGATGTCTACAAAAGGAGCCAGATGGGCGAGAGAGAAGGACTGTCCGCCGTACTGATTGCTGGCTACCTGTGCGACGATCTGTGTGGTAACGTTACATGCGGTAAAGAAGCTGTGAGGCTTCTCAATCAGTGTCTGGCTGATAACCGTGCCGTTCTGGAGCATATCCTGCAGATTGATCAGGTCACAGTTATGCTCACGCTGTGCGTAGTAATCGGAATCATGGAAATGAATGATTCCCTCGTCGTGAGCCTTTACGATCTCCTCAGGAAGAAGAACACGCATGGTCAGGTCCTTGCTGACCTCGCCTGCCATGTAATCACGCTGGGTAGAGTTAATAGTAGGGTTCTTATTGGAGTTCTCCTGCTTGGCATTCTCATTAATCTGGTCAAGAAGAGCAAGGATGCTGTCGTCTGTGGTATTGGACTTGCGGGTAAGCTCTCTCTTGTAGCGATAGCGCACATACTTCTGTGCAACCTCATAACCGCGCATCTCCATAATGCCGGTCTCTACCATATCCTGAATATCTTCCACATTGACAGCGTGGGAGGATTCAAGGGCACGGGTGGCAATCATATCAGCAAGCGCTGTGATCTGGTAATGACTCAGCCTGTGAAGCTTAGAAACCTCCTCATTCGCTTTTTCAACGGCGTTGATGATCTTCGCCTTATCAAAAATAACTTCCACGCCATTTCGTTTAATGACGTTTGCATTGACCTCAGTACTCATTCTTTCAAATCCCTCCATATATTGTGTTTAAATCTTTGATTACATACTAGATGTTGTGCACTATCAATATTACAGTATTCTACAGAAAAGTCAAGGTCAAAACCATTGATTTTAAAAATCTGTGAAATGTGCTGAATTTTCGTCAGCAGGACAGAAGAATCATTCGGTGATCTCCGGTATAGAGTTCCTGAAATGTGCGGAATCATCGGGGTTATTCCGTATGTGAAATTTTACCGTACACAATAAAACAGTTACTGGATGACCAGTAACATGCTTTGTATGATTTCGCGCCGCAGCTGTGAACAATGTTCACAAAAACACCTGGCGGAATACTGCCTTCTGAATAGTTATGGGGCATGAACAAAGGGCTGCCCTGGGCAACCCTTTCTCGCGTCCGCATCTTCCTCTATTATACTTGGAAAAAAATAAAAATCAACCCTTGACACCACCAGAAGTGAGTCCTCCAACCAGATTTTTTTCGATTCCGACGAACAGAATCACAACTGGAACAATTGCATAGAGGGAAGCAGCAAACAGATACTGCCACTCGATCATATTGTAACCGTTGAAAATATTGATACCAACGGTGAGAGGCTTGAAGGTATCAGTGGAGATCAGTGTCAGTGCCACTGTATATTCGTTCCAGGCGTTGATAAATACGAAAATAAGCGCTGTAACGATACCAGGTGCAGCAACAGGCAGAAGGATCCTTAAAAGGGCATGTACGCGGTTACAGCCGTCAATAGTGGCAGCCTGCTCCATCTCAGGGGAGATGCTCAGGAAAGTACCGCGGAGCAGCCAGATAGCAAATGCCTGGTTAAATGCTGCGTTGATAAAGATCAGGCCGATAATGCTGTTGGTAAGATGGAACGCCATCATAACCTTGTAGATACCGATGAGAAGTACAACCGGTGCGAACATCTGGGAGACAATAACAAATCCCAGAAAAGCAGTCTGGCCTTTGAATTTCATTCTGGACAGGGCATAAGCAGCTGGGATACCGCAGACCATAGCCAGAAGAGTGGAGCCTCCTGCGATCACAATGGAGTTCATCATGTAATTGCTCATGGGAGCCAGCTTCCATACGTCTGTGAAGTTGGACCAGATGGCCTCAACAGGGAAAATAGTTCCATTCATGGAAAAGATTTCCGCGCGGCTTTTAAGAGCAGTACATACAGTTACAAAATATGGGTATAAAGTTATCAGACAGATGGCGATGATCACTACATAGAGCAATACACGCAAAACTGTGTTTCTGGTATTTTTTTTCTTAACTGAAGCATTGGTGTTTGCCATATTATTCGTCTCCTTTCTTCAGTACGGAAACCATGTACAGGCTGGCGCAGAAAAGAAGAATCAGGAAGCCGATAACAGATACGGCTGCTGCCTGTCCCTGTTTGCCGTTGTAGAAGGCCAGTTTGTACAGATAGGTAACCAGGGTGTCGGTACGGTTAGCAGGGTCACCCTTGGTGATGGTCCATATGATCGGAAAAGAGTTAAATACGTAGATAATGTTCAGGATGGTACTGATGGTAAGATTCGGACGTACCAGCGGGATGGTGATCTGGAACATTTTCTGCCAGTAGCTGGCTCCGTCTACGGCTGCTGCCTCATAGTAGCTGGCATCAATACTCTGCAGACCGGAAAGTACGGTAAAGGTTACAAATGGAATGGTAACAAAAATACCGCAGGCAATTTCCCAGGCGAAATAAGCACCGGCAGTAGGAGTCCAGTTCACAGCGTGGTCAATAATGCCAAGCTTCATCAACAGTGTATTTAAGGTACCGTAATCTGTGTCGATGATGAATTTCCAGATACTTGCCTGAACGATCAGGGTTGTGGCCCATGGGAAAACAACAACGGCACGTGCAAGCTTACGGCCTTTAAATTCATTGTTGAGGAGGATCGCAAGGATAAATCCAAGGAGTGTGGAGATGCCGACTACGGCAACGGTCCACACAAGGGTGTTTTTCAGCACCATGGCAAAAACAGGGCTGCTTGTTACCTTGCGGAAATTTTCCAATCCGGCGAAGCCTTTGATCAGACCAGCTTTGCTGACGTCGCTTAAGGCCATACGGAATACAAAGATAATAGGAACCAGGATGAAAATTGCCATGAGAAGGACACTTGGCAGGATCCATATATATGGTTCCACTTTTTTGAATTTTTTCTTCACAGGGATACCTCTCTTTTTATAAAAATAGCGTTGACGCTGCGCAGACAAGCACAGAAAACGGCGTTTGTTACGCAGAAAAACAGAACCTTCTTGTGACAAATACAAGAAGCAGCGTTTGCTTCGCAAAAAGGTGGAACCTTCTTGTGCCTGGCACAAGAAGTAGCGTTTGCTTCGCAAACTTAAAAATGGACCGGACCCGTAAGTCCGGCCCATTATCTTCCTCGTAATGGGAAAAACAGTGGATTAAGATCAGCCAGCGATTTCTGCCTGAAGGTCATCCAGTAATTCCTGAACGTCGCCGCCAAGAAGAGCATTCTGCTCTACGTTGATAACGCCCTGTTTTACATCTGCCCATTCTGCTTTCGCTGTTGGATAGAATTTACAGCTGTCTAAGATATCAATCCAGCTTGCCATATCTTCGTTAGCTGCTGCGAGAGCCTCGCCGCCGGACTTGGTTGCCGGAAGGAATCCCTCCATGTCAACCCACTCTGTATAACGGGCATCATCATAGAAATAATCAAAGAATGTGGAGATAGCAGCTTTCTCATCATCTGAGTAGTCGTTATCGAAGCACATGAAGCGGTCCATAACACCTGCGGATACAGATTCGCCTGTATTGGACGGAATGGAAGCAACGCCGTAGTTTACTTCATTTCCGCCTGTAGCAATGTAGGTAGGTAAGCTGTTCGGTGCGATGAGCATAGCTACTTTGCCAGCGCCGAACATATCCTGCAGATCATAACGGGTATCGTTAGCAGGATCGGTGTTTGTGTAACCGGAATTTACAAGATCAATTGCGTACTGGATTGCTTCAACGTTCTGCTCACTGTTCAGTGTCCAGTTACCTTCATCGTCAACAAATCCGCCGCCGTTGTTCCAGGTGTAGTATGCGAATGCTGCCTGACCTTCGTCAGTAGTCATATCGATACCCCATGGATAAATGCTGTCGTCATAAGCCTTAAGAGCTTCACATGCAGCTTTCAGTTCATCCCAGGTAGTAGGAACTTCTACGCCTGCTGCATCAAGGATGTCTTTGTTATAGTACATAGCACGTGCAGATGCAAGATCCGGGATAGCCCATACAGTTCCGTCAACTTCTGATTGTGCAAGGAATGCATCGTACATCTTGCTGTAGGTCTCTTCAGAAACAACGTCCTGGATTGGAAGAAGGAGATCATCTGCCTGATAATCTGCAAATACGTCGATATTCAGGACATCAGGAGCTTCGCCATTGGCGATACGTGTATTTACTACGGTGTAGATATCGTTCCAGGAAACAACTTCTACGTTCAGGTTAATGTCCGGGTTTGCTTCATTAAATTCTGTCACGAAGTTCGCCCACCAGTCAGCAGTCTGCTGACCATACTGTGCAGCAATGACGTTTATGTCTACTTTGTCTGCGGCGGATGCGGTGACCGGAGTCATGGAGAGGGCCATTGATAAAGCTGCGCCTGTTGCTAAAACCTGTTTCATTTTCATAAGTATTACCTCCCTTTAGATACGAGTTGAGGCATTCCATAGATACATCCTTGTACCAAATGGAGTGCCTCTCTGTAGAAAATAGCATACAACAAAAACAGTCAGATGTCAACAGAAATTGGTGAAAAAAACAATGAAAAATATCAAAAACAAAGAAAAACACAACGAAATACACAAAAGAAAAAACAAAAAACCACAAAAGCCATGGAAAAAATGTAGAGAGTAGAATAAAATAACAGATGAGTTATAAAAAATTATACAAAAAACGAGAAGTATGGTACGAAATCATACAAATCAGGATTTCTTTGCTCACGAAGAAATTACGATAACCAGGATTTGGTTAAAATGTGGTTTGACATTTCAGGGGCGGATATTATACAATCATATTTAATCGAAAAAATTCAGGAAAGGAGTATGCGGCAGTCAAAAAGAACTGAGAGGGTAAGCCCTGATGGCATGCACTGCTGCAGAACATAAAATGGAAGAATTATACGCTGCAATTGAGAAAAAAATCAAAGCTTCCGGTTATCCGCGTGAGATTTCCGGTGCAGATGTGTATGATGATATCTGCGACCAGATCGAGGGAAAAGAGAACGGAAGCTATATTCTGCTGTCCAAGTTTGAGGATGATGTAATCTTTGAGTATCATATCACGGTAATGGATGATGATTTTAATCTCGGGGTTCTTACCATGCGTACGCCTGAGGGAGTATTTGAGACCGATTTTGATGAATAAAAGAACTATTCAGACACGCTCTGGCAGAAGAGTTTGCCATACGAAATATCCTGTAAGGTAAGAAATCAGGAAGAGTCTGGATTAAGAAATACCAAAATACAATATTAAGAAATACATAGAAAGCGTGCATAAAATGAAAGTATTGGAAATTATTTTGCCCGTACTGGTGATGATCCTTCTGGGCATGGCCTGCAAGCGGCTGAAACTGCTGGATCAGAATGGAATTAACAATATGAAGCTTCTGGTGACCCAGATCATGCTTCCTGTAGCAATTTTCCATGCCCTTGCTACGGCAGATTATAATAAAGAAACCGGAATTCTGGTTGGAATCATGTTTGTAATGCTGGTTGTTTCCTTTAGCATCGGTTTTTTACTCCGCCCGCTTATGCCGGCAGAGCGTTACCGGAAATATCTGCCCTTTATGGTCAGTGTATACGAAGGCGGTTCCATGGCCTATCCTTTATATACCAGCCTTTGCGGAGCGGAGAACCTTTCCCAGATCGCTGTGCTGGATATTGCAGGTCTTTTGTTTGGCTTCAGCGTCTATATGGGAATGCTCGGACAGGTGGAAAACGGGGAAAAGATTGATCCGGGAAAACTGTTTTCCAGTGCAATACGTACACCGGCGTTTATTGCAAGTGTGCTGGGAATCATTGCCGGACTTACCGGTGTGGTGCAGAAGCTTCTTGCCGGACCGTTTGCAGGTACCTATACAAGTGTGGAGAACATTCTCACCACTTCCATAACCTCAGTTATTCTGCTGGTGGTAGGATTCAGCATTGAATTTGATAAGAAACTTCTTTCCACATGTATCAGGACCATTGTACTTCGTATTCTTCTTCAGGCAGTCATGATCGGGGGAGTGCTGCTGGCAATACATTACATAGTGGGAGATCATCTGCTTTTGAACCTTGCAGTGATCAGCTACATGTCCGCTCCAGCCACATTCAGTATGCAGACCTTCCTGAAGAGTGAGGATGGAAGCGCTTATGTTTCCACCACCAATTCTCTGTATTGCCTGGTATCCATACTGGTGTATGTGGTCATGGCATTTGTAGTTTATTGATGCAGAAAAAGAAAGCTTCAGACAGTATCATTTTTGATATTGTTCTGCAGCTTTCTTTTTTTGTTGGATTCAGGGAAAATATACTGCAAAGTGGGGCGTGCAGATTGCGAGAATGATTTTTCAGATACGCTCCAGAGTGTGTCTGCATGAAACCTCTCTGCTTTGCTTATAGATGAGAAACGGCTGTTTTCTGTATGCGCAGCATAATTTTTGCAGTAAAAACACCATTTTCATAAGTGAAGCTGCTGTCTCCTCCGTTTTTTTCTGCAATGTGGCGGACAGACTGGATTCCCACTCCGTTTCCGGGACGCTTGGACGACTGGAAAATATGATTTTTCTCCTGTATTTTCCCTTCAAAGGTATTTTCCACCTGGATCAGGAGAAGGTGCTTATGATGAAGGTAAACCTCTGCATGGATTCTCCTGTTGAAAGGCTTTGCTTTCAGGCTGGCTTCCAGAGCATTTTCCAGAAGGTTGGAGAGAACCAGGCACATATCGATCTGGTCTATGGAAATGTGGGCTGGCAGAGCTGCATTTGCCTGGAAAGGAATGTTCTCCCGTTTTGCCAGAGCGGCATAATGGCTGATCACGCTATCAGCCGCCTGGTTTTCACAAAAATGCAGGTTGTAGTCTGGGATTTTACTGTTTGCATTGGAAAGATATTCTTTTATTTTTTCCAGATCTCCCTTTTCAGCCAGGGAAGAAAGCTGCAAAAAGTGATGGCGGATATCATGTCGTGCCTGTCTTGCCTCCTCTATGGCAGAGCAAAGGTTCTCATATCGTGCCTGCTGAAGGGAGAGAAAATGGTTTTCCTGCTGAAGCCTTGCATTTTTATTCAGGCTGTTGGCCATCATAAGAAACATTGTGTAAAACAGCATGAGAATTATAAGAAGCACCAGGCTGATCACAATGTAGCCCTGCAAAATACGTCCGGTATACAGAGTTCCCTCATATTTGGGAATCATAAACAGGTTCAGACCTATAAAAATCAGTGGCAGTATCCAGAAAACATACCAGGTCTGGGCTAAATTTTCGTCATCAATCATAGTGCGGGCTGCATGGGAGGCTGGGTACCAGGCGGCAGCAACGAACAGAAGACATATTACATTGTAAAAAATACCGGCACTGGTGTGAAACCAGATTTCTGTTTCTGGAAGTCCAAGTCTTTCTGCCACAATGGCATTTACTGCTCTGGAAAGGCTGTTTACACAGGCAAAGACCGCACATACTGCCAGAAAAATGCTGCCGGATTTCCAGATAGAGATAGTCAGGCTTTTGTGATAGATCAGCATCAGTACCAGCAGAGTGGGAAAAAGCACTGAGCTGGTAGGGATGTTAAGAAAGTAACAAAATCCTCCTTCCAGGAGACAGATTCCTGCCAGAAGAGGTGCAAGCCATGCAGCCAGTCTGCCGGGCGGTTGTTTCAGATATGTCTGTACCGGCAGATAGGCAAGGAACAGACCAGAAATCATTACCGTAAGCTCCAGAACAGGTCTTAATATAGTATTCATATTCAATGTCCCCTTTGAAACAGAAAATCCATAAAAGTCTGTCTTGCATTTTTAACCAGCTTCCGGCTGACGGAAATCCGGGTTTCATCGTCCAGGATAAACAGGGCTCCATCAAAATCAACAGCATGCTCCAGATTGATCACAACGCCTCTGCTGCAAAGATAAAATCTTGGATCCATTTTCAGGGATGCAGTAAAGGCTTCGAAGGACTGGCGGGTGATCAGCTCTTTGCCGCCGGTAGTGTGAATATGGATCATATGGGAAAAATGTTCTGCGTATATAATATGTCGAAACGGAACCTGTACATTGCTTCCATTTACTTTTATATCTATGTATTTTCCGGAATCCGGGATCCGGGAAAGAACCTCATCGATCAGGTCTGAAATTTCATTTTCGGGATATGGCTTCACAAGGTAGTGCATGGCACGGACCTTGAACCCATCCAGAGCATGATCCGTAGAAGTGGTAGTAAAAATTAAAAGTGCATCCGAGTCAAATGTCCGAAGCTCTCTGGCAGTCTCGATCCCATTTGCACCACTCATGTAGATGTCCAGAAAAACGACGGTGAAAGGACGTTCCTTTGCCGCAATAAGAAAATCTTCTCCATTTTCAAATTCAAATAAATTTACGTGAATCCCACGTCTGGAAAGTTGTTTCGTCAGTACGTCTGCGAGCTTGTCACGCTCTTCTTTAATGTCATCAACAATTGCAATTCTCATAATGGTTTCCTTTGTTTTGTGATAGGTTTATTATAATACCATTCGCGCCATTTTCCAACACTTCGTGACAGAATTATTGAAATATGATGTGGTTTAATTATAATAAACCTATGACTATTAAATCTGGTACCATTTAATTTCGTTTGCATCCATATGAAGCGGGAAGCTGCTGCCATCTCCTTTATAGACGACTGTATCCTGTGACTCGTAAGTATTGTTTACGACACAGTACTTGCCATTCTTTACATAAGCGTGGACCTCTACATTATAATTGGTGGAATACCATCGGTTCAGTTCGTCCTCGGCAGATGCAGACCAGAGAACCGCACGGTAGAGCACACGGCTGTTTCTGAAGCTGTATGGAAGTCCGCTGATGTAAACACCGCGGCCTTTTCCAAAGGTTTTTACTGCCATCTGTACCTCATGGTCATTCTGGATCAGGATCCGGGTTTCCGGAAGCGCAAAAATATTCTTTTTGCCCTCACCGAAGTCCACATCACCTTCTGCATCAGCCAGAATAAAGTGGTCTCTGTGTTCCTCCCAGTTGTATTTATCGGTATTTAAATTGAAGCCTCTTTCTTCTTCCACACCCAGTACATCATCCAGCTGGAAGAATTTTCCCTGCCACTGATGGGCTGCAGGCTCGCCAACTCCGATGAAACCGCCGCCATTGTAAACGAACTCCTTTACAGCAGTAATAATGGTTTCATTTACCCAGTACTCGCCGCCGCTTTGCGCAGTATCCGCATCCCCTACATTGATCACAACATCAAATTTTTTCAGCAGATCCTTATCTGCCAGAATATCATCAAAACTGATAAAGGATACATCAAAGGGTGCACCGCTTAATGCCTCAATAATGCCAAAGTAAGAGTAATTCTGTTTGTAATAGATTGCGTGATGTACCATATGATTGCCCCAGGAACGCATGCGCCCCCAGCAGTTTAACACAGCAACACGTTTCACGCAGTAAGGAGTCACACCCTGGATATTATCATAAAGGGTGCGGAATTCCTGGCAGACCTCTTTAATGTACTGGACAAAATCCGGGAACTGAAGAGCCAGCTTCAGATATCCGCCATAACCAATTCTCTGGATGGGGCTTCTGAGAATGGCACGCCTTGCAGTTACCCAGTTTACCTTCGCCTCTTTCACCGGGTCTCCACCTTCGTGGAAGGTGTCCGGGAAAAAGTATGGAAGAAATCGTCCTTCCGTGTATTTTACATTTTTAATATCGCTGAACAGACGCAGGGTTGCACCATTTCCTACACTTCCAACCACAGCATCAAGACCGATGGAAGCAAACTCATCCATAAATGGCTCCATGCCGATCCAGTGGTCACCCATGAACATCATGGCTTCTTTGCCATATTCATGGACAATGTCTACCATTTCCTTTGCAAGCTTCGCGACCTCGCGGCGCTGGAATGCCTGGAAGTCCTTGAATTCCTTAGATGGAATGCGATAGGTATTGTTCATGTAGCCCTGGTCGATAATGTATTCCGGGCGGAAGGGATAACCAACCTCTTTTTCAAACTGCTCCAGCACATATGGACTGACAGATGCGGAATAACCGAACCAGTCTACATATTTTTCCCTTGCCAGCTCATCAAAGATCAGGGTGAACTGATGGAAAAAGGTGGTGAAGCGTACCACATCCACATACTGGTGGGTGTCAAGGAATCTGCGGAGGCGCTCCAGGGAATGAGTTCTTGTCTTTGGCTGGCGCACATCAAAGGTGATCTGCGGCTCTACATCTTTCCAGTCGTTTACCACTGCATTGTACATATGTACCGGATCCCACATAATATAAGCCAGGAAGCTGACGGTATACTCATGGAACGGTTTTACAGGTGTAATTACCACATTTCCGCTCGTTTCATCATAATGCCACTGACTTGCCGGAACCACTGCTCCTGTGGTACGGTCGATTACTTCCCACCACTTTGTGATATCATCGCGTGTGTTCACCTTCAGCATATCCGGGTACAGGTGGTCCATAAGGTGGATTTCCAGTTTGTCTGATGTTGCGGTGTGGAAAGAACTCATAATGTACATTTGCTGGATCTCATCCGGATTAGCCTTTGCCCAGGCATTGTCCTTTCGGGTGGTGTAGTAGGTAGCGTAGATTTTCGCACCAGTGTCCTTCAGCTCCTGTGGGAATTCGGTTCCATCACAGTCACGGATGGCATCTGCGCCCCACTCATTCATAATATCCAGTGTTTCCTTTACCACATCCAGGTTGGTAGGAATAGTAACTCTGCCTTTTTTCTGTTCCATTTTGCGACCTCGCTTTTCTTTTTTTTATTTACAAGGGTTGTTAACATTGTTTGATAGTTGTTTTTTTCTGTAATATAAGAATACGTTTTTGACAGCTGTTTTTCAACAGAGTTGTTGCTAAGGTTTTTAGAAATATTGCTGTATTTTCCGTTCTATGGTACTCTAAGTGTGCGAGTGTTTATTCCCTGTTGTTTGAAAACGCTGTATTCGGAATATCGGGAGCCGACAGCGCAGACAACAAACTATAGTTTATGATACATAAGGAGAATCTATGAGTACACGTTCCTTTTCTTTTTCCAATGATAATCCACTTTCTACAGAAGCAGTTCTGGTGAATGCCTCATCCTCCAGATACGAAGAGGACTGGCCCAGCATTCCCCATACCCACGCTTTTACGGAGCTTTTTTATGTTTCCAGAGGAAGCGGCGAATTTCTTATAGAAAATCAGCGGTTTTCCATTGCCAGGGACGATCTGGTCATTATCAATCCACATATCCTGCACACGGAAACTTCTCAGAGCGCTGCGCCCCTTTCTTATTATACTGTAGGAGTGGATGGAATTAGTTTTTCTTTCCGGGATCAGAAGGAATTCCAGATTTTCAACTGCCGGAAGATTAATACAGATCTTTTGTTTTATTTCCACTCCCTTTTTCAGGAATTAGATGAGAAAAAAGAGGGTTATGAAGAGATTTGCAGACATACGCTCTCCATTCTTATTGCCCAGCTTCGCAGGATAACAGATTCCGGCTTCCAGCTGGTGCCTTCTTTTCATCCAAGTAAGGAGTGTGCACAGGTCAAGCGCTATCTGGATTCTAACTATGGGGAAGATATCAATCTGGATCAGCTGGCGGCATTAAGTCATCTGAACAAATATTATCTAAGCCACGAGTTTACACGATATTATGGGATTTCTCCCATTAATTATCTGAACCGGCGCAGGATTGAGGTTTGCAAAAATCTTCTGGAAAATACAGATCATGATATTTCTGACATTGCCCATCTTGCAGGCTTTTCTTCCCAGAGCTATCTGGCGCAGAGTTTTCGGAAATCTTGCGGTATGACTGCTATGGAGTACAGACGAAGCAGGCGTGAATAAACAGAGATATTATTTCCGGAGGATTTTTTGAAGAAACGTTACCAGTGACCAGTCACATTTTGGTTAAAATGCCAAAAAATAGTTGAAGACACAGGTGAAAAATTGTATAATTGACTATAGTAAAAAGTGAAATCGTATTAAAATCATATACAGGAGGAAACTATTATGAAAGAAGCGAATGACAAAAAAGAGAGCATGAAGCCTGTGAGTCAGGCAGTTGTTGAGTTGGATGATGAAGCATTGGATCAGGTCAGCGGAGGCCTGAAGAGGCTGGACAGCGATTGGAAGCCGGAAATAACAGAGGTTTGCAAGTTATGCGGCTCCACCAGAAACGTCCGTGGTGGTTTATGCCTGGCATGCAAAAACAAATGTTAACAGCAAAAGAAAGGATAAATTTAAAACGGTATTATGCTTTCACGAGAAAAAACAAAGACAGACGATCAAAGGCAGGATGTAAATGATTATCCGGTGAAAGAACAATATGTTTTAAGCAGATTATTGTCCGAGTATGTATCCTTATACCGGATAGAGCTTAATTCCGGCAAATATGAAATACTGAGACTGGATGCGAATACCAATGCCAGGCAGCTGGCGGAGAAAGATCCCCATCCGGCTGAAAATTTTGATGAATATGTGAGAAGATATGCAGACAATTTTATTCTGGATGAAGAGAAAGAAGAGTTTATAGACTGGCATCTTTGCGCAAATATGAAAAGAAGGCTTTTACATGAAGAGAAGTTTACTTACCATTACCACAGTGTTTCAAAGGAAGGGAAAGATAGCTATTATGAAGCCTATGTAGTGAAGGGAAAGACAGATGATGAGACCTTTAATGCTTTTCTTGGATATCGCAATATAGACAATATCCTTTACAAAGAGAAGGAAATCCAGGAGAAACTGCGAAAAGCTCTGGATGAGGCCAGATTGGGAAATGAGATCATTTCCTCCATTGCCAGAACATACCAGTATATTTCCAGAATTGATATCCAGGCAGATTATTTTGAGGAAATTTCCAACAGGGATGTGGAGCATTTGAAATATATTCATTCAGGCATTTTGTCTGAAAGCAATAGAAAAGTTTGCAGTGAACTGGTTGCAGAAGAGTATCAGGATGCTTTTTACAGATTTACAGATATCTCTACACTGCCTGAACGAATGAAAGACGAAGAATCTGTCGTTATGGAATACCGGATGAAGGATGGAAGCTGGCATAGTCTGCGCTTTATTGAAAAGAAAAGGGATGAAAACGGCCGCCTGACCCATGTTCTTTGTGCAATCCGAAGTATCAGTGATGCGAAGAGAAGGGAGCAGACTCTTATATACCAGGCTGCAGAAGCGAAGAAGGATGCGGCGGTTAAAACCAGATTTCTGTCTAATATGAGCCATGATATCCGAACTCCCATGAATGGGATCATAGGTATGATCGAATTGGCAAACCGTTATCCCAATGACCCTGAAATGCAGCAGAAATGCAGGGATAAGATCATGGAATCCTCCAGATATCTGGTTTCTCTTGTAAATGATATACTGGATATGAATAAACTGGAGTCGGGAGATATTGTTGACCAGGAGCTTACTTTTGATCTGACAGAAATCCTGAGCAGGAGCAACACAGAAAAGCAGCTTCAGGCAGCTGAGAAAAATATAGAATACATCGTGGATTGGGAAAGATCAAAGCTAAGTTATATATTATTAACCGGAAATCCTGTTTATCTGGAACGGCTTCTGAATGCGATTTCTGATAATGCGGTGAAATTTACGAAACCAGGCGGAAGGATTCATGTATGGTGTAAGGAGAAATTTGCGGATGAAAAGCAGGTAGTGTATGAATTTGGCTGTGCAGATAATGGTCCTGGTATGAGCCAGGAGTTTGTGGCACATGCGTTTGATCTTTTTACCCAGGAGAAGGAGACCAGCCGGTCGAAATATGAAGGTACCGGACTGGGACTTTCCATTGCAAAGAAGCTGACAGACAGAATGGGTGGCACAATCCGGATCGAAAGTAAAGAGGGAACCGGCACAACTGTGGTCATGACAATTCCGTTCAAAATCGGAGAAGCAGAAAAAGCCCGGAAGCTGGAGGATTTTGTAAAGGATCCGAATACGATTTCCCTTGAAGGTCTGCGTGCACTGGTAGTTGAGGATAATGAACTGAACATGGAAATCGCCAGCTTTATGCTGGAAGATAATGGAATAATTGTGGATTGCGCCAAAGACGGACTGGAGGCAATTGGAAAATTTGAAAAGTCCGAGCCAGGCTATTATGACGTGATTTTAATGGATATCATGATGCCAAACTTAAACGGCTGGGATACTACCCGGAGAATTCGTTCCATGAAAAGATCAGATGCAGAGCGTGTACCGGTTATTGCCATGAGTGCCAATGCATTTGCAGAAGACATTATAAACAGCCGGATATCCGGCATGGATGAGCATCTTACCAAACCCCTTGAACCGGCGAGGCTTGTAAATGTACTTAAGGATTGTATCTGGAGGAGAAAACATAAGCTGTAAACAGGCTGTTGATCAGTGGAGGAAGGATGCGTGCAATGAGCAACAGCCGCATCCTTGATCGTTGCAAAATCAAAAAAGAAGCTTGATATTGACAAATATATGAGTTAAAATCAGAAGACATAATTCGTTTATATTTTATTGGTTTATGTCAAAAAATTTGTCAGGAGAAAACAGATATGAGTAGTAAATCTAATACACAGGCAATGGAAACGGAAAAAATCCCACGTCTTTTGGCGCAGCTTGCAATTCCTGCTGTTGTGGCACAGATCATTAACCTTTTGTACAACATTGTAGACCGTATTTATATTGGACACATTCCCGGTGTTGGTGCGGCAGCATTAACCGGTGTGGGGTTATTTACGCCAATTCTTATGCTGATCAATGCCTTTGCCATGCTCGCAGGTTCAGGCGGTGCTCCCAGAGCCGCAATTTCCATGGGGAAAAAGGACAATGCGACAGCGGAAAAGATTCTTGGAAACTGTTTCTCGCTTCTTATTCTTATGGCTGTGGCTCTTACGGTGATTTTTTTCGCTTTTGCTCCACAGCTTCTGACAATATTTGGTGCTAGTGATAAGACCCTTCCTTATGGAGTGTCATACGCAAGAATCTATATACTGGGAAGTATTTTTGTCCTGATCGTAATGGGAATGAATCCATTTATCACCACACAGGGATTTGCAAAGATCAGTATGATGACCACTGTGATCGGTGCGGTGATCAACATTATTCTGGATCCTGTTTTTATTTTTGTATTTGATCTGGGCGTAAGCGGTGCTGCAATTGCTACTGTTTTGAGTCAGGCTGTTGGTGCCATCTGGATTCTTCGTTTCCTGTCAGGAAAAAAGACCATTCTCCATCTCAGGAAAGAGAATTTCAAATTACAAAAAAATATTATCTTACCATGCCTGGGGCTTGGAATATCCACTTTTGTCATGTTGTCTACAGAAAGTATTCTGTCCATCAGTTTCACCTCCAGCCTTTCAAGATATGGCGGAGATCTTGCGGTTGGAGCCATGACCATTATCACAAGTGTCAGCCAGCTTGCAACCTTACCGCTGCAGGGAATATGCCAGGGCGGACAGCCGATCATGAGTTATAATTTCGGTGCCGGCAATAAAGAGCGTGTTAAAAAAGCATTTTTTACGCAGTTTACAGTCTGCACGGTTTTTACCGGCTGCTTCTGGCTGATCATGCTTCTGTTTCCCAGGCTCTTTGCAGGTATTTTCTCCAATGATACGGATCTGATCACGTATACCGCATGGGCACTGAGAATCTATATGGCTGGTATTTTTTCACTGGGATTCCAGGTTTCCTGTCAGCAGAGCTTTATGGCACTGGGACAGGCGAAGGTCAGTCTGCTGCTTGCATGCTTAAGAAAACTGATCCTGTTGATTCCGCTGATCTTTATTCTGCCGCTTTTCATTCAGAATAAGGTATTTGCCGTTTTTCTGGCTGAACCAATCAGCGATATACTGGCAGCAATCATTACAACTTCAACTTTCTTCAGGCGATTTGATAAAATACTGGATAGAAGATAAGAATAAAAGCCATTTGGTTGGATATGTTTCTGACTGAATGGCTTATTTTTTTGCTACGGCAACCGAATTCAGGCTGAATATGGCGGAAACACATCTTTATACAATCTTAATACAGAATCAAATACTCTTATACCATCTTTAAAGGCAATTATATATAATGGGTGCAACAAAAAAGTAATCATTCGTAAGGAGTTTTGATCATTTATGCCGGAAAAATCATATAAGAAAAAACATCTGACATCTTTTCAGCTAATAATTCTGGGATTTGCAGGAGTGATCCTTTTGGGAAGCATTCTTTTAATGCTTCCATTTTCATCTGTAGATAGAATACCAACTCCGTTTCATGAGGCTCTTTTTACAGCCACTTCGGCGGTATGTGTAACCGGGCTTGTAGTAAAGGATACCGGAAGCTACTGGTCTCTGGCAGGACAGACGATTATTCTTATACTCATACAAATAGGCGGTCTGGGAGTGGTAACGGTGGCTGCATCTGTTTCCCTTCTTTCCGGTAAAAAAATATCCCTTATGCAGAGAAGTACCATGCAGGATGCGATTTCCGCGCCTAAGGTTGGCGGAATCGTCAGATTGACAAGGTTTATTTTAAAGGGGACATTTTTGATTGAAGCTGCAGGGGCAGTGTTACTGCTGCCGGTTTTTTTATGGGATTACAAAGGAAAGGGAATTTGGCTGTCAGTCTTTCATTCTATTTCCGCTTTTTGTAATGCAGGCTTTGATATTCTGGGAACATCTGCAAATCCTTTTCCTTCCCTGACAGGGTATTCTGCAAATGTTCTTATAAATGTAGTGATTATGCTTCTGATCATCATAGGGGGAATCGGTTTTCTCACCTGGGACGATATTTATACCAACAAAATGAAGTTTAAACGTTATCGCATGCAAAGCAAGATTATCCTTGTGACTACTGCATGCCTGATTTTAATTCCGATTATTTTTTTCTTCACCTGTGATTTAAAAAATCTATCCGCAGGGAATCGCTTATTAGCTGCGGCGTTCCAATCGGTAACTACAAGAACTGCCGGATTTAACACGATTGATATTTCAAAGATGAGTGAAGCCTCAAAAGCTGTTATGATATTGTTAATGCTGATTGGCGGTTCACCTGGTTCTACAGCTGGTGGAATGAAAACCACAACGTTTACAGTTCTTTTGTTAAATGCAATTGCCACATTCCGAAGCCAGGAAAATGCAGGGGCTTTTGGCAGGAGGCTGGAATACCATGTGATAAAAAATGCGGCGACAATAGCCATGCTTTATTTTACGTTATTTTTTTGCGGCGGACTTGCAATCAGTGTATATGAAGAGCTTCCTCTTTTAGACTGCCTGTATGAAGCTGCTTCAGCTGTGGGAACAGTAGGACTCACACTGGGAATTACACCGAAGCTTCATATGTTTTCGCAAATTGTGCTGATTATACTGATGTATCTGGGGCGTGTAGGTGGTCTGACTCTGATTTATGCGGTGCTTTCAAGAAGAAACAGGGGAAATGCAAAACTGCCTCTGGAGAAAATAACAGTTGGATAAGAAGGAGAAAATATAATTATGAAAAATGTATTGCTTATTGGACTTGGAAGATTTGGAAGACATATTGCTAAGCAGCTGAATCAGCTGGGACATGAAATTATGGCAGTTGACTGGAATGAGGAGAGAGTAGATAAAGCATTACCATTTGTGACCAATGCGCAGATTGGTGACAGTACCAATGCTGAATTTTTACGTTCCCTTGGAATAGGAAATTACGATATCTGTTTTGTAACCATTGGAGGAAGCTTTCAGAATTCTCTTGAAACAACTTCCCTTCTGAAAGAACTGGGAGCGAAACTGGTGATATCCAGGGCTGAGCGTGATGTTCAGGAAAAATTCCTTTTGCGCAATGGTGCGGATAAAGTGGTTTACCCGGAAAAGCAGGTTGCAAAGTGGGCCTCGATCCGTTACACAGATGATCACATCCTCGACTATATGGAGGTGGATGCATCCCATGCGATTTTTGAAGTGGAAGTTCCAGAAGAATGGGTTGGAAAAACAGTAGGAGAACTGGATATCAGAAAACGCTACAATATTAATATTCTGGCAGTAAAAAATGAAGGAGAATTTGGTATTGCAATTTCACCGGATACGTATTTTGAAGAGAATCATAAATTACTGGTATTAGGGGAATACAGAGCCCTTCAGAAATGTTTCCGAATATAATATAGTCATTTGTTATAAAGAGGCTGCTATAGAGGTGAAGACAATGGCAGAAGGAATATTGGCTGTTACTGTATTTTGTTTGTTTGGACTTGGATTTTATATTGCAAATAAAGCAGATCAGTTTTGGGGTGAAATTCAGGAAAATACGGAAGAAAAACAGCAGTCATCGAAGATATTGTTTTTGAATACTCTTTCGGATGAAGAATTGTTAAGAGAGATTCATGAGTGTAAAATTGAATATAAGGAAGCTGAAATTATAATTCTTGATGGACAGTCCGGGTATGAAAAAAAGGATTTTGACCATAATACAGTCGCATGATATAATTGCAAAAACGGCAGAAAAGGGGACTGGCAGGATGAGTCTGGGAATTGAAGAGGATAATAAAAAAACAGACGAACCGGATATTGATATCCATATTATTCCGGATACGGTCAAAACAGAAAACTATCAGAAACGGTCATTTACATGGTATATGGAAAAACCGTCTGCAAAGGATTATTTTCTGACAGTTTTTATATTTGCAGTATGTACTTTGATTGGTCTGCTGTTTCAGAAGCTGGATTTCACAGATACAAATATTGTAACCATATACATTTTGGGAGTTTTGCTTACTTCCATTGTGACAGATGGTTATCTATGCAGTGTGGCCGGTTCTTTCTTAAGTGTCTTTTTATTTTGCTTTTTTCTGACAGAACCAAGGATGTCTTTTCAGACCTATGCGGTGGGTTATCCGGTGACCTTTTTCATAATGCTAATTTCATCCGTACTTACAGGGGCACTTGCGGCGAAGCTGAAAACACATGCAAAGCTTTCTACACAGCTTGCCTTTCGTACACAGATTCTGTTTGATACAGACCGTTTGCTGCAAAAGGCTAAAGGAGAGAGAGAAATTCTTGATGTCACCTGTACACAGCTTCTTCGTCTGCTAAACCGCAATATTACAGCATATGTAGTAGAAAACGGAGCTTTATCAGCGGGAAAGCTTTTTTCCGGTGAGGAAAGAGAGGACGCGGAAGATTTTTTAACACCTGAAGAACAGAAGATAGCCAGATGGGCCTATGAAAACAGACAGCGTGCCGGTGCATCCACACATCATTTTCCACAGGCCAAATGCTTATATCTGGCAATCCGGAGCGGGAACAATGTTTATGGAGTAATAGGAATACCGCTGCAGAAAGAAACACTGGACTCTTTTGAATACAGTATCCTGCTGTCCGTGATAAATGAATGTGCACTTGCAATGGAAAACGCACAAAATGCCATGGAAAAAGAGAAAAATGCAGTGATAGCAAAAAACGAACAGTTGCGGGCAGATCTTCTTCGGGCAATTTCCCATGATCTTCGAACTCCCCTTTGCTCCATTTCAGGCAATGCAGACATGCTTCTTAGCAACAGTGAACGGCTGGATGAAGCTACAAAGCATCAGATCTATACGGACATTTATGATGATTCTGAATGGCTGATCGGAGTTGTGGAGAATCTGCTTTCCATTACCAGGCTAAATGATGGAAGACTGAAATTCAAATTTACAGATCAGCTGCTTGATGAGGTGATCGCAGAGGCTCTGCGGCATATCAGCCGGAAGCATGACGATTATAAAATCGTAACTGACTGTGAAGAACTTGTTCTTGCACGTATGGATGTCCGCCTTATTATACAGGTTCTGGTAAATTTAATTGACAATGCCATAAAATATACGCCGCCAGGTACTGTAATCAGCATCCGGGGAACTAAAACAGATGGAAAAGCGCAGATAAGCGTGGAGGATAATGGACCTGGGATTCCGGAAGAAATGAAGCCGCATATTTTCCAGATGTTTTATACCGGCAAAACAACAGTTGCGGATAGTCACCGAAGTCTGGGACTGGGGCTGGCGCTTTGTCACTCTATTATAGAAGCCCATGACGGAACCCTGATTCTGACGGACCATGATCCCCATGGATGTAATTTTACTTTTACTTTACCTTTAAGTGAGGTGACATTGAATGAATAAAACATTAATTCTGGTGGTTGAGGATGACAGACCTATAAGAAATCTGATCATTACGACGCTAAAAACACATGACTATAAATATCTGGCAGCAGAGAATGGTTCTTCGGCCATTCTGGAAGCTTCCTCTCATCATCCGGATATTGTTCTTCTTGATCTCGGGCTTCCAGATATGGAAGGGGTAGAGGTAATAAAGAAAATCCGTACCTGGTCGAACATGCCGATTATTGTGATCAGTGCCAGAAGTGAGGATACAGATAAAATTGAAGCACTGGACGCTGGTGCAGATGATTATATTACAAAACCGTTTTCCGTGGAGGAATTGCTTGCGCGTATTCGTGTTACGCAAAGGAGACTTGCAATAACGCAGACCGGAGAACAGCAGGAAACCTCTGTTTTTAAAAATGGTGAATTAGAGATCGATTATTCGGCTGGCTGTGCATATCTGAAGGGTGAAGAATTACATCTGACTCCTATTGAGTATAAGCTGCTCTGCCTTTTATCCCGTAATGTGGGAAAAGTATTGACACATACATTTATTACCCAGCAGATCTGGGGACAGTGTTCTGAAAATGATATTGCTTCCCTCCGCGTTTTTATGGCAACACTTCGAAAAAAACTGGAACCAGAAAAAAATGGTGTGCAATATATCCAGACGCATATTGGAATCGGATATCGTATGATCAGAATTGAAAGCAATAGTCTGGCCAGGTAATTATTTCCTTAAAAATCATTCTTGAATTACCTTCCTGTTTGTGATAAAATGCCTATTTGCATAAAAACGGGAGGTGCTATATGACATTTTATCAGGAACTTCAGTTGAATCAGGCAGGTTCAAAAGACCTGCTGAAAAAAAGTGAGACCGCAAAAGAAAAAATCTATCATCTGTTTGTATATATGGCGAAGGTAGCGGTCACAATGGCGTTTTGTTTTTTATTTGTTACTATTTTCAGCATTCTGCTTGGAAATGAGAACAGTATTGTAGGTGTCGTTGTCTTATTATGTCTTATGGTATTTCGAAATGCCGATCTCGGAATCCATACCGGACAGTCTACCATACTTCTGGCTTTGTTTTTCGCAGTTATGACTGTGTGTCCACATCTGGCAAATCAGCTTTCCCCGGTACCGGGAATGCTGTTAAATATTGCTGCATTGGCAGTGCTGATTCTGTTCGGCTGTCATAATCCATTTATGTTTAATCAGTCCACACTCGTTCTTGGATATCTGTTGCTGTATGGATATGACGTAACAGGGAAAAGCTATGAGATGAGACTGGTGGGAATGGCAGCAGGAGCTGTACTTACCTGTCTGGTATTTTATCGGAATCACAGAAACCGGGTTTATAAAAGAAAGATACAGGATGTACTGCAGGAATTTGATCTCTCTTCTTCCAGGACAAAATGGCAGTTATGCCAGATCCTGTGTGTACCGGCTGTACTTTGTATTGCAGAGCTTTTTAAAATGCCACGTGCAATGTGGGCAGGTATTGCAGCTATGTCAGCGATCTTACCGTTTATGGAAGACATGCAGTACAGAGTGAAGAAAAGAATTGTGGGAAATATTGCAGGAGTTCTTTGTTTTACAGCATTGTATTTCCTGCTTCCGTCATCCATCTATGCATATATAGGAATCCTTGGCGGAATCGGTGTAGGATTTTCCGCAAAATATGGCTGGCAGGCTGTATTTAATACATTTGGCGCTTTGGCTATCGCTGCAGAGAGTTATGGATTAAAGGGTGCAGTCAGTCTCAGGGTGATTCAGAATGTATTTGGTGTTGTGTTTGCTCTGGTATTTTGCGCTGTGTTTTATTTGGGTATGTCAAAAAAAATGGCAGGAGAAAACTGATATAAGTAGCCATTTGGTTGGATGCAATTCTGACTGAATGGCTTATTTTTATGCAATAGAAAATATAAAATTTCAAAAATATATACGCTGAAATCAGCCTATTGCAGTATACGAAATCTCAATAACGTGATATAGTTAGCTTAAATAGGCTTTTTAGAAAACATGCCGTATTTCATATGGCTTCCTGTAGAGCATTGCATCCGCGGTACCTATGGTTGGGAAATCAGGGAGGAGATTGCAGAGCTTCTGGAATCTGGTCCCATTGATAAAACTACCTTTGGAAGCCATTTTTGCCGGAAGTGCCAATCATTGTAGATTCGCTCTGTTGCGCAGGAGTAACGCCAGAGAGTCATGAACTGGCTCTGGAAGCTATGAAAGCGTGTTAGATCAAGGTTATTTAAGCAATCATGATATCTGGGAAAGGTGATATTATGCATTATATTAGAATTACAAAAGAAAACATTGACAAGGAACATATCTGCTGTGCTATGTCAGGAAAAAACAGTATCGTAAAAAAAGAGTGGTTAAAACAGCGTTTTGAAGAAGGATTGGTTTTTTATCGGAGTGCAGAGCGCGGAAAGTGTTTTATTGAATATATTCCTGCTGAGAATGCCTGGGTGCCCATTGATGCAGACGGATATATATACATTAACTGCTTATGGGTTTCCGGTTCCATGAAAGGACACGGCTATTCCAATGATTTGCTGAATGAATGCATTCGTGATGCAAAAGAACAAGAGAAAAAGGGAGTCTGTATTCTGTCTTCAGAAGGACGAAAAAAAGAATTTCTGGCAGACCCGAAATATTTAAAATTTAAGGGATTTTCTGTTGCAGATACTTCGGACTGCGGAATCAATCTTATGTATTTACCATTTGACACAGATACTGAGCCGTCAAAATTCAAAGAATGTGCAAGACACCCGAAAGTAGAAGAGGAAGGATTTGTTCTCTATTATACAGATCAATGTCCTTTTACCTGTTACTGGGTGCCTCGTGTAGTGGAAGTGGCAAAAGAACACAATATTTCTTTAAAGGTAATTCATGTTACAAGCAGAGAAGCTGCACAGAACGTTCCGGCACCGGTGACAACGTATGCGCTATTCAGAGATGGAAGGTTTCTGACACAGGGAATACAGTCTGATAAAAAATTTCTGGCTCTTGCAGGCCGGGAATCTGATAGAAAATGAGTTGGCAGAGGAGAAACGAATATGGTAAAAATTATTTCAGACAGTACCTGCGACCTTTCGCAGGAATTATTGAGAAAATACGAGATTGACATTCTTCCACTTCATATTCTTCTGGGTGATAAAGAATATGGGGATGGAAAAAACATTACCCCGGATCAGATTTATACCTGGTCTGACGCAAATAAGACAACGCCTAAAACTTCTGCTCCTGCCCTGGCAGATGCCATGGAACTTTTCCGCCCATATGCAGAGGCTGGAAGGGAAATTGTCTGCTTTTCTATTTCAGCAGGTATGTCCACCTCTGGAAATGTGATGCGCCTTGCTGCTGAAGAGCTGGGGGCTTCTGACAGGATAAAGGTAATCGATTCTGCAAATCTTTCTACAGGTATCGGTCTTCTTGTAATAGAGGCTGCAATTATGGCAAAGAATAACCGGACAGTTTCCCAGATTGTTTCTGAGATAGAGAGGCTAAAGCCAAATGTGCGAGCAAGCTTTGTGGTTGATACCCTCACCTATTTATACCGCGGTGGACGCTGCAATGCAGTAGCGGCTATGGCCGGAGGTATTTTAAAACTGCATCCCAGGATTATAGTAGAAAATGGCGCCATGAATGCTTCTAAGAAATACCGGGGGAAAATTAATTCTGTTATCATGGACTATGTTAAAGATATGGAAAAAGATTTAAAAAATGCGAGACCAGAACGTGTATTCATAACACATTCTGGCTGTAAACAGGAAACTGTAGAGAAAGTGCGGGCTTATCTGGAAGAGCTTGGCGTTTTTGATGAGATATTGGAAACCAGGGCAGGTGGTGTTATATCAAGTCATTGTGGACCTGGCACATTAGGTGTGTTGTATATTGCAAAATCGTAAAGCATGCCCCCCTTTTTATAAAACTGCACAGTATAGTTTTTCATTTGGCTTTGTAATTGTTATTCATCCCTGACACACTTCCATAAATTGCTCAGCTCGCTTTTTTCCTGGCTTTTGATAAATTCATCAACCCCAATCATGGCAGTATCACCAAAATCATCAAAAGCGCTTGCAGGAGTCTTACAGAAAACAAATCGGATACTTGAAACATCGTAATTTGGTGATTCGTCGAAGTGCAATGCAACATCCTTTGCTCGCCGAAGGCTGTTGATTGCTTCTTCTTTTTTACACAGCGACAGCAGAACATCCGCTCGCAGTGCCCAAAGAAATGCTTCGCTTTTGTCCATATATCCCTGTTTTTCGGGATCTTTTAGCCCGGGATAAAAGGCAAGAGCCCAATCCACAAGAGCTAGAGCATTTGCATAATCTTTTGTCTTACAGAAAACATTCATATATCCCACCACAATTTCAAAGTGCGTCACAGTTAAATCTAATAATGCCCTCGATAAAAAGGGAAGTGCTCCCTCCGGATCATTGCAAGAGGACGCAAGCACCATTCCAATCGAAGAGTGGTTCAGCCGACATGGATTGTTCTCTTTCAATAATGCAATTCCTTTGTCATATTCCCCAAGCGCAAAATGGATTTCAGCCATTTCCCTGCGAACAGAAACATCACTTATCTCCGGATCTTTGTTTTGTCCGATCAGTATACATGCACGTTCACAAAGGGAAAGCGCCTTCTTTGAATAAACAGCATTCTTTTGCGTCAGTCCTCTTAAACGGTAGATTCTGGCACTGTAATAAACAACATCAAAACAATTCGGATAACACTGTAATGCCTTTTCAACATCAGAAAAAACATCCTCAGTATCTCTGTCGTGAGAATACTGCTTCAGCCTTGTAATTACAGTTTCTCTGTTATTGTTTCTAAACTGGTATCCGATAAGCGCATCGATAGACACCTCAAACAGATCTGCCATCTCCGCAATCAGGTTTAATTCCGGCGTCGCCACACCCCGTTCCCATTTTGAGACAGATGCAAAGGTAACGCCTAAAGCTTCCGCTAACTGCTCCTGTGTCATAGCGTGTTCTTTTCGCAACTTGCTTATATTTGCAGAAAGTGATAATTTCATCTTTGGTACCTCCCTTTTTCTTTATATCTATATTTTACTGCAAATTTGCAAATAAGGAAGGTATCAAGAGTACAATTAGTTTAGTTTTTTTTGGACTGTTAGTTTAGCATTTGCATAGTCAGCTTATCATAATTATTTATGCGAAAATGAATTATTGGGGGATATTTTTGTTTTCTATGCGTCTAATAGATGTAAAGAAAAAGCTGGCCGGCATGAAAAAGAGGTGGTATTTAAATGACAAAAGAACAACTGGGAAATCTGATCCTGGATTCGGAAAGACAATTATACTCAACTGCAAAAACAATCTTATTCAGTGACCAGGACTGTGCAGATGCTATCCAGGAGACAATTGTAAAAGCTTTTTCCAAAATAGACACATTAAAAAACGATAAATATGCCCGTACCTGGTTGATCCGAATTTTGATCAACGAATGTTACAACCTCGTACGTAAGTCCAGTAAGTTTATTTCGTTTGAAGATCTGGAGGACAGACTGGAAATGGAATCAGAAAAGTCAAAGGATTACAGCGAATTGTATGCCGCTGTAAATTCCTTAAAAGAGGAGCTGCGTTTGCCCGTTATTTTGTATTACATAGAAGATTTCAGCGTAAGAGAAATCGCCCAGATCCTTGAAATATCGGAAGGTGCTGTTCAGAAGAGACTTGCAAGGGCAAGGGGAAAATTAAGGCAGGAATTGCAGGAGGTGCTGGTATGAGATTAGAAGATATGAAAAGCGATATTCCCGAAACACCTGATTTTATCCATAAAATGATTCAAAATGAGGTTGCAAAGCAGATACAGGATACAAAGGTGATGAATCTTCAAAGAAGAAAAACATGGACGATTCCCAAAATCGCAGCTGTAGCAGCTGCTTGTACGCTGGCAGTTTCCACAGCAGCATATGCAGGTGTAAATCTGTATCACTGGTTTCTGGAGAAGCAGGGCGCTTATGGTGTAGCGGTTAAAATTGATGCCGATAGCATGGCAAAGGAAACCATGCTTCCAGATGAGGTTCCAGAGGTAAATCTGTTTGCCAGATACATTCCAAAAGGCATGAGCTGGAATGACGAGTATCATCTTCAGTATCCGGAACATGAACAGACCGGCGGGTTTAGCTTTGCATCTGTTCTGTTGGATAAAAATGATCTGGGACAGGTTGTGCAGGATCAGAATGTTATTGATAGCGAGGAGCGTACATTTGGAGAATATCAGGGAGTATACCTAAAGTATAATAGCATCGCCAAAAGTGGAACTTTTAACCAGAGAATTTACCTTGTCTGCCCGGATTTATACCGTGTGATTATGATCTACATAGGAGATGACGTATCAAAAGAGGATGCCATAAAGGTGGCTGAGAATCTGGTGATTACGGGAAACACAACTATGGTAAAAACTGCCGGGATGCCTACCTGGAGTGAAGACATGATAGCTGAAAAGATAGAAAATGATGATGATGAAATAATCACTTCTGTAAATGAGAAGGAGCTGCCTGTTTACCAGATCGGTGACACCTTTGATCTGAATGCGACTGGGGAAGACACAAATGGTGAGTATCTGACGAAAACCATTTCTGCAAAGGTGGATTCCATCCAGATCGCAGATGACCTTCAGCTTCTTGAGCCTGACAAAATACCGGAGGAATGGACAGAAGCAATTGGGGCTGATGGAAAACTGTCTGCAAATACATTGAATTATGTAAAATCTGGTGATGGAATCAATTCCCTGGATGAGATTGTGAAGTCAGAAGCTGTGAACCAGAAACTGGTTTATGCCACAGTGACCTATACAAACAATTCAGATGAGGAAATCGACCATATGCTTTATCTTGGTGCTTTGCTAACCATGACAAAGGAAAATGGAAGAGTACAGATTTACGTTCCAACGGAACAGTCCGGCGATGGCTATGACCGCATCACCTGGGATGGCATGGCAAAGACCGGAGAAATGGTTTATTATAATGTCTCTGAAAATTATGGCAATGGCGGAAACTACATTTCCTCTATAAAGCCAGATGAAAGCGTGCAGCTGAACATGGCCTGGATCGTAAATGAAAATGACCTGGAAAATCTGTATCTTAATGTAACCGGTGATGGAGCCTCGTATGAGTTTTCTGAAAATATACTAAAAAATGGACTTGTAGATATTCGCAAATAATAGTTTAAATATGTAAAAAACGAAGCAAATTAACCATTTCCGGCAGTCAACAGCTGTCGTGTTAAAAGTCCCGGAATGCCAGTAATGTGGATTCCGGGACTTTTGGATAAAAACTAAAAAATGGTTGTCTCACGTTTAATTAGAGTGGGTAGTACTGTTTTGTGAATGGGGGTCTCCATAATAGCTGGGCGACGCTTTTTACGGTTTTTCATCTGCATGACGAGGATATCCATGGCTTCTTTAGTAAGAACATCGATTTGCTGATGTATCGTGCTGAATGGTATAAGGTATTCTGACGCAATCGGTGAATCGTCAAAACCAACAACCTGATAGGTTGGAGGTAATTCTCCGTATTTCTTTAGAACCAAATTTAAAAAAATAGATGCCAAAGGATCCTGACGCAGGACTTTCACTTATTCGAATCTATGATCAACTGGAAAATTATATTGGAAAAGAACTTTACTTTGTGATAGAAAACGGAAATGAAACAGGCTTTTCTTTTATCAATGTGGATGATTTCAGGACTTCTATGACGGAAAAATATGCCCTGCTCCGATACGAAGTTATGATGCCAAAGCAATCAGGCTACCGGATGGGACAAGTATGAATCGAGCAAATCATATATTGCTGGGCTGGGCAGAAACACGAAATACCAATGTAATTGATCCTGCCACCAATGAAGATGCTTACGCACAAATAATTTATATGCCAGGTAGTTCATATCCGATTCAGGATAAAGATGTTACATTGTATGCAGTTTAGGCACAAAACAGTGGAACGCTGATGGAAGATATTACGATTGCGGTAAGAAATGATGGCAAGGTACCCTCAGAACCCGCCATTTAAATAGCGTTTTTCGAAATCAGAAATGAAATCGAGAAACGCTTCTTATTTCCGCAATTTTGCTTCGTCCTGTAAATTTCAGTGTACCTATTCTTTTGGGTCAGATCATATCGTAAAGGAAAATTATTGGATTAAACATAATTTTACTGGCTGTAATGATAGTGACAATAAAATTCTTTTACTATATTCTGATAATGTAAAGATTTCATAATATTGATTGTGGAAAGGGGGCAGCAGAATGAAGAAAAGGATATTGACTTTGTTGACTGTAATTGCAATACTGGCAGGAATTGCGGTACCGGTAAGGGCAGAAGAAACTGTTTCGGAAGAAGCCGTGGAGTGCCTGACAGAGATGCCTTATGAAGCATTACCGGAAGAGGATTTTGAGTTTGATGAAGACAGCAGAACAATTACTGCGTATATCGGAACATCTGTGGATGTTATTATACCGCGTACGATTGGTGATGTGCCGGTAGAAAATATTTCTTATAATGCTTTTGAATGTGCAAGAGATTATGTGCATTCGGATATGGCAACCAATCAGAAGGAAGGCGAGTGGCTGCCAATGCGCTGTCTGATTCTGCCGGAGACATTGAAGTCTATAGAGGATAGTGCTTTTACCCACTGCCATGATCTGGAAACTGTGATTTGTTATGCACCTCTGGAAAATACGAATAAAGGTTTATTTGAGGAATGTAAGGGATTGAAAACAGTGATTTTTGTGAACGTGGTTGGAGAGATGGACAATTACCTGTTTAATTACTGTAAGAATTTGAAGACCGTATGGTGGAAGGGAAGGGATTGATCCAGATGTAATGGAAGCAGACTGGGTGAACTTACAGAACAGCACAGTTACTATCCTGGTGCCAGAGGATACTACTGATGAACAGCTGCAGCTTGTGACTCAGAAGTTTGCAAGTGCATATATAATTATAAATAAATCCCAGGTACAGAAGGGTAGCTGCCAGCTGTCGGAGAATCCAATGCCGGATATTGATGGCATAGTTGGTGAATATGGTATTTAACCGAATCAAGTAGCGAAGCGGACCTGGAATATCCGCTTGACAGGGAAATCTGATTAACCGTCGAGGTACATTAACATTGTATGCATGAAAAGATCCCAGTAAAGTGGAGGCGTTTTAGCCATTCGCTTTGCAAAGGGATCTTTTTCTGATTTGCATACTCAAATGTCTGCAAAAACAGGTTATTTTGATCCGAAGAATATAGAATAGTTAAGCTATATATGATAATATAAAGATATCATACACATAGGAGCTTCGATAATTTGAACACAGGTCACGAAGCGACTGCGTTCATGAGCAAGTAGCAAAGCGGACCTGGAATATCCGCTTTACTTTCTCAGAAAGGAAAACAAATGAGAAAAGCAATCGTATATGCATCTGTGCATCATGGAAATACAGAAAAATTAGTAAAGCGCATAGCAGAAGAGTGTCAGGTTGATTTGATTGATGCTGTAAAGCAGCCAAATGCAGATCTGAGCAGCTATGATATGATTGGTTTTGCATCGGGAATCTATTTTTCGAAATTTCATCAATCATTATTGGGATTTGCGGAGAAAAACTTACCAGACAACAAAAAGGTATTTCTGATTTGTACTTATGGTGGAAATGCGAACTATAAATCCATAGAGCAGATTTTGAGTAAGAAGCATTCTAAGGTAATTGGAAAATTCGGATGCAAGGGCTATGACACATTTGGTCCATTTAAACTGGTTGGTGGAATTGCAAAAGGGCATCCAGATGCTGAAGATATTAAAAATGCAGTTGAGTTTGTAAAAGGATGCCAGATAAAACATGGTTGATAGTATTTCTTGATTTTAGAGATGGAAATATTGCGATTGGGGAAGGAAAATGAGGATAAATTAATCTGTTAAAAGGAGAGCGAAAATGATGATTAGAGACGCAAAAGAAAAAGACATTCCGAGAATTTTAGAGTTATTAAAACAGGTGCTGCAAATTCATGCAGATATAAGACCTGATATTTTTATTCCGGGTACAACAAAATATACCATAGACGAATTGAGAGAGATTTTGAAGAATAAAGAAACACCAATATATGTTGCAGTAAATGAGGCTGATGTTTGCGTAGGGTATGCATTTTGTCAATTACGGGAGCAGCCTTTTTCAAACAATATGGTTCCATTTAAATCTCTTTTTATTGATGATCTGTGTATTGATCAGGAAGCACGAGGTCAGCATATTGGTGAAAGCCTGTTTGAATATGTAAAAAACGAAGCAAAGCAGCTGGGCTGCTATGAAGTGACATTGAATGTATGGACAGGAAATACTTCAGCAGAAAAGTTTTATGAGAAAATGGGGATGCGAACAAAAGAAAGACAAATGGAATACATATTATAAGTCCTGTTTTTATGGTATTATTAAAAAACAATGTGGACTGGATATCAGATGGAGGGACCTATGACAGAAAGAGAAAAAATGCTGGCAGGAGAACTGTACGATTGTGGAGATGCGGAACTGCTGACACAATGGCATAAGGCAAAAGATCTGGTAAGAGATTATAATCAGATGAATTCTGCGGATGCAGATGAAAAAGAACGAATTCTGAATGAACTTCTTGGCGGAAAAGGCAAAAACTTATGGATAACGGCTCCTTTTTACGTTGACTATGGTAATAATATCTACTTCGGAAATAACTGTGAAGTAAATATGAATTGTACCTTTCTTGATGACAATATAATTCGTATCGGTGATAATGCCTTAATTGCACCGAATGTACAGATTTATACGGCATTTCATCCGACAAATGCCATAGATCGCTTCGGGATACCTAAAGAAGACGGATCATTTGAATTTTGTAAAACACAAACAGCACCAGTTATCATTGGAAATAATGTATGGATTGGTGGCGGAGCTATTATTTTACCGGGCGTTACCATCGGGAATAATGTTGTGATTGGAGCAGGCAGTGTTGTAACAAAAAATATTCCCGACAATGTGATTGCTGTAGGCAGTCCTTGCAGAGTGGTCCGTAGGAATCAGTAACAAACATGTTTTATCCAGATAAATATACAAGTGGGAGATATTATGCTTGAAATACAGAAGAAAATTGAATTACTACAGAAAATTGCACATCGATTTAATGAGGCAAATATAGAGTGGGCTTTAGGCGCATCTATGCTGCTGTACTTTAAAGGGATTATTTCAGAATTTCATGATATTGATTTAATGATCTCTGTTCATGATGCTGAACAGGTCCGGACGATTTTATCAGAAATGGGAGAACTTCACACACCGATTTGATTTCCGGTATTATTGCAGTTATATCGGTATTGGTAGGAACTTATATGACGTCAAGTGGAATCAAAAACTGTAAATAAAAGATTTTAGGGTTAGGAGGGATTAAAAGAACTATGAGCAAAAGATTGCTGGTAGAGCAGAAGCATACAAAAGCGGGAATAGAGTTTATCAAAGAAGGTCTGGAAGAGTTTGGCATAGAGAAAAAGCAGACCATAAAGACAATGCTTTTAGTAGAGGAAGTATTGGTGAAATTAAGGGAGCATGCCAAAGACCCTGATGAAAATATCTGCATTATTTTGAATAAAAGGTTTGGCAGGGTATATGTGAATCTGTCACTCCGTGGTGAGAAATTCCAGTTTATTTATGGTCATACCATAGAAGAAGTACTGGACCAGGAAAATGATGATCTTCAGAGCGCACAGGAAAAAGAAGAAAAAATAATCCGGGATGTCCTTCTCAAGGCGAATGAAGAAAGACTGCGCTATAAAAACAAGAACAACATGAACCTGGTAGAAATTACAGTACAGAAAAATCCCCATGCCATGGTATTACATACAATGCTGGCTTTAATAGCTGCAATCGTAATAGGTGTATTGATGAAAGTGTTTGTACCTTCAGGCGTGAACGAAGCACTGAACAATACTATTTTTACATCTATCAGCACAATGTTCCTGAATGCTTTGAAGATGATTGTAGGCCCGGTAGTATTTTTCTCCATAGCATGCTGCATTTCCCAATTTGGAGATCTGAAAGAAGCCGGACGTATTGGTGGAAAAGTCATGGGCTTTTACCTGCTTACCACGGTTCTGGCAATTCTTACGGCAACAGGTGTGTTTGAATTATTGAAGCCAGGTAATCCAGAGCTTGCGGCAAAACTGGCTGGAGATGCAGCTACGGTGTCGGTTTCGGATGTAAGTATTTCAATCAAGGATACAATTGTAGGAATCATTCCGGCAAACTTTGTAAAACCGTTTTTAGATTCCAACATGATGCAGCTCATCTTTTTGGCAGTTCTGATTGGAATTGCATTAGAGAAGATCGGGGAGCATTCCAGATTATTAAAGGATATATTCGAAGCATGCAATGACCTGTTCCTGAAGATTACAGTGATGCTGGTACGCTTCATACCTGTTGCAACCTTTTGCTCCATTGTATCGGTTGTATTAAAGACAGGACCGGATGTGCTGTTGTCCATGCTGGCCATGCTGGGAACTTTTGCAGTAGGAATCGTGGCGATGATCACTGTATATTGTATATTACTTGGAGTAATCGGCCGTTTGAATCCGATTCCCTTTTTGAAAAAATACAGTCCCACAATGCTTCAGGTGTTCGGCATGGCTTCCAGTAATGCGGCGATCATTGTGAACATGGATGCCTGCGAGAATAAACTTGGTATATCAAAGAAAATCTATTCCCTGTCTATTCCCCTTGGGGCAACGGTAAATATGGACGGAACCTGTATATATCTGGTGATATTTGGCATGGCACTGGCAAGAGTTTTCGGTGTTGATATCAACGGTGGAATGATGCTGTCTATGTTTTTCTCCGTGTTTGTTCTTTCTGTAGGTGCGCCAGGAGTTCCAGGAGCGGGGCTTGTATGTCTGTCTGTACTTCTGACACAGTTGAATGTTCCGCTTGCAGGAATCGGACTGGTCATGGGACTGGACTCCCTGCTTGGAATGATGCGTGCAATGAGCAACAGCCTGGGCGATGTGACAGCATCCCTAATTGTTGCAAAATCAGAAAAGAAGCTTGATATGGAAAAATATATGAGTTAGATTGAAGAAACTATAAAAAATAGGTATTAAGCTTTCGTATAGAAGCTACATGCCAATCCATGGTTTATGTTAGGTACATGCACTTGCTTATAATATATTTAATTAGTTTAGATGATTGGCGTTATCTGCAAATATGAGAAAACAACGCATAGAATTTCTCCAATTTTTAAATTTTCGACGACGGTCAGGATGGTGATTTATACTACAAATACCATTGAATCCCTGAATTCTACCTACCGGAAACTGAATCGCCAGAGAAGCGTATTTCCAAGCGATACAGCTCTATTAAAGGCACTGTATCTTGCCACATTTGAAGTTACCAAGAGATGGACCAGTACGATCCGGAACTGGGCACAGGTGTATGGTGAACTGAGTATTATGTACGAAGGGCGCCTTCCAGAGTAACGAATAAACAGGCGAATAAGACGGGCGGAAAACCGTCTGCTCTCACAAAGTTCTTCCTCAGCTTAGCATCCCATTTCCTTCGTATGCCACGCCCCCACGCAGTGAATAGTCCCTCACGTCCCCTTTTCCAACGCGGAGACGTATAGTGGTGTCATGAGCAGGAGTTAAGGTGTAGGTGACATTCTTCCCCTCCCATTTAAGATCCACGCAGATGTTTCCGCGGGCAATGAACCCGGTGGCTTCCCCATTTTTCCAGGAGGGTGGGAGCGCAGGGAGAAGGACAAGCTCTTCGCCCTGGCTTTGAACCAGAATCTCGGCAACAGCAGCACTGTAACCTAAGTTTCCGTCAATCTGGAACGGTGGGTGGGCACAAAATAAATTGGGATAGATACCACCTCTTCGTATTCCCATTTCTTCCATTGGATCTACTACATAAAACAGGTTTTTCATAATTTTCTCCACATGAGCGCCATCTTCCATACGGGCCCACATCAGAACCTTCCAAGCCAGACTCCATCCGGTTCCCTCATCCCCCCGAAGTTCAAGACTCTTTCTCACTGCTTTATATAATTCTGGTGTCTGTGGAGTAATGCCGCAGCCAGGATGAAGCTCATAAAGATGAGAAACATGGCGATGATGCACATCCTGTTCTGGAAATTCCTGGTTCCATTCCAGAATCTGTCCCTTGCTTCCAATAGCAGTAGGTACCATGCGCTCCAGCGCTTCCAGCACATCACACATTATCTGATTCTGCAAGTCAAGCGCTTCGCAGCCTTTCACATAATCCTGAAACAGATTCCTTGCAATGGCCAGGGTATTTTCGCTGTATTCTGCCACGGAACAATCCTCATAAAATAGATTTTCCGGTGAGGTGGCGGGACAGATAGCAAGTCCCTGATCTGTTTCCTGAAGCTGAGCCAGACAGAATCGCACATTTTCCTCAAGTATAGGCATGATTTCTTTCAAATACTCTTTATCTTCTGTAAATAAGTACTGGTCGAACAGATTTCGGCAGAGCCATGCCTCCCCAAAAGGCCAGAACGCCCACACCGCTTTTCCTGTTGCAGGAGAAGTTTTACCCCAGATATCCGTGTTGTGAAAACAGGCAGTTCCTTCACAGTTAAGCAGTTCTCTGGCGGTTTTCTGTCCATTTTTAACCAGCGCTTTGCAAAGATTTACCAGTGGTTCCTGCATTTGGGCAAGATTCAGAGGCCCTGTCATCCAGTAATTCATTTCGGTATTGATATTTACGGTGAAATCACTGAACCATGGTGGAATAATATCATTGCTCCAGATTCCCTGCAGATTGGCAGCCTGGGTCCCTGGTCTGGAAGATGAGATGAGCAAATATTTTCCGAAAGCAAACAGGATTGCATAAAGCTCCGGGTCAGATGCGCCCTCATGAAATGTTGCAAGACGCTCCCGCAGATCATACTGAGAAGTTTCAGCAGAAATCTTCGGTACATCATCCCACAGTCTCAATGAAGTTCTCCCATAAAAAGACCTGTATTCCTCTACGTGCTCGTTCAGCAGCTCTTCAAATGGTTTTGAAAGTTTTTCTAAATCGGTAGCCAGCATATGATGAATTTGGGCATCGGAATATTGTTCAGTATATGCTTTGTCAAATCCCCGGAAGCTGGTACGGATTGCCATACGGATTTCCACCCCAGTTACATGCTCCAATAGAATTCCGTCAGCAGCTCCAGTAGCTCTTCCACCTTCTGCAGTTACGCACCCTTCTCCTATAAAGTGTACACCCTGAAGCTCTGGTTCGTCCGGGAAAAGGAATTCTTCCGGTTTATTTTCCTTAGTAACTTTCAGTCCGCTTCTTCCCGGACAGATTCCGGTAAGCGTGAAATGATTTTCCGTATAATTTTTCTCACGGATAAAGGCTCCGTCACAGTGGACCAAAATAGAAAAGGGCCGGCTGCTTTTAATCTGATACACAAGTCCCTGAGCCGGTGCGCTGATAAAGCAGGTACGTGTAAGCTTAGCGCCATTTCTCACATAGCACTCAGAAGCCACAGCCCGGTCTAAATTCAAATGTCTCTCATAATCTGTCACAGCTGTATCTGAATCCGGCGAAGTACCTGCAGCTGTATCTCCATCAGCATCATAATTATCATCCACAAAATCCAGATGCAGATCCCCAAAGGGCAGATAAACCTGTACATCCTCAGCTTCTTCCAGCTTCTTTTCCATAACCTGTTTTGCTTCTTCATATTTCCCGGCTTTTGCAAGCTCCCGGGCTTGCTTCACTACTTCAGGGGAAAGTCCGGTCTGTCCGCTGTAAGGAGAGCCTGACCATAAGGTATCCTCATTTAACTGTAATACCTCATGGTCCAAAGCTCCGTGAATAACCGCTCCCATTCGTCCATTTCCCAGTGGAAATCCCTCCAGCCAGCATTTTGCCGGATTTTTAAAATACAATTCCATATATTTATTCCTTTCATTATGATTTGCCTACTGATGATACCTCTTTCCATATTCCGATGGCGAAATTCCCATGCATTTCTTAAACAGCCTGCTGAAATAAAGCTGATCATCAATTCCTACCATGGAAGAAATCTCTTTCATGGACATGGTATTCTCCTTGATCAAGGTTGCAGCCTTGCGTATCCGCAAATTATTCAGATAGTTGGTAATGCTTGTGCCAACCTCAGATTTAAAAATCCTGCACAGATAACTGGAGCTTAAATTTACGTTTGCAGAAATAGAAGACAGGGTCAGCCTGTACATGTAATTTTCCTCCATGTACTCCAGGGTCTTCGCAACGTCAGTTTTATAGTGTCCCTCATTAGAGGAAAATTCCCGGAACACACTTCGCGCTTCTTCGTAATTTTTCAGCATCTCCTGATAGGGCATATCCGGTGCAAAGGACTGGTACATGGTAAAACGATTGTATAGCTTTTTTACCAACTGTTCCACCTTAATTTCACTGCCGGACAGCTCAGTCTGGGAAAAAATAACCAGTGCGCTATAATCGTTCAGCACCAGAATATAGGGCTGCAACACTCCCTGAACCGCATCCAGGATCATATCCCGCAGAAGACTCCCGGAGATGGAAAATGCTTCATTAGATAAAAACTTCTCAAAGGTTACATAGCAGACGGCGCAGGAAGCTTCCATAAATGCAAGTCTGGTTTTAGCATGCTGTCCCATAAAATCTGAAAGCTTTATATCCTTCTGGAAAAATTCCAGCAGCAGCTTTGATATATTCTCTTCCTGATCCCTTTTTTCAGTTTCCCAATGCCTGGGTGCTCTGTCCTTTAATTTTTCTACCGTTTTATTCAGACAGGCAAGAAGGGTATCTGGCTGGATCTTAATTTTCAGCAGATAATCTGCCGCACCAAGCAGCAGTGCACTTCGCACAGAATCAAAATCCTCGTAATTGCTAAGCACCAGAATTTCTCCCGGACAATTCTTTTCCTTTAAAGTCCGAATCAGCTCAAGCCCGTCCATCCCAGGCATTTTCAGGTCTGTGATGATCACATCCGGATGATGCTGTTCGATCAAAGGCAGAGCCTCAAGTCCATTTGATGCCGTTCCGCAAATAGAAAAGCCATGCTCCTCCCAGGGTAGGATGGAACGAAGCGCAATTTTTACAATGGGCTCATCATCCACAATCAGTATACTGTACATGTATCGTCCTTTCTGACCAGAGCGTGTTTGAAAAAGGCTCTAGTTGTGTATTTTATGAAAGCGTGTCCGCATAAAGCTCCGGCAGGGTCAGGGTACAAGTAGTTCCTTTTCCCGGCTGGCTGTTAATTTTCAGCCCGTATTTTCGTCCGAAATTCAGCTGGATCCGGTCATTTACATTGGCGACGCCAATCCTTTTCCGCTCCGGGTGAGGCGCCAGGGCGTCGTCTGTCACCTCAAAGCCTTTACCGTCATCAGACAGTTCGATAATTACATCCTCATCTTCCCGCCAGCAGGTAATCTGAATCTCCATCACCGTGCCATTATCTGACGAACCGTGCATCACCGAGTTTTCTGCCAGAGGCTGCAGAATAAGCTTTGGAACCAGACAGGAGAGCAGCTCATCCTCCTCTACATGAAAAGAATATTCAAAGCTTCCTGCATATCGGATCCTAAGAATGGAAAAATAATTTTCCAGATTTTCCAGTTCCTCCTGAATCGTAATATATTCATTCTTATTAGTAAGAGTATTCTGTAAAAGACTGCTTAGCGCCTGGATTCCGTCACTTACAATCTGATCCTTATGCATGGCAGCCACAAACCGAAGACTGTTCAGAGTATTGAAAAGGAAATGAGGATTCAGCTGATACTGAAGCATCTGCAGCTCCAGCTCTCTTTTTTTCTTTTCCTGAGTCTTCTGCTGGTCCATCAGATGTTCGATGGTATCTGCCATATGATCCATGCTGCCGGAAAGCCGGGAGAGTTCATCCTTATGCTTGTCCTGAATACGCACAGATAAATTTCCTTCGGAAACCTCACTGCAGAATTCCAGCATTCTTTTAATAGGAGACATAATTCCCTGATATACCATGGCTACAATTACGATGCATAGTAAAACCAGAAACACTACCACCACAAGAATCTGTTTCAGCATGGCATAAACCTCTGAATTGATATAGTGGTAAGGCATGGTATATACAAACAGCTGATTCAGATTTTTATTAAAAATATAGGTCACCAGCTGTTCCTCTCCATCCTCCTGAATACTAAAGGAATCGGTTTTCTTTGGAAGCCTTTCCTGGATTTTTTTCAGAAGCTCCTCATTAGTTTTCTCCCCCAGGGCGATACTTCGGTTCCAGGAAGAGAGCACCGTTCCATCCAGATTCATATACATAATATTGGAAGAATCTGACAGTCCCACAGGCTCCAGTACCGTCTTGGAAAAGATTTTTTCTTCAATAGAAATCAGAGTGTATCCGATCACCCGGCTTTTGGAATATTGCTCGTAAATCCTTCTTCCGAGAACCAGAATATTTCTGTCACGGTAAGTATGTGCATAAGCCCACACATCCTGTTCCTGCTCCTCAAGCTGCGATAGGATCCGGTCCACATCTTCCTGATAGAACCCGTCATAGCCCAGATCATAAAAAATATTTCCATCTGTATCATAAACAGTAATATTTTTCGCCTGAGCAGGGTAAATGATCTTGCTCCGGATCATCTTCTGGATTTCGATAATTGCCTGATTCTTTTCCATATCAGTCATATCTTTTTTCAGAAGACCTTCCTTGATTTCCTGGCTGATACAGATGGAACCACACAAATACTGATATTTCTCGACTTCACTTACCATATTCAGATTGATCATGGACAGGGTCTGGGAAATAGATGCAGAAAGCTTCTCTTGAAGTGCCGCGGAAAATATATGAAAAGAATAGCCGCTGATTCCTGCTAATGGGATAATAGAAATCATCAGAAGGGCAATTACAAGTCTTGTTTTGATGCTGAATTTACGAAATCCCTGAAAATGATGTTTTTTTTCCATGGAGGCTCCTCCTGTTGCTGACCACTGACGGGTATCTGTCAAAATATTATTATTTTCATTCATTATACAGGAAAAAAACAGAATAATCTATGTAAAAAGCAAAAGATGAAAAAATAATACATATATGCTGCAAGAAAATCCATATCAGATATTATTTACAAGAAAATGTTCCATAATGAGAATTGTTTTGTTAATTTACGACAAAAGATTTTTGCACTATAATAGCATCATCAGGCAAACGTAATAAAAGCCAACAAGAAGGAGGAAACAACCTATGAAAAAAAGATTTGCAGCATCTGCAATGATTCTTGCCATGAGTGCAGCTACTGTACTTTCCCCGCTCACAGCATTTGCGGAAGCAGAAGAACAGGAACTGAACATTGCCATTTTCCAGGGTGGATACGGAGATGCTTACTGGAACCAGATGGTAGAGCTTTTCGAAGAGAGCCATGAGGGCGTGAAAGTAAACATGACTATTAGCCCGACTATTGGTGATATTATCCGCCCACAGATCGTAGCCGGAAACGCACCGGATTTTATCTGCCTTAATGATGGCGCTGAGGATGGCGTAATCCTTTCCCTGATCAAAGAGCATGCGCTTCTGAACCTGGACGATGTATTTGACGGAGAGAACTATGCAGGAACCGGAACTCTTCGGGATGATATTACAGACGGTATTCTTTCCAGTACCAAATGTGCTCCTTACGGAGATGGCGAAATCTATCTTGCACCATTTAGCAGCGGTCCGCAGGGTCTGATCTACAACAAGACCTTTTTCGATGAGAACAATCTGGAAGTTCCAAAAACATGGGACGAGTTTTTTGCACTTGGCGATACCTTAAAGGATATTGACGGACGTGCTCTTTTTACCTATCAGGGAATTTATCCGGGATATATGGAAGAAATGCTCTGGCCGGCAATTGCAAATGAATGCGGCGAGGAAGCTCTTACCAAGATTGCCAATTATGAGGAAGGCTCCTTCAACAACGAAGGTGTGTTAAAGGCTCTTACCCATATCAAAGAAATTGCAGAGAAAGGCAACCTGTTAGAGGGTACTGTAGGTATGAACCATACTGAGTCCCAGACAGAGATGATGCTTGGAAAAGCTGCATTTATCACGAACGGAACTTGGATGGAAAATGAGATGCAGGATGCTCCAAGAGAAGACGGATTCGAGTTTGCAATGGCTCCGATCCCAACCGAGAATGCTGATGATGTGCATTATGTATTTGACAGCTGCGAGCAGTTCTCTATTCCGGCAGCTGCCAAGAACCCAGAGCTTGCAAAAGAATTTCTCCGTTTCCTGTACAGCGATGAATCCGTATCTGCTTTTGCAGAGGCTTCCGGTGCCCTCTATGCTACCAAGAGTGCCCGTGAAGTAGCAAAAGATAAGCTGTCTACTGCAATCTACAATATGTACGGAATCTACGAAGAGGCAAATGCTTCCTCCCTGATCATGAGCTTTGCAGCAGTTCCGGCTGACTGCAAGATCAACCCGAAAGATGAGATTTTCAACCCGATCACTTCTGTTATGAACGATGAAATGACAGTAGAAGAGTGGGCACAGAACGTAGAAGCTGCTTTCGCACAGGTTCGTGCTGATATGGAAGCTGCCAACTAAACTTCATATGCCAGCCGGATAAAAACGGTAAAGCATGGAAAGGCTGCTGCACAATGTATGCGGCAGCCTTTTGTAACCCTAAATAGATATATTGCCAATCGGTGATGTCATCCACAGTTATTCAATATTTAAATTTAAAGAGGTGAGCAAGCGTGGTAAAAAAGCCCAGATTATTTATAGCCCTGTGTACGCTTCCTGCATTGATCTTAACCATTGTTTTTATGATTGTCCCTATGGTAAATGCCATTTATCTGTCTTTTACCAGTTCCACTGCACTTAGCGTAGGCTTTAACAGCAAATTTGTATTTTTGGATAATTACAGGTATATGTTCCAGGATAAGGATTTTCTTCAGGCACTGTTTAATACTCTTAAGCTGATGCTGGTAATCCCGGCTGTGACCATATTTCTAAGTCTTGTATTTGCATTTATCCTTACTCAGGGACAGCTTAAGGAAAAGTCATTTTACCGGACCGTATTCTTTTTCCCAAGTATTGTTTCCATGACTGTAGTTGGTATTGTGTGGTCCTTTGTGTTTAATCCCACAAGAGGAATTCTGAATCATATACTGGATCTGTTCCATCTCTCCACCTGGAAACATGCATGGCTTGGAGAGGGAAAAACAGCTCTCTGGTGTATTGGTGCGGCCTTGGTGTGGCAGGCCATTGGTTATTACATGGTCATGCATGTGGCTTCCATTGATGGGATTTCCCAGGAGGTTTATGAAGCTGCTTCCATTGATGGCGCAACAGGAGTGCAGAAGTTCTTTAAGATCACCATTCCGCTGCTTCGCAGATCTATTGGAACGACCTATATACTTTCCCTGTCTGGTACTATCAACTTAAGTTTTACCCTGTCCAATGTTATGACAGGTGGAGGACCAAATGGTGCTTCCAGTGTACTTTTACAGTATATGTATACCCAGGGTATGCGAAACGCCAATTTTGGATATGCCATGGCAATTGCCATGTTTACCCTGATTCTTGCAATCGTGCTTGCAATGATTTCTAAAAAAGTATCATCTGAAAAAGAATAGGGAGGGAGACTGATGAAAACTGTAAGAACCTGGTGTATCAGGATCCTGATGATTCTGTTTACCGTTATCTTTTTGTATCCGCTTTTCTGGAATCTGATGTCTGCGTTTAAGACAAATGCAGAATATCTGACAGATCCTTATGCATTGCCCGCAGCTTTGAATCTGGATAATTTTGTGGCAGCATGGCAGAAAGCAAATATCGCCGCTTATTTTGGAAATTCCATATTTGTGACAGTGCTTTCCACTGTATTGCTTCTGCTTTTTGTCATTCCCATCTCTTATGTACTGGCAAGATACCGTTTTGTGGGCAGCAGGCTGATTTCTACGGTCTACATGGCTTGCATTTTTCTGCAGGCTACTTACATTATGATTCCTTTGTTTCTGGAATTACAGGCTGTGAACGGATTAAATAACCTGCCGGTATTATGTCTTGTTTATGCAGTTATGCAGTTTCCTTTCTGTATCTTTACCTTGCAGGGATTTATGTCTGCGGTACCAAGGGATTATGAGGAGTCTGCAAGAATTGACGGTGCTACTAATATCCAGCTGTTATTAAGAGTTATGGTGCCTCTTGCAAAACCCGGAATCGCTACCATTACCATGTTAAGTGCCATGGGCTTCTGGAATGAATATCCACTGGCACTTGTTCTTCTTACGGAAGATGCAAAGAAAACCCTTCCCATCGGTATGGCAAATTTGTTTGAGGTGCAGAAATATGCTACAGACTGGGGTGCCCTGTTTGCCGGACTTGTAATCGTTATGATCCCAACAATTATTATCTATCTCATTGGACAGAGATATCTGCTTCAGGGAATCGGTGCAGGCGGGTTGAAGGGATGAAACTATTTTTTGCAGCTGTCTGCATAGTATCTTCTTTCTGAAAAATATATGAAAATTAAAGGAGAAATCATATGCCAACTGATCAGGAATTAATAAAAATTGTTCCCTCCCGCCGTCAGCTTGCCTATCAGGCAACAGAGTTTTATGCGTTTTTTCATTTTGGAATGAATACATATACCAATCGGGAATGGGGAGATGGAACGGAAAATCCGCAAATTTTTAATCCTACAGAGTTTGACGCAGACCAGTGGGTGACTGCAGCACAAAATGCCGGCATGAAAGGCGTAATTCTTACCTGTAAGCACCATGACGGTTTCTGCCTGTGGCCTACCAGATATACCAGTCACAGCGTTGCAGCAAGCCCATGGAAAAATGGCAGGGGAGATGTGGTTCGGGAAGTGTCCGAAGCATGCCACCGCCATGGAATGAAATTTGGAATTTATCTTTCCCCATGGGACCGCAATCAGCCTTGCTATGGAAGTGGAAAAGAATATGACGATTACTATCTGGCACAGCTGACTGAGCTTCTCACCGGCTATGGGGATATTTTCAGTGTCTGGCTGGATGGTGCATGTGGGGAAGGACCTAATGGGAAAAAACAGGTCTATGACTGGAATCGCTATTACGAATGTGTTCGAAAATATCAGCCAGACGCATGTATCTGTGTGTGCGGGCCAGATATCCGATGGTGTGGAAATGAAGCTGGCGATGTAAGAAAATCTGAGTGGAGTGTTGTTCCTGCGCGTACAGCACTTGCAGAGAGTGTACAGGAAAGAAGCCAGCAGACCGATGATGAGGAATTCAGAATGCGCCGGATTACCAGTGATATGGAAGATCTTGGAAGCAGAAAAGCGCTTGAAGGTGAAACGGATCTGATCTGGTATCCGGCAGAAGTAAATACTTCTATAAGACCTGGATGGTTTTATCATCCAGAAGAAGATGATCAGGTGAAAAGTCTGGAAGAGCTGGTTCATATCTATATTGGGGCTGTTGGAGGAAATGCAACCTTTTTGTTAAACATTCCACCTATGCCAAACGGACTTCTTCATAAAAATGATGTTAAACGTCTGGAAGAATTTGGAAGCTGGAAAAAGAAATCTTTTGCTCATAATTTAATGAGTACAGCACATGTTTTTTCGGAAAATGAAGATCCAGCGCATCCGGCTTCCAATTTGACAGAGGATACTTTGGAAGCATGGTATCAGCCTGAAAGCAGTGAGCTGCCAGTAGAGATAACGATTTGCCTGGACGACTCATACAATTTGGGGTATCTGGTATTAAAAGAGGCTGTCTGCTATAGCCAGAGAGTAGAAAAATATGAGGTATTTGTTAAAGAAGGGGAAATATGGAACAGTATTTACACAGGAACGGTAATTGGCTATCAGAAGATCATTCCTGTTAAGGGGAAAAAAGCCAGGGAAATGAAAATTGTTTTACATGATTTCCGTGTACTTCCGCTTCTAACGTTTATTGGGATTTATCCGGAAAATACCTGAGCGGTTAAGTATTGTTTTATATTATTTCATAAATTAAATAAATAATTATTTATAAAAATACCCTTTAGGAGTAGAAATCATCCTAAAGGGTATTTTCCTCTTAAGCGATATACAGGGGAGGGGTGGTAGTTTCTACCTTAAGAGGGAAACATATGGCAAGTACAACGCCATATGATTTTCGAGTACATAATACGCTTGACGTAGAAATAAGTAAAAACTATAATTGATATAGCTGGAATAAACATATGATACGCCAAAAGAAAAGGAAAAATATTATGGACGTTAACTTCGAGTATTATAAGATCTTTTATTATGTGGCAAAATACCACAACTTTACCAAGGCGGCTCAGGCGTTAAACAACAGCCAGCCTAATATTACCCGGGCCATGAATTGGATTGATTTTGCAGTAGTTTCCACTCCGGCAGAGGTGGATTCCCCATTGAAACAGATCATGCTCATGCCCTTTCAGGAGATCCTGGTTGGTGGCACTACTTTTACCGCCCTTGGCAGCCAGGAACTTTCCCTTCGGGAGGTAAAGAACTATCCGATGATTTCTCTTGGGCGGGAAACTATGACCTATAAATTTTACAACAGCGTATTTTTATCTCATGGCCTGGATCTTTCCCCGGATACGGAAGCTGCCACTGCGGATCAGATCCTGCCTCTGGTAAAATGCGAGCTCGGGCTTGCCTTTTTGCCCCAGCCGATGGCTGCACCTTCCCTTTTGAAAAAAGAGATCGTACAGATCCCATTAAAAGATGAAATTCCGGAGCGCCAGATCTGCCTGGTGTATGACAGCCAGCATCCTATGGGAGCTGCGGCATGAGAACTAAAAAATACAATTCTATTGAATTGATTACATAAAAGAGGTGAAAGCGGAATGAATCCATATGTATCAGTAATCTTGACAATAGCAGTATGCCTTTTGCTATTTGTTTTATGGATTATATATGAAAATTATAAAAATAAAAAGCGTATCTTGACTAAAATTCGAAGAAACTGGGGGAAGCCGTATACCAGACAATATGAGCCTGGTGACATTGAGCAGATTTCCCATTATTTTAGGCGAAGAGAAAAAGAAGGTTTCGCAATAGATGATATTACCTGGAATGATCTGGATATGGATCGCCTTTATAAGATGGTAAATCAGACGATTTCTTCTCCTGGGGAAGATGTGCTTTATGATATGATGCGAAGACCGGTATTTTCTCAGGCTGAAATAGACAAAAGAGATGAGTTGATAGATTTTTTTTCCCAACATGAAAAAGAACGGGAGCATATGCAGCTGCTCCTGTCGCAGATTGGAAAAACGAGATTAGGTTCTTTGTCGGATACGGTATTGGCTCTTAAAAGTTCTTCTGAGGTAAAAACAGGAATCCATTGGTTTATGTTGATACTGCTGGTGTTGAATGTTGCAGTGCTTTTACCTGTGAAGCCAGTAGTTGGCTTTTTTTGCTTCATAGTCTTAATGATAACAAATATTACAATTTATTATGCAGGCAATGACCGAAAATTAATCGAAGCTTACCTGGATTGTTATGCACACTTGCTTCGAATGTTATCTGTTGCAGAAAAAATAAAGAATGTGCAATGGTCAGAAACAAGAAAGCAGATGTCTGCTATTGCAGAAGCCAGAGCGGTGTTTAAGGGTCTTAACCGGAAAGCAATTTTTTTGACCAGTAAAAATACAGATGGAGGAGATCCGGCACAGATTCTTATGGACTATATCAGAATGCTGACTCATATAGACATTCTGGTTTATAACGGTCTTTTGAAAAAAATTCAGGACAAAACGGACTCTATTTTGAAGCTTATTGATAATATTGGAGAACTGGACGCGTGTATTTCCATTGCATCTTTTCGGGAACTTCTTACGCTTTGGTGCAAACCTGAGTTTAAAAGCTGGGAAAGTGGTGTCACGCAGATTGAAATGGCTGTAGAAGATCTGTATCACCCACTGCTTCAGGAGGCAGTTGCCAATAGCTTTCAAGTAGCCGGAGGAACTTTGGTAACCGGTTCTAACGCATCCGGAAAATCTACATTCCTAAAAAATGTTGCAATGAACAGTATTCTTGCCCAGACGCTTGTTACCTGTACTTGTTCATTCTACCAGGCACCGTTTTTGAAAGTTATGACATCTATGGCATTGCGGGATGATATAGAGAGTGGAGAGAGCTATTTTATTGTAGAAATCAAGTCGCTGAAACGAATATTGGAAGAAAGTAAGAAAAGGGAGCCACTTTTATGTATTATTGATGAAGTGCTTCGAGGTACAAATACGGTTGAGAGGATTGCTGCTTCATCCAGAATTTTAAATGCACTTCGGCAAAAATGGGTGCTGCCTTTTGCAGCTACTCATGACATAGAACTGTCGTACATTTTGGATTCCCAGTATGAAAACTATCATTTTGAGGAAGACGTACAGGAAAAAGAGGTGGTATTTTCCTATATCCTGAAAAAGGGAAGAGCCACATCCCGAAATGCGATTCAGCTTTTGGATATGTTAGGTTATGACAAGGAAATTGTAGAGGATGCACGAAATGCGGCATTTAATTTTGAAAATAAAGGAATCTGGGATGCCTTATAAATGCAGCAGATCATGTCTGGAAACAGTATTGTCAATGCTGCGTGGATTTTGGAAGTAGGAGAACAGTTTGAGTATATGTATCGGCTGTTCTTTTTCTATTTTTAAGTGTTAAAGCGGTGAGGTTTTTCTTGTGTAAAGTAGAGCAATGGAGTATAATAAAATAGGTTTTTGCATAATTTTAAAAGCTATAATAAGAAAATCGGCAAAACAGACGAAAGTCTGTGACGCAAAGCTACAGGGCCTGTAAAATGGTAGCCAGTTGCATGAACTGAGGTGCACTGTCTGTGAGACAGTGTTTTTTTACGGTGTTATTTCATAGACATAACAATAATAATTTTATGGCAGGGAATCAGATATGAAAAATACGAGAAGGATAGTTAGGATAGACAGAAAATGAAAGGAAAAAAAGTGATTGCAGGCATTCTGCTTGCGGGAATTTTAGCAGTCACCCTGGCAGGGTGTAAAAACACAGATAACACGAAAGAAGAAACTGAAAAGCCTGTTATTACCCTCGGAAGCGATAACTATCCACCATACAATTATCTGAATGAGGATGGTGTACCGACGGGTATAGATGTAGAACTGGCTACAGAAGCTTTCAAAAGAATGGGATATCAGGTGGAGGTTGTCCAGATCAACTGGGAGAAGAAAAAAGAACTGGTGGAGAGCGGAGAGATTGACTGTATCATGGGTTGTTTTTCTATGGAAGGACGTCTTGACGATTACCGCTGGGCAGGACCGTACATAGCAAGCCGTCAGGTGGTCGCTGTAAATGAGAACAGTGATATCTATAAACTGAGCGATCTGGAGGGAAAGAACCTGGCTGTCCAGTCCACAACCAAACCGGAAGGCATTTTTCTGAACCGGACAGATGATAGAATCCCAAAACTGGCAAATCTGATCAGTCTCGGACACCGGGAGTTGATTTATACGTTTCTGGGGAAAGGATATGTAGATGCAGTTGCTGCACATGAGGAATCTATCGTCCAGTATATGAAGGATTATGATGCAAGCTTCCGTATCCTGGAAGAGCCTCTGATGATCACCGGAATAGGTGTCGCTTTTGCAAAAGGTGATGACAGAGGAATCTGTGAACAGATGGAACAGACATTGGAACAGATGCGTCAGGATGGCACATCCCTGAAAATTATTGAAAAATATCTGGATGATCCCCAGAAGTATCTGGAGGTGGATGACCTTGGATATTAAGAGAAAGAAAAAAGAAAAACGAATCCAGATGATCGGAGGTCTGATTGGATTCTGTGTGGCTGTAGTCTCTCTGTTTTATTTCTTCCATATAGAGAAAGCGGAAGCAGAAAAAAGAATGGTGGAGATCGTAAATTATGTTAAAGTGCAGTGTTCCACCTACACCCATTATAATGAATCTTCCGAATCCAAAAGTCTTCTCCGCTCAATTGAAAGTGCCAGACAGATGAGTACAAATATTAACATGGAAATCGAAAACGGCGGTCAGCTAAGCCAGGATTTCCTGAAAGAAAACCTGCAGACTCTCTGGGCGGATGGTATCATTGTACTGGATACAGAAGGAAAGACGGACTGTGAATACAGCACGGACGAGGCTTTGGCTAATGAGATTACGGAGTATCTGCAAAAAGAAATTATCATGGATTTTGCCGGATATGAAGAAAGATCTTATTCAGAACGGTTTGCCAGGGAAGATGGATCCTATATTGACATTGCAGCCTGTGCCAGAAAAGATGCACCTGGTATTGTTGCAATCTACTATTACACATCTCCCGAATTTACCAGAAATTATACTTTGACGATACAGAGTCTTTTAAATGGCTATAGTACCCGGAAAGATGGAACGATTATTGTTGCAGACGAGGGATTCGTTGTTGCCAGCAATGATCAGAGCCTGTTGGGGCAGAATACGGCTGACAACGAAGTTGTTCAGGCAATGAAGAGGCATACAGACAGTCAGCACATTTATCATTTGAAGAATGAAGGAACAGGATGCTACGGAATCATGCTGAAGCAGAGGGATTACTATATTTATGCATATCTTCCGGATACAGAAGTGTTCCATAATCTTCCATTAAGTGTGATAAGTGTTATTTTTCTTTATTTTCTGATGTTCAGTATATTCTGGTTCTGGACATACAGAACCAATCTGGCGCACCGGAAACAGGAACAGGAAAAAGATGAAAAATATAAAGCAGAACTTCTGATAGCAGCAAAAAAGGCAGAAGCCGCCAATGAGGCAAAAACAGAATTTCTCCAGCGGATGAGCCATGATATCCGGACTCCGATCAATGGAATCTGCGGTATGGTAAATATGGCAGACCATTATGCAGATGATATGGAGAAGCAGACGGAATACAGGACAAAGGTGAAAGAGGCATCCAATCTGCTGCTGGAACTGGTAAATGAAATTCTGGACATGAGTAAGCTGGAGTCAGGCGAAATTGTTCTGGAAAAGATTCCATTTAATCTGAGCAGTATTTCAAGGGAAGTACTTGCTGTAATCGAGCAGATGGCTGCAGAACAGAATATCAGGATTGTGTGGGAGAAAAAAGAAATCACACACCGGGATTTTATTGGAAGTCCGGGGTATGTGAAACGGGTGATGATGAATATCCTGTCCAATGCGGTGAAATATAACAGAGAAAACGGACATATCTATATCAGCTGCATGGAAATCCCATCCGAACAGCCAGGAATGACCACAATGGAATTTGTCTGCCGGGATACAGGAATCGGAATGACTGAGGAGTTCCAGAAATGTGTGTTTGAACCATTTGCACAGGAACACACAGGAAGCCGCACAAAATTTGCCGGAACAGGACTTGGGATGCCGATTGCAAAGAATCTGGTCGAGAAAATGGGCGGAACCATTACCTTTGAAAGTGAAGAAGGCACAGGAACTACATTTGTGATCCGGGTTCCGTTCAAAATAGATATGAATGCGGATAAACGTGAAAAACAGAAGGATGTATCAGAAAAATCTATAAAGGGGTTGCACATTCTTCTGGCAGAAGATAATGAGCTGAACATGGAAATTGCAGAATTTATGCTCCAGAATGAAGGCACTGTAGTGACGAAAGCATGGAATGGACAGGAAGCTGTTGAGCTATTCAGAAAAAGTAAACCTGGTGAATTTGATGTCATTCTTATGGACATTATGATGCCGGTTATGAATGGTTATGAAGCTACAAAGAAAATTCGTTCTCTGGACAGAGAGGATGCAAAGGTGATTCCGATTATTGCAATGACAGCAAATGCATTCACGGAGGACAGACTGAGAGCTAAAGAAGCAGGAATGGATGAACATATAGCAAAGCCTGTTGATGGAAAATTATTGATAAATATAATTTATAAACTAATGAAACACAGTTTCAGGGGGAGTCATAATGAAAAAGAAAAACCGGAGTAAGTTACTTGCTGTACTTCTGGTGATGACGACAGGCACATCACTTTTGTCAGGCTGCGGCAGAAAAATTGCAGAAAAAGAAGATGCAGAAACCATCACAGTGTATTTATGGAGCACCAGCCTGTATGATAAATATGCACCATACATCCAGGAACAGCTTCCGGATATCAATGTTGAATTTGTAGTCGGCAATAATGATCTGGATTTTTATAAGTTTCTTGATGAAAACGGTGGTTTGCCGGATATTATAACCTGCTGCCGGTTTTCCCTGCATGACGCAAGTCCGCTGAAGGACAGTCTGATGGATCTTTCCACAACCAATGAGGCAGGTGCTGTCTATGATACCTACCTCAGCAGTTTTATGAACGAGGATGGCAGCGTAAACTGGCTTCCCGTGTGCGCGGATGCCCATGGTTTCGTGGTCAACAAGGACCTTTTTGAAAAGTATGAAATTCCGCTGCCAACCGATTATGAAAGCTTCGTTTCTGCCTGCCAGGCATTTGACGAGGTGGGAATCCGTGGCTTTACTGCAGACTATTATTACGATTATACCTGTATGGAAACACTGCAGGGTCTGTCTGCATCAGAATTGTCTTCTGTAGACGGACGCAAGTGGCGCACCACCTACAGTGACCCAGATAATACAAAGAGAGAGGGTCTGGATGGTACCGTCTGGCCGCAGGCTTTTGAACGTATGGAACAGTTTATCCAGGATACAGGGCTGAACCAGGATGATCTGGATATGAATTATGATGATATCGTTGAGATGTACCAGAGTGGTAAGCTTGCCATGTACTTTGGCACCTCAGCTGGTGTAAAAATGTTTCAGGATCAGGGCATTAACACAACATTTCTGCCATTCTTTCAGGAGAATGGCGAAAAGTGGCTGATGACGACCCCATATTTTCAGGTGGCCTTAAACCGCGACCTGACACAGGACGAAGCCCGCCGAAAGAAAGCAATGAAGGTATTGAAAACAATGTTTTCAGCGGAGGCACAGAACCGGATCATTAGTGATGGACAGGATCTGTTGAGCTACAGCCAGGATGTGGATTTCAGGCTTACGGAGTATCTGAAGGATGTGAAACCTGTGATCGAAGAAAACCATATGTATATCCGCATTGCGTCAAATGACTTTTTCTCCGTTTCCAAGGATGTGGTGTCTAAGATGATTTCAGGAGAATACGATGCAAAGCAGGCCTATCAGTCATTTAATTCCCAGCTTCTTGCGGAAGAATCTGCTTCAGAGAATACCGTGCTGGATTCACAGAAATCCTATTCCAACCGTTTTCATAGCAGTGGGGGAAATGCGGCTTATTCGGTTATGGCAAACACTCTGCGTGGTATTTATGGAACGGATGTACTGCTCGCAACTGGGAACAGCTTTACGGGAAATGTACTGAAGGCAGAATATACGGAAAAAATGGCTGGCAGCATGATCATGCCAAACAGTCTTTCTGCGTATAGCTGCAAGATGAGCGGGGAAGAACTGAAAGAGACAGTCAGAAACTTTGTAGAAGGCTACCAGGGCGGCTTCATTCCCTTTAACCGTGGTTCGCTGCCTGTGTTCAGCGGGATTTCCGTGGAAGTCAAAGAAACAGATGATGGCTACACATTGAGTAAAGTTACAAAAGATGGAAAAAAAGTTCAGGACAATGATACATTCACGGTAACCTGCCTTGCGATACCAAAACACATGGAAGCTTATCCCACAGATGAGAATATTGTGTTTGAGGGAGGAGATACCACTGTGAAGGATACCTGGACAGGATATATTTCAGATGGTGATGCCATTCTTGCAGAGCCTGAAGACTACATGACTCTGAGGTGAGAAGAATGGATATTAAGAATCGTAATAAAGGCAGAAAGAAACCTGGCATGGGAAAACGATCCCGGATTGCTGTCTTTACAGCTGTTTTACTGGGAATTGTTCTGATGGTTTTTCGATATTTTGACTTTGTGTCGAAAACCATTTATGAGGAAAGCGTTTCTCATCTGACAGAGATTTTTCATCAGTCTGATAATATGCTAAGGGAACTGACAGATAAGAACCTGACTTATCTCCATATATGGGGGGAGAATCTGCAAAATATCTCCAGTGAAGATGAAATCCGTCATTATATAAAGAATGCGCAGGAGGATGCCGGATTTTTGGATTTCTTTTTTCTGTCAGCCGACGGAAACTATAAGCTGGTGACAGGGGAAAACGGATACCTTGGATTACAGGAAGATATTGAAGAGGACATCCGGCAGGGAAATGATGTGATATCAAATGCAGCAGTTCCAGGAAAATCCCAGCTGCTTGTTTTTGCCACTCCCAGGGCCCATGGAAGCTATCAGGGATTTGAATATGATGCCATCGCCATTGCCTATGAAAACTCTGATATCGTAGATGTACTGGATATTTCTGCTTTCAATGGAAATGCACAGAGTTTTATTGTTCATCCGGATGGCCGTGTTGTGATCGATCATTCTTCTGAGTCATGGGGGAATGTATATAATTTCTTCGGTGTTCTGAGAGAGCATTCTGATATGTCTGAGAAAGAGGTCAATAAGCTTTCGGAGAAGTTTAAAGCAGGACATACCGGTGCGCTGCTGATAGATCTGGATGGAAGGAACTATTATCTGGTTTATGAAAAATCGGATATTCAGGACTGGGTATTTCTGGGACTTGTACAGGCGGATATTGTCAATGCCAGTATGAACAGTCTGCAGCGTAACACAATGTTCCTTGTAGCTTCTGTTGTGTTCTGTATTGCCGTCTTTTTTATCAGCCTTATTATCCAAAAAAACAGGACAAGCCTTAGAAGAAAGGACACACAGATCCGGTACAGAGACGAACTGTTTCAAAAGCTGTCAATGAATGTGGATGACGTTTTCCTGATGCTGGATGCCAAAACATATTATGCAGATTACGTCAGCCCGAATGTGGAAAAGCTGCTGGGCATTACGATAGAACAGATCTGTAAAGATATTCGTGTTCTGAGAAAACTGCATCCAGAGGAACAAGAAAATCCGGAGAAAAATTATCTGGAGGAAATCCAGGTGAATGAACAAAGAGAATGGGATTATGAATATGTTCATCAGAAAACAGGGGAAAAACGCTGGTTCCATAATATAGCAATGGGCAGTGGGATAGACGGAAAAAAGAAATATATCCTGGTTATGTCGGACCGTACCGCTGACTGGAAAATGAACCAGGCACTTTCTGAGGCAGTCCGTGCGGCGGAAACTGCAAACAGGGCAAAGAGTACCTTCCTTTCCAATATGTCTCACGATATCCGGACACCAATGAATGCAATCATCGGTTTTACCACACTGGCTGTAAGTAATATTGATGATAAAAACAGGGTTCGGGATTATCTGGGCAAGATCCTTTCCTCCAGTAACCATCTGCTTTCCCTGATCAATGATATCCTGGATATGAGCCGGATTGAGAGTGGAAAGATCCATCTGGAAGAAACGGAGGTCAGTCTGTCGGATGTGCTTCATGATCTGAAAACGATCATCAGCGGGCAGATCCATGCGAAGCAGCTGGAGCTCTATATGGATGCCATGGATGTGACAAATGAGAATGTCTATTGTGATAAGACACGACTGAATCAAGTGCTGCTGAATCTTTTGTCCAATGCGATCAAGTTTACTCCTGCTGGCGGAACCGTTTCTGTTCGGCTGAAACAGTATCCGGGGCTACAAAGAGGCAGTGAACTGTACGAGATCCGGGTAAAGGATAACGGAATCGGCATGAGTCAGGAATTCGTGAAGAAGATCTTTTCTCCTTTTGAGAGGGAGCGGACTTCCACTGTGAGCAGGACTCAAGGTACAGGACTTGGTATGGCCATCACCAAGAATATTGTGGATATGATGGGCGGCACCATTGAGGTCCGGACAGAGCAGGGGAAAGGTACCGAATTTATCGTCCGTCTGCCATTCCGGACTCAGCCTGAGAATCACCGTATAGAGAAGATTGCAGAGCTGGAAGGTCTTAAGGCTCTGGTTGTAGATGACGATTTTAATACCTGTGACAGCGTGACCAAAATGCTTGTGAGGGTTGGAATGCGTTCGGAATGGACACTTTCCGGTAAGGAGGCTGTTCTGCGTGCACGACAGTCTATGGAGCTTGGGGATGCCTTCCATGCTTATATCATCGACTGGCGTCTGCCGGATATGAATGGTATTGAGGTCACCAGACAGATTCGCAGTCTTGGTGACGATACACCGATTATTATTCTGACTGCTTATGACTGGTCAGACATCGAAGTGGAAGCCAGGGCTGCAGGGGTAACTGCATTCTGTGCGAAACCTCTGTTTATGTCTGATATCAGAGATACCCTGATGACTGCCATTGGCCAGAATCAGGCTGAGCAGGAGAATCCTGTTCTTCCGGCGGCAGTCCCAGATTTCAGAGGCAAATGTATATTGCTTGTGGAAGACAATGAGCTGAACAGTGAAATTGCGGTGGAAATCCTTAATGAATATGGCTTCCTGGTGGATACTGCAGAAAATGGGGCAGAGGCAGTAGAGAAGGTCAAGAGGTCGAAACCGGGCGGTTATGATCTGGTGCTGATGGATGTGCAGATGCCGGTAATGAACGGATATGAGGCCACGAAGCAGATCCGTGCCCTTAGGGATCCGGCACTGGCAGGAATCACCATCCTTGCCATGACGGCCAATGCTTTTGACGAGGACAGAAAGAAAGCGTTGGAATGCGGTATGAATGGATTCTTATCCAAGCCAATCGTTATAGAGGAATTGATCAGTACATTACAAAATAATCTGACAGATTAGTAATAAAAACCTGCTAAGAAGTTCGGTTAACAACTTTTTAGCAGGTTTTCAAATTATTTTTAAGCGTTAAAGCGGTGAGGTTTTTCTTGTGTAAAGTGGAGCAAGGGAGTATAATAAAATCAGTTTTTTTGTATAATTTTAAATGCTCTAATATGGAAATCGGCAAAACAGATGAAAGTCTGCGACGCAAAGCTACAGGGCCTGTAAAATGGCAGCCAGTTGCATGAAATGAGATGCGCTGCCTGTTTGGCAGCGTTTTTATCACCCGGGGCATTGCAGAGATGATGGAAATTACACAGCAGCAGTACACAGCAACAGGGATGAATGCACATATTGCAAAACCGATTGATATAAAAACAATACTTGCTGTTTTTGACCTGGTGTTTGGAACATCATAAAACACAAACGGATGAAGGAAATAAAAAATATGGATAAAAGTAGAAAAAAATCAGCCGTACTATTTGCATGTATATTTGTGGTCCTGGGAATGTGGATGATGTTATCGGTACACTGCCAGGCTGCTGAAACGAATAATGATGAAAAACAGCCACAGACCATCCGTGTCGGCTCATTTGAGGATACCTTTAATTATGTCGATAAAAACGGTGTCAGACGAGGTTATGGCTACGAGCTCATGCAGGCTCTGGCAGGTTATACCGGATGGAAATTTGAGTATGTGAAATGTGACTGGTCCAACTGTTTTGATAAGCTTGAAAATGGTGAGATTGATATCATGGGCGATATTTCTTACACCGATGAACGTGCACAGAAGATGCTTTTCCCGGATGAACCCATGGGTGAGGAAAAATATATCCTTTATGCTGATTTATCGGATACGGATATTGGGACGTCTGATTTCAAGTCTATGGATGGGAAACGTGTAGGTGTGCTCATGGGGACTGAGCCTGAAATCATGCTGACAGAATGGGAAAATAAGAATGGCATACATACAAAACATGTAAATGTGAATAGTGATGATGATGTCGAAAAGAAATTAGCGAATCATGAAATCGATTGTTTTGTATCTCTGGAGGAATCCATCTGGTCTGAACAGGGAATATCATCCGTTACCACGATTGGTAAATCCGGCATATATTTTGTAATAAATAAAGAGCGCAGCGATATCAAGACAGAGTTGGACTGGGCTATGCGTCAGCTGGATCAGGATAGTCCTTTTTTCAAGGCGGATCTGTATAAAAAGTATTTTACGCTTGATTATTGTCAAAGTCTTACAGGCGGAGAAAAGTCCTGGTTGGAAGAACATGATGGGATCCGGATCGGATTTCTGAGTAATGATGCGGCAGTATTTTCCCTGGACGAAGAGACTGGAAAACTTACCGGTATGCTGGCAGAATATTTCTCTTATGCCAAAGACTGTCTGGGAAATCAGATACTGGAATTTAATATACAGGAATATGATGAATATGATGAAATGCTTCAGGCTTTACAAGAACGAGAGATTGACATGATTTTTTATGCTGGCAGGAATCCATATTTTGCAGAAAAAAACGGATATACACTTACAAACACAGCCTGGACCTACAGCCTGATGGCGGTAACAGATGAGGAAAAATTTGATGAGAATAAGGTGTATACTGTAGCTGTGCCCAGGGAAAAATATGCCTTAAAACAGCATATTGCATTCAGTTATCCCCAATGGAAGCTTATAGATTGTGATTCGCTTGACGATGCAGCAGATATGGTCATTCATGAAAAAGCAGACTGTTTCCTCATGGGCGCAAGTCAGGCACTAATATATGATAACAGTCAAAATTTCAAGAGTATTCCACTTACAAAAACAATGGAGGCATGCTTTGCAGTTAGAAGTGGAGAGGGAACCCTCTTATCAATATTGAATAAAACCTTAAAGGCTATGCCGTCTGACATGCTTACAAGTGCACTTGCTATTTATGACAGTACAGCAGATAAGGTAACATTTTTGGATTTTGTAAAAGACAATATGCTTGCTTTTTTTGCTACGGCAGGATTTTTTGTACTCACTATCATTAGTATTATCCTCGTACTTTTACGGAAGGCAAGGAAAGCAGAAGCTGTCGCAAAGCTTGCTGCAAATGATACACAAAAGCTTAATGACAAGTTGGAAATCGCTCTGAAAAAAGCAGAAGAAGCTAATCTGGCAAAGACTCGTTTCCTTAACAATATGTCACATGACATCCGTACTCCTATGAATGCAATTCTGGGCTATGCACAGCTTATGGAGAATGAACTGAAAGGAAAGGATTTGCCTGAAACTTCAGAACATTTAAAAAAACTTCAGCAGTCAGGAAACCTTCTTCTGTCAATCATAAATAATGTACTTGATATGGCTCGGATTGAGAGCGGAAGGATGGAAATTGATGAGAACTATGGACGGATTGAGGATATCCGGCAGACTCTGTTTGAAATATTTGAGGATGAAGCAAAGAAAAAGAATCTTGCTCTTCATTACACAATAAATGTAGAACATGAAAATATACTGACAGATACTACCAAGGTAAAAGAAATATTTGTCAACATCCTGAGTAATGCCGTAAAATATACTCCAGCCGGTGGTTCTGTTATGGTAGATATAGATGAATTACCCTGCGAGGAGCCTGGGTACATGATTGTAAGGACCAGGGTGAGCGATACCGGAATTGGTATGAGCCAGGATTATCTGTCAAAAATTTTCGAAGCATTCACTCGTGAACGAAACACCACGAAGAGCAAAATCACAGGAAGCGGACTTGGAATGTCAATCGTAAAGAAATATGTTGATCTGCTCGGTGGAACAATCGATGTGGAGAGTGAGCTTGGAAAGGGCAGCACTTTTACTGTAACACTAAAACACAGGATAGCGGATGAAAGCTATTATGTAAAAAAACATGCTGAAAATCCAGAATCCTGCAGTGAAATACTTGAGGGAAGGAATATCCTTTTGGCAGAGGACAATGATCTGAATGCAGAGATTGCAGAAGCAATACTTGAGCGTGCAGGTCTTAAAACAGAACGTGTGGAGGATGGTATCCAGTGTGTAAACAGGATAATGCAAATGCCGGTTGGAACATATGATGTGATCCTCATGGATATCCAGATGCCTAAAATGGACGGTTATAAGGCAACACAGGAAATCAGAAATTTACCAGATAAGGACAAGGCGTGTATACCAATCATTGCAATGACAGCAAATGCATTTGAGGAAGATAAGCGGGAGGCTATTGCAGCCGGAATGAATGAACATATAGCAAAGCCAGTCCAGGCTGATAAGCTGCTGTCAATATTATCAGAAGTAATAAGGCAGCAGGAAAAATATTAATTGCATGTTATACTAATGGAGTGCCACTCTGGAAAATTGCATAGGACTTTTTTCTTTAAAGAGTGCTTTAACAATTTAATCTTTGAAAGTACCACGATATAAGAATGGGGAGGATTCCCTCCCCAAAAATATTTTTTCAGAACTTACATAAGTTCCTTTCAGATGCCATGATATGACCGGTATTCCAGGTACATTTCAATCATATTTTTTCTTACTGGAAGGTCTGTTTGTTTGAGAATTTCGCTGATTCCAGTAGCAGAATATCCATTTTTCCATAATAATTCAGCCGCACACTCAATCAGGAGTTGTCTGGATTCTTCACCTTTTTTCATTTCGCATTTCCTCGTTCAGTCTGGAAAACAGATGTGTAAGTGCAAACATAAGCGTTTCATAATGCATGTAATCTAAAGTATTCCTGTCTGCAAGAATTTGAAGACTTGCCGGGAACTCATCATCAGCTTCCCAGAAACGAATGATAATCGGCAAAAAAGGAAAAAGATTTAATTTAAAAGCAACATCTCCTTTTTCCAGTTCCTTTCCGGAAAGTGCTATACAGGCATTACGCAATTCAACGGTTTTTCCGTTAAAAAAGTCAGCGGTATTCTGAAAAAATCCGCTGCTCGTTGAGAGATTTCCTGTTCGGACAGAGGAAAGGCTGTTTATGTTTATAAATTCATGTGACAGATGGCATCTATCCTTTGAATAACATAAAACATCATAAATAGTCATTGCTTCATTGTGATTGGCTTCATGAATTATTTCAAAATCATTATCTGACCACTGAACACTTCCCGTTTTTCGATTAATACGATAGGTACGGTTAATAAAAGTAATATATAACCAGTCAGAATTGTAATCTAATGAATATTTATGTATCATTGTAGCCTGATTATATTGCAGGAAAACATGTGCTGTAGAAATTTTTATTTTATCATAATTAGTCAGAGCTTTCGTCATATACCCCTCCAAGAATATTTTTGTTGTAGTTATTTTAGAATAGACTAATTGGTCTATAAAATCAATGCTTTTTGTGCCATTTTGTTATAGCAGGTCAAAGGAACAATGGCTGTAATGAGGATCAGAGGGATAATAGTAGTAACGAATAATACGCGAGAGTTTTGTAGAGGGTCTGGCGTTAGAGGATTGGATTAAGGAAGTATCTTTTTTGTCTGACTGGTTGTTTTACGGCATTTCCGTTACAATAGAAATATAAAAAATCGCGGAAAGAAGGTGGTCTGAATGCCAGTTAATATCACAGAAGAATTCGTTCGTTTTCTGATGAAGCAAAACGAAGAACAAAGTGCTCGCATTGCTGAGCTTTCTGCTGAGATTACAAGTCTGAACCAGACCATCCGAGAACTGAAAGAGCAGTTAAACAAAAACTCAAAAAACAGTTCCAAGCCACCTTTATCTGACGGACTTAAGAAGCATGATTGTAAAACACAAACAGCACCAGTTATCATTGGAAATAATGTATGGATTGGTGGCGGGGCTATTATTTTACCAGGAGTTACTATCGGAGATAATGTTGTGATTGGAGCAGGCAGTATTGTAACAAAAAGTATTCCCGACAATGTGATTGCTGCAGGCAGTCCTTGCAGAGTGATCCGTAGGAATCAGTAACAAACATGTTTTATCCAGATAAATATATAAGTGGGAAGTATTATGCCTGAAATACGGAAGAAAATTGAATTACTACAGAAAATTGCACATCGATTTAATGAGGCAAATATAGAGTGGGCTTTAGGCGCATCTATGCTGCTGTACTTTAAAGGTATTATTTCAGAATTTCATGATATTGATTTAATGGTCTCTGTTCATGATGCTGAACAGGTCCGAACAATTTTATCAGAAATGGGAGAACTTCACGCACCGGCTTCTGCTTCTGATCCAATGTATCGTACAAAGGTATTCATGGAATTCACCATTGATTCTGTAGATATTGACGTTATGGCTGGATTTTCTATTGTAAGCGAAGGGAAGGTTTATGATTGTTCTCTTGACAAAGAACAAATCGTGGAACGAATGACACTTGGAACAGAAATCGTTCCTTTGCAATCGCTGCGATTATGGTGTAAATACTATCGGCTGATGGGGAGAAACAAAAAAGCTGACATGATTGAAAATAATTGTAAATAAATATAGTATCTGATATATGTAAAAAAGGAAACTGCCTGGAAGCAGGGTTCGGTCTGTTTCATTTGGGCTGTGATAATACAAGATCACGTATATAAATTAGCAGTTGTTACAAATGCCGAATTAGAGTATAATATAACTATATTCGGAAAAGGATTTTTGAATATACCCGAAAAGGAGTAATGCCAGTGAATACAGAAACGAAGAATGCAATTCTCATAACTGATAAAGATGCACAGTATGATGAGAGAGCGAAAAGACTGCTTGGTCAGAAAAGCATTCTGGCACATATACTGGTAAAAACAGTAGATGAATTCATGGGAATGAATCCAAAAGATGTAATATCTTACATTGAAGGAGAGCCATTTATTAATACTGTTCCGGTTGAACCTGGGCTTACGAATACTGTTGTTGAAAAAGATAGTCAGCGAGTCGTAGGTTTTAATTCTGAAAACCAGGAGATTCATGAAGGAACTATAAGGTTTGATATTATCTTCTATGTACGGATGAGAGATGGATTATCACAGATTATTGTGAACGTGGAAGCACAAAAGGATGAGCCTGAGAAATATGAGATTTTAAACCGAGCTATCTTTTATGTGAGCCGCATGATTTCTTCACAGAAAGAAAAAGATTTTTCAAACTCAAACTATAATGACATCAAACGTGTTTATTCCATCTGGGTGTGTATGAACATGCCGGAAAATAGTTTAGAGCATATTCACTTGGTAAAGGATAGTCTTGTCAATTCGCATGTCTGGAAGGGCAAGTTGAATCTGATTAATATTGTCATGATCGGACTGGCAGAAGTGCTTCCTGAACATGAAGAAAAATATGAGTTACATAGATTACTTGGAGCATTGTTATCCCAGGATCTGTCTGTAAATGAAAAACTGAATATCATCGAAAATGAATATGATATTCCAATGGAAGAAGACTTCAGAGAGGATGTGAGTGTTATGTGTAATTTAAGTCAGAAAATTAAAGAAACTGGAATTGAGACAGGAATTGAGATTGGTAAAAAAGAAATGATTGTAAAAATGCACAGCAAAGGTTATACAACCGCTCAGATCGCTGATGTGGCGGAAATGGAAGAGAAAAAGATTGAAGAAATTATTAAAAATGAGGAATTGCTACCAGCATAATGTAGTGTGAAGGAAAAGTCATTCAAATGGATGTTCATTTGGATGGCTTTTTATCCATTCCCAGATAAAAGGAGAACAGCTTTTCCTTGAACAAAAGGAGATTATAAATGCGTGAATTAGTAGCGACTCTGGTAGGCGTAATTGTTGGCTGGATTTTGAATGAGATTACGATGTTTTTTCGTGAAAGACCAAAGCTTACTTTTCAAATGGTTTCTACACCCGAAACGGAACTGATAGATAAAGAATACCGTACTAAAACAAGTTTATCAGAACATGGAATTGAAATTTATAATACAGGTAAAAATCCATTTATACTAGAGAGCTTTGAATTGTGTTATAAAAACAAATTGCTTGTAGATTGTCACATAGTAGAAAATGCCAAGGTTCTTATGCCCTCTGAAAGTTTCACATATACACTTATGGAACAAGAGGCAGATTCTCTACAATACCATTGCAATCAAGAAAAATTTGAAACTTGTGACGTGACGGCTTATAGTGTGGATGGTAAGAAAATAAAAACAAAATTATGGGTTCCATTGTTTTATATAAGGGCTGGCAGATAAAATGCAATATCATCGGAAACGAATATGATATTCCATTGTGAGAAGACTTCAGAGAGGATGTGAGTGTTATGTGTAATTTAAGTCAGAAAATTAAAGAAACTGGAATTGAGATGGGCAAAAAAGAAATGATTGTAAAAATGCACAGCAAGGGCTATATGATTGCTCAGATCGCTGATGTAGCGGGAATGGAAGAAAAACAAATTGAAGAAATTATTAAAAATGCGGACTTGCTGACAGCATAAATGAAGAAGTTGTCGCCATCTGGTTGGATAAATATCTGATCGGATGACAATTTTATTATAGAAATTCAACTATTTCCCTATATCGATACAGAAATCATTTTATATCATCAAACCCTGCAAATCTAAAGTGGTAATCACATTTCAATTCCATTTCTTTTATAAATCGAGAAAATCTTAAAAAAATCGCAATTTATTTTCAAATTTTTACACTTTTCGTCGAAAATTTTTATTATTTATAAGTAGGAGAGTAAAGAACCACTCCATATTATGAAAACGGAGGGATAAAAGAATGTGGGTATTTTGGCTTGTGTTCTTCGTTCTGATGGCAGTGGTGATTACGCTTATGTATTGCTGCCTTATCAGAGCTAGTGTGGTGGACGACGAAATGGAGAAGGCGTTTCAACAAAAGATGAAATTACGAAAGGATGAGGCAGAAAAATGTCAAGAGGACGAGCAGGAGTAATATCGAAAGAATACAAAGGGGAAGAGAATACAGAATTTCATGACATCATAAAACTTTTTAAGATTTACCGAGTAGTAAACTGGCAAATGCAGATTAAGATCAATCAGGTAAGTGTCATGCTTTCGCTTATGTATCAGGCAAATCATAGGAGTTCGAATTACTGGTTACGAAAAGAAACTAATATTTTTTCTGTTCTTTTTTCCTTGTTTATGATATGTGGAAGATTATTATATGGTGTACACTGGTGTACAGATATCATCGGAGGTGTTCTATTGAGCTTCGGATTGTTTGGAATATATCGGGGAGCCACTTTACTTTGCTGTAGGAATCAGTGACAGATTGGAGAAAAAACGGGTAGAGAAACATATGCAATAGCAGTAGGGGTGCTGTTTCTGATAATAAAAAGAATCATCCTTTGTATCGTGTGAAAAACGAATAAAGTTTTATAAAAAGGGATTGTTCAGAGTGAACATTCCTTTTTCTATTGGAAATTTGCCATAAATTGTCAAATAACAGTTGCTTAAAGGTGCCAAATAATATATAATTGACTATAATCAATAGTTGAAATATCATTGTAATTACAAGAAAAGGCAAAAGCATTGCCAAAAGGGAGGAGGAAATGTATGAAGCATTTCAGAAAAACAATTGCACTCTTTCTGGTGGTAGTTATGCTGACAATCACAATGGGAAGTACTGTGCTTGCAGGAAATGAAAATCAGGGATTTTCGGATCAGGCAGAAACGACCGTGGATAGCAGGTTTCTGGATGGAATTGATACAGCTGGTTACGATTACGTGATCACATCCCAGGAACAGGCCGATGAACTAAGGGTGTCGGATGATTCCAAATCCATTTTGGTTGCATGTGGGTCGGTTTATCTTTCCGGCATCACAGCAGGAACCATCACAATCCGCAATACAACAAAGATCCAGCTATCTAATGTTACTGCGAAAGCACTGGACATCAGCCAGGGTACTGCGATCAGCTTCACTGGTGTGAAAGCAGACCAGCTGTTGATAGCCGGGGAAAAGACAGAAGAGTCTTCCCTGCAGATTGATTCTGAAACGAATATTTCCAAACTGGAATTAAACGGCGGCCAGGCAGTAACACTGGAAGGAAGCGGAACCATCGGAGGTGTGGAAGTAAAAGAACCGGTAAGTTCCCTGGCGGTTTACGCCACCTGTAAAGTAACAAACCAGTCCGGAAAAGCACTGGAACTGGAAAAACCAGACGGAAGCAGTGAAACCCTTCCAAGTGGTGCAGCAAGCTCTCTGAAACTGGAAACTTACACCGTTACATTTGTAGCTGATGGCAGCGAAGTGGCTGTCCGTCAGACAGTTCCCGGAACTCCGGTGGATGTTACCGGGATCACGCCGGAAAAAGAAGGATACATATTTACTACCTGGTATCAGGATGCAGCCTGCACAGAAGCATATTCCCAGTTTGACTGTGTGAACGGACCTCTGACCTTATATGCAGGATTTACAGATGCTGCTGAAGCTGTGACTGTTACCTTTGAAACGTTTGGTGGTACACCGGCAGCACCTCTTACCTTTGCAAAAGGGGAAACACTTCTTTCCAAACCAGTATCCAGAATTTCTACAAATAAGGAGGGCTATACCTTCGGCGGATGGTGCCGTGATGAAGCGTGTACCGAATTATTTGCATATACAGAGCCGATTCAGGAAGATATGACTCTGTATGCGCTTTTTACTTCCAATGAAGCCATAAGCCAGGAAAAGGATGGAAGCTGTGCGGAGTTAAATGATTTCGACTGGCAGGGAGAGATCCCGCTGATTACAGATACCAAAATGACAGAAGACGAGGTTCTGTCCGCTGTCTCCTTAGAGCCGGGAGCCGGTGATCTGGATCCGATCCTGTCTGTAAAAAAGACACCGAACGGTTTCTCCATTTTCGGTGAATATTACGAAAAAGATGGAAAAAAAGGATTTGAGCCGGGAGCCACATTTACAGTAAGGCTTCCTAAAGAAATTAATTTTGCAGATTATTCCAAAGATGTTCGCTCAGTTACAGTTTCTGTTTATAAAGAGAAGGTGGAGATTGTTGGTTTTTCAGAAGATATCGATTATATTCTCTGGGACCAGGTAATATCCTACACCCCTGCTGTTGAGAAAGAAAATTCAGAAGAAACAGCAGGACAAACAGAAAAAGAAACAACTGAACTCCTTCAGGAGGAAGAAAAGGAAATTCTTTCCCGGCAGGAAGCGGATGAGCCTTCCACAACAACAGAAGAAAATGAAGAACTTCCTTCCGAAGAAAAACCGGAAATTGAAACAGAAGAGGATGTACCGGAAACCGAAACTCCGGCATATGAGCCTGGGGAACTTCTTGTAAATGGGACGCTTAACTATGAGCCCGGGGAAATCGTAGCCTTTTATGACGGCGAAATCGGCCGGGATGAAAAGAGCATGGATTCCTATACCGAAGGCTCTTTTGACGGATATGTGCTTTTTGCTCAGGTTGTGGATGTCCAGAGCGAAGGGGATCAGACAAGGATCTGGTTCGGATATGCCAATCCACAGGATTACCTGGCAGATTTTGATGTAAACACTACAGATGATGTAGATCTGGAGAGCCAGCTGTCCGAAGAAGAACTCCAGGTAGTGGAATCCAAAATCGTCAGCCAGGTAGAGGAAAACGAGGAATTAAAAGCCCAGATGCTGATGGCGGTTATGACTTCTGAGGAAACCCAGAAGATGATCAATGAAAAATACGGGGAAGGAGTTTATTCCCTGGCAGGAATGAATGCCACCCTGAAGCCGGGCAAACCATCCGTAAAGATCTCTGCATCCGGCAGCAATGTAACTGCGACGATCAGCATCTCGGCAAGTGCAGCCATTAAGAACGGTTCGAAGACGATTCTTACCATTTCACCTAAGCTGTCCTTTACCCAGAGCCTGTCCGTACAGACTAATGTAAAAGGTGGAAAATTCTGGATCGATATGTCCGTAACTTTGCGTTCCACATCCAAGATTTCCCTTACGGTTACCGCATCCTCCGGCGGCTCTGTAAAGCTGTTCAATGATGCGAAGAAAACACTTTCCGAGATCGTAAAACCAGAAGGGTTAAAGGATTCCAACGACTACAGCCAGTATGACAAAAATGTTTCCGAACTAATGAAGACAGTTGGTTCCATTGTAAATTCCTCCCTGGTCTACAATGATATTTTCAACGTCGTTCTTTTGAAGCTGCGGTTCTCTTTCTACGGAATCATTACCTTGGGTGTGGATATTGACCTTGTGGGCCAGGTCGGTGTGCTGGCAACCTTTGGCGTGGAAATTGAGGTAAAAAGCGGAGAACGCATTGGATTTGAGTATAAGTTCCTGAAGTTTGAAGGAAGCTCCTATACACAGAAGCTGGAAAGCAGCGTGACCAGCAGTGTTTACCTGATTGGTAAAGTAGGGGCAAGGGTGGGAATCCGTGTTACGATTTCCATTACCTTCTGCGGCTTCATCTCCACCAGCATAGAAGGCAGCGTCTACGCTTACGCAGAATTGTCTGGCTTCTATTATAACACCGCGAATCTGGTAAGCGGTGCAAGCACAGAGCTGGGCGCATTGAAATTTGAGGTCGGTATTGATGTGGTTGTCAAGCTTCAGCTGAAAGTCAAGCTTATCTTTAAGACCAAGAAAAAGAGCTGGACCGTATACAGCGGCAGATGGCCGTTGTGGTCGAAAAGCTATTCCAGCGGTTTTTCCTATATGAACCAGACCACGTTGGCTGACATGTGGAAGGTTGTGTCCAAAAATGCAGACCAAAAAGATTCCTTCGGTTTTTCTTCCATTCCGATGAAAAACTGGGATATGGCGAAAGGCACATGCAAAGAAAGCTTCGTTCTGGCGACCCAGAAGGATGCAGGTATTTCCCTTCAGATCCAGAATCTGAAAGTTGATGGGAAAGCAGTATCGGACAAAGATCCCCTGGCAAAACTCTTTTATGTAGGAAATGGAAAGAACAACACCAGCCCCGGATTTATTTATCTGGATCAGGGCCTAGCGGCAAAATATAACTGTAAAAAGGCAGAACTGGACCTTGTTGTAACTTATACCAACAACAGCAAATCTGCTATCGTGAAAAAGCAGGTCAGCAGGTTCCATCTTAGTAAAAAAATTTATGTTGCAACCACAAACCACACGATAAAAGTCGTGCTCAGGGACTGGTGCGCAGACGAATGGGGACTGGATCCTGCCGGCTGGGACAATGCCCTGGTTTATCAGAACACTTTTACCAGTTATCTAAGTACAGGCCAGAAAACAGCAGAGTGGAAAACCGTCAGCCTGAATTTAAACCAGATCATCCAGAAAGCAAAAGATGCTTATCCGGAACTGGCAGGTATGGAATGTAAGTGGATAAATGGAAGCGGTTCCCTACAATCCGGAATTGGTTCCGTGAAGGACTGTTCACTGGATGCGCAAAATGGAACCTTAAGATATAAAGTTTTTGCGGATGACCAAAATTATGAAACAACTTATTATCTTTATGTGCACAGATTCCCGGGTGAAAGCAGCCAGGTAAATTATCACATAAGCCTGAACGGGAAAGAAGCAGATACCACTTATAAGCTGTGGGTAACTGCTGCGGACGGTACCGTGAAGGAATTTAAGAAGCAGAAGAACGGCAGCTATGACCTCACCATAAACAAACGGGATTTTAACGGGGAACAGCAGGCGGTGATGATGTCCGTAAATAACGAACCGGATCAGAAGACCAGCCTGTCCATAACCGGCAGGGAGAGCCAGAAAGACGTCTACCTGAAACTTGATCTCCGTCAGGTACAGCTTGTCATACAGGCTGGAGACGGAATCAGGACTTTTAAGGCATATCGGAAATCATTTTTTAGAAATGTGCTGATCCGTTCTGAGGAGATCCGTTCCGGAACGAAAGTGGAAATAAGGACTGTGCTGGACCCGGATTACAGTGACCTGGAAGTCGTCAGTACATATGATAACTTTAAATACAGCGTTACTGGTGAGAATAAAATCACCTTTACCATGCCACAGAGAAATATCACGCTGGTTCTTCGGGCCTATAAACGCCATAAGATCACATTTGATTATAATTTAGACGATTACGGGGTTTATAAGACCATTTACTCCACAGAAAAGCAGGATGTAACAGCACCAGAGGATCCGTCTGTGCCTGGTTACGTATTTAAAGGCTGGTATCTGACAGCAGATGGAAGCGGGGAACCGTATGAATTTGACCGTAAGTTAAAAGAAGACAGTACACTTTATGCACAGTGGGAACCATTAGTTTCACCGGAGCAGATACTGGAATCCATAACAGGAGTTTTATCCAATCATTATACGGACTCCCTGGAAAAGTATCTTCCACTGGAAAATACCCCCAAAAAGCTTCAGGCAGAAATCACTGGAAGACTGACAGAAATCCTGGAAAAGGAAAATGTGTATCAGCTGTATGGGAACCGGATTTCTTTCCATGTGGTGCTCTCTGACAAAGTAGAAGAGACAGAAAACCAGTATATCTATACTTACCAGGCAGATATCCTTTATAAAGATCTGGCTGGAAAAGAATGGGAAGGTACTGCCAAGGGCAGTTTTGTACTGGGAAAAATGAAACCTGAGGTTTCGGTACTGCCACTGGCTGGAAACCTGAAATATCAGGAAAAACTGGCGCTCAGTCCGTTTACGGGAGGCGAAGTGACCTACAAAGAAAACAAGGTGACCGGAAGCTTCCGCTGGAATGAACCGGAGCTTGTGCCTGCAGGAGAAGATAACGGAACCGCAAAATACAAAGCGACATTTATACCGGATGGTGACAGCGCAAAGCTTTATACCCCTGTAGAATTTGAATTACCAGTGAAAACACAGATCGGTGTCCGCGTAAGCTGTAAAGCTGACAGCCGAGATTATGAAAAAGGTAATGTTACCACCACCGGAACCTATGAACTGACACGTGCCGGTGACGGTATGAAACTAACGGATCTGGAACTGACAGACGGTATCTTTAAGTTTGAACAGGAAACACCTGGTGAAAACCTTAAAGTTACCTTCAGCGGTTATAAAATCCGGGAAGACCAAAATGCAGATAACCTGTATGTGCTTCTGGATACTACAGCTG
>NZ_JAJCIA010000059.1 GCF_020554845.1 Blautia faecis | reverse complement strand
ATTGAAGAACGCAAAGCTGACTACGAAGAGAAAGGATGATTCAAATGCCTAGACCCAAAAAAGATAACTATCCATTGTCGCTGAGAATAGAAAAAAATGTATACGATCGATTAACTCAATATTGCGAGGATTCTGGTCAGACTAAAACCCTGGCTATTGAGCGGGCTTTGATGGTGTATATAGATGAGTATTATAGGCAGCAGGAGAAGCCGGAACATATATAAGAATAATTGAAAAAAATAAAGATCGGTAAGTGGATTGTCTAAAGTTTTGCAATTATTTGTTTAATTACACTATTTAACTGCTGGATTGTCAGTCAAAGTAAGGAAGCCTACCTCGATTGACAATCTGACAGTTAAGAAATAGCAACCAAGTGGGAAAGCAGGAAACTGTTAGACGATTAGCTTGCACGAGTCGTCATATATTTTCGGTATAATCGCCATTTACTACCGATTGGATCAGAAACATATACCTCACCAGAATTTTTATTATCATTATCCCATACTATGTTGGTTATTACCATATTTATTAATTTGGTATCACTATACAAATCAAATTTTGCGCCAAGTAATGTTGCATGGATAGGACCTTCTATGAATTCATAATTGACGTTTTCTTTTTCAATGGAATCTTCTAATTTGGGATCTTTTATTTTAATTTCTCCAATATGAAAGTGGTCAAATGGGTGTTCCCAACCAATTGACTTATTATCTATTAGACAAGTTTTCAATTGGGCAAAAAATATTACATCTTCCATTGGCATTTCAGCACTAGGAATAAATGATACACCAAGGATATCTTCTAATTTTTGGGCAGTTGACCAGAATTCTTCAGCATTTTTTAATTGTTCAGCGTCAAGTTTATTTTGGCTAACAAGTGGATTGATTAGTGTTTTTCCATTAATTTTGATTGTTCCATTTGAAAGACCATTTATAAAATGAATAGTTGATAATGCATCAGAAACTGTATTAGCTTTTTGAGGGGTGATTGAAAATGTTGCTTTGGCTTCCTTTTTATTGGTCTCCGTTAAAATAATTCGTATCTGTATAGATGGCCAATCAATATTAGCATATACTTCCTCGTCAAAGTTTGGATGCGGCTGTCTTCTAATGCTAATTGTCAATATATCTCCTTCAATAGTTTCAAATACTATTTTTTGAGCTGGAGGAAATGGCTGTGGGGACATAAATCCATTCTTTATTTCGTCTATTTCTTTAAATGGATTTCCAAATGTTTTTTCGATGGGCATTTGGTTTTCGTTATCTCCTATTTTTGCATTTTTTATGGGAGCACATAATTGCATTCGATATAAATATTCTGCCCATTTTTCTTTAGGTATGCCTTTTAAATTATCTTCTATAAATTGGGAATCGAGATCTACTTTCAACAATATTGTTTCGGGTGTATTATCAGGTCTTGGACCAGCAACATAGTCTCCATTTTCATTGCGATAGTACATAAATGTAGAAGGAAGTTCTTTAGATAATATGTCTAAAACTTCTTGTGGAATATCGCTTCCTTTGTCAGGCGTTTCCTCAAATGTATCATAAAAGTCAGCTATCATGTCAGATCCTCCGAAAATCTACTACTAATTTCAATCTTTGAAATTAACAAATATTTTATAGATTCTTCTAATTTCAATTCTTTTATTACATCAATAATTTGATTTAATGCAGGCTCATCTGGTACAATTATGTATTTTACATCTCTCCATTCGAATTTAATCCAGGTTTCTGGATGTCTAACAAGAACATCAGAATACGCATTTTTGCCCTTTTCACTTATTTGGTCTTCTTTTATTAAAAGTGGAATTGATTTTGGAAAATTTGTGGTAGGGATATAACGCCATTCACATTCATCTTGAAAAATATAAGGTTTAATATCGCCACCTATTTTTTCAGGGCTTGAAATTGGTTTCATATACATTAGTGTGCTTAGAAGATAATTTAGTAAAATCTTATCCTCATCGTGTACTCGTTTATCAGATCTAAAATAATGTGTAAAAGCTTCTTTAAAGTCATCAGAAAGAGGTGATTGAGGATTCATATAATGAATTGGCTGTACTTTGAATTTATTAATGATTTGTTGTTTGTCTAAAGCAATTCCGTATCTTCCGTATAAAGTCATATGATTTCCAACTTTAGAGAACGGAATATCACAAAAGCAAGTCATTGGAAAAGCAATTCTTTTTAGTCCTTCGATATTCCAGTAGTCTAATGGTTCAATCACATAACGAGGGATAATTGCTTGATTTTTTAGAATTATTTCTAAAAATTCTGGCTTTTTCATATAGTTGCAAAGAACATTTGCACTATTATGCCAATAAAGTTTTGGGGCTATCTCTGGAGTTCCAGTTAAACTAAATTCCATAAATTGAATTCCTTTTTTATTATATTCTGTGAATTAAAATAATTTCTACTATAAAAGTAAAATTCTTTGATTAATGTTAAATACAGTGTTGGTTATTTAAGGCGATTACTATAACGCTCAACTATAGAGTTTTTGATCATGTTATCGCTGTTCTAATTAATTTTCATCAATACTTTTCTTATTTATTTCAGTGCATATAATTTTTATCACTGCATTGCCAAAGATCCTTATAATTTATATTCTTTATAAAGTTCCTTATGGTATTTTTCATCCGTTTCTGACATTAGAGTAATATTTGTATAACAATCATACAACAGAGCAAAAATTTCGTCAAACGTTTCTTCTGTTTAAACAATAATAAAAAGAACTAAAAAATATAAAAGATAATACCTTATGGGGGGCATATGACGTTCCATAAGCATATGGTCGCTATTTTCATTTGTATACCATTTGCCGGATTGATGAATAACGTAAACACCTTTGCCGAGAGCCATTGCAGCTGCCTTATAATCTTGTGATACGATAATATCACCTTTCTGACAGATGCTAATTAGCTTGTAGTCCACAGCATTTGTTTCTGCTACGATTACAATGACCTTATTTTAACATGATGATTCAATATTCTTTATGGGTGAGTCCAGTATATCATAGATTAACTTGATAAAATATTCCTTACCATTAAGAATCTCTTTTATGGAGAATAAAAAATCGAGCAGAAAGCCAGCTGTTAATCGCTTTCTACCCGATTCTTCTATGCTTACTTATTTAACCTTTTACACTTCCAGCTGTTAATCCTTCAATAAAGAATCTCTGACAGGAAATAAAAACTACAAGTATTGGAATTAAGCTCAGTACAGAGAGTGCAAAAACATATCCCCACTGTGTAAACTGATGCTGTCCGAAAAATCCGGAAATAGCGATGGGCAATGTTCTTTTCAGATCATCATTAATGACTGTATTGGCCCATGGAAATTCTTCCCAGGCTGTAAGGAAATTAAAAATGGATACGGAAGCAATTCCTGGTTTTGTCAGTGGAAGAATGATTTGGAAAAACACGTTAAATACACTTCCACCATCTATATAGGTTGCTTCATCCAACTCCCTGGGAATGTTCTCTACAAACCCTTTTATCATGAAAGTAGAATAGGGAATAACCCATGCAATATAAAACGGAATTAACCCGCTTAATTTATTGATCACCTTCAGTTTGACCGCTAACTCATACTGGGGAACAATCAAAGTAGTCCCAGGTATGATCATAGTCAGCATGATAAACGTGAATAAGAACTTACGTCCCGGAAATTTAAACCTCGCAATACAGAATGCCATTGCTGCCGCAACAATTGCTGCTATTGCTACCGTCACAGTGGAAACAAAAATACTATTGATAAAATTGTTTCCGAACTTCTTTTGGTGCAGAATATACTGGAAATTTTCCAAGGTAATTTCTTTTATTTTTGGAAAAAATCTGGGAGGATATTCATATAATGCACCATTTGGCTTCAATGCAGTACTCAGCATATAGATCATTGGAAGAACAACAATGATAAGACCGAGAGTGAGGATTATGTATGTGATTCCTTTATAAACAGCTTTTTTGGATATCTTCAAGTTCCCCACCCCCTAATCCAGTTTACTGTGATCCATCATCCGGAATTGAACAACTGCCAATATTCCTAATACCACCGCAATAATAAAGGAAAGTGCTGCGGAATAACCAAATTCACCTGTACTAAATGCCTTATAATACATCCAGGTCAGCACACTTTCTGTTTTATGTCCTGGATTTCCATCTGTGATCATTTTAATCGATGTAAACACATTAAATCCACCAATGGTGAGCATTACCAGTGCAAACAGGATCGTTCCTTTTATGGAAGGAATTGTCACATAGATAAATTTTGCAATAGTTCCGGCACCATCTAATGATGCAGACTCATATAAGTCCCTTGGAACAGTCTGTAAAGCAGCTAAAAAGACTACCATATTCCAGCCGATTCCCTTCCAGGTTCCCAAAAGCATTGCAACGCTCATGCCGCCCCACCGACTGTCCAGCCAATGGATGTTTCCACTGGTCAGATGTATTACTTTGGTAAGAAAATAGTTTAGCAATCCTTCTGTGTTAAAAACATACTTGAACACTAAGGATGCAATTACCCATGAAGTAATAACGGGAAGGTAATATGCCACTCGATAACTAATGGAAAATTTATTAATATTGTTTATGAGCATTGCGATCAGAAGTCCAAGTATCATTTGTGCTGGTACTGTTACCAATGTATACACAATGGAATTCGAAAATGCCAGGTGAAAATATGGATCCGTTAAAACCTCTTTATAGTTGGTAAATCCGATGAACTCCTGATCAAACATAGAGCCAAAATCCCATTTGAAAAAGCTTGTGATAAATAATTTTACGATTGGATAAATGGTAAAGAATCCAAAAATCAAAATACCTGGAAGGAGAAGAAATCCAATCTGGATATTTTGGCTTTTCTTTGTTTTCATACAATCCCTCCCGTTAACTTAAGAATCTGTTCTATTATTCTTCTGCTAATAAAGCGTCTACTTTTTCTGCCAGTTCATCCATGGCGTCCTGTGCGCTCTTTTCATCATTCATAACAGCGCTTACAGCAGTTGCCAGTTCGCTGTCGATTTCAGACCAGCAGGATACGGTAGGTCTGGATTCTGCGGATTTAATAGCCTCGATAAATGGTGCAAAATCAGCATTTTTTACGGTATCGCTTTCGAGAGTAGCTTTATTTACCGGAATCTGGCTGCATTTTGCCATTTCTTCCTGCGCAAACTCACCAGTCATAAATTTCATGAATTTCCATGCAGCATCTTTGTTTGCCGTATTAAACATGGAAATATCCTCGCCGCCAAGAACAGAATGGGAACCGCCCTCGCCTTCTGGCATTGGAGCTGTTGCGTATTCAAAATCTGGATATGAGCCTTCCATTTCAGAGATTTTCCACGGACCATCCATGATCATGGCATATCTTCCAGTTCCAAAACCATCCGTCATTGGGATATCTCCACTATTCCATCCAGTGATCGCACCTTCTTTATACAGATCCGCAAGTGTCTGGATTGCATTTACGGTTTCAGCGCTGTTTAAGTATCCGGTAGCCTTGGTCTGATCCTCATTGGTTATGGAACCACCCATGCTCCAGATAAACGGACATAAATTCCATCCTGCTAATGCTGGTTCATCATAGCCCCAGATCTGCTGGCCATTTTCATTTTCGCCCGCCAGCTTCTTGCAGTCCTCTATAAATTCATCCATAGTAGTCGGCGCAGAAAGTCCGGCATCTTTGAAGGCCTTTACATTATAAAACAGTATTTTCGTATTTGTATTTAACGCAAGTCCGTAAGTATCCTGTCCAATCTGAGCGGTACTCATCGCACTTTCCAGAAGACCGTCCGCTACCTCCTGATAATCACCCATCTCCTGGTTCAGAGGTACTAAAATTCCCATTTTTTCAAATTCAGGTACCCAGGCACTGTCGAGTCGTGCTACATCTGGAAGGGTTTCGGATTTGGCACTTATCAGGATTTTTTCATGAAGGTCTGACCATTCATGGGAAACTGCATTTACCTTAATGTCAGGATTTTCTTTTTCAAACTCAGGGATCAAAACATCATTCAATGTCTCATTTTCGGCAGACTGTTCGCTGTAATGATGCCAGAAATTGATGGTAACCTCTTCTGCATAACAGGGTGCTGCACCTAATGCTGTTACACACATTGCTGCTGATAAAATGGTAAATAACTTACTACTTTTTCTCATTTTTCATTCCTCCTGTTTTAAAATGATGCCTTCAAATGCTCTCAATGATAACTTTAAAGCTCCCTGGCAGGAAATCATGTCTTCATTAAAATATCCTGCGTTTACCAGCTTTTCTGCCTGATAACTTTTTCCTGTCAATAAATCTTTGTACTCTGCAATCTTAAGAACGGGAAGCCGCACTTCAGTCGCTTCTTCTGCCACATTAATGAGTACATAAATTTGTTGGTTGTCTGACTGGCATAAATACCCGTATGTCATCTTTTCACATACAAGTGGTACAATGTTTCCTGTTCTTAAACATGGATTCTTTTTTCGGATACGGATTATTTTTTTGTAAAAAGATAATACATCTGCATTCTGTTTTGCGGGGTTCCATTCCATGCATCTTCTGCAATCGGGATCATTGTCACCATTTAAGCCAATTTCATCACCGTAATAGATGCTTGGAGCCCCTGGGAAACACATCTGGAACAAAGCGGCCAGTTTCAAACGGCGAATATCACCGCTGCAATTCCATAAAAATCGTTCCGTATCATGACTGTCCAGCGGCTGGAAAAGCGCCTGCCTGATTTCTTCCGGATAATGGGAACGCATCTGGCAAATTCTCTGGTTAAACATTTTTGCATCAATGCTGCCCCTGGCAAGAAAATCCCTCACACTATCCCGGAATACATAATTCATGATACTGTCTACGGATTTTTCATCCAGCAAGGAAAATCCATCTCCCCATGTTTCTCCCAAAAGGAGACAATCCGGATACGCTGACTTAATCCGATATCTGATTCTTGTCCACAAAGAGGGATCGATTTCATCTGCGACATCTAAGCGCCATCCATCAATATGATACTCGTTCAGCCAGAAGACCATCACATTGTAAATATAGGCCTGTACTTCCGGATTTGCCGTATTCAGTTTTGGCATATATCCATAGTCCCCGACACACTCATAAACTGCATCTGTTTCCGATACTTCTACAGGAAATTTTCTGATATAAAACCAGTCACAATACCAGGATAATTCCTGTTTTTCAAGTATGTCCTGAAAGGGAGCGAAATGTATGCCACAGTGATTGAATACCCCATCAAGAACGATTTTTATCCCATATTTATGACAGGTTTCAACCAGTTCCTGAAATGTTTCCTTTGTTCCGAAAGAAGGATCAATCTCCAAATAATCCGTTGTAGCATATTTGTGATTAAAATCCCCTTTGAATATGGGATTCAGATACAGGCATTCCACTCCAAGAGAATTCAGGTAATCTAGATTTTTCAGAATTCCGGAGAGATCGCCTCCCATATAATTCTCTCTGTTAGGGGATGTTCCCCATTCCTGACAGCCAGAAGGATCATTAGAAGAATCCCCATTAGCAAAGCGTTCCGGGAAAATCTGATAATAAATAACTCCTTTTGCCCATTCAGGAACTTTTAAAACATTAGTTTCATTCGCATAGAGGAATTCATAAAATCCATCTTCTGGTTCGTTTTCACTGGTTTCCCATGCATTCTGGAAATAAATCTTTCCTGCGGTGTCAGTTAATCTAAAGTAATATTTCAAATACCTTAACGTATCTTCTGTAATCACTTCTGCTGTAAAATGATCTCTCACACCATCTCTAGTAACACGCTGCATAAGGTAACTGCTGATCTTCTCTGGTGAAGTTCTTGAAAAAATCAGCAATTCGCAGGTTCTAATATCGCCTGCAGCGGCATGTATCGTCACCACCAATTTCTTTCTGCTGGCAAGATACACATCCGGATAGCCTGCATGATGTTGTACTGCCGGTATATTCATTTTTTCTCCAATTCTGCATTGGTTTTGATATCCTCACTCTATTATACCTTTCGAGTAGACAACCTAGGAATCAACTCAGTTGAAATCAGGTTCTCTCTTTGTATAAAGTTTTGATCTTTTATCTTATTTATCAAAACCTCTGCTGCCATTTCCCCAAGCTTGTAAGTATCGATATCCACTACAGTGAGCGGCGGATCCATATATTCTGCAAAGGGATAATTATCAAAAGTTACAACTCCAATTTCTGTGGGTACCTGCTTTCCAAGTTTTTTCAATGCCTGCAGAATCTGAAAGGCAATTATATTGTTGGAGCATAAAAATGCATCTACATGTTTATGTTCTGTTGACTCTATAATTTTTCTTTCCAATTCTTCTTCATTCTTTTCCTTAAAAATAATACAGGTATTTTTTCCCTCCAGAGCTTTCTCATAACCCTGGATCCTTCGTTTGGTAAACATGGCTTCCAGATCATCTGCCACATAAGCAATTTTTCGATAGCCGCATTTAAGTAAATGCTCGACTGCTTTTACGCCTCCCTGAAGATTATCCATATCTACCCAGTTCATGGTTCCATTTTTCTCTGATGTTTCTCCCATTACCACCCATGGAATGTTTTCATTTCTCAGGGCTGATAAAATATTCTGGTTCAAGTCTGACGCAGTCAAAATTAATCCATCAACTCTGTGTCCAAAAATGAGCTCGCATGCAGGAGAACTTTTTTCTTCCACATCATTTGTGATCAGAAGACTGTATCCATTTCTCTGTGCTACTTTTTCCATTGCATAAACACTTCGCGTGAAAAAGGTATTGGCAAATGCATTTTCATTATCTGCATCTACCACCAGCCCGATCGTAAGGGACTTTCCTTTCGCAAGGTTTCGTGCAAGGCTGTTTGGATGATAATTAAGCTCTTTCATTGCTTTATAAACTTTATTTTTCATCTCATCTGAAATTGGTGCAGTTCCATTGATCACTCTTGATACAGTAGATTGAGAAACTCCCACTTTTTTTGCGATATCATTTAACGTTGCCCCCATATACATCCTCCCTGATATAAGATTTTTTTCTGATTTTTATAGGATTCTTTACATTATCCGTGTTGTTGGTGTCATTATTATAACCTTATATCAGATATTATGCAAGCGGTTGCATTCCATGGTAAAAAAATAATTTTCTTGTGAAAACCTCCTTCCATTCACGCATTATGCAAGCGGTTGCATAATGTGATTTAATATATGCGCTTCCTTTATGAAAGCGCTTGCATTAACTATGCTTTAGTAATACCACTTATTATTAGAAATGTCAATTAAATTTTAAAAGGAATTGATATTTTGTATATTACATACAAAAATTTGTTTTGATTTTTATAACATTATCGTTTTAATATATAGTATTTCGGCCTTATATGCTTAGCTGATTCAGCTGGTTTGATTGCTTTTTCAACTGCAGATTTTAATTTCGATTTTATATTTTTTAACATCGTTATATCTGCAATGTTTCCTTCAACAGCAAAATCAATGGCTCTTTTATTCTAATTGTCTCCCTTTATCCCAGCATAATATGCAAAGCCGATATCCTGATATTCATAATGACAACGTTGAAATGCTTGAACACATGCAGTTTCATTTTGTCCAAGTTGTTGCAGAAATTGCATAATCTCTTGAGTTTCCATTTATAAAAGGCAAGCCTAAAAAAGACCTGCCTTTTTATATTTTATTATTTTTTACAGTGCATATAATTTCTACCGATGTACTTCTTAATATGCTTATAATTTATATTCTTTATAAAGCTCCTCACGATACTCTTCATCCTCGGAGGCCTTCTCTGCATCCGAATAACGTTTGTTCTTCAGAAGAATATTCATAAGTGTTCCTAAACGGTTTTCACCCTTTTTTTCGCCTCTTTTTTCGCCTTTTTTTATACCATTTTCTTCGGCATAGGAAATCATACTTAACATATCAGCCACCTCCTTTTGTCGGACCGGTTTATCAGAGTCCGGAATATATGATAATACTTTTTCCTGATTCCCAGAAAACAATCCATATAAAAAATCAACGAGTCCTTTTTGATCTTGATTTTCTCCGCCAAGTCTTACGATGATTATTTCTATAAGGTCTGCTTCGGCAGTATTAATCTTGATATCTGGTCTTTGTTCAATTTGCACATTCCCATTTATTACGTCCATTTTAAACCATTAGTACACCATTTTTTCATCAAGATACGATAAATTACGATAAAATACGATAAGTACAAAATTCCCCAAAGCCGCACAAATACTGTGTTTTCGGGCTTTTCCGCCTTTCCGTATGATAAGGTTTATTATTTTGCACAACTTTATCCATAAACGCAGAGAATCCCCGCCTAAAGGCGGAGGATTCTCCATATCATTCATATTTCCAATCGGTTCCCAGTCAATGCCTGTAAGGTCAAAATCACCGGTCAAAAGAAAATATCAGATATCCTTTTCACAATTTCACCAATCACATTTATTACGGTCTTTGTTACAAGCACGAATCAAGTCAGGTACAATACCGAAACGTCTTATCTGTTAAAATCCTTGCAAAGATTAGTCCAAGCGGAAGCGATGCAATGATCAGAAGCGCAGCTGCAAACCAGGATGCAGAAACGGATAAGGACATGATTCCAAGGTTATAAAATCCACGGTATAAATAAAGCCCCGGTACCATGACCACAATGGAAGGCACTGTCACGGAAATCCTTGGATAACCCACCTTATTTTTCAAAAGGGAGGCAAGAAGTCCGGCTGTAAGTGCCCCTATAAATGCAGCTACTGCCGGAGGTAAAGCTACGAGATCCACCAGTTCAAGACGGAGGGTATTTGCAATTGCACCAAGTACTGCCGTAGAACAGGCAATCCTGACTGGGCTGTTAAACATGATGGAAAAACCGAACACGCCGAAAAAGCTTGCAGCAAGCCGTGTGAGGATCCACATTGCAGCAGACATACGGATCTTTATGAAATCCACTGGCTGCAGGTGAAGGAGCATAGCCATGATCCAGGCAGACATGGTGGCTACCAGAACAATGATCAGTGCATAAGTGAGCCTTTCCATGCCAGAACGCATATCCAGCTTTGCCAGGTCAATTCCGCTGGTAATAAAGGGAAAACCAGGGATGATAAAAAGCATGGCACAGATATATCCTGCTTCATGCTGAATGGAAATCCCAAACAGGATTTCCCCTAATTTCAAAAGTCCTGCATATGCAAAGCATGCCAGAGAAACCGAGGAAACAATTCCAAGAAACAGGGTAAAATGATGCTTTGTTAATTTACAGCGAAAGAAATTTCCAAGTCCTGCTCCAACAAAAGCACAGAACATTTCTACCAGTCCTCCGCCCAGAAGAAAGGTAAATCCACAGCATGCAATGGCGGCAGCCAGCCCCAGGGCTACCGGGGAATAAAGGCCATGAATTCTTTCAATCTCATCCAGATAGCTATGAAGCTCTTCCCCGGACATATTTTTCCCCTCTGTTTCAAAATTGCGGATAAAATGCTCCAGCCGGTTCAGCTTTGACGTATTCACCCCTGTATTGGTAAGACATAACGACTGGGTAAATCCGTTTTCCCCATCAAAACAGGTGTACTCAATGGACATCAGCCCGATATCTGTGGTGCAGGTAATCCCCATTGCTTCCGCCAGGGCATTCATAGAGCTTCGAACTCTCCATGCTCCAGTTCCACAGGATAAAAACATAATCCCTACACGTCCTATAATGGAAGCCTTTTCCGTGATGCTCGCATTTATAACGGGAGTATTTTTGCCATTTTCATCGGTGTATTCATGCCACTCCACGTCCATGTGATTTTTTCTGACCCTCTCCAACTGCATAAAGCCACTTCCTTCAAAAAAGTCTCATTATAATTTCAGGCTGTCATTTCCAGCCTGTTCCATCATCCGTTCCCTGCAGGCAAGGACGATTCCATCAATTTCCTCCATGCGCTGAAGCATTTTCTTCTCAAACTCATGGATAGGAAGGAGAACGCCAAGCTCATCAAAGGGTTTATCGGGACTTTCTTTTTTTATACCGGTCTCCTGTCCATAGAATACGACGGCATGCGGTGCTGCCTGCTGGATTTCCTGGAAAGTCTTCCATACAACGGCATAAGTCTGGGCTTCTGTAAGACCCAGCTTACAGGTATCCGGGAGTGCATAAAGGATCAAGATTCCACGCTGGCGTTCTTCTTTTTCTTCTTTAATTTCCAGTCCGTCCGTGTAAGAATGTACAATGTCATATCCATCTGCAAGGTAAAGCCCGGACCTGGGTACACACTCATGCCTGTCAAATGTCTCTTTAAATTTTCCGTATTCATGAGCGGAAACCATCTTCCCTGCTTCTGGAAGAAGCTCTCCTTCCACATTAGTAAGAAGAACCGGGTTCTCTCCTGCTTTTCCATGGAATTTTCTTGGAATCAGGTAGGCTTCGCGGAGCAGATCAAACATACTTTTTCCACACAATTCCAGAAGAAGAGCACTTACATCCCCATTCTGGTAAGCGTGAAAGAGTACCTGCAAAAAGTGGTCCGGATCCTCATCCACCAGCATATGTTCATCATCCAGATATTGGTAAAACACTTTCCGAAGCCTTCCTGATGCCTCCGGGGAAGCCAGGATTCTGGAAAAAATATCTTCTACAGCTTGTTCTCTTGGTAAAACTGTTTTCATACTAAAACGCCTCTTTTTCTGTTTGGATCATAATGAGAGCTGTACCTGTCTCTTTTCGGGAGGGATTATAGCATTGTTATAGTCATACCGCAATAGGATGAGAGATTTCTTTTTCATATCATATTTTTATGTTTGCCATATCACAGACCGTTGTAAGTGTTTTCCATTATAAGTTTCCATGAAATAAAATTTGTGAAAAATACCGTATCTTATCATCGGTCCCCCAGCAGGTCATTCCCACCGCATCTGCCATTTCCTGGGCATCAACACAGTAGGCGGACAGGCAGGAATAGTGCCTGTAAGGACCAGCGGACATGATCAGCAGGTCGGTATTTCCAGATTCCATTATTTTAGAGGCCAACTGTTCGGTGAGTTTATTGTGCGCAAGCTTCGCCATTTTATAGTCCATATCCTTGCTTTGTATCGTCTGTAGAATAAGCGCTTTTTCATAGGCAAATACCCTTTGTTTCATAGATTCTACCGTTCCGCATTCAGGTGGACATGCTGGATTCACGTTGTAACATCCACACTGATTTTCTTCACAAAACTTTCGGTATTCCGGTTTGAATACGAGTTTTTTTGTGTCCATGATTGCCGTATTTGAAAAACCAAGTTTTTTCGCTTCTTTTATGTAATCCATAAAGTACTTTCTCCAAGTTTTTTCTAATTACCAAAATTTTTTCCATACGCTGTTTTTATACATGCCCTAATAGAATGGTATTTTTTAATTCCCTTGCCGCAGCTCCCATAGGATGCTGGCTATCATACACCAGGCAGATCTGGCGCTCCGGAATTTCATCTTTTAATGGGATCTGTACGATCTCTTTTTTCAGAAGGGATGGTGCTGCCATCGGCTGGGGCAAAAAGGCAAGCCCAAGCTCGCATTTTACCAGAGGCAGAATTTGATCCGCAGTGGCAGCTTCCGTATCCGGGGAAAGATCCAGACCATGTGATAAAAATACACTGTTGTAGAATTTATAGGTCATAGTTTCCCGCCCAAGAGAAATCAGCGGATAGTTCTTTACCTCCCGGAGGGAAAGCTCCTGACTGCTAAGGGCGGTAAAAGTAGTGCCTCCAACCAGAATCTCCTGAAACGGCATGAGCATGATCTGTTTCAATGGGAAATCCACCTCTGCCGGAGTGGAAACTACTGCAAAATCAATCTTTCCGCTCTTAACTGATTCAATGGCTTCCGGTGTGGAATGGTTGTATAGCCTCAGCCGGATTCCAGGATAAGTCATGTGAAAACTTTTTAATTTATCCAGCAGGAAAATATTGAGGGCAGTTTCACTGGCACCGATGGCTACACTTCCGTGGGATAATCCGGAGCTGTCGGCCAGTTCCTCTTCTGCTGCCTGGAACTGCTCCATTGCACTTAACACATGGATATAAAGCCGTTCTCCCTCAGGAGTGAGCTGTACGCCGCGGTTGGTACGGATAAATAAAGTGGTATTTAACTGCTGTTCCAGACAGTTCATGGCCCGGGTAATATTAGGCTGACTGTTGTTTAACGCCTGGGCCGCCTTGGTAAAGTTGTGGTATTTTGCCACATAATAAAAGATCTTATAATACTCGAAATTAACGTCCATAATATTTTTTCTTTTTTGACATGTCATATATTTATTTCAGCCATATCAATTATATCTTTTACTTATTACTACGTCAAGCGTATTATGTACTCGAACAAAAAAGAACGCTGTTGTAGGGCAAAAAGCGGTTTATTGTAATAGGAAAACAGCTGCCCGACCAGTTTTCAAAGGAGGAACAAATGCTTACAGCAGTAACCGGTATTAACTGGGGCGATGAAGGAAAAGGACGTGTGATCGATCTTCTTGCAGAGCAGGCAGATGTGGTTGTCCGCTACCAGGGCGGAAACAATGCAGGTCACACAGTGGTAACCACCCAGGGCAAATTCGTTTTAAATCTTCTCCCCTCTGGTATTTTACATCCAGGTGTGGTGTGCGTCCTCGGGGACGGAATGGTGGTTGACCTGGAACATCTTTCCCAGGAAATCCATGAAATAGAGAAAAAAGGAATCCGGGTAACACCGGATCATCTGAAACTTTCAAAACGTGCTACAGTCTCCATGCCATGGCATAAGGTGCAGGATGAGTTAGAAGAAAACAGACTTGCAAAGACAGGAAGTGCCTTTGGTTCTACCCGCCGTGGAATCGCCTATGCATACAGTGACAAGTACCGTAAAAAAACACTTCGCCTGGGAGATCTCCTTCATTTAAAAGAGGATTCCGTAAAAGCCAGATTAAAAACCATGCTGGAGGCAAAGAACCTGGAGCTTGCAGGCTGTTATCATCAGGAGCCAATGTCCTACCCTGCACTCCTTACCTGGTGTGAGGAACAGGCTGAACTGTTTGGTCCCTATATTGCAGACACCGGGGAATATCTGGAACAGGCAGTGTCAGAGGGCAAAAAGGTGGTACTGGAAGCCCAGCTTGGAGCCATGAGGGACATTGATTACGGTATTTTCCCCTATACCTCAAGTTCCTCTACCATTTCTGCCTATGGTCCCATTGGTGCCGGAATCCCTGGAAAATCCCTGGATCACGTAATTGGCGTTTTAAAAGCGTATTCCACCTGTGTTGGCGCAGGTCCTTTTGTGGCAGAACATGCCATGTCCGATGACTGGGAAGAAGCGTTGCGGAAAGCTGGCGGTGAATATGGTGCTGCCACCGGTCGTCCCAGAAGGATAGGTCCCTTTGATGCCGTAGCCAGCCGCTATGGGTTAAAAAGCCAGAATGCAGATAAGATCGCGTTGACAAAAATGGATGTCTTAAGTTCCATGAAAGAGATTCCTGTGATCACAGGCTATAAACGTGACGGTGTTATAGTAACCGATTTTGATCCTATGGATGAACTGGATAGTTATACCTCTGTAGTAGAAATGCTTCCAGGATGGAAATGCGATATTTCGGGCTGCCGGGCCTATGAAGAGCTTCCGGAGAATGCAAAAGCTTACATTCGTATCCTGGAGCAGCT
>NZ_JAJCIA010000058.1 GCF_020554845.1 Blautia faecis | reverse complement strand
CACATTGTCCAAATGCGTCCGCATTGAAGAACTTTTAATCAACTAAATAGCAATAGTACCTTATTTCCTACAACAATTCCAGAATATCCTCCCTGCTCATACCACTCAGCTGTCCCATATCACCGCTGATGATCTGCTCTGCCAGATCCTGCTTTGCTTCCTGGAGCTTCTGGATCTTTTCTTCAATGGTATTGCGGGCGATGAGCTTGTACACGGTAACTTTCTTTGTCTGTCCGATACGGTGGGCACGGTCAGTGGCCTGATTCTGGACAGCCTGATTCCACCAGGGGTCATAGTGGATAACCACATCTGCACCTGTCAGATTCAGTCCAACGCCGCCTGCTTTCAGGGAAATGAGAAATACAGGAGTGGTATCAGAATTGAACTGTTTCACAAGCTCCTGTCGTTTCTGCTTGGAGGTTTCCCCAGTGATGATGTAATAAGGAATCCCCTCTTTTTCCAGTGCTGCCTGAAGAAGAGCCAGCATGGAAGTAAACTGGGAAAATAAAAGCATACGGTGCCCACCATCAATAGCACTCTGGATCAGCTGCATACAGCTCTCAGCCTTGGCAGATTCACCCCGGTAATTTTCAAAGCAAAGAGAAGGAGAGCAGCAGATCTGCCGCAGCTTCGTCAATTCAGCCAGAATCCACAATTTGTTTTTATTAAATTCGCCCTCGTCCTGCTGGGCAATTTTTTCCTTCATATGCACAACCTGGGCATCATACAGCTTCTGCTGCGCATCCTCAAATTTTACGTAACGGACTTCTTCCAGTTTTTCAGGAAGATCCTTCAACACATCCTCTTTCAGACGACGAAGAATAAATGGAGACACCATTTTCTGCAGACGGGTCATGGCAGACTCATCGTCGTTCTTTACGATCGGAGTTTCAAATTCCTTTTTAAAGGAATCATAACCGTAGAGAAATCCCGGCATTAAATAATCGAAAATGCTCCAAAGCTCACTGAGGCGGTTCTCAATTGGTGTTCCGGTAAGTGCGTAGCGGGTCTGGCTGTGGATCACCTTTACAGATTTGGCTGCTGCTGTTGTGTGATTCTTGATATACTGTGCCTCATCAATGATCTGGTATAAAAATTCTTTTTCCTCATACTGGTCAATATCTCTTTTTAAAAGATCGTAAGAGGTGATCAGAACATCGAAATCTGAGTACGTCTGAAGCTTTGCCTGACGCTCGGACTGACTTCCTGCGATCAGGGAAACTTTCAGCTGTGGGGCAAATCGGGCAAGCTCTTCACCCCAGTTGAAAACAAGGGCAGCAGGAGCTACTACCAGGGATGTGCCGGTTTTTCCTTCAAGCTTCGCTGCAAGAAGAACTGCGATTACCTGTAAGGTTTTTCCAAGGCCCATATCATCGGCGAGAATTCCGCCAAATTTCCATGCTTCCAGGGTACGCAGCCATTTATAACCGTTCTTCTGGTATTTTCGCATGATTCTGGAAAGGCTTTCCGGCTCTTCAAAATCGGCATCGTTAATGGTTTTGAAGCCTTTTACGATTTCACGGAAATGACGGTCGCGGTTGGCATATATGTTTTCGTTGCTCTCCAGCATCTGATCCAGATATAAGGTGCGGTATGCCGGAATGTGCATTTTTCCTTTGACAAATTCCTTTGGGGTGAGATGAAGGGTTTTCATCAGTTCTGCCAGCATTTCCAGGTTCTGCTCCTGAAGATTGACAAATTCGCCGCTTTTCAGCTTGTAATATTTTTTCTTCAGCTGATAGCTTTTCAGGATATCCAGAAGCTCCTGGCTGGAAATATCATCCGTGGAAATATTCAGATCCAGGAGTCCGCCGGATACGGACACACCAACGGAAACCTTTACAGTCTTTAAGGTGTGTCTGCTGCGGAAACGGTTGGTGCAGCGTACTTCGCCAAGCTCCATGAGGGCGGCAGTTCCAGACTCCATGATCTGATAGCTAAGTTCTTCGTCATGGTTGCAGTGAAGTACGTCAAAGTCGGGATCATAGTAAGGCAGCCATTCCATGGTCTGATCCAGCACACTGTTTTCCAGAGGAAAGTCACGGAACTGCTGGTCCGGGGAGATATCCTCATGAAGTAAAAGCTTTCCTACAGAGAATTCTCTTTTTCCATAAAAGGCGCTTACCTTGCAGATAACGTTATCGTTTTCCATGTCCAGATAAAATACGAAGTGTGCTTCAGGCGTGAGGTACTGTCTGAATTTCTCCGGATTTTCCTCCGTAATATCCGCCACTTCCTGAAGCTGGGGCAGCACATTGTGATAAAAATTGGACAGTGTATTACGCCCCATCTGGAAGTGGAATTCTCCATTTCTGGAAAGCGCTGTCAATGGACGGACCTTCTCCATAAAGGCCGGTTCGGTTTTACAGAAGCTGTCATCCTGGATAAAGTATGAAGAGTCCATACCCTGAAAAAGCTCTGGGATGTATCCCTTTACTGTGACACCGTCAAATTGCTTTTTGTCCTTAGAGGCATCCAGAATCCGTATGGAAATCCGTGGATTCCCTGTTTTGCAGTGAAGCTGGGCTTTTTTACGGGCTGCATCCGGAGTTTTATCTTCAAAATCTATTTTCTCACTGCCGACATTGTCGTAAAAACTGTCCAGACGCCAGCCAAAAAGATCCAGAGAATTGCCAACATTAAATTTTTTTGGCAAATAGATGCCGGAATTCTGGATTTTGTCTACAAACTGCTCTTCCTCGCGGACAATCCGGTCAATATAGCGGATCCATTTGCGGCTCTCCTCTGTGAAATCCTGCGTTTTGTGGCTGATCTGGGTGCTGGTTCCATACTGAACGGTCTCACCGTTGCGAACCTGACGGCAGAAGTCATCCAGTTTTTTTACCACGAACATTTTGGAAGTTCCTACCTTAAAAGAAACGGAAAGCTTATTGTCATTCTGTGTCAGTCTTGGAACCAGGGAAACACTTGGAGAAACCTGGGCTGGTGTTTCTTTCTGGTCATTTTTGAGCTGTCCTCTGCGATAGGAGTTTAGCAGATAGTCTCCGTTCATGTCGGTGGCATCCGAAAAATTGCTGTGGTTTACATAATCACGAATATAGAAGGCAAGTGCAGCTGTATACTGGCACCTGGAATTATCAGAATACCAGCCCCAGTATTTTCTGTGGCATTCCGGGCATCCGCATCTTGCATAAGTAACTTCCTCGTGAGAGAAAAGAAGGGTGACGCCGAAGATATCTCTGCCAGTCTGGAAGGTTGCTTCAATCTGGCCAAGGCGCTGACCGTTCATCCTGTCGTAGCCGCAGGAAATATCTGTGACATTCATTTTCTGCTGGCGATAGATGGATTCCCCGTTTTTTCGGTCTTTGGGGGCAAGCTTTAGGGATTCAAGAATTTTGTCGCCGTCAAAGTAGCTGTAATTTTCCAGCTGCTGGATATTTCCTTCTAATGAGGAATCGTCGTCTGCGTCACTGTCATTCTGGGAACCGCCAAGAAGCTGGTACGTTTCGTTACGCTTTTGTTTTTCCAGCTCTTCCTGACGTTTGCGCTCTTCCGTTTCTTTCTTTTTCACTTCTGTCGGAGAATTTTTCATTTGTTTGGCTTCCTTTTTATGATTTTTCTTTGTTGTTTTTATCCTTGGGAAACATGCTGTCCAGCAGTTTGGACAGTTCATTGGCATGCTTTTTTATGCCGGAGAAGGGATTGCTTCTGTTTTTATGTTCATAGCCAAATTGAGCAGCAAATTTTTGCAAAGATCTGGTTCGCTTCATATAAAAAACTCCTGCCAGATATTTCTTCCTTATAATATGAAAAGAAATACAGCAAGGTGAAACATTTAACGACGAATGATCATCTTACAGATCGGATTTCCCATAGAGGAAAATTTTTCCTCATATTCGGTCATTACATTTCCAATCATCATTTCTTCGTTATGGTGGAGGTCAAAGGTGTGAGCTTCCAGTTTCCATCCTGCTTCCGGGACTTCTTCCAGGGAAAAGTCGAACAGGCCGCGGTTGTCAGTTTTGAACTCGATGGTTCCGTCTTCTTTCAGAATCTTGTCGTAGCGGGAAAGAAACTCCCGGGAGGTAAGGCGGCGGGAAGCGTGGCGGGCCTTAGGCCAAGGATCAGAGAAGTTCAGATAGATTCTGGAAACCTCGCCTTTTTCAAAAACTTCGGGAAGAAGTCTTGCATCCATGCGCATGAATTTTAAATTAGAAAGCTCCTGTCCTTCTTCTGCAAGGGCTTCTTTCTTCTGAATGGCACGAAGGAGTACGCTGTCATACATTTCGATTCCGATATAGTTGATCTCCGGATGGAGCTTCGCCATATCCATAAGAAAGCGGCCTTTTCCCATGCCAACCTCCAGATGGACAGGCTGATGCTGTGGGAAAACCTTGTCCCAGTTTCCCTTATTCTCCTGGGGATTCTGGATCACGTAGATACTTTCTGCAATTGCGTCTTTGGCGCCTGGTATATTTCTAAGTCGCATAGGTTCCTCCTGTAATTATATTTATAGCTGTATGAAACTGATTCCGGCTCTTTGCAAAAGTTTACCGGGTGGTAAAAAATGCTTGTCAGAATCAGCTGAAATTGTATTCATTCTTAACAAAACTACTATACATGATTTCCTGCTTTTCCGCAATAATATTGATATCGTGATTTTTCAAACACATTCTATGTCAGGGGGAAAACGCAAAGTTCTTTTAATTGAAAAAACTGACTAATTTTGACTGAATATGAAATGCGTCAATAAGAAAAGTAAACGGAAAAATGTGGGAGAACTCTGTATAAATATGCATTTTCTTCCTATTTATAATTAATACGTGTACCTAGTATAAAATTTCGATATGACAGGAATTGATAAGATCGTTAATTTTTAGTCAAAACATCTGGAATTGTATTGAATTTTTGTGAAAATTTTAGGCAAAGTTTGACTGGTATTTTCATCAAAATGGGTGTAAGATACTTAAAACTTGAAAAAGGAGGGGAAAAATGGAACAGATAATCGGTAAGTTATCCGAGATAGAGACAACTGCAGAGACCATTATGAAGGATGCACTGCAGAAGAAGAAAGCTCTTTCAGCTGAGATGGAAAGGCAGTCCAAGGAATTCGACACCCAGCTGGAGAAACAGACAGAAGAGCAGATTAAGGAAATTCGCCGGAATCTTGAGGGTGAGAAGGATAAGCGCCTGTCATCCCTGCGGGAAGACACTCAGGCTGCCTTAAGTCAGCTGGACGCTTACTATGCGAAGAATCACGAACGCCTTTCCAGAGAAATTTTTGAAAAGATCATTCAGGAGGAAGTGATGTAATGGGAAGCGTTCTTTCCTACAGCGGAATTTCCACGAAAATACGCGCTATGAGCAGTCATCTGGTGACAGATGAACAGCTTCAGGAAATCGTCCGCTTTTCGGACGTTCCACAGGTAGCCGCTTATTTGAAGAAAACGCCGGAATATGCGAAAGCATGGTCAGACCTTGATGAGAATAATCTTCACCGAGGTGAGATCGAGAAGCTTCTGAAGAAATCCATTTTCGGAAATTTCTCCCGCATTTACAATTTTGCAAACAAGGAGCAGCGCAAGTTCCTGGCACTTTATTCCAAGCGCTACGAAATCCGTGTTCTGAAAGAGATCATGACAAATCTCTTTGATCACAGAAGCACCGATCCTGTGGATATGAGTCCTTACCGCGACTTTTTCCTGCACCATTCCAAGCTGGACATTGACAGAGTGGCAGGTGCCGGAAATATGGATGAGTTCATGACAGCCCTGAAGGGCAATGAATTCTATGCTCCGCTTCAGAGCGTATATGAGAACGGCAATGGACTTTTATTTGACTACGGAATGGCTCTTGATCTTTATTATTTTAATCAGATCTGGAGTGTCCGCAAAAAGTTATTCAAGGGAAACGATCTGGACGAGATCACCAAGGCTTATGGTGAGAAGTTTGATATGCTGAATCTGCAGTTTATCCTGCGATCCAAGCGTTATTACAAAATGGAGCCGGCAGCCATCTACGCACAGCTGATTCCCGTGAATTATAAACTAAAGAAAGAAGAAATCACAGCTCTGGTGGAAGCTACCAGCAAAGAAGAAGGTGAGCAGATCTTTTCCCGTACCTGGTACGGCAGGAAATATCAGCAGCTGAACCTGATCTCCATGGAGGAGCTTTATAATAGTCTGCTCCGTACCGTGCTTGAGAAAGAGGCTCGCAAGGATCCTTATTCAGTAGCTGTTTTGTATTCTTATCTTTACCACAAAGAGCATGAGGTAAACCGTCTGACCATCGCACTGGAGTGTGTTCGTTACCAGGTTGATCCGGACGAGGCAATGCATTATGTTCACAACAATTAGTAACCCGGAGGTAGCAATGTGATTGAGAAAATGAAATTTGTCAGCATTACCGGGCCAAGAGAGGATATCGACCGAGTTGTAAATAATTACCTCAGCCGGTATGAGATTCATCTGGAGAATGCTCTTACTGAGCTCACAGATGTGAAGAATCTTTCTCCTTATCTTGAAATCAATCCTTATAAAGAAGCTTTAAGCACAGTCGGAAGCTTCTATGAAGAGGTTGAGAACCCGGAGCAGGCTTCTGCGAAGAAGCTGCCAATCGAAAAAGCTCTCTCTTTCGTACAGCAGATCAAAGATGAAGCGGATGTCCTTAACAAGACCCGTCAGGAACTGGAAGAGAAACGTGATTCTCTGTCAGAATCACTTCGTATTATCTATCCGTTCCGAAATGTAGACTTTGATGTGCAGTCAATCCTGAAAATGCGTTATATCCATTATCGCTTTGGACGGATCGAGAAAGATTATTTCGATAAATTTAAAACATACATTTATGATAATCTGGATACGATTTTCATTAAATGTGATGAAGATGACCGTTATATCTGGGGAATTTATTTTGTTCCCGTTCATGAAGCGCAGCGGATCCATGCCGTATATTCTGCTATGCACTTTGAAAAAATCTTTGTACCGGATCAGTATGATGGAACTGCCAAAGCTGCATACACAGCACTTGAAGCGCAGTACAAGAAAACAATTGCAGATCTTGATGCAAACAAAGCGGCAAGAAAAGCTTTCTTCAGAAAAAATGCATCCGACATTGTTTCCTGCAAACATACACTTTCCCAGTTTTCACGGAACTTTGATATCCGTAAACTGGCAGCATGCACACATGGGGACAATAAGGGAGAGGCAGCAGCCGATTATAAGCCGAAGGAACCATTTTATATCCTTTGTGGCTGGATGACAGAGAAGGATGCCAAAGCTTTCCAGAATGATATTTCCGGAGATTCCCGTATTTTCTGTCTGATTGATGAGAATGAGCAGGAGGATGCCCATAAGACACCGCCTACCAAGCTGAAGAACCCCAAGCTTTTCAAGCCATTCGAAATGTACACCAAAATGTATGGCCTTCCGGCTTATGGAGAGATGGATCCAACCTGGTTTATCGCCATCACTTATTCCTTTATTTTCGGCGCAATGTTCGGAGATGCAGGACAGGGTCTGGTTTTATTGATCGGCGGATATCTTCTTTACAGATTCAAGCATATTGATCTTGCCGGAATCATCAGCTGTGCAGGTATCTTTTCCACATTCTTTGGCTTCATGTTCGGCAGCGTCTTCGGATTTGAAGATATTATAGAGCCTGTATGGTTAAGGCCTATGGATGCCATGATGAATGTGCCTTTTATCGGAAAACTGAATACCGTATTTATTATCGCTATTGGCTTTGGTATGGGAATCATTCTTCTGTGCATGATTTTTAATATTATGAATTCCCTGAAAGCAAAGGATACAGAGAAAGTATGGTTTGATACCAACTCTGTTGCAGGTCTTGTATTCTATGGATCCGCAGTGATTGTAATTGCATTGTTCATGACAGGCCATAAGCTTCCTGGCGGTATTGTTCTTTGCATTATGTTTATCCTTCCGCTGCTTGTAATGTTCTTAAAAGAGCCTCTTACAAACCTTGTGGAAAAGAAGCCGGCAGCTTTTGAAGGCGGTGTGGGAATGTTTATTGTTCAGGGATTTTTCGAGATGTTCGAAGTCCTTTTGAGCTATTTCTCCAACACACTTTCTTTCGTGCGTATCGGAGCTTATGCAGTCAGCCATGCAGCTATGATGCAGGTTGTACTGATGCTGGCCGGTGCTGAGAACGGAAGCCCGAACTGGGTAGTGATTGTTCTCGGAAATATTTTCGTATGCGGTCTTGAGGGTCTGATCGTTGGTATCCAGGTACTGAGACTTGAGTATTACGAGATGTTTAGCCGTTTCTACAAAGGAAGCGGAAGAAAATTCGAGCCGTTCCGTTCTGACGCGGAGGCAAAGTAAACTGCCGCTGGTAGTGAAATATTTATCAAATGTCTCTGTGAAATGCAGTGACATTACAAATGTTAAAACACGAGGAGGTCAATTATCATGACAGTTATGACACAGATTATTTTAGCAGTAGCGCTTGTATTAAGCATTATCGTTCCATTTGGTTACTATTTCATCGGCGAGAAGAGCCGTGGACGTTACAAAACAACAATCGCAACAAACGCATTTTTCTTCTTTGGTACCATGTTAGTAGCAGCAATGGTTATGTTTGCAGGAAGCTCTTCTGTACAGGCTGCAACAGGCGCTGATGCAGGTATTGCAACAGGTCTTGGATATATTGCAGCAGCTCTTGTTACAGGTCTTTCCTGTATTGGTGGTGGTATTGCCGTAGCCAGTGCGGCAAGTGCAGCTCTTGGTGCAATCAGCGAGGATCAGAGCATTCTTGGTAAATCCCTTATCTTCGTAGGTCTTGCCGAAGGTGTTGCTCTTTACGGTCTGATCATTTCCTTCATGATCATCGGTAAATTATAATTATGAAAATGTTTTTGATCAGTGACAACATCGATACCTGCACAGGGATGAGACTGGCAGGTGTGGAAGGCGTGGTAGTCCATGAGCGTGACGAACTGAAGGACGCTCTGGAAAAAGCAATCGCCAACAAGGAAATCGGGATTCTCCTCCTGACCGAGAAATTCGGCAGGGAGTTTCCCCAGATCGTGGACGATGTAAAGCTGAACCATAAAACGCCTTTGATCATCGAAATCCCTGACAGGCATGGTACAGGCCGCAAACCTGATTTTATTACCGGATATGTTAACGAAGCCATTGGCTTAAAGTTATAGGCAGGAGAAGACCAAGCATGACAATTGAAGAAAAACTGCAGCATTTCTACGACACTTCCGTTGCGGAAGCCCAGACAGAGGCTGAGAATACACTGGAAGCACATAAGAAGAGTCTGGAAGAAATGTTTGAAAAGCATAAAGAATCAAGAAAAATGGATGCCGAGGCACAGATCAAGGCAGAGACAGAAAATGCTACCCGAGAGGTAAACAAGGCACTTTCTGCTGAGCAGCTGACTTTAAGACGTGACTGGACAGCCAAACAGACAGAGCTTAAAAACGAGCTTTTTGTAGAGGTTAAGAATCATCTGGAGAATTTCATGGAGAGTCCTGCGTATCAGGATTATCTGTGCAGCAGAATCCAGAAGGCAAGAGAATTTGCAGGAAATGATGAGATTTTTATCTATCTTTCCTCTGAAGATACAGCATTACAGCGCTCTATTGTAGCAAAGACCGGATTCACAGTTGAGATTTCCGATGAACCGTTTATGGGTGGTATCAAAGCCACAATCCCGGCTAAAAACATCCTGATCGACAACTCTTTCCTGAGTGCTTATGAGAAGCTGAAAAAAGAATTCAAATTTGACGGAGGGCTGAGCCATGAATAAAACAGGTATTATCTACGGCGTTAACGGTCCTGTTATTTATCTGAAAGGCGACCCGGGATTTAAGATTTCCGAGATGGTTTATGTTGGACCTGAGAAGCTGGTCGGTGAGGTCATTGGTCTGAAAAAGGGTATGACTACCGTACAGGTTTTCGAGGAGACAACAGGACTGAAGCCAGGTGATACAGTAATGGGAACAGGCGATGCTATTTCCGTTCTTCTGGGACCTGGAATCATTCATAACATTTTCGACGGTATCCAGCGTCCTCTGGAGGAGATCGCAAAATCCTCCGGAAAATATATTTCCCGTGGTGTAAGTGTTGATTCCCTTGATACTGCTAAGAAATGGGATGTTCATGTAACTGTTAAAGTTGGAGATATGGTAAGCGCAGGTACTATCATTGCCGAGACTCAGGAAACAGCTTCCATTCTTCATAAATCCATGGTTCCGCCAACAATTGGAGAGGCTGAGGTTATCAAGGCAGTTCCGGACGGAGCATACACTATCCTTGATCCGATTGTAACGGTTCGTCTTTCTGACGGCAGCGAGCGTGACATCGCTCTTGCACAGAAATGGCCCATCCGTGTGCCAAGACCTACCTACAAACGTTTCCCTGCAAGTGTGCCGCTTGTAACCGGACAGCGTATTCTGGATACCCTTTTTCCAATTGCAAAGGGTGGTACAGCAGCGATTCCTGGCGGTTTCGGTACTGGAAAAACCATGACACAGCACCAGATCGCAAAGTGGTCTGACGCAGATATCATTATCTATATTGGATGTGGTGAGCGTGGAAACGAGATGACACAGGTTCTGGAGGACTTCAGTAAACTGATCGACCCGAAATCCGGAAACCTGATGATGGACCGTACCACTCTGATCGCCAATACATCAAACATGCCTGTTGCAGCCCGTGAGGCTTCTATTTATACAGGTGTTACACTGGCTGAGTATTATCGTGACATGGGTTATGACGTTGCCATCATGGCAGACTCCACTTCCCGTTGGGCTGAGGCTCTTAGAGAGTTATCCGGACGTCTGGAGGAAATGCCTGCCGAGGAAGGTTTCCCGGCTTATCTGGCTTCCAAGCTTTCCGCTTTCTATGAGCGAGCTGGTATGATGCAGAACTTAAATGGAACCGAAGGTTCCGTATCTATTATTGGTGCGGTTTCCCCACAGGGTGGTGACTTCTCTGAGCCTGTTACACAGAATACAAAGCGTTTCGTCCGCTGCTTCTGGGGACTGGATAAATCTCTGGCTTATGCCCGTCATTTCCCGGCTATCCACTGGCTCACAAGCTATAGTGAGTACCTGGAGGATTTAAGTCCATGGTACAGAGATAATGTTTCCGCTAAATTTGTAAGCGACCGTAATCAGCTGATGGCGATTCTGAACCAGGAGAGCTCTCTGATGGAAATCGTTAAGCTGATCGGTAGTGATGTTCTTCCGGATGATCAGAAGCTGACTCTGGAGATCGCAAGGGTTATCCGTCTTGGATTCCTTCAGCAGAATGCGTTCCATGCAGAGGATACCTGTGTACCGATGAGCAAGCAGTTCAATATGATGGAGATCATCCTTTATCTGTACGAGAAGTGCCGCTCCCTTGTAAATCAGGGAATGCCGGTTTCCGTACTGAAGGAGGACAATATTTTTGAGCGTGTTATTGCTATCAAATATGATGTTCCGAATAACAAACCTGAGATGTTTGACCAGTATAAGGCTGACATCGACAGATTCTATGATAACGTATTAGAGAGAAACGGCTGATAGGGAGGTAAGTTTTTTATGGCAATCGAATATTTAGGCCTTAGTGAAATAAACGGCCCTCTTGTAGTTCTGGAAGGCGTTAAAAACGCTTCCTACGAGGAAATCGTCTCCTTCCGTATGGATGACGGTACCGAAAAGCTTGGCCGTATTATTGAAATATACGAAGATAAAGCAGTAATTCAGGTTTTCGAGGGTACAGATAATATGTCCCTTGGAAACACTCATACACGTCTTAGCGGTCATCCTATGGAAATCGGGCTCTCCCCGGAAATCCTGGGACGTACCTTTAACGGTATTGGACAGCCAATCGATGGGCTGGGCGAGATCACACCGGAGGTAAGCCTGAACATCAATGGTCTGCCGCTGAACCCGGTTACCCGTGAGTATCCGCGTAACTACATCAATACCGGTATTTCTGCAATTGATGGTCTGACCACCCTGATTCGTGGACAGAAGCTTCCGATTTTCTCCGGAAACGGTCTTCCACATGATAAGCTGGCGGCACAGATCGTGCGTCAGGCATCTCTGGGTGCTGATTCCGATGAAAATTTCGCCATTGTGTTTGCTGCAATGGGTGTTAAGTATGATGTTGCAGAGTTTTTCCGCAGAACATTTGAGGAGAGCGGTGCTTCCGATCATGTTGTTATGTTCCTGAACCTGGCAAATGATCCGACTGTTGAGCGTCTTCTGACTCCGAAGATTGCCCTGACTGCAGCAGAGTATCTTGCTTTTGAAAAAGGTATGCATATTCTGGTTATTCTTACAGATATCACTTCTTTCTGTGAGGCAATGCGTGAGGTTTCTTCTTCCAAAGGTGAGATTCCTTCCCGTAAAGGTTATCCTGGATATCTTTACAGTGAGCTTGCTACTTTATATGAGCGTGCAGGTATTGTTTCCGGTGGTACAGGTTCTGTTACACAGATCCCGATTCTGACCATGCCTAATGATGATATTACCCATCCGATCCCTGACCTTACCGGTTACATTACTGAGGGTCAGATTGTTCTGGACAGACAGCTTCATGGACAGGGTATTTACCCGCCAATCAATGTTCTGCCGTCTCTTTCCCGTCTGATGAAGGATGGTATTGGTGAGGGCTTCACAAGAGCGGACCATCAGGACGTTGCCAACCAGCTGTTTTCCTGTTATGCAAAGGTTGGAGATGCGAGAGCCCTTGCTTCTGTTATTGGTGAGGATGAGCTTTCTCCTCTGGATAAGAAGTATCTGCAGTTTGGTAAGGCATTTGAGGCTGAGTTTGTCGGTCAGACAGATACAGAGAACAGAAGTATTATTGATACTCTGAATAAGGGCTGGGAGCTTCTTGGTATGCTTCCGAAGGATGAGCTTGACCGTATTGATACCAAGATTCTGGATCAGTATTATCACGAGACTACCAAATAAAGTGTGAGGTGACTTGAATGGATCCGAATACCTTTCCTACCAAGGGTAATTTAATTCTGGCTAAAAATTCACTTGCTCTTTCCCGTCAGGGTTATGAACTGATGGATAAGAAGCGTAATATTCTGATTCGTGAGATGATGAATCTGGTTGATCAGGCGAAGGATATCCAGGGACAGATTGATGAAACGTTCCGAACTGCGTATGAGGCTTTGCAGAAAGCGAATATGGAGATGGGTATCGCGTTTGTGGATCAGATTTCCCATACGGTGCCGGTGGAGAATTCTATCCGTATTAAGACACGTAGTGTTATGGGTACGGAGATTCCGCTGGTAGAGTATGATAAGTCGGGAAATGTGCCGACATATGCTTATTATAGTACGAAGATGTCTCTGGATGAGGCGAAGGCGGCTTTTGAGAGGGTGAAGGAGCTTTCCATTAAGCTGTCTATGATTGAGAATTCGGCGATTCGGCTGGCTAGTAATATTAAGAAGACTCAGAAGAGGGCGAATGCGCTGAAGAATATTACGATTCCGAAGTTCGAGGCTCTGACCAAGGATATTTCCAATGCTTTGGAGGAGAAGGAGAGAGAGGAATTTACCAGACTTAAGGTTATTAAGAGAATGAAGCAGGGTGCGTGATGGCGCCCTGTTTTTTTTCTGTCATTAAGGTACGTGAGAGGAAGGTGGTGTCGGCTGGGAGCGATGCCAAAATGGGCGTTTGACTGCGTCGCCTATTGTCCCTAAGAATTGCAAACTCGCCCTTGCAGGGCTCAGACAGTGCAATTCTTAGGGACGCTATACTCGTCAAACGCCCATTTTGGCAAAGCCCCCAGCCGACACCACCTTCCTCTCACTGTGTACTGGCGAAGGGGAAAACAGGACGGCGGCTGCAGGTGGGAGTAGTTGAAGGAGGGGAGGAAGTGACGCAGCGCCTGGGAAGAGAGGCGGATGGTAATTACGTTTGCTTAGCGTTGTGTACTGGTAGGAAACGTTGGCTGATTCCTTTTGGGGAGATTTTCGTGTTTACTATATTCTATTCTTTTGTATATTTTTAGTCAGCTTTCTTCTTGAGTTCTGTCAAAAATCATTTCTGTTATGTGTATTTTTTGAGTGGAGTATATTTCGACTGAATTTGGTTGTTGCGGCATATTCTTTTGGTGGAGTTCACAGTTTCTTACCAGGTTGACCATGGAATGAACACAGTTTTCCCATTAATTGCACACATTTGGTCTGTATATTATTAGCCATAAGGAACACAAAACAAAATGATCCGGATGGAGAGAATGAGGATTTCGGAAGGGTTGAATGAATACAGAAAGGAAATGAATGGGTATGAAACGTAGATATTTAGCTGTTTTAATGGGAATTATGGTAGCAACAACTTCTGTTCCGGCTATGGTTTATGCGGAGGATAGTAAGACGGAGACGGCTGCGGATGCGGCGAATGATGAAAGTGGTGAGGCGGCTGCTTCGGATGAGAATGGTGATGAGAGTCAGGAGAATGTGGTACTTGGTGAGGTTAAGTCGGTTTCTGATTCGGAGATTACCATTGCAGTTGGGACTATGAAAGAGATGGGTCAGCCTGGTGGAGATGGACAGAATGGCGGAGCACCGGATGGAAATGGCCAGGGCGGGGATGCGCCTTCTATGTTGGATCTGACTGGCGAGGAGCAGACGATTACAATTACTGCGGATACAGTGATCACAAAGCAGGCAGGCGGTATGCAGCCTGGCGGAGATGGACAGAATGGCGGTGCGCCAGAGAAGCCGGAAGGTGATGGACAGAGTTCTGATTCTTCTGATGGAGCAAGTGACAGTCAGGACGCAGCTGACGATAACCAGGAAAGTGAGAATACAGATAGCCAGGACGGAGAAGAGCCGGAAAAACCAGACGGTAACGGACAGTCCGCAGAGGCTGAGGATATTTCACTTTCTGACATTCAAGAGGGCGATATCGTTTCTATCACTTTAGATGAGGATGGAAATGCTGCTTCCATTACTGTAATGTCCATGGAAATGGGCGGTCAGGGCCAGCCTGGCGGTGATGGACAAGGCGCTTCAGGACAGGGAGGCCCTGATGGCCAGTCTCAGGGTGTGGACAGTTATACGGCAGCAAATGAGTATACAGAAGATACAACTGTATCAAATGAGACAATTGAGTCAACAGGAACTGACGAGAATGCAGCATTGATTTCTTCAGGTGCAAGTGTTACTCTTGATAATGATACTATTACTAGAACTTCCGAGGACAGCAAGGGCGGAGACAATTCCAGCTTCTATGGTGTAGGAGCTGCTGTTCTGGCAACAGATGGTACTGCTTATGTGAAAGATGGCAGCGTGACTACAGATGCAGCAGGTGGTGCAGGGCTTTTTGCATATGATGATGGAACTGTATATGCTTCTGGTACAACTGTAGAAACGACTCAGGATACCTCTGGTGGTGTTCATGTAGCTGGCGGTGGGACTCTTTACGGATGGGACTTGGATGTAGAGACAAACGGTGAGTCTTCTGCTGCAATCCGAAGTGACAGAGGCGGCGGAACAATGGTGCTCGATGGTGGAAATTATGTTTCCAACGGTGTTGGTTCTCCTGCTATTTACAGTACAGCAGACATTGCAGTAAGCAATGCCAGCCTTACAGCAAATGGTTCGGAGGCAGTTTGCATTGAAGGTCTGAATTCTATTCATCTTTATGACTGTGATCTCACTGGAAATATGAGTGATCTGGATCAGAACGACAATACCTGGACTGTAATCCTTTACCAGAGCATGTCTGGTGATTCTGAGGTTGGTAACAGTACCTTCCAGATGGATGGCGGCAGCCTGACTTCTGAGAACGGCGGTGTGTTTTATACAACCAATACAGAGAGTACGATTACTTTAAATAACGTGGATATTAACTATAACGATGACAATGAATTTTTCCTGCAGTGCACAGGTAACACCAACCAGAGAGGCTGGGGACAGTCTGGGGTTAACGGAGCTGACTGTCACTTTACAGGAATCAGTCAGGATATGCAGGGAGATGTGATCTGGGATTCTATCAGTGATCTTGACTTTTATCTCACAGAAGGCAGCAGCCTGACAGGTGCAGTTGTAGATGATGAGAGCTATGCAGGCGAAGGCGGAGAGGGATACTGCAACGTTTATATAAGCGCAGATTCCACCTGGACTGTAACTGGCGACAGTACTGTCTCATCTCTGGAAAATGAGGGAACAATTGTAGATAGTAATGGAAAAACTGTAACAATTCAGGGTACAGACGGAACTGTGTATGTACAGGGCGACAGCGAGTACACCATTACAACTGGTTTCTACAGCGACACAGCAGATATGTCTGGAGCAACGGCAATCCAGGATCAGAGTGTTTATACAGTTGAGAAACCGGATCAGCTTTAAAATTGGATAAAGAAACTCTCCAATTTGAAGATTATGGGCTTGATGAGTTATAAGAAAAAACACTGGGCTACACTTTATTGTGGCTCAGTGTTTTTTCGTTAAAAGAAGAGTGAACCTGAATTATAAAAATCCCGGTCAGAAAAGAAATATCAAGACAGTTCTTTTCTAAAGACCGGGATTTTTTATGTTAAATTTATAATCAAATTCGAATTCTCCGACGTAAGCAACTTCCGAAAATTCTCCTAAAAAGAAGGAGGGCCGGACCTTTTGGCCCGGCAAGTATGAAAAAGAAAAAGTATATTTATAATCTATGTAAAAAAGCTTTCGCTTTATTTGTTTATTAATATACGCGGAATTTGTGATGAATCTGTGAGAACAAATTGAAAAATATATGAGGAAAATCTAAAGAACTTATAAACTGGAACGCACCTGAAGTGACCGGCATAGGAATATACAGTATGAAAAAGCTGTGCATTCAAACTTAATTTCATGGTGATAAAATCTATCTACGATATATTGAAAATTTTATTCAGCTAAGAAAATTAGTCGTGTCAAGCGTTTTTGAAAATGTCCTAAAATAATTGAAGTATTAGCCCCGGCTTT
>NZ_JAJCIA010000057.1 GCF_020554845.1 Blautia faecis | reverse complement strand
AGAAAATAACGGAACCGATAATGCAAATTATACGGTTGTATTTACGCCTTCTGAAACCAACATTTATCTTCCGGTAGAATTTGACCTTCCAGTAAGAACGCAGATTGGTGTCCGCGTAAGCTGTAAAGCTGACAGCCGTGATTACGAAAAAGGCAATGTTACCACCACTGGAATCTATGAACTGACACGTGCTGGCGACGGTATGAAACTGGAAAATCTGGAACTGACAGACGGTATATTTAAGTTTGAACAGGAAACACCTGGTGAAAACCTTAAAGTTACCTTCAGCGGTTATAAAATCCGGGAAGACCAAAATGCAGATAACCTGTATGTGCTTCTGGATACTACAGCTGAAACAACAGCCTCTATCTACTGGATCACGCCAGTGATCGAAACTGTGCCAACCGTAGCACAGGAATTTGAAATCGGTACCAGATTAAAGGATATCCAAAATTCACCAGAAAAGGATCCGGTCTTAACCGATGGAAAAGCTACATACAATCAGAAAGAAATTCCAGGAACCTGGCAATGGCAAAATCCTGAGACAGTACTTGACCAGGTGGGTGAAATCCGATACACAATGCTGTTTATTCCAGAAAATACAGCTGGATTTAAAACAATCCAGGCAGAAGTAACCGTATCCACAATAAAAGCAGTGGTGACGCCTCCTGAGATCCCGGAAATGGTCTATAATGGGCAGGAACAGGCTCCGGTTATTCCAGAAACGGAATTCTATAAAACAGTTCAAAATGAAAAGCATTTAGATGCTGGAGAGTACAATGTAACGATGGAACTTAAGAATCCTGCACTGTACAGATGGCCGGAAAGTGAAGAAAAAATTACGATCCTGCCCTATAAGATTCAAAAAGCCAAAGCAGACATTACAGGAACTCCGGACCCGGAAAAACTGACCCTGATTTATGGGCAGATGCTTTCAGATGGATTGACGTCAGAAACAGAACCGGACAGAGCGAAAAAGAAAACTCTGATTGCAAAAGATATGATATCCGGAATCAAGGTGAAGGTCGCAGAGATGGAAACAGCCGGAGAATGGCAGTGGAAGCTTGAAGAATCCGAGAAAAAGCAGCTGGCAGTTACTGAAAACGCTTATAAGCTTCAAGCAGTTTTTCAACCTGCTGATGAAAGCGTGGCAAAAAATGTAGAACCGATTGAAGAGATATTTACCGTAAAAGTAAAGAAGGCGGTACCTGCATTGACGTGTAAAGATTTCAGCGGAAAACTATTTAATTCAAAAGATAATGAAGGAAATGTGGTTGGAAGTTATCTTTCAAATGCAGAGATTAATGGCTGGGTTGAAGCGAAAAATCCAATTACTGGCGAAACTATTGTGGGAACCTGGAAGGCAACACCTGTTGAGGACAAAGTCATCACTAAAGAGGGTGGAGGATTTGCATATAAGCTTACCTTTACTCCGGAAGATACAGTAAACTATTCAGAAGCTGTTGTTGAAAACTTGATGATTTATATTCATGTCGACTATAAGCCTGTAGTTCCAACGGACGCCCCTGCTCCAACAGAAACTCCAGCTCCGACAGAAGCACCTGCTCCAACAGAAGCCCCTGCTCCGACAGACGCCCCTGCTCCAACAGAAGCACCTGCTCCGACAGACGCACCAGCTCCGACAGACGCATCAGCTCCAACGGAATCCCTAGCTCCAACGGACGCACCAGCTCCGACAGAAGCACCAGCTCCGACGGAATCCCCAGCTCCAACAGAAGCTCCAGCTCCAACGGACGCACCAGCTCCGACAGACGCACCAGCTCCGACGGAAGCTCTGGCGCCAACGGACGCCCCGGCGCCAACAGAACCTTTGGCTCCGAAAGAATAAATTAGCCACAAAAAACTGACTGATCAATTGAATTTGACAAAAAAGATGCTATGAAACACAAACTAAAAATTTTTTCAAAACTTCCATTAATTGCTTTGTGCCTTATGTCTGCAATCGGAGCATATACTCCGGTTCTTGCAGACAGTGAATCCCAGGTAACTGTGTGTATTCTGGATTCAGGCTGCAACATGGAAGACATTACAGGGTGGAATTATCTGGAAGGCAGCGATAACCTTTCTGACAACAGCGGACATGGAACAGGCGTCTGTGAAATCCTGCTGGAAAAGGCACTGGATGCAAATCTGGTCATGCTAAAGTGTTTTGATGGGGAATCTGAAAATCAGACAGACGATAATACCATCATCCAGGCCATCTATGACAGCGTAGATAAATACCATGCAGATATCCTTAATATGAGTTGGACACTGAATAGAGATTCGAACCTCCTCCATGAAGCAATTCAGTATGCCAGCGAAAACGGAGTCCTGATACTGGCTGCAGCCGGAAACCTGAGCTTCCAGACACCTTCTGGAAGCCAGGTATATCCGGCTGCCTGGGAAGAAGTAATCGGCGTGGCAGGAGCTGATCTTGATGAAAACGGGAATCCCATAAGTTCGCTGTGGTATCTTGGCGGTGAAGCAGTATATGTAAGCGCAAACGGAAGTTATGAAGATCAGAAAGGATCCTCCTATGCGGTCCCCAGAGTAAGTGCAGCTGTAGCAGGGTACCTGCTGGAGAATCCAGGTGTAACGCAGGAAAAAGTACTGGACTATCTGAAAAATAAAGCTGTTGATGCCGGAGACAAGGGATATGACCTTCAGTTTGGGTGGGGGTATATCGAATGAAAATTGATAAGTAGTTAGAATAATGCGGAATGTAGATACAAAACAAAAGAATGCAGCTCATGTGTTGCATTCTTTTTGTTTTATAAAGCCTGCAAAAAAGAGCGATCATTTTTCATAGGTCTTTTTTCATAAATATAATGTGGAAATTTTGTACAAATTATCCAAATAATAGTTGCGAAAAACTTTAAAGCAATATATAATTGATTATAATCAAAAGTATATGCAAAATTATAATTACAAGGATGGATTGATGTAAAAATGCCAAAAGGATTACAACATAAAGGAATCGTCAGAAGAAACAAAATGATCTATGCAGCAGTAAAATTATTTCTGGAAAATGGATACGAGAAGACCACAACAGCCTCTATTGCAAAGGCTGCCGGGATGTCCCCCTCTTCCTTTTTTGCAGCATTTGATAATAAAGAAGCCTTGCTGCTTACCCTGGTCAAAACAATGTTTGGAAGCCAGTTTGATAAGGCTGAGAAATTATTAGGGGAAACCCCGGATCCGTTGCTTGTCTATGGAGTAGAAGTTTCGATACAGATGTACATAGCCGAATTGTCAGAACCGTTGAGGGAATTATATGTGGTAGGATATTCTCTTCCTACTACCTCAGAATATATTTATATGCGCACGGCGCAGAAGATTCAGCATATTTTTTCACAATATATAAAAGAAGCAGAATTGAAAGATTTTTATGAAATGGACATTGCCTCTGCCGGAATCACCAGAGGATTTATGGCAAAAAAATGCGACCTCTATTTTACCATGGAAAACAAATTAAGAAGATTACTGAAATGCTGCTTTACCTTATATAAAGTACCGGAAGCCAAACAAGAGGAAGTAATCGGTCAGATCTTAAAAATGGATCTGAAACCAATTGCAGAGAAAATCATAGAAGACACAGTAAGAAAAGCAGAAGAAGGATTTGAATCAGTTTTGGCAGAAAAGTAAATATTTTGAAAATTATATAAGTATAAAAGGACTGACAAAACCTGTCAAAAGTAGCAGCGACCTGCACAGAAGATGGATTAACGGAAGGAAGATACTGTGAAACCTGTGGTGCAGTATTTGCAGCACAGAAAGCAGTGAAGGCAACAGGCCATAAAGAAGTAATAGACAAAGAAATAAATGCCACGTATTTTACCCTTTAAGGATCCTGAACCTGAGGAAATTAATGGTTTTAAAGACATTACAGAAGCTGTAAACTTTTTAGATATAATTATCCAATGTGACGGACAATCAATAAATAATAAAGAGCATTTCTGCTTCACTCATAGAACAATTGAACCACATGAGGAGCGACGTGTTGAATATAGCGATGGAAGAACCGAAATGGGATGCTTTAAGTGCGAGACATGCTCCTGGAGAAGAACTATTCGGTATATAAATGAACCATCGTGGTATGCAGATTAAAGATATCCGGGGCACAAATTGTCATGTTGTTCATATCTGTAAGGAAATTTACAGAAATTAAGGGGCTGGAAACAGTCCCTTTTCAAATATTTTTGGAAAGTTACAGGGAAAACATATGGATAAAGTTTTGAAAAACTGTGCGTCGCATTCTCGTTACTTCAGTGATGAGCTAGGCGCACTATTTTTTGAAAATAAGTAGAACAAATGTTTGTAAATTCTATTTGCATATGGTACAATTCATTAGGAAAGTATCAGATTCAGAGCAAACAAAAAGAGCAATTCTGAGAAAAACTGGAACTGCTCTGAATGTGATTCTTTCCAATTGAATTGTCTGGTAATCTATATAGATGAAAAATGGAGTTTGCCTTAATCAAAATGTAATCTTAAAAATGAGATTCCATTGAAAAGGAAAATAATTGGCAGGAGGATATCTTATGTTTCGCGAGATGAGAAGATTTAAGCAACAGGTTTCACAAGATGAATGTAAAAAAATATTAAAAGATGAAAAAAGAGCTGCTTTTTCTGTAATTGGTGATGAAGGGTATCCCTATACCATTCCAATTAATTTTTACTATGAAGAGGCTGATCATACGATTTATTTTCATGGAGCCAGAGAAGGACACAAGATGGATGCAATCCAGAAATGTAATACAGTGTGTCTGACAACCTGGAACCAGGGTTTCAAAAAAGAAGGGCACTGGGAGTGGAATGCCACAAGTGTTGTTGTGTTTGGAAAAGCAGAACTTGTCACAGATACAAAGATTATAGAAGACCGTCTTCAAAAACTGGCAGAAAAATATTACCCTACAGTAGAAGAAGTAGAAAAAGAAATGAATGGTTCTGCAAGAAGCCGTGTCCAGCTATTTGCAATCAGAATTGAGCATATGACAGGGAAGCTTGTAAATGAGAAATAATGTGTAAGAGAGTTTGCTGACATAAAAAAGAAGGGAACACATTTATGATTATTCAGACCGGTATGCGGACGGATATCCCGGCGTTTTATTCGGAATGGCTGTGTAACCGGATAAAAGAGGGCTACGTGATGGTTCGGAATCCATATCAGCCGCAGCAGGTAACAAGATATACCTTTTCGCCTTCTGTGGTAGATCTGATTGCGTTCTGCTCGAAAAATCCGGCGCCTATGCTTTCACACATGGATTTACTGAAAACATATGGAATGTACTGGTTCGTTACCATTACCCCTTATGGAAAAGAAATAGAGCCTCTGGTTCCAGATGTAGAAGCGGTAATAGATACATTTCGGCAACTGGCTGAGATTACAGGACCGGATTCCATGGGATGGCGTTATGACCCTATATTCCTGAATGAGACTTATACGCCAGAGGTCCATATCCAAAAGTTTACACAGATCGCACAGGCCCTTGAGGGCTATACCCATACCTGCGTGATCAGTTTCATCGACCTGTACCAGAAAGTGAGAAGAAATTTTCCGGAAGCCCAAGCTGTACCAAAAGAAAAACGTCTGTCACTTGGGAAAACCATGATACAGATAGCCGCGGCACATGGAATGAAAGTATATCCCTGTGGAGAAGGAACAGAATTAGCCTGTTATGGGGCAGATTGCAATGGCTGTATGACACAGGAAACATACGAAAAAGCCCTCCATACCACGCTGGATATACCGAAAAAGCAGCCACTACGGAAAGAATGTGCCTGTTTTATGGGAAATGATATTGGAGCATATAATACCTGTCTTCATGGATGTAAATATTGTTATGCTAATTACGATACCAAAACGGTTCGTCAGAATTATGCTTTGCATGATCCGAAATCCCCGTTTTTGATTGGAAATTTAAAAGCGGATGATAAAATACATCAGGCGGATCAGAAAAGCTGGATCGACGGACAACTGGTTCTGAAATTTGATTGATAGAAGGAAAAGCTATATGGAAAAGCTTTTGAAAGAACACTGAGCATAAGGAGAGTCTGAAAATGGCAAAATTATATTTCCGCTACGGAGCAATGGGAAGCTCGAAATCAGCAAACATACTAATGGTCCGTTATAACTACGAAGAGCGCGGTCAGTATGCCGTTTTGTTAAAACCAAGAACAGACAGCCGGGATGGAGAACGCAAGATCCAGTCTCGTATGGGATTATCTGCTTCAGCAGAATACGTGGATGAATTTTTAAAAGAGATTTCCCAAACCTGGAAAGAAGGAAATAAAGAATACAGTTATCAGGGAAAGAAAGTGGATGCAGTTCTGGTAGATGAAGCACAGTTCCTTTCGGAAGCGGAAATAGACACTTTGTCCGACCTTGTGGATTTTTATAATATTCCAGTGATCTGCTATGGACTGCGCACCGATTTCCGCAACCGCTTATTTCCTGGCTCCAGACGTCTGATGGAGATTGCAGATGTCATTGAGGAAGTACCGACTGTCTGTTGGTGTGGAAAACGTGCACAGTGTAATACCCGGTATGCAAATGGAGAAATTGTACGGGAGGGTGCGCAGATCATGCTTGGCTCCAATGAAAGCTATGTGGCGCTTTGCCGGAAGCACTACAAAGAAGGAAAATTATGGAAAGAAGCTGGAGCAGAAAATGAAACGAGCACCAGGAGGAACTGTAAAATTATGGAAAAAGAGTAAGATATAAGAGGAAGGGGACTCTTCTATGAGTAAGAAAAAGGTAGCTTTTATCTGTGTCCATAATTCATGCCGCAGCCAGATAGCAGAAGCATTCGGAAAGCATCTGGCATCAGATGTATTTGAAAGCTATTCGGCTGGTACAGAGACAAAACCGCAGATCAATCAGGATGCGGTCCGGATTATGAAAGAATCATATGGAATAGATATGGAAGCAGATGGTCAGTACAGCAAACTGATTCGCGATATTCCAACTCCTGATATCGTGATTTCCATGGGATGCAATGTAGGGTGTCCGTTTATTGACAGGCCTTTTGACGATAACTGGGGACTGGAAGATCCAACGGGAAAAAACGATGAGGCGTTTAAATTAGTTATAGAAGAAATCAGGAAGAAAATCCTTGAATTAAAGAAGAATGCGTCTTGATAACTTGCAAAACGATATTTTGATAGGAACAGATAGATGAAGCATGCTTGATAATCTGGATACCAAGACGTCTGCCAATAATCATGGAAAGGTGTGGAATACCAGAAGAAATCATATCACATGGAGGCTGTATGTGGGTCTGCACATTACCAGATCGCTGCGTACTGGTCCAGAGTTTTGAACAAGCCTGCGATTAAAGCGTATCAGGCATCCAGACGTGGGATTGTTCTGACAGCAAATTATACTGCTACGCAAAAGGGGGTAAAGACAGGACTGGCTTTGTGGCAAGCTAAAAGTGCCTGTCCGGATCTGGTTGTTGTTCCGCCCAGAATGGAGCTTTATCTACAGTTTTCTTCCATGCTGCGGGAGATTTATGGAGAGTATACCGATCTGGTGGAGCCTTATGGATGTGATGAAGCGTGGCTGGATGTGACTGGAAGTACCGCCTTAAAAGGGGATGAAAAAAAGATTGCAGATGAGATTAGAAGCCGTGTAAAAAAGGAATTGGGGATCACAGTCAGTATCGGGATTACGTGGAATAAGATTTTTGCTAAGCTTGGAAGCGATTATAAAAAACCAGATGCGATCACCCAATTTCATAAAGAAAATTACCAGAGTATCGTCTGGAATCTTCCTGCAGCTAACCTTTTGTATGTCGGAAGATCTACCAGAACGATGTTAAACCGTTATGGGATCAAAACCATTGGGAAAATTGCAACGTCAGATCCAGATTTCCTGGAACGACTGTTCGGGAAGATGGGACTGGTCTTATATTCCTTTGCAAATGGCTGGGATGATTCTCCTGTTGCACCAGAAGGCTATGCGGCTCCCATTAAGTCCATTGGTAACAGTACCACCACACCAAGAGACTTAGCAACTAACCTAAATCCGTGAAGTTCATTCTTTAAGAGAACCAATCTTCCAAAGGTAAGTTTGTTTCATGATGTGAGCATACTTCTGTGGCTTTTTCTGTATCAGCACCGGGAACAAAAGCAGTCACTGGGCAAAAAGGGTACACGAAATAAGCCTGCTATAAAATTGCTTTGTTACTTATGAGTTTGTGACAGCATATTTCTGACAGATATCAGAAAATATATGTCGCCAGATGTTGCTTCTTCCGAGGCCGGTTATCAACTGGCGTGCATGCATGGTTATATGTCCTGCCATCATAATCAGGTTGCTGATAACTGTGCGTAAACGACGGCGTTTAACATCCCTCTTCTGACGGGGTGCCCGTCCTCCAATTGTGCCCTGACCGATCATACGGAGAATGTTATATGCGATCATCCCTAATTCGAGTATCAGTGCATTGGTCGCGAACTTTCCGGATGGAAGCCGCTCCAGATCCATGTCTGTTTTTACCTCACTATGAAACTGCTCACATTCCCCATGGGCATGATACAGACTGATGATTTCCTCATCCGGGTCACCAAGGTTTGTCCACCAGGCTTCAACTTCAATATCGGGAACAAGGTTGAACTGACCATACTTATCAATGGTTCGCTCTGTAATCTCGTATCCGGCACGGAGTGTATACTCTGTATTGAACTGCTTACTGGTAACGGTTTTCCAGTCACTGCCTATATAGACGGTTTTTCCGTCTCTGGGACTGGTTACATTCCGGCAATACTGCTTTGCCATTTCAAACCAGTCATCCGTGCTTTCTCGGCGAAGTTTTCGCTTGATAATGAAAAAGCTTCAAAGTAAGGTTTGCCCATGCAAAGCATTCCAAGGTAAGTGAGTACAATATCACCATTTTTAATCTGATGCTGAGACCGATTGGATGTCACGTCCATGCGATTGAGTTTTTTGATGAAATCGCTTTTCCCAAGGAGGGCGCCAACAACAGCCAGACCGCTGGCTGGGATAATACGTTCATTTGTAAACTCAACAATAATGTTCTTATTGGTGTTCAGTGTGATTCGGTGGTTGTTATTCATGGTAAAAGACTCCAATCCATAGATTTTGTTATGTCTATTTTACCACAGACTGCTTTCACCTGGTGGGTGAATAACAATATTGGAAAAAAATATTGCAAAAGCATGAAACTATAGGGTTTAAGGAGTATGTGAGGAAATCAACTTCACGGATTCAGGAAAAACCAATAAAGCAGACAATAGATAATATTCTCAGTAACGCAGCCAAAAGTAGAATGTCTCCATGACAGCAGAATATAATAAATTAATTCTAAAAATAAAGGGAGCTCTTTAATGAAGCAAAAACCCTTATTGATCAGCCTGTTAATTTCTCTGGGAACCGGAGTGATTGCAGGCTTTCTTACTTTTAAAAGTATGGAACAATACTAGAATGAGCCGCCTAATAATTGTGAAAATCAAAATTCAGTAATACGGAATATAGAAAATCAGGAAGTTAATCTTTTATCAAAAGAAGAACTTTGCAAACGGCAAAATCAAATCAGATGAATGTCTTTTTACACTATATTTTGACTATTCACGCAAAAATATAGACAGAGAAACTAGATTTAAATAATATATATAATATAGATATAAAAACAGTTAAAAGAAGAAAGGAGAAAAAATAGAGAAGGCATGTTTGCTATCTTTTGTATTGCTGTTCAGTACTTTAAGTCAAAGTATTGTAGCAACAACCGTGTATGCAGGCAATATTCTTATGATGGAACAAGATTCAGAATTACCTGTAAAAGAAGATCAAGCAGATATTACGGATCAGGATCATCAAGAGAAAAATACTGATACAGAAAACACAAATTCAGATAAAGAACAGGGAACTGAAGAAAGCACGGATTCAGATAAAATAGTTACCGCATATGTATAAAATACAAGGGGGTTAAATCAATGAAATTTGATGTTAAAACACAGGGAAAGAAAATGGAGGTTGCTTTGGAAGGAAGAATGGACTCTGCAACAGCACCGGGATTTGAGAAGGAGATTTTCCAAAAGCTTGATGGAGTTACTGAGCTTGTTCTGGACTTTACCGATCTTGCGTATCTTTCCAGTGCCGGATTAAGAGTTCTTTTATCCTGTCAGAAGAAAATGAATGCAGCAAAGGGAAGTATGGTTGTAAAGCATGTCAATGAAATTATTATGGAAGTATTTGAAGCAACCGGATTTGACAGTATTTTGACAGTCGAACAATAAAAGACAGATGAAAATGGGGAAAAGAATATGACAATTGAAGAGAGAAAATTAACACCTGCCGGACAGGGGAATCTGCAACAGATCAAATTGGGAATACCGGTAGTGGAAGCATTGAATCGGATGGCAGAGGATCCCATGGGGGAAAATGAAAAGCTGCTTTTAAGGATTCTGGAACAAAATAAGGATACGGAATATGGAAGGAAATATGGCTTTGCGAATATTCATTCCATAGAAGAATACCAGAAGAAGGTTCCGGTCAGTGTATACGATGATTATGCAGGCTATATTTTAAGAATGAGTGAGGATGGGGAGGAGAATCTGATTACCTCCGGTAAGGTTGTACATTATAACAAGTCTTCAGGAACGGTTGGAAATCCCAAGCGTATACCGTTGACGGAAGAGGCTTTTCAGGTTTTTCAGAAGTATAATGGTCCCTACCGTATGGGTCTGGTCGCAAAAGAACTCGGAGAAGACTGGATCAACGGACGGAATATGTCCATTGCGGAATCCATTGCAGAGATCCAGCACGTGAAAAGCGGTGTTACTTATGGGGCTTTGTCAGTAAAAATGATCGGTGAATTCCGCCCTTACCTCGGAATGAGTTTTACATCTCCCGATGAAGCAATTTATCCGGAATCGGAAACCAACACCAGATATCTGCATGCACGTTTCGGATTGATGGACCAGGATCTTACGAATATGGCAGCGAACTTTCTTGGATTTTTACTGGAAGTATTGCGTTATATGGAACAGCATTGGGAGCTTCTGGTTAATGATATTGAACAGGGAACGATTGATCTGGGTATTAAAATGTCAGAGGAAGTCCGTTCCAGTCTCTTAAAGAAAATTCAGCCCATGCCGGAGAGAGCGCAGGAACTGAGGGGAATTTTCATGCAGGGGTTTGAGAAACCGATTGTACCGAAGCTGTGGCCTCATGCACAGTTCCTTACCGGTGTCGGTTCCGGTGGATTTAAGGTTTATGCTGATAAGATCAAAGAGAAATATATGGGAGAAAAAATAGCCCGTTATTTTACCGGAATTAATGCATCTGAAGGCATGATCAGTGTCCCGTACCGGTTAAATGATGAGAAGAGCGTGCCGGTTCCGGACAGTATGTTCTATGAATTTCTGCCGACAGACGCAGATGATGATTTCTCCAAAATAGTAACGATAGATCAGCTTGAGACAGGTAAAGAATATGAAGTGATTGTTACGAATCTTTCCGGTTTTTACCGGTATCGTATGCGTGATGCGGTAAAGATTGCAGGAAAATATAAGAATCTGCCGATTCTGGAATTCATCGGACGTATTGATCAGACAGTCAGTATTATGGGGGAGAAGACAACAGAAGTGGCACTCAGGACTGCCGCAGAGGATACAGCAAAGCAGCTTGGCTTTGACATGATTGATTTTACAGTATATCCGGATGTTGAACATGTTCCTCCACGTTATATTTATTTTATGGAAATCGAAAGCCTTCCGGAGGGGATGAAAGCAAAGGAAATCCGTTTTTTTCTGGAGAGGAATCTTGCTAAGGCCAATCCGTCCATGGGAGATAAGGTGGCAAAAGGAATCTGTGCGTCAACTAAGTTAAATATCTTAGAGCCGGAGACATATAGCTTATACCGTGATCTGATGATAATGAAGGGAATTGCGCCGGCACAGCTGAAGCCTGTGCACATCATCCGGAATGAACTGCAGCGGAAATTCTTTTTCAGTCAGACAGAATACGGGGTGGGGCTTGTAAAATAAATGGAAGGACTTTGTGAAAATAAAAGGAGAAGCCTATGAAAATTTTAGCTTTAGTAGCAAGCCAGGACAGTACTGTGGAAGATGTTAAGACAAATGGAAGAAGGCAGATGCAGGCACTGATAGGTAAAGATAAGGAAGTGCTTTTCTGCGAATATTCCACGATTGAAATTTGCAGGAACGGGGAACTTGCGATCACCTGTCTGGGCGAAAAAATGGAAAAGCCGGATTATTTCTGGCCACTACTTGGATCCACGGATGGATTTATTCTGGAGAATATGCTTCAGGATGCGGGAATTCCATCTATTTTAAATCTGCGTGAGCTTCAGGTCGCAAGAAGTAAGATTGCAACTTATCAGAGATTTGCACAGAATGGAATACGGGTGCCTGATACGATGGTGTTTTTCAAAGATTCTGATCCCGAAACACTGTCTGGTCGTTTTGGTTATCCATTTGTTGTGAAGCCGGACAGTGGATTTGGCGGGATTGGTGTAGAACTGATCCATAACGGCCAGGAGCTTAAGGATTACTTTGCAACTCTTTCCTATGGACAGGCTTATGTGGCACAGGAATATATTGCTACTTCCAAAGGAAGAGACATCCGTGTTGTTGTTCTCCATGGCAGATATTATTTTTCGATGGAGCGCCATGCATCGAATCCTGATGAATTCCGTTCGAATGTACATGTGGGTGGAACTACACAGGAGAAGACTCTTACCGAAGAAGAAAAGGTATTCTGTGAAAAGGTGGCGTCCATATTTGATCTTCCGATTATCGGACTGGATCTTATGATTGGTGATGGAGAGTATGTGCTGGCAGAGGTAAATGCATTTCCGGGTATGCCGGGGCGTAAGATGATGGATGCATATGCTTCCGTTATTGATGATTTTATGGAGGGACAGGCATGACCGGATTTTTGCGAAGAGTATTAAGCCCATACAGGGGACTTTTGATACTGGTCATTTTACTGCAGCTTGGTCAGTCCTTTTTAACCATGTATCTGCCAACAATCAATTCCAGAGTGATCGATTATGGTGTGGCGAATGCGGATGCTGCATATATCATGCATCAGGGAATTCTCATGCTGGGAATAGCTCTTATCCAGTTTCTGCTATCAACCTTGGCTGGTATTTTCGGAGCAAAGGTGGCACTGATGACCGGACGGGATTTGAGGGAGCAGGTTTATGAGAAGCTGATACATTTTTCACGCAGGATGATCGGAAGCATGGGAGCTCCTACGCTGATTACAAGGGCAACAAACGATGTACAGCAGGTAATCCAGTTTATTACGTTCTTATTTACCGCGATTATCGCAGCACCGATGATGTTTATCGGAGGTCTTGTGCTTGCCTTGTCCCAAAGCGTGAAGCTTTCGGTGGTATTGCTTGTGACGATACCTCTGCTGCTTGGGGTTTCTGTGGTATTTTTAAAGCTGATCCTTCCTTATTATAGAGAACAGCAGACGAAAATAGATGAGATGAATACCGTACTCAGGGATCAGATTTCCGGTATCCGTGTGGTAAAGGCCTTTACGAAGGAACAAGGCGAGAAGGAACGCTTTGAACGGATTAACGGAGATCTTTCAAGGATTAATACCAGCATCGGTAAGATTACAGGGCTGATGCAGCCAATCTTTACCCTGACAATGAGCTTTGCCAATATTTCGCTGATCTGGCTTGGCGGCCGTATGGCGGGGAACGGTCAGGTACAGATTGGACAGGTGATCGGCTTCGTAACCTACATATCCTTTATTCTGACAGCAACCCTGATGGCTTCCATGATTTTTATTATGCTGCCAAGAGCCGAGGTATCGGTTACACGTATTGAAGAGATTTTAAACAGTGAAAGTGAAATTCAGGACAGAGAGGATGCTTTTTTGCCAGAGCAGTTCCGGGGAGAAATATGTTTTGAACATGTGACGTATTCCTATGCACCGGATAATGAGCAGGTGGAGCCTGTATTGAAGGACATTTCCTTCTGCGCACAGCCGGGTAAAACGACGGCGATTATCGGATCTACCGGATGTGGTAAGACTACCTTGCTTGATATGATTCCACGTCTTGCAGATGTGACAGAGGGGACGGTCTTCGTAGATGGCATGGATGTCCGGAAGCTGTTAAGGCATGAGCTTGATCAGGCAATCGGCATGGTTCCGCAGAAGGCTTTCCTGTTTTCGGGGACGCTGGAGGACAATCTGCGGGATGGAAAACCGGATGCAACACAGGAAGAACTCTGGGAGGCTCTTTCGATTGCGCAGGCAAAGGAATTCGTGGAGAAAAACGAACGTGGTCTTAAGATGAAGATTTCCGAAGGGGGAACAAACTTTTCGGGCGGGCAGCGGCAGCGGCTTGCAATCGCAAGAGCAATTGTCCGCAGACCCTCCATCTATTTGTTTGATGATTCGTTCTCTGCACTGGATTACCGGACAGACCAGGAGCTGCGAAGAGCACTGAAGCCGGTTACACAGAATGCGGCTGTGATTATTGTTGCACAGAGAATCAGTACCATTAAGGATGCTGACCAGATCCTTGTGATGAATCAGGGACGTATTGAAGCGGTTGGAACACATGAAGAACTCATGCAAAGCAGCCGGACTTATCAGGAAATTGTGGCTTCCCAGCCCACAGATAAGGAGGTGGCATCATGAGTACAAAGCAGAAAAAGACCATACAAAAGGGGTCTTTCAAGCGGCTGTTAAAGCTCTTCTTCTTTAAAAATAAGATGCTGACCGCTCTTATGCTGTTCAGTATTATTATTTCAGCGGTTGCTACAGCGCTGGGACCGCAGTATCTGGGGTATGCAACGGATTCCATTGTACAGGATATGTCAAACCCGGTAAGCAGTAACATTCACTGGGACCGGTTTTTCTTCTGGGCAGGGATATCGAGTGTGATTTTTCTGATCCAGTTCGTATCGAAATGGCTGTCCGCATGGTTTTCCACACGGATCATCTCTGATACGGCGAAAGAATTGCGCAGTCAGGTAGAGACAAAGCTATGGTCGCTGCCATTAAATTATTTTGATACAAACAGTCACGGAGATATCATGAGCCGGACCACAAATGATATTGATAATGTGGTCACGACTCTGAATTCTTCCGGTGCAGATACGATTTACAGTATTTTCCAGCTGGTCGGGATGATTGTCATGATGACTGCAATTAACTGGAGGCTGGCATTGATCACTGTGATCATTATTCCGGTCTCGGGCTGGATTGTGACCCTGATTTCCAGGTTTGTGCGTAAGGAATATCAGAAGCAGTGGTATTATACCGGAATGATTAACAGTAATGTGGAAGAGAGTGTGAACGGACACAATATTGTGAAGCTTTATGGTCAGGAAGAGAAGTTCGTGGAAGCTTTCAGGAAGCAGAATCGTCTGCTGTATGAATCTTCCTTCAAAGCTATGGCCGTATCGAACCTGATTCAACCATTGTCCCGGTTCTTTACGAATCTGAATTATGTGATTGTGGCATTGGGAGGTGCTTTACGGGTAATATCCGGACAGATGACGGTCGGAGATGTGCAGGCATTTATTCAGTATACCAGACAGTTTCAGACACCCTTTTCCAAGCTGTCCCAGGCGTATTCTTCACTGCAGTCCGGAATAGCGTCTCTTGACCGGATCTATGAGCTGTTAGATAGTGAAGATCAGGCTGAAGAAAAACCGGAAGCCAGAGAGAGCTACCGGTTGCAGGGAAAGATCGATTTCCGGGATGTGAGCTTTTCTTATGTACCTGAGAGGAAGCTGATTGAACATATGAACCTTGTTGTAGAACCGGGCCAGATGGTCGCTATTGTTGGAGGAACTGGTGCCGGCAAGACAACACTTGTAAATCTGATCGAACGATTTTATGAAGTAAACATTGGAGAAATTATTTTTGATGACAAAGTAGAAATTCACGACCTTACAAGAGCATGCCTGCGGGAGAACATTGCAATGGTTCTGCAGGACACCTGGGTGTATAAAGGAACGATCGGAGACAATCTGAAATATGGTTTGAAACGGGAAATCACGGAAGAAGAATTCCGGAATGCATGCCGGGAGACCTTCGTGGATCAGTTTGTAAGTACACTGCCTGATGGTTATCAGACTGTAATTTCCAATGAAATGTCAAGCCTTTCTGCCGGAGAAAAGCAGTTGTTGACGATCTGCAGGGCATTTCTTGTGAAACCGAATATTCTCATTTTGGATGAGGCAACAAGTTCTGTAGATACCAGAACCGAAGCCATGATTGATCAGGCACTTGATAAGCTGCGGGAGGGACGGACAAGCTTTGTCATTGCCCACCGTCTGTCCACAATTCGCAATGCAGACGTAATCCTGGTTATGGAGAACGGGCATATCGTGGAGCAGGGCAGCCACAAAGAGCTATTAGCACAAAACGGAGCCTATGCCAGATTATATCAGGCACAGTTTGAATCATAGAAAATAGGCGGAGGAAGAGATTATGCGTATTGTATTTTATAGTGCGTCAACATCAGCACATTCCAATTCATCAACAAAAACAACCTACCAGCCGTTCCGGGCAGATACCTGGGATGAAATGGACCGGCTTTATCCGGACTGCGAATTTGTTGTAGCAGGACCCCTGAATGGTTCTTACATTTTTGACGTGGCAGATGGGGAAATCTGCAAAAAACCTGAGAAGGTGAAATACGTGCTTTTGGAGAGTGGAATGAGTGCGGAGGATACGGCAGAGCTGATTGCACAGCAGAGACCGGATATTGCTGTAGCAATTGCATCGGGAGCCGTTCCCTTTGACTGGGTACCGATCAAGACCGCTCTCATTGCTGAGGAATTACAGAAAAGAGGAATTGCAACCATTGCCAATAATACGCTGGTGTCAGTGGCAGCATTTGATAAGTGGCGTAGTAATATCATGTTCCGCAGCTTTGTCAAAGCGGCAAAGGGAATCTATATTCACCATGAGCTGTTTCTTGCGGAGAAGAAGAATCCGGGTGTCAGTGTAAATGTATATAAGGAATATGTTTTTTATCGGATTAAGGAAATAAACTTTCCGGTCATTGTGAAGGATACATTAGGTGCAGGGTCAATCGGAGTGGAAATCATGAACTCCTATGAGGAAGTAGAGAGCTTTCTTAATTCCGATCAGAACAATTCAGATATAATGGTGGAAGAACTGATTCAGGGAGAACAGTTCGGAACGGAAATTCATGGTGTAGAGGGACGTTACAGTGTCCTTCCGCCGATCGCCTTTTCTGTAACAAAAGAGGGCATTACAGATCCGTTAAGCTCTGTAAAATTTGGTCCGGTGACGGATCCTTCCTATCATTTTGAAAAGGTACAGGAAGAACTGCTTAATATGGCACAGAGTTTGAAATTTGAAGGAACGGTGCAGGTCGATCTGGTTTACCGGGCAGGAGAATGGTATATTATCGAAATTAATCCAAGATGGTCCGGAATGACAACAACAACGGCTGCCATGGAGGGAAGAAATCCACTATCTATTTTTGTGGACAGCATACTCGGAACTGACAAAAATTACAGTATGAAACGGAACCTGAAATATGCATTGAACTTTAAGATGAAAGCAAGGTCGCAGGAGGATCTGATCCGATTATATGGGAATCCGCATGTGGATTATATTATGCAGCTGGAAACCTCAGTGGCAGGTATGGAGAAGATCAACTATTGCGAGGTTGTTATCAGCACCGATCAGGAAAAAGAAGATATTATGAATATCCTGAATGAACTGGAAGAGGAATTCCCGGGGCTTGTTTCCGATGATGTGAAAGCAAATGCCGGAGAGCTTGTTGCAAAATATCAATGAGAATTCTGCGGTCGATAAGACCGCCGTTTTCTGCTGTTTGCAGAAATTAAAACCATTTTGCAGCGTATTGCTGTAATTGTTCCTGGACATCCCGGTAGCTGTATTTGCTGACCGGGATTATTTCCTGATTATTCAGTGTGATTTCAAAGCGTCTGATTGAACGGACAGCATACAGAGAAACAATGTAGCATCTGTGACATTGCACGAAGATATCTTTCGGCAGAATTTCACGGACTGCAGAAAGGGATTTATATATCTTCGTGACAGTACCATCCTGAAGATGAATCTGCAATTCTTTATTGATTATTTCAATATAGGTAATATCCTTGATATGAAAGGATACAGTTCTGGATGGAGTGTCGATTATAATGGATTTCGGAATCAGATGTCGGATTGCACGGGTTAGTGCTTCTGCAAGTTTTTGACGGCTGACCGGCTTGAGGATATAACCTACAGGTTCAGCAGAATATGCATCGAATACAAATTCCTTACTGCTGGAAATGAAGATAACGGGAATTTGTTTTCCAGTGTCATGGAGACATTCTGCAAAGCTGATCCCATTGTTTTCACCCAGCATAATATCAAGAATCAGAATGTCACAGCTTTTAGGACGATAAGCGGGAATCCTCGGCAATTCAATTACCGAGATGAAAGCGTA
>NZ_JAJCIA010000056.1 GCF_020554845.1 Blautia faecis | reverse complement strand
TAAGACGTCGCCCTCTCACGGCGAAAACACGAGTTCGATTCTCGTACTGGCTGCTAGAAACTTCCGAAGTGATTCGGAAGTTTTTTTGTCGTCTGAATATATTTCTGCCGCCTGGGTTATGCCTTCTCTTTTTTATGCAAAAAGACGCCGCAAAGCGACTTTTTTCGTCAACCTTGCGGCGTCTGGATTCAGACTTTAGAAGTCAGAATCTTAATTTTTTTACTGAAAATCTTCGAAAGCAAGTGCATCGGCGTCAGCTTCTGCATTTTTCCATATTGCAATCTCACATCACAATACAGCGGCTTTCCTTATTTTTCCTAATTCACTTCAAATTCTTACTCTTCCACATCCTCAGCCGGTTCTGCCGGGATGAAGACTCTGGAATTTTCATGTTTCTCTTTTTTCTTTAACGCTTCTGCTTTCTCAGTGGCTTCCCTGCAAAATTCCATCTGGGAATTGATCAGAAGTTTGCCTCTCTTGTCCTGCTTCTCATAGGTTCCATCCGGCTGGAGAATATGGGCTTTCACATTATCACGGAATTCCAGATCCAGAACATGCTTGATCTCATTCTTGATCTGCTCGTCCTCAACCGGGAAAACGATCTCCACACGGCGATCCAGATTACGAGGCATCCAGTCCGCACTTCCCATATAAATCTCATCGCTGCCATTATTGTGGAAATAGAAGATACGGCTGTGCTCCAGGAAGTTTCCTACAATGGAACGTACATAGATATTCTCGCTCACACCCGGGATTCCCACTCTCAGACAGCAGATGCCTCGGATCAGCAGGTAAATCTGCACGCCACAGGAGGATGCATGATAAAGAGCTGCAATGATTTTCGGATCACAAAGAGAGTTCATCTTCGCTACGATCATAGCCGGCATTCCTTTCTTCGCGTGCTCTGTCTCTCTCTCGATCAGCTTCAGGAATCGATCCTTCATCCAGATTGGTGCCACAATCAGACGGTTCCAGTTCTTCGGCTCAGAATATCCGGAAAGCATGTTAAACACTGCAGTTGCATCCTCGCCGAAGCGCTCGTCACAGGTAAAAATGCCGCAGTCTGTATAAAGCTTTGCAGTGGAGTCGTTATAGTTACCAGTTGCCAGATGAACATAACGGCGGATTCCGGTGTCCTCACGGCGAACCACCAAAGTAATCTTACTGTGTGTTTTCAGACCAACCAGACCATAAATAACATGGCAGCCTGCTTTTTCCAGCATTTTTGCCCACACAATATTATGTTCCTCATCAAAACGTGCCTTCAGCTCTACCAGAACCGAAACCTGTTTGCCATTCTCCGCTGCCTGGGCAAGTGCTGCAATGATCGGGGAATTTCCGCTGACACGGTACAACGTCTGCTTAATCGCCAGCACATCCGGATCCTTTGCCGCCTGGCGTACAAAATTTACAACCGGGTCAAAGCTCATATATGGGTGGTGTAAGAATACATCGCCCTCACGGATCACCTGAAAAACATCCTTGCTGGTATCTGCAAATGCAGGCACCACAGCAGGGGTATATTTCGGCTCTTTGTACTGCTCAAAGCCATCCTGTCCATAAACCTTCATCAGCATGGTAAGATCCAGTGGTCCGTTAATATAGAAAATATCCTCTTCTTTAATGTCAAATTCCTTTTTCAGAATGCCAAGAAGTCTGGAGTCCGTTTTATCCTCCACTTCCAGGCGGATCACCTCACCCCACTGGCGCTTCTTCAGCTGCTTCTGGATTTCCACCAGAAGATCCTCCGCCCCATCCTCATCTATGGAAAGGTCCGCATTTCTCATAATACGGTAAGGATGTGCACAAACCACATCATATCCAAGGAAAAGCTTGTCAATATTGCGCTCGATAATCTCCTCCAGAAGGATCACAGTAGTGTCCTCTTTATTCCCGGATGGAATGACAACCACACGCGGCAGTACAGACGGCACCTGGACAGTGGCAAATACCAGTACATCCTTGCCCTTTTTCTTATCCTTCTTGGAAATCAAGGCGCCAATATTCAATGTCTTATTTCGAATCAACGGGAAAGGTCTGGAAGAATCCATTGCCATAGGAGTAAGAACCGGATAAACATTATCCTCGAAATAACGGTCCACATACTCCTGCTGTTCTTCGTTTAATTTCTCGTGCTCCATCACCAGATGAAGTCCCACCTTCTCAAGCGCCGGAAGAAGGGAACGGTTCAGAGTGCTGTACTGGGAACGGACGAGCTCATGTGTCTGAACACTAATCTCCTTCAACTGCTCTTTTGGCCCCATTCCTGCAATATCTGTTTTCTCATAGCCGGCATGAACCTGATCCTTCAGGGAAGCCACACGAACCATATAAAACTCATCCAGATTGGACGATACAATGCTGGTAAATTTCAGTCTTTCAAACAATGGCAGACTTTTATCTCTTGCTTCTGAGAGAACACGGTCGTCAAACTTCAGCCAGCTCAACTCCCTGTTCACAAAATACTCCGCTTTTTCAAAATTTTTCAGATCCATTGTGCCCCTCCTCACACTTTTCTCTTACGCCTGAATACCAGACGGATACCAAATACCTCTTCAAAAAATTCGACTTTATCCATAAGAAGTCCAAGCTCCAGGGAGATATCCTGCTCAGAATCAACTGTAAGAAGCAGGGTTCTGTCCTTCAGCATAGCCTTCATATTCTTTACCTTCTGATAATGGCTGCGATCCATGGCATTTGCAATACGAAGGATTGCAGTCAGCTTGGCGATCAAAAGATATACGGAACGATCCATTCCGACTTCTCCTGCGATCTCGCTGTAATAAACAAATTCTGTGGTATTGTAGCGCACCGCATTTGCAATGATCTGACGTTCTTCTGTGGAAAGTCCGATGATCTCCGTAGCCATAATGATCTGATAGGAGCACTCTGCCACATCTCCCATACTGATATATTTGCCACAGTCATGAAGCTGCACTGCGATCTGAAGAAGCAGACGCTCTCTGTCTCCCATTCCGTGCACTTTCTTCATGCTGTCAAAAATCGCCAGGGCAAGGTCGGTAGTACCCTTAATATGATCCTTTCCAGTAGAATAACGTTTGGCAATGTTTCTGGCTGCCACCAGAATATCATTTTCAAAATTATGTGCGCTCTTAATAAAATTCTTCTTTTCCCCGAAATCATAGGCAATGCCATCAAGAAGAGATACACCTGGCATCCAAAGCGCTTCTGCATTGAAAAGATCCATAAAATCTTTACAGATAACCATAGTTGGCACGATCAAAGCGGCATACTCCGGATCAATATCCATTTCCTCTGACAGTGAAGTCTCGGTCTTATAAACCGTATTCTCATACCGCTTCTCGAATTCAGCCCGTGTAATAATGTTATCCTGTCTCTCCTCACGGAAAATAGTCTCAGTAAGAAAATCCCCCATAAGGATCAAATTCTTTATCTCGCGGTCTTTCAGATAAAGACGCTTAAACCCGGTCAGGTCATTACGGATAAACTCCTCCACCAGCTGTGCATAATTCGTATTGGTTTTCTCCAGCTCCTTCAGACGTTGGCGGATACGCACGCTTCCCATTTTCAGGCTCTGGGTGGTTACAAGCGCATCTTTGTCAAACAGGGAAATCTGCAGGTTTCCACCGCCCACATCCAGAATAGCGGTTCCTTTCTGGATCATTTTCTTAAAGCCATTCTCAATGGCCGCAATAGATTTATAGCCCAGAAAATGCTGCTCGGCATTGCTTAAAACCTCCACATGAATTCCGGTTCTTCTGAAAATCTGTTCAATGATAATCAGCGGATTCTTCATCTCACGGAAAACACTTGTGGTACAGGCGCGGTAGTCTTTCACACCGTACTCTGCCATGATCCTCTTAAAGTCGTTAAGTACTTCACAAATAGTATCTACCTTATCCACTTCCATGGTTCCGCCGGAATATACCCCTACTCCAAGATTCAGACGATACCGGATATCGTCCACAGTCCGGAAACCACCCTTTTTGGAAAATTCAAAAATTTTCATGGTGATCTCATAAGAACTGATATCAATTGCCGCAAATGTGGTCACTGCCATACGTTTTTCCCTCCTGCCAAGGATTATTTCATTCCAGACATAAATTTCAGATAATCTCTGGTATTCTTTTACTGTTCCTCACTTGTTCCCAGAACATGATCAATAAACTGCTGCGCCGTTCTTCCAGTGAGACCGCCGTGAGAAAGCTCCCAGGCGTTTGCCTTCATCAGAAGCTCCTCTGCAGGCATTGTAACACCATAGCGCTCTGCAAGTGTAGTAACAATATTCTGGAATTCCTTCTTGTTCGGTGCACCAAAATAAATACGCACGCCAAAACGGTAAACCAGAGAAAGCTTCTCCTGCACAGTATCGGAGGAGTGCAGATCTTCATCGTCTGCCACCTCCAGCTTATCCCCGGATTTTTCCCGAACAAGATGACGTCTGTTGCTGGTTGCATAGATCAGAATATTGTCCGGCTTTTTCTCAAGGCCGCCCTCGATCACTGCTTTCAGATATTTATATTCGATTTCAAATTCCTCAAAGGAAAGATCATCCATATAAAGAATAAATTTGTAATTACGATTTTTGATCTGTGCGATCACATCATTCAGATCCTGGAACTGGTGCTTGTACACCTCGATAATGCGAAGTCCTTCGTCATAATAACGGTTCAGGATACCTTTGATGCTGGAAGATTTACCAGTTCCTGCATCACCAAAAAGCAGGCAGTTATTGGCCTTTCTTCCTCTTACAAAAGCCTCCGTGTTCTCGATCAGTTTCTGCTTGGGGATTTCATATCCAACCAGATCATCCAGATTCACATGGGCGATTCTGGTAATCGGTGCGATCACCGGCTTGCCATCCTTGCCATGCTCAATACGAAATGCCTTGTTCAATCCCAGCTTACCTACGCCGAAATCTTTGTAGAACTGCACCATATCTGCCATAAACTCTTCCACTGTAGAAGCCTCTGCCAGTGTTTTGCTCATATCACAGATTCTGTCGCAGATACGCTGGTTGTATACCTTGCTGTTGCATCCTGTATTCACATAATTACAGAGAAAATCAGCACAGTCTGTTCCAAACGCACTGTCAAAAACAGCAAGATCAAAGTCATAAAGTTCTTTGAAAATTCCAAAATCATGAAGAGCCAGATGGTTAATGCTTCCCTCCACTGCCCCTCTGATCTCGGAAGCGGTACTGAATGCATTCTCGTGATTGACCAGAAGCTGTGTCAGATAAGTGTGCCACAGATTCCCGGAAAACCCATACATTCCTGCCATTTCCACCAGGCTTCCTGCCATATGGAAAAATTCCTCTTTCCGATTCTCAAAGCCTTCTTCACCAGCCTCATAGCTGTTCATCAGTGATGTCATTATGTCCAGTACCTCACCGTTGTCGAAATTGCGGTAAAGGATACATTCTTCTGTTCTTGCCATTTTTGTTTCCTCTCAATTCCATGACGCATTTACGTGTCTCTTCTCCTTTTTGCCGTCCGCACAATTCATGGCAGCACACTTTCGGATATACAGACTCACGCACTCGCACCGTTTTTCATTCTACTTTTCTTATATTAAAAACAGATAAAATCTTCTTAAATTCTTTGGTTAATTTTAACAATAAATGAAATTGCTGCCACTCTCTGCCTTCGCAGCTATAATCTTAATAATTGCCCAGAATTTTCAAATAGCTGGTCTCTGCTTCCATGCCCCGCAGCGCATTCTTTACCGCGCTGTCCCGCAGATTTCCCTCGAAGTCCACGAAGAAACGGTATTCCCAGGTTTTTCCCGGAATAGGCCGGGACTCGATCTTGGTCATATTCAGACCATTATAGATCATATGGGAAAGTACATTGTAAAGAGTTCCGCTTGCATGACGTGCCTCGAAGCATACACTGATCCTGGAGCTGTTATTCTCATAAACAGGTTTCTTTGCCAGAATAATAAATCTGGTCACATTGCTGTCATTTTTGCAGATATTCTCTGCCAGAACCTTCAGATTGTAAATCTCTCCGGCAGCCCTGCTGGCAATCGCTGCGTGAGTCTTATCCTGATCTGCGCTGACCTTTTTGGCCGCTGCGGCGGTGTTGGTTACTGCTGTGGTTTTCCAATCTCTATGCTCTTCCAGATATTCCTTACACTGGGCAAGCCCCTGAGGATGGGAATATACCCCGGCAATATCGGAAAGCTCAGCCTCCTGCATGCCAAGCAGCACATGCTCAACTTTCAGGATCTGCTCTCCCACGATAAACAGATTATATTCTGTCAAAAGGTCATAAATATCTGCCACAATCCCAGCTGTGGAATTTTCAATAGGAAGGACTGCGTAATCTGCTCTTCCTGTTGCAACTTCTTCCATGGCATCCCGGAACAGCTTCACATGATAGCTCTTAATGTCTTCCTGAAAGTAGGCACGCATGGCTCCATAGCTGTAGGCGCCCTCCACCCCCTGGAAAACAACAGTCACATTATTTCTGGGAAGCTGCTCCACCATTTGGAAGTCTTCCTTTTCTTTCGGACCATATTCGGTGAGAAGCTGATACTGACGCTTTCTGCTGATGGCCATGATCTGCTGAAAAAGCTCCTGGGCTCCAAGTTCGTTGAACTCACCGTGCGCTTTTTTCCTGATCTCTTCCAGTTTGGCATGCTCTCTCTCCGGATCCAGCACTTTCTTTCCGGTATGGATCTTATACTCTGCAACCTCTTCGCAGACCTTCATCCGCTTCTCAAAAAGTTCCACCATCTGATTGTCAATTTCATCTATTTTTCGTCTGCATTCCTGCAAATCTGTCATATTGTTTTCTCTCCAGTTTTTGTATTTAATCATGCAAATTCAGCTGCTGCACACTTCAATTTCCACAATGTACTGCCATTACTGTTCACTCCGTGACCAGTAACACGCTGCCATTTCAGTACCTGACACTTATCCGACATATTCTTCCACCGCATTTGTAAGCACTCCAATAAAGGAAAGTGAACCAAATGCCAGAATCACACTGTTCTCGTCATCTCCTGCACAGGAAAATGCCTTTTCCACAGCATCTTTTATACTTTTTGTACTCTCGGCACTGGAATTATATACCCTTGCCGCCTTCGCCAGTTCCTCTGCCGGCAGTGCACGGGGATTATCCGGTGTCTCTATGGTATAGATTTTTTCTGCAAAATGGGCTGTTTTTTCAAGGACAATCTTATATTCCTTGTCTGCAAAAACACCCATAATGTAGATCAGTTTTTTCCCATTAAAATAGTGCCGGACAGATTCTGCCATCTTGTCGGCTGCTCCGGCATTGTGAGCGCCGTCTACAATAAAAAGAGGCTTTTTATGGATAACCGTAAATCTTCCCTTCCAGCTTGTGTGGAGAAGACCGTCCTTCCGCTGTTCCATGGTAGTAGTCCAGCCAAGTCTGTCCAGTTCTTCAAGAGCGTTTAATGCCAGCACTACATTTTCTTTCTGGTAAACACCGGCAAGGGAAATTGCAAATTCCTCTCCTTTATAAGAAAAGGTCTGACCGAATACGCTCTCTTTTTCCAAAACAGCCTCATCAGGGTCAGATACCACACAGGGTACATGAAGCTTGTTACAGGTATCTGCAATCACCTGTGCCGCTTCCGGCTTCTGCTTTGTGGTCACAACCCGGCAGCCAGGTTTGATAATTCCAGCCTTCTTCTCTGCGATTTCTCCAAGGGTATTTCCAAGAAATGACATATGATCCATGCTGATGGAAACCAGCACAGCCAGTTTGGTATTCTTCACAATATTGGTGGCATCCAGATTACCGCCCATTCCGGTCTCCAGAAGGACCAGATCACAATTTTCTTCCTTAAAATACAAAAACGCTGCCGCGGTCTCAATCTCAAAAGGGGTGGGATGATTCATGCCAACCGCTGTCATCTGATCAATTGACCTGGAAATTTCTGTCACATACTTTGCAAAATCTTCCTGTGAGATCTTCTCGCCGGCAATCTCAAGACGTTCTCTGTAAGAATAAAGAGTTGGGGATATGTATCTGCCCACTTTATAGCCTGCCCGGGTAAGGGTGGTGTATAAATAAGCAATCACGGAACCCTTTCCATTGGTTCCGGCTACGTGGACATAAGGAACTGCATCCTGAGGATTTCCAAGCCTGTCCAGCATTTCACGCATATTATCAAGTCCCAGCACGGAACCGTATTTCGCCGAATCATCGATATATGCACGGCATTCCTGATAGTTCATAATAAAAGCTCCTCGTTTATCAAATATCTTTTTCTCTCCATTATAACCTTGCAGCATAAATTTAGCAAGAATGGGAATGTTATTTTTATCATTTTACCCAAGGAGACCAAGCATATGAAAAAATACCCTTTTCTCTTCTGTGGTTTTACCGGTCTGTGTCTGGAGATTCTCTGGACCGGGCTCCATTCCCTGCTCCGGGGAGATGCGTCCATGAAAGGGACTACCTCTCTTCTTATGTTTCCCATTTATGGCTGTGCATCCCTGATTCTGCCTGTATACAAAAAGCTGAAAAGCCTTCCGGCACTTCTGCGAGGCTCCCTTTATACTGCCGGATTTTACCTGGCAGAATTTGCCAGCGGTTCTATCCTGCAGGCTTTTCACATGTGCCCTTGGGACTATTCCGGAGTGCCCCATCAGTACAAAGGAATCATCCGTCTGGACTATCTCCCGGTCTGGTTTCTCACAGGATTGTTTTTCGAAAAAATACTTACAAAATCTTCTTGAAAAATCATTCCAAGTAGTATATGATAGGTCGAAGAGATTTTGCGTTACCACTCACAGAAGATCCTTTTTGAAAGAGTTTTCGTGAACCGTAACACTCTACCCCAAAACCACACACTCATAACGGAGGTATATCATGAGACACTTAATGAGTCCGCTGGACCTTAGTGTTCCGGAGCTTGAGAAGCTTCTGGATCTTGCCAGCGATATTGAGAAAAACCCCAAAAAATACGCACATACCTGTGACGACAAACGGCTTGCCACACTTTTCTATGAGCCAAGTACCCGTACCCGTCTCAGTTTTGAAGCTGCTATGATGAACCTTGGCGGTAAGGTTCTTGGTTTCTCATCTGCAGATTCCAGTTCCGCAGCGAAGGGGGAAACTGTTGCCGATACCATTCGTGTTGTTTCCTGCTATGCAGATATCTGTGCTATGCGTCATCCCAAAGAAGGTGCTCCGCTGGTAGCTTCTATGGTTTCTAATATTCCTGTTATCAATGCCGGTGACGGTGGTCATCAGCATCCAACCCAGACTCTTACAGACTTACTTACCATCCGTTCCTTAAAGGGGCGTCTTGACAACATTACCATCGGTCTGTGCGGAGATCTGAAATTCGGACGTACCGTTCACTCTCTGATCGAGGCGCTGGTTCGTTACAACAATGTTAAATTCGTACTGATCTCTCCGGAAGAGCTTCGTATCCCAAGCTATATCCGTGAGGACGTGCTGAAGAAGAACAACATCGAGTTCCTAGAAGTAGAACGTCTGGAGGATGCAATTCCGGAGCTTGACATTCTTTACATGACACGTGTTCAGAAAGAGCGTTTCTTCAATGAGGAAGATTATGTTCGTATGAAGGATTTCTACATACTGGACAAGCAGAAGCTTTCCCTTGCAAAGGATGACATGTACATTCTTCATCCGCTTCCTCGTGTTAACGAAATTTCTGTTGAAGTGGACAGCGATCCGAGAGCTGCATACTTTAAACAGGCCCAGTACGGTGTATATGTTCGTATGGCCCTGATTCTTACATTATTGGAGGTGGAACTGCCATGTTAAATGTTGGAGCACTTCGTGAAGGTTTCGTATTAGACCATATCAAAGCCGGCAAGGCTATGACTATTTATCATGACCTGAAGCTTGACAAGCTTGATTGTACTGTTGCGATCATCAAGAACGCAAAGAGCAATAAGATGGGCAAAAAGGACATCATCAAGGTTGAGTGCCCGATTGAAGATCTGGATCTGGATATCCTTGGTTTCATTGATCACAATATCACCGTAAATATTATTAAGGATGAGAAGATCGTTGAGAAAAAAGACCTTCGTCTTCCGAAGCAGGTTGTAAACGTGATCAGATGTAAAAATCCCCGCTGTATCACTTCCATCGAGCAGGGACTGGATCAGGTGTTTGTTCTGGCAGATGAGGAGAATGAGGTTTACAGATGTAAATATTGTGAGGAGAAATACTCTGGTCACAGAAATAAATAAGTCATCTCTGTAAATCATTGTTTTTAATAACAATATTGATATTTTATTGTGGAAGCTGAATACAGCTTCCACTTTTTTGCCTTAAAGCGTGTTTGAGAGTGGAAAAAGACCTTTGGGTCCTGGTATCGGAGTGTTTTTATGTAATAGGAACATTACGGAGTAATTTCCTATTATATAAAAAACCTGGGAAAATCCAGCAGTGCTGAACCTTCTCAGGTTAAATATCACATTATATGTATCATACAATCCGATTCTTAAATACGCAAGCAGACCGATAAGCCGGGTTATGTCGTTGAGTGATCATCTGTCTAGGCCTTCCGTTGCCGAAAGGCTCAAGCGACCTACCTGAAAGCACGACGGGCCGCCGTATCGCTTTCTGCTCGGTCTTGCTTCGAATGGAGTTTACATGTGCCCGGCCTGTTACCAGGACGGCGGTAGTCTCTTACACTGCCTTTCCACCCTTACCATGGAAACCATGGCGGTTTATTTCTGTTGCACTGGTCTGGGAGTCGCCTCCACCGGACGTTATCCGGCATCCTGCCCTGTGAAGCCCGGACTTTCCTCGTCTGAACCCTTTCGTCTGTCCAGCCGCGATCACCTGGTCTGCTTGCGCAAGTGCTATTTTAACATTATTGTGGTAAGATGTAAAGCACTATTTCTCATTTCTCCCTGTCGTAGAACCTGTAAAGGTTACTGTAAACGGAGTAAACAGTAACCCTGTAAATAATCACTTGGGTAAATCTTTATAATCGTTCTCAAGTTTCTTCTCATATGCAGCATAGGCTTCTGACAGAGTATTATAGGTATAACCGTCCCCTGCTGCAATAATATCTTGATAACCTTTTGGGGAAAGATGATCAGCTATTGCCATATATTTTCCATTCCTGCTGGCAACCTTTGATTGAGAAACATAATACTTTCCATCGCCTCTTTGAATCAGGATTGGTATTTCTGTACCAGCCGCTATTGCCTTTTCACCTTTTGCATTTATATCTAAGGAAGTCCAGAACAAATATCTTTTCTTCTCATCTATGCCACTTCCCAAATATGCCCATGTGCCAGTCTGTAGCAAACTGTTAACACCAATTAGATCTTTAATTTTTGGTACATATGTTTTCGAATCAGTTCCAGAATCAAATTCAAAATTCGAATTATCCTTTACCAAATCCAGACAGCCACTATCCTTTAATACATTAAAGAAATCCTCACTCATATTATAGCTATTTGACGTTGATGATACATCCCCGCTCCACACAAATTTGGTTCCCCTTTTCTGATCAAACGAAATCTGACATTCTCCATTTGCTCCTGGTATTCCAATCCAGTTCTCCGTATCGCCGTCCTTTACTGAATGGCTGATTCCCCCAATTGTAATTACATCCGCCGACTGCCATCCATACTGTTTCTGTTTCAGCTTGACCGTAACCGGTTCATTATAAATCCCCATATTTGCCTCAGTCAGCACCTTCGCATATGCAGCGCGTACATTTGCAAGGTCTGCTGCTTCCCTGCTTTTTTCCAACTGACTTCCGAAAACAGGTATTGCAACAGCCACCAGTACCGCAATAATTGCAACCACGATCAAAAGCTCAGCCAATGTAAAGCCTTTGCGACTTATTTTCATAAAATACTCCTCAACTTCTTACAAGCACATCTGCATCATCAGGTGTTAAAACAGCTTCCCCCTATAAATTCTCTTAACAGGGAATTATTAGGCACTTCCTCGCTTGGCACAGCTACAAAATAATCAAAAAATTTCAGCAGCCTGTTTGCCTCCAGATATTCCGGCTCCTCTTTGGAAATTCCGAAGAGAAGAGGCTCTGCGTATACTTTCAGACATGCCAATTCATAGATCAGTGCCGAGTTAAACATAACATCCGCTTCTTCCTGGTATGGAAAAATATTTTTCTCCTCGCCGCGTCTTACAGAGGGCCATCTTGCAATGGTCTCGCTGGCTGAGGTTCCTCTGGTTCTTGCATCCCGGACGATTCTGCGGATCAGCCTTCCGTCTGTGGTAGGAATCCGGTTGTGTTCATCAATGTTCAGCTGGGTGAGGGCACTGATATAGATTTTGAACTTGCTCTCCTTCGGAAGCGCGTAGCTTAATTTGTCGTTCAGACCATGAATTCCCTCAATAACAAGGATGTCTTCCTTCCCCAGCTGGAGAAAATCGCCTTTATATTCTCTCTGCCCGGTCTTGAAGTTAAACACCGGAAGTTCTACTCTCTCTCCATTAAGAAGTGCCAGCATATCTTTGTTGAACTGCTCCACATCAATGGCTTCCAGACACTCATAATCCTTTTCCCCGAATTCATCCAGCGGGGTATGCTCTCTGTTTACAAAATAATTGTCAACAGCAATGGGATGTGGCTTCATTCCATGTGCCGCCAGCTGAATAGACAGCCTGTGGGAAAAGGTAGTCTTGCCGGAGGAGGACGGACCGGCGATCATGACAAACTTCTTGTTTCCTGCCTCCACGATCTGCTCTGCAATTCTGGCAATTCCAGACTCCTGGATGGCCTCCTGCATAAGAAGGATCTTCTGTATCCCCTGGGAAACGATCTGATCATTCAACTCACCTACTGTGGAGATTTCCAACCTTCTGCCCCACTCTTCAGAATCCTTCTGCACCTGGAAGATTTTCTCCTGAGGCCGGAATTCCGGGAGCATATCCGGAGCCTTAGCATCCGGCAGAATCAGCACAAAGCCTTCATCATACAGCTTCAGGTCAAAATATGGCACATAGCCGGTATCGTAAGCCATTGCCCCGTAAAAATAGTCCTCGAAATTCTCTATGCTGTAAATATTCACCCTGGAAACCCTGCGATAGCGGAACAGTTTCTCTTTATCATACATTCTGTGATGATGAAAAAGCGCAATTGCTTCATCCGTTCCTACACTTCGTTTCTTCACCGGGATTTTCTGCTCCACCAGTTCTGTCATCCGCTTCTTTACCTGGTCAAGAAATGCCTGATCCAGCTTCTGTTCTCCCGCCATAGTAAAGTAAAAACCGCTTCCTACAGAATAATGAAGCACCACTTTATCTACTTTTTCTTTGCCTGCAAGATCGTAAATTGCCTTTAAAAGCACCAGACATGCAGTTCGCTTATAGGTTTTATTTCCAATGCTGTCTTTTGTGGTGACCAACTGGACTTCGCCGTCCCGTTCCGCTTTTTTGTGAAGCTCACAGATCTTGCCCCCTGCAATTACAAGAATAACAGGAGCCGGGCTGGTCTTTTCGTACTCTTTTATAACTTCTTTATAGGTAATTCCCATGGGAAACTCTCTGATTTCCCCATTGATTGTAAGTTTCACTGCATGATCCATAAAATCTCCTTTTCTGATCCGAAAGACCAATTAGGCTAAACATAAATCACATTTACCAAAACCAAACAATATTATTCTGACAACTCATTTTATCACCGGACGGGCGGACATCATCCCCATCCACAACAGGTCTCAACCCTATAATATCGTATACGGGCTTCTCACCTTTGCGCAGCTGACTGTAAGCTCCGGAAACGCTTTTGCCAGTCTTTCCTTCATATCTTCCATAAAAATATATTCCGTACCGTAATGACCTGCATCAATGATTGCAAGTCCCTGGGCAACGGTGTCAATTCCGGTATGGTGGTCAATATCACCTGTCACATATACATCAGCCCCGGCTGCAAGCACATCCTGGATCATGCTTTTACCAGAGCCGGTACATACGGCAGCCGTTTTCACAGTCTGTTCCAGATTTCCGTACACTTTCACATCCGAAAGCTTCAGGTTCTTTTTTACAAGAAGGGCGTACTCCTTTAAAGTCATCTCACAAGGCAGCTTTCCCACACGCCCAAAGCCAATGGACTCCCCGTCTTTTTCCCCGGTAGCACAAAGTACCTTCGTATCTGACAGTTCCAGATATCCGGCACTTAAATCTGCCATTCCCAGAATATCATAGTTGGTGTGCATTGCATAATAAGATATTCCATGACGCACCAGACTGATAATCTTCCGTCCTGTAAAGCTGTGATTATTGATCTTCTTAATACCGGAAAAGATCATAGGATGATGGGTAACGATCATGTCAGCGCCAGCCCGGATAGCCTCGTCTAACACTGTTTCGGTAAGATCAAGGGCAAGAAAGACATGTTTTACCTCACTCTCGTCATCTCCTGTAAGGAGTCCCACATTATCCCAGTCCTCTGCAACTGCTGCCGGAAAATTTCCTCCCAGCCATTCTGTCAGTTCTTTAACCTTCATATTCTGCCAGCGCAGCAGCGATCAGCTGCGCCTCCTCCTTTACTTCCAAAATGCGGGCAGTAACTGCCTCTGCCTTCGGTGCCGTTTCCAATTGTTCCAGAATCTGGGAGCGGATCCGGGATTCCCGCTGAAGATAACGGTAAAGCACCTGGTTCTTTTCCTGAAGAAGATATTTGCCAAAAGCTTCCTCCAAGGTGTAAGCAGCTGGATTTTCCGGCATTTCTGCCCATTCATCAGCATGTAGGTTCTCAGAAGAAGCAGCTTTCACAGACGTATTTTTTGTGAAAGAATCCACGTTAAGTTTCAAACTGCTGTGAACATTTTCCCCAGGCACCACCCGCATCATGGGATAAAATTTCCCATCCTCTTCCACCATTTTCTCTTCTGTGATCTCCCAGCCTTCAGACTGGATAAATCTGCGAAAATGGGGAATGTCGGACTGTGGCTGTAAAATCAGCTCAGAGAAAGAATTTCTCACAGACCTGCCATCTGTGAGAATCCTTTCCATAAGGGGACCGCCCATACCTGCGATCACAAGGGTGTCACCCTCTCCGGCTTTCAAGCCTTCAAGTCCGTCTGAGAGCCGGGTCTGTATGTATTCCTCCAGTCCATACTGCCGAATATGTTCCTGTGCCCTTGAAAGTGGCCCTTTTCGCACATCCATTGCAATGGCGGATGGAATTTTTTTCTGCTGTATCAGGTATACCGGCAGATATCCATGATCGCATCCCACATCTACCAGCCGGTTTCCTTCTGTCACCAGGTCTGCGATTGCAGACAGTCGTAAGGATAACTGCATAGTCCTCTCCTTAATCCAGATAATCCTTCAGCTTGCGGCTGCGGCTTGGATGACGGAGCTTACGAAGAGCCTTTGCCTCAATCTGACGGATACGCTCTCTGGTTACATTGAACTCCTTGCCAACTTCCTCAAGCGTTCTTGCACGTCCATCATCAAGTCCGAAACGAAGGCGGAGAACCTTCTGTTCTCTCTCAGTAAGAGTGCCAAGAACCTCCACCAGCTGTTCCTTCAAAAGAGTAAATGCCGCTGCATCAGCCGGAACCGGAACATTGTCATCCTGGATGAAATCTCCAAGATGGCTGTCCTCCTCTTCACCAATAGGGGTCTCCAGAGAAACCGGCTCCTGGGAAATCTTCAGGATCTCACGCACACGGTCTACCGGCATGTCCATCTCTTCCGCGATTTCCTCCGGAGTAGGTTCACGTCCAAGCTCCTGGAGTAACTGTCTGGAAACGCGGATCAGCTTGTTGATCGTCTCAACCATATGAACTGGAATACGAATGGTACGCGCCTGGTCTGCAATGGCTCTTGTGATAGCCTGACGGATCCACCAGGTAGCATAGGTACTGAACTTGTAACCCTTTCGGTAATCAAATTTTTCGACAGCCTTGATAAGACCAAGGTTACCTTCTTGAATCAGATCCAGAAAAAGCATTCCACGTCCTACATAACGCTTTGCAATGCTGACAACAAGACGAAGGTTGGCTTCTGCCAGACGCTTCTTGGCATTTTCGTCGCCCTGTTCCATTTTCTTTGCAAGCTCGATTTCTTCTTCTGCTGAAAGAAGCGGAACTTTACCAATTTCTTTCAGATACATACGAACCGGATCCTCAATGCTCACACCTTCCGGAACAGAAAGATCGATCTTGTCCAGCTCTACTTCTTCCTCATCGTCCAGACCATCAATATCCATGTCATCGTCCAGCATAAGGTCATCTGCACTGTTCTCTGTGATACGCAGCACATCTACCCCACTTGCCTCAAGGAAATCGAAGATCTTATCCATCTGTTCCGCATCCAGTGGCTGGTCTTTGAAATAATCACTGATTTCCTGATATTCCAGTACGTTTTTCTTCTTTTTTGCAAGCTCCAGAAGTCCCACCAGTTTCTCACTGAATTTGCCCATATTCATTTCCATAGGTACTCTAACCTCCATATAGTGTTAATATTTTATCCTTATTCAAAAGAAATATGCAATTGCTGCCTTTTTCTTCCAAGCTCCTCCAGATCCTTCTTGGCCTTTACAAGCTCCTGTAAAGCCCCCATATCTGCAGGATCCCAGTTTTTATTTTTCTCCGCCAGACTCTCCTGCTTAATGCGGATCAAAGCATCGGAAAATGCTCTCTGCTGTTCCTCCTTTGTCTCAAGGTGGATCGTGGCATTAAAGAGAGAGGCCACTTCTTTCTGCTCTTCACTGTCTGTAAAAGCATTCAGAAGTCTGGCCGGATTCACATCTCCCTCTTCGTGCTGCTTCCAGAGCATTTCTGCCACCTCTTTATAAAGAGGAACTACAAAATCTGAAGGGGAAAGATATTTCTCCACAGTGTCAAAGATTGCCGGATAGGTAACCAGCCAGGTAAGCATCAGCTTCTGGGATTTATCTGCCGCGCTCTCCTTTTTTCTCATCGGAGAGCCGCCGGATTTTGGCTGAATGCGCTTCTCCGCAGGCGTACCCTTCAGAGCAAGGGTATTTACACGCTTCCGAAGGTCTTCCACACTGATTCCATACCTGCGGTATTCTTTTACAATTGCTTCAATATACAGATTCCGCTCCAGTTCATCAGAAAGTTCCAGAAGATACTGAGCACACCGCTCAAAAAAGCGGTTCTGTCCCTGAGGCTCATCCATGGGAAAATCACCGGAAGCAATACTTACCCGGAACATAAAGCTGTCCGTAGCTTCTTCTAGCCTTTTCTCAAAGGCCTCTGCTCCTTCTGCTTTGATAAATTCATCAGGGTCCTTGTGAGGCCGTAAATTCACCACTCTGGAATTCACGCCGGCTTCCCGGAGAATGGGAATTGCTCGCAAGGCGGCTTTTACACCAGCTTCATCACTATCGTAAAGAAGAAGTACTTCCTGTGTATACCTCTTCACCAGACTGGCATGTCCGGATGTAAGTGCCGTTCCCAGGGACGCCACTGCATTGGTAAATCCTGCCTGATGCATGGAGATTACATCCATGTAGCCCTCGCACAGGATCAGGTAATTTTTCCTGGTGGTTCTGGCTATATTCAATCCGTACAGATTACGGCTCTTGTCAAAAATACGGGTCTCCGGCGAATTCAGGTACTTGGGCTTGCCGTCTCCCATCACCCGCCCGCCAAATCCAATCACCCTGTTATTAACATCCATGATTGGAAAAATAACACGGTTCCAGAATTTGTCATACATGCCCTGGCGTTCATCCACATTGAAAAGGCCGGATTCCCGAAGAAGTTCATCACTGTAATTCTGGGATTTCAGGTATTTATACAGGTCATCACTGTACTTGTCTGAATACCCCAGGCCGAATTTCCTGATCGTCTCTTCGCTGAGACCTCTGCCTGTAAGATAATCGTGGGCATTTTTTCCACCTTCACGGCGCAGCTGGTAATAAAAATACTGAGCCGCTTTCTTATTGATCTCAAGCAAGGCTGCGCGCTTCTCCGCTTTCGCCCTTGCCTCCTTGGAATATTCGATCTTGGGAAGTTCCACTCCGGCACGCTCTGCCAGATGGGAAAGTGCTTCTCCAAATGAATAATTCTCATATTGCATTACAAAATTGTATACATTTCCTCCAGCTCCGCAGCCGAAGCAGTAATACATCTGCTTAGACGGCGTTACGGAAAAGGAAGGGGTCTTCTCATTATGAAAAGGACACAGACCAAAATAGGAGCTTCCTCTTCTGGTCAGTCTTACATACTGGGATATCACGTCTACAATATCATTTTTCATTCGCACTTCTTCAATGATATCGTCGGAATAGCGCATGCTTATCCTCCTTTGATTTAATATGCCGCATATCCAAGAAAATGCGACATCTTTCGCGTAAACAAATATTATATCTCATTGCAAGAGTTTTGTCCACGTTCTAATAAACCTCCCAAGCTCTTGGTATGAAAATCTCCTTGAATTTCTTCATGGAATACTGATCCGTCATTCCTGACAGCCAGTCACATACCGCCCGGTCTTTTGGAACTCCCTTTTTCTCAATAAGAGCAACGTACTCCCTGGACATTGCTTCCGGGTGATCTATGTAATAGGCGTATAGTTCTGTCAGCATTTTGATTGCCTTGGATTCTTCCCGCTTCGCGATGGGATTCAGATATACTTTCTGGAACATCTCTGATCGAAGATCCATGAGTGCCTGCTCTACAGGAGCCGACATCTGAATGGAAGGCTGGTCAATGCTGTGCTCAATCACATCATGTACAAAGGTATTCAGCCTTTCTCTTGTGGTCTGTCCAAGAAACTCCCTGAGACTGGCAGAAATATCATTCTCTGTAATGATCCCAGCTCTCTGGGCATCGTCCATATCATGATGAACATAGGCGATCTTATCAGAAAAGCGGACTACCTGTCCCTCCAAAGTGGACGGATGACCGCTGGTACGGTGATTCAGGATTCCGTCTCTTGTCTCCCAGGTAAGATTCAGTCCGTCTCCGTTCTTCTCCAGTACTTCCACCACGCGGACGCTCTGACGGTAGTGGGCAAAGCCCTCAGGATGAACGGTATTAAGTGCGGTCTCTCCTGAATGTCCGAAAGGCGTGTGACCAAGGTCGTGTCCCAGTGCAATCGCCTCCACAAGATCCTCATTCAGGCGAAGTGCCTTGGCTATAGTACGTGCGATCTGGGATACCTCCAGAGTGTGCGTCAGCCGGTTCCTGTAATGATCTCCTTCCGGAGCCAGAAAAACCTGAGTCTTATCTTTCATCCTGCGAAAAGCCTTGCTATGCAGGATCCTGTCCCGGTCTCTCTGGTAAACTGTCCGGACGTCACACTCTTCTTCCTCCCGGTCTCTTCCTCTGGAACGTCCACTGTATGCGGCATAGGGACTCAGCAGTTCCAGTTCTCTTTCTTCCATGCTCTCTCTGATATTCATATATCTTCTATCCTCCAAAGACTGACAGGTACGCCGATAATCTTCCTCCTATTAATTATATTCTACACAAAATTTCAAATTCCTCTTTTTTTCAAAAAAAACTTGAATTTTTTTAATTTTTTTCAAAAAATGTGTTGACAATCATATACCCCTTTGTTATACTAATATCCGTCGCAGCGAGAAAGAAACCTTTCTCCGAGAAACGCGATATGCGGAAGTGTCGGAACTGGCAGACGAGCAAGACTAAGGATCTTGTGAGCATTGCGCTCGTGTGGGTTCAAGTCCCATCTTCCGCATGACTATTTAATAGTCACAATTTCATATTTTATCGCGCAGAGGTTTTTTCTCTATGAATGCGATATGCGGAAGTGTCGGAACTGGCAGACGAGCAAGACTAAGGATCTTGTAAGCATTGCGCTTGTGTGGGTTCAAGTCCCATCTTCCGCATGTACTACGTAAGTAGTTACAATTTAATATCTGATCGCGTAGAGATTTTTATCTCTGTGAAATGCGATATGCGGAAGTGTCGGAACTGGCAGACGAGCAAGACTAAGGATCTTGT
>NZ_JAJCIA010000055.1 GCF_020554845.1 Blautia faecis | reverse complement strand
ATTGAAGAACGCAAAGCTGACTACGAAGAGAAAGGATGATTCAAATGCCTAGACCGAAAAAAGACAACTATCCATTGTCGCTGAGAATAGATAAAACTGTGTACGAACGACTTACCCAATATTGCGAAGATTCCGGGCAGACCAAAACTCTGGCTATTGAGCGGGCTTTGATGGCGTATATAGATGAGTATTATAGGCAGCAGGAGAAACTGGAGCATATATAAGAGGAATCCGAAACAGCGAAGGCAAACCAACTGAAGCCACATGAGTATTTTGAATATCTGCTGACAGAGATACCAAAACATATGGATGATAAAAATAGCAATTTTCTGGAAGAGCTTCTACCTTGGTCAGAAACACTTCCAGAAAATATACGAAAGCCATGGTCCAAGTCTTTACCAGAACATATCGGGAAGCCCAAGAAAACAGCTGAAAAATGATATGGCCGCTGAAAGCGGTCTAATATTTTTCAAGGTACTCAGGTTCTATCGTTTACTCTTTTCCTTTTGGGATATGTTATTCAACTACTATTCTGTATAAACTAAGGGTGAAAAGCCTAAATTTTAAGCTAGTCACCCTTACTATCATACAAGAATATTATCTACAGAATTTTTTTTATAATGAATACTATTTCATTACGCATAAACTTTCATCAATCCATTTCTGGACCTCTTTTTCGTTCACCTTAACCAGACGGGCAATCATTTTTACGTCCATGCCCTCTTCTGCCATGGAAAGGGCTGTTTCTTTTGCTTTTTTGAGTTCGCTTTTCTCTATACCGCGCTTCTCGCCACTTTCCATTCCCTCACTATAAATTTTCTCCATTTCGTGGCACATAAGCGGTGGCCCCTTTCTGTGTCTCTTTCAATTCATGTACCCTTTTCCCGACAATTCATTTACATATTTACAGTTCAGGAAGTAACCAACAATTTTTTACTTCAGCAAATTCATTTTCTGCTTTCTCACCAGTGCATATATTTTTCCATTCTTCTACTTCAGGGCAATGTTGGCCTTCCGAAAATGTATCTTCATAACAATATACCAAGAAAGCAAGAGTAGCACATTGTTTTCTTATTTTAATGTTCTCTTTAAACTCTCTTTGCGTCATAGTTTGAAAATTGGTTCGCGTATATTTTTCTACTAACCTAAGTACTTGTGAAACCCTGTCCTTGATTTTTGATGGAAAAAGAGAATCTGCTCGGTAAAAAGTATTATGTATAATCATCAAGAAATATTCCAATCCGGGTTCTTTTCGTGCTTTAATTAAATTAAGTAATTCCAGCAGGGTGTTTTCTTTTAATTGCTGATCCATAATTGTTTCCAGACACTTTTCAACTGCCATTGTAGCTGAAAATACCATATCTGATTCAGTTTCATACATTAGTTCCAACATTTCTTTTATAAAGTCTGGAATTTTTTCATCTGCAAGAAACATTGCTTCTACTTCCCATGAATAAATTCCTTCATCGTAGAATTCTTTTAGCAGGGTACAAAGTTTATTGGACTGAACCGGATTAGTTCCTTTCCAACCATTTCTGCCAAAAGATGCAATCGCACGAATCATCATTTTCATGTGCCATTTTGAAAAAGTAAATTGAAAATCAAATTTGCTTTCTTTCCAGTATTTTACCATATCTGAACAACAGCCGATAAACAGTTCCAAAAACCATTCTTTTTCTTCTGCAGACCATTTATCTACATAATACCTATTCCAAATCTCCAATTGTTCCCAATATGATATTTCTTTAAAATTCCTGCCTCTTATATCCTCTTTCCATTTTGAAGATACTTTTTCATTGATAAAAACCTTTTTTATTCTCTCTAAGGGCGCTATTTCTTCTGGATGTGGCCATTTCATAAATACAAAAAAATAATATTGCTCTAGATCTGGCAACTGCGTATCTTCATTAAGCTCACTCCATAATAATTCTCCAAAAGTAACTTCTTGTTCTTTAGTTAATTTTCCCCATGTATATAACTGCCCCATTCTGGCCAATACTGAGGTTCGATTTATTTTCTGTTGTTTTCCTATATCAAATATTGTTTTAATAACTTTAGGTTCAAGATGAGCTTTTCTATACAATGGATTTGATAATTCATACTCTGTAAACACATCAAAAGGATCAAGCTGTACTACTCCAAGTATATTTTCTCTCTTTTTCATTGAGCAAGTTAATAATGCATTTATTTTAGTCCTTTTAATATAATCTGCAGTTTGATTCATAACAGAGGAAATGAATTGATTTAACAATCTTTGATCTTTCACAACATTTTCTCCGATCAATCGGATCATCAAGTCTATCATTTTTCCCTGCTGCACAGAATCTAATACAGCACACATTCTTTCTAAAATAGGAATTCCGGATGCTACAATAGAGGTATAAATATTTTGGTCATACCATGGATCATATTTCTGAAAATTTCCTATATTATTCATTATCGCATTATATACATATTCAAAAAGTCTATCGGTTTCCTCTCTGTGCTCGGATCATAAATATTCCCTTGTAATACATTTTTTAATTATATTGGTTTTTCCAAGACGCAATAAAAGCTGCCATGTATATTGAGGATAGTAAGATAACAAGCTTTTTACTAAAATATCCTGCTGATTATTCAGTAAACTTTTACTTCGAAGATATAATGGAAATCCACTATATTCAATGCTTTTAAAAACAGAATATGCCTCCCAACAATTGTTCTCAGATCTAACCAAAGTAATGGATTCCCGATTTAACTCAAATTCCGGTTCTGGAGATTCTTTTTTTAACCAGGTTAATGCACCGTCTGTAAACAGAATTTTTTCTTTATCCCAGTTATAATACTTTTTATATTTAGAAATCTCATTATTAATTTCATTGCATTTTTTTCTGGTTTCTTCCTTATATGGATTCATACAAAATAGTAAATGTTCTTTTAAATACAATGCACATACCAGCAGAGACTTCAAATATACGTTTTGGGGGCTGCTCTCTGCTATTTCATTATTATTCTTTTGTATATCGTTGGTAAGTTCTTCTACTGCTTTCAGTGCTTCCTCATTAAGACCACATTCAGTCATTACGCCAATGAATCTTAAGCGTACCTCATAAGGCATTTCTTCTAAAGAGCATGATACCAGTTCTAGCTGAACTTTTTCCAGATCCATTTTGAATAAATTCATAAGAATTTCTTCAAGTTTCAAATAATATTTGCCATCAACTATAAAATTTGTGCAAGGTTTAAGCAGGTCACAAATGCTGTTCCACTTTTCTTCATCCATATTTTGTCTATAGTTTTCAAGTAAATATAACCCTACTGTAAACCATTTATTCTTGTTTTTTTCTTTCCAATCCGAGTGAGAATTTAAAGTATCCCATATTTTATATAAGTTATTCTCAATATTTTTATCTAAAGGCAAACAAGATTTTTTATATCTCCTTGTATATTCATAAGCAAAATCCAGTAATTCATTACAGTAGTCAAAATTAGATTCTAATTCTTTTTCGCTACATTGTAAAAGTTCTTTTCCATTGGTATAACTTTTTACCTGTTGCCTGAAATCTGCTGGAACTATAAGCCATCCGGGATACTGCTCAAATTCTTCAGCCCATTTCTTGGTTAACTCTTTTCTTTCGTTTCTATGTTTATTCGAATTTCCCAATAAACCTTCTACACTTGTATATTTAATATTCCAACTAAGTTTTTTACAATCAGGATTTGCCGTTTCTTCCGAAAATTTTGTGTCTTCCGTTTCAGCTTTCGAATTTGTGGAAATAGCAATGTTTTCATATTGCTTATTTTTAAAATATGCATTTTGATTTATACCATCTCGAAAATCTGTTATTCTTGCTTTTTCAAAATGATCGCCTAATGCTTTTTCTCTATTCTGTATTTGAAGATTATATTTTTTGCAGAATGCTAACTGATTTTTTAGACTAATTCCTAACAATGCATTTGCTTTACCACTTTCATTAAGTTGACTTTTGATTACTCCGACAACATAATTATAGGTATCGGCTATTAGGGCTCCGGAAAAGCCACGATAATCTATAGCTTTGGAATTTTGTATATCTAAAATCATATTTTCAGAAATACCATCATTTAAAAAATTGCTATTTTGTAGTTTAATCCATCTTTTCTTGCGCTCATAGCTTTTTCCAAACCCAATTGCTTTTAAGCCTTCAAACATACAGATATCTGCATATGCAAGACAAAGTGTTGGAACATTAATTTTTTCTTCGCAATGTAGCACAACTAATTCATCAAAACGATTATCAAATAGTTTATCTACAATTACATTAATCTTTTTTTCTTCGTTATTGATGTAAACTAATAACACCGCATTTGTTTCATATTTTTTTTCTTTGTTATTATAAAGACAATGTTTCACAGTTATTGCTGTGTTTTCATTTATTAAAAATGCAGTACCGTAATTTTCACCGCATTTTATTTGAAACGTAGTATTGTCTAATTCTTTATCTGTTATAACTTTCATCTAACTCTCCTAATCCAGTAAGCAAGCTAACGTTGTAATTTTTTATCAATTTAGTGTTATCTTCCGTGTGCTTTATTATATTTGCAATTACTGATTTTCCTGGATGCCCATACCGTTTCCCATCTGTAGATAACAAATAATATTTTACCTTTGTATTTTTTATAAATTCCAAGGAAATATTTTTTATCGAACCATGGTGCGGAAGCTTTATAAGGTCAAACTCCTTTGGAAGTTCTTTTTCAAATAGTTGAATTGGGCTATCTCCGGGAAATAGCATTTTTAAATTTTTATATTCAAGTAATAATGAAATTGATGAACAGTTTGTTGTTTTTGAATCCATTTCCGCTTCTTTATTTTCGGTATATTCATCTAACCAATTCGATGATTCATCTGAATATGAAATTTCCTCTTGCTCTATTTCTACATCAATTTCATTATTTAGAAAGAATCCCTCAAAAGCAGCATCAAATAATGATGCCTTTGTAATTTCAATATTTTTGTGACATTTTTCATTCAGATAATGAAGCCAATTTTCTTTCATTTCGTTTAAAATTTCAATGGTTGGATTTAATATTTTGATTTTTAAATCTCCAAACAAAATAGTTTGTTCGTTGCATACAAGACTGTTTGGGGTTGAAATATTCCAACGATAGTCTCCAGACTGAATTAATTGGGCTAGATGACAACCGCTAATATAACTTATATCTTGACTTCCATTTTCATAATCAAGGTTAATTTCAGATGGAGACATACTTTCTAAAATATTTTCCAAGGAAAAAGTCATTGTCTGTTCTGATTTCCGTGCAGCAATGCATTGATCCAATCCATTAAACCAGATCTCGTCAATTCCTATAATCTGGGGATCTTTAGCGTCCCCATTTTCTCGCAATAACGCTTTGATTCCATTTATATGATCATTATCTATATGTGTGACTACGATTAGATTTAATCGTTTTCCTTCAGCGGCCAGATTGCGCAAAAATTTTTTTAAGTATTTTTGATAGGTTTTGGCATAACCTCCATCAATCAACATTCTAAAATCGGAATCTGGAAATTCCAAATATATACAGTCTCCTGAGGCCGCAGGGAGCATTTGTATGGTAACTCCGTTTATTTCCATTGTAGTCCTTTCCATTTTTGTCATAAATTTAGGATACTTTCCTAAAAATTTTCGTTAGGAATAATCTTCTAGTTTTAGAAAAAGGGCAAGCCTAAATAGACCTGCCCAATCAATATTTTATTTCAGCGTATACAATTTCTACTAATGTACTTCTAAATATGATTATAATCTATATTCTTTATAAAGCTCCTCACGATACTCTTCATCCTCAGAGGCCTTCTCTGCATCCGAATAACGTTTGTTCTTCAGAAGAATATTCATAAGCGTTCCTAAACGGTTTTCACCCTTTTTTTCGCCTTTTTTTTCGCCTTTTTTTATACCATTTTCCTCGGCATAGGAAATCATACTTAACATATCAGCCACCTCCTTTTGTCGGACCGGTTTATCAGAGTCCGGAATATATGATAATACTTTTTCCTGATTCCCAGAAAACAATCCATATAAAAAATCAACGAGTCCTTTTTGATCTTGATTTTCTCCGCCAAGTCTTACGATGATTATTTCTATAAGGTCTGCTTCGGCAGTATTAATCTTGATATCTGTTTTTTGAAAACCTTCGTTCTTGTAATTCTGTATTTTGTAATAAGATATAGTATTCTGCAGCTTTTGGGGTATACCTTCAAGGCATATCCAAATGCTATATACTTTCTCCAGGTATTTATATGCAACTCCATTCTTGCCGATCTTATCTATCTGCGCTGACAGCTTACGGCAACCATAGTATATGCCTCTTTTTATAACTGGATAACCAAGATCATATTCTTTCTGAAGTTCAAAGTCAATATGAAGGTTTACCAGAATATTATCTTGGGAATTTGGAAGCAGCGAACGGAATAAAACATCGAAAGTTGCTGGTGGCTCACCTGTAGCATTGGTTTCTGTTCTTTCTCCACGGATGGTTTGAGCCATATCCTCTTCCACTAATGCAGTTCCTGTCTGGATGGTATCGCCTTCGATACAGTCCATGATTTCCTCTAATGAGCAGTCTTTATATTCTGCTACCGTGTACTTTAAAATATTTCCCATAATTGGTTTGTATGAGAATATATTTTTGGCAGATTTATCTTCTGATTCTTTTCCTTCTATGGAATCCATTGTTGCAGAAATACTGTCTTTTACGTTCATGAATTTCTCCTGACATTAGAAGTTATATTTGTATAACAATCATACAACAGAGCAAAAATTTCGTCAAATGTTTCTTCAGTTCAAACAATAATAAAAAAGCCTTTGCAGGCTCTTTTTGACATACATATTGGTTTTTGTTCAATTTGTACATTCCCATTTATTATGTCCATTTTAAACCATTAGTACACCATTTTTTCATCAAGATACGATAGATTACGACAAAATACGATAAGTACAAAATTCCCCAAAGCCGCACAAATACTATATTTCCGGGCTTTTCTGCCTTTTTATATGATAAAGCAATCTTTTGTTTATTTTTAAATCTTTAGGTGAAAATTTCATGGCTGAAGTCACGGGAATTCGTTACTAAAGTTAGCAATTTGTATATTTCCATTTATTGTGTCCATCTTAAGCCATTACTACACCATTTACTACACCATTTTTTCATCAAGATACGATAAATTACGATAAGATACGATAGGTACAAAATTTCCCAAAGCCGCACAAATACTGTATTTCCGGGCTTTTCCGCCTTTCTGTATGATAAGTTCATTATTTGTTAAGAATTTGTTTTTAAATGACGTATTGATTTATTTGGTTTTTTTATATTTTATTGTGCAAATCAGCTCCGTATTCTACCGCTACGCTTCATTTTTTAGCTTTATTACATGAAAATTCTTCTGTATAAGTATATGAATACGCATAATTTTCATAATTTTCGCACATTTAAAGATAAAAATTTCACAATTTCTTTTTATATGTAAAAAAATATAACAACCCACTTTTTTTTGCATATTTATATGAGAAGCGTATTGTTTTCAATAGTTTTCAATAGTCTTCACAGCTGATTTTTGTTTATTTACACCACTTTTACACCATTTTATTTTCCTCCAAATCATCCCAAGGTTTCAGACCCATTTCCTCCCAGGTGATACCATACGGTGCACCTCCGGAGGTATAACCGGCAATAAAGAAAAATCGGTCATCTTGCAAGATCTCTTCTTTAGCCAGATTATCTCTTGTTTCTTTTTTCAGTTTTGCTCTCATCTGTTGTTTCTTTTATTTCGCAACAGCTGCTTTTTCTTCCGGTGTTTTCTTATGTTTTTTTGTCATAAGTATTTCTAGTGTAATTCCATTCTGAATGCCTTCTTTCATCAGCATAATCATTGTATCAGGATAAAGTTCACAAAGTATCCGCAATACGTTCCCATAAGTTCATGTCATTATTGAAATCGTACATATTTCAGTATAAAAAGTTCACTATTCAAATTCTGATTATTATTTCTCCATATACTCTTCTGCCATATGTACTGCCATAGCACCATCTGCCACTGCTGTTACTATCTGACGAAGTAACTTTGTTCTGACATCACCTACAGCATAAACACCCGGAATACTCGTTTCAGTGTTTTCACCTGCCACAATATATCCTTTATTATCCAGTTCTATCTGATTATCTAAAAAATCTGTTGTCGGTTTTCTTCCTATACTCACAAACAGGCCGTCACATTCTATAATGCTTTCTTCTCCTGTAACTGTATCTTTCAACCGCACACCAGTCAATCGTTCTCCATAAATCAGTTCATTTACTGTATTATTCCATCGAAACTCTATATTTTCAGTTTTCATCAGCTGGTCATGGTAGATTTTCGTTGCACGTAATGTATCTCTACGATGAACAATGATGACTTTCTTAGCAATTCGACTTAAAAGAGCAGCATCTGATACAGCAGAATTTCCACCACCAACAACCACCACGATCTTATCTTTATAAAACATACCATCACAGGAGGCACAATAAGCAACCCCATGACCTATCAATTCTTTTTCTTTAGCGAGACCAAGTTCTCTTGGATTTGCTCCAGTAGCAATCACTACTGTTTTCCCAATATAAATTCCCGAACTAGTTTCTACTCTCTTAAGCTTTCCTGTTAAATCCATATTAAAAACTTCAGCATATTCACTTTTAGCGCCAAATTTTTCCGCCTGTTTTTGCATTTTCTCTGCTAATGAAAATCCGTCAATTCCATTTTCAAAACCAGGATAGTTATCAATCTGCCAGGTCAATGACATCTGACCACCTGCAGATAATTTTTCTAAAACAATTGTATCAAATCCTGCTCTGGCTGCGTATAATGCTGAAGTATACCCTCCAGGTCCTCCCCCCACGATAATCATATCGTAAACATGATTTTCATTCATACAGCAGTCCTCCTTTTATTTTTCCAATGCTTCATTAATAAAATTCTCTATCATTATTTTTGATTCAGGTGCAACAATAGAATCTATTGCCTTTCCATCTCGATATAAAACCAGCGTAGGAATTATCTCAATCTTTTCAGCTTCTGCAATCTGTGGTTCTTCATCAATATTTACTTTTCCAGCAATAAGAATATCGCTGTATTCTTCACTTATTTTTTCATAAGCCGCTCCAATTCTACGGCAATAACCACACCAAGGTGCCCAGAAATCAACCAGAACCGGTTTTTCCTTATGAATTAATTGTCCAAACTTTTCTTTATTTATATTTATAGATGTCATATTTTTCAACTCCTTCTCCTATTTGAACTTAATATACCCCAAATAAGTGCTTGCTTCCGTGATGATATCACAGAAAAGATAATTTACTTTATTACACTTCTTTTTATTTCTATTTATGGCATATGCCAGTTATATAATTGACGCATCTAAAAAAAGCAAGTATACTATGTTCGTAAAGGAGATAACGGTTATGAACTTCGAAAATTGTTTTCCACTATGGAATGACTTAAATACAACACAGAAAAAAATAATTTCAGACAATTTAATCACACAGTATGTAAAAAAAGGGACAATCATTCACAATGGAAACCTGGATTGCACTGGATTATTACTGGTTAAATCCGGGCAGCTTCGAACCTACATACTTTCAGATGAAGGACGAGAGATTACACTTTACCGTCTGTTCGATATGGATATGTGTCTTTTATCCGCCTCATGTATCATACGCTCCATTCAATTTGAAGTAACCATTGAAGCAGAAAAAGATACTGATCTTTGGATCATCCCTGCTGAAATCTATAAGAGCATTATGAAGGAATCTGCTCCCGTCGCAAACTATACCAATGAGTTAATAGCCACCCGTTTTTCTGATGTCATGTGGCTGATTGAACAAATCATGTGGAAGAGTTTGGATAAGCGTGTTGCTTCATTTCTTTTAGAAGAGACCTCTATCGAAGGAACAAACGAGCTGAAAATCACTCATGAGACGATTGCTAATCATCTTGGTTCCCACAGGGAAGTTATCACTCGAATGCTTCGATACTTTCAAGGCGAGGGTCTCGTCAAACTCTCCCGCGGCAAAATCACAATCCTTGATCCAAAAAGACTGGAAACACTCCAAAGGTCATAAAATTGTTTTTCTGTAACATATAAAGAAGAATCCTCCATTTATCAGAATTATGAAAGTCATTCTAATAAATGGGGGATCTTTTTATATTACGAGAAAATTATAAAAATATTATGATTATTTTTAATAATCCATACCACATGCATATGCCTTTTCAATCAGCGCACGGTCATTGACAACTGCATCATAGAAGCGGAATCCGCCGGAGAAGTTGTATGTTTCATATCCATTTCCTTCCAGAATACGACTGGCAATATAACTTCGCAGCCCACTCTGGCATATCAGGTAAACAGGCTTTCCCTTCTCAATTTCATTGATACGTTCCCTTAGTTCATCTACAGGAATGTTTTTGAATCCATTCATATGCCCCCTGTTAAATTCACCTACAGTTCTCACATCCAGCAACACAACACTTTTATCTCTAGAAATCTTATCTATATCTTCCAGATGCCATTGTTTTAAGGTACCTTTTGCTATATTGTCTATCATGAATCCTGCCATATTTACAGGATCCTTGGCAGAGGAATAAGGCGGTGCATATGCGAGATCCAAATCCTTCAGCTGGGTTGCCTTCAGCCCTGCATGGATTGCTGTTGCCAGCACATCAATACGTTTATCAACTCCTTCATATCCAATAATCTGAGCACCAAGCAAACGATAGGTCTCTTTTTCAAAAACCACCTTCATGGTCATCACTTTTCCACCAGGATAGTAACCGGCATGACTCATAGGAGAAAGAATTACTGTATCTACCTCTAATCCTGACTTTTTGGCATTGGTTTCATTGATACCTGTAGTGGCTGCTGTCATATCAAACACTTTTATAACGGAGCTTCCCTGACTGCCCAGGTAACGACTATCACCGCCACAAATATTATCAGCGATGATTCTGCCCTGTTTATTGGCTGGTCCAGCCAAAGAAATCAGCGCATCATTACCCGTAACATAATGTTTTACCTGAACTGCATCACCTGCAGCATAAATATCCGGTACAGAGGTTTCCATTCTGTCATTCACTATAATACTTTCCTTGATGCCAAGTTCCAGACCGGCTTCTTTTGCTAATACTGTGTCTGGTGTGACTCCGATTGCCAGAACTACCATATCAGCCTGAAGGGATGGATTATCTTTCAACAGGACCTCCACTCCGTTGTCTTTTTCTTTAAATCCTTCTACTGTATAGCCCAGTACCAGTTTTATCCCATGCTTTCTCATTTCATTATGGATCATGGATGCCATATCCGGGTCAAAAGGGTTCATCAGCTGCTTAGGCCGCTGGACAATCGTAACATCCATGCCAAGCTCCCTCAAATTTTCTGCCAGTTCCAGACCAATAAAACCGCCACCTGCCAATACAGCCGATTTTGGATGATTCTTATTTATATATTCCTTTATCCGAAAAGTGTCTTCTACAGTACGAAGTGTAAAAAGTTTATCAATACCTACTCCGGGAAGTCTCGGCTGTGTTGGCTTTGCACCTGGAGAGAGGATCAGCTTATCATATTTTTCTTCAAATATCTCACCATTCTCTAAATTTTTCACTGAAACCGTTTTACGTTCCGGATGTATGGAGATAACTTCATGATGAATTTTCATGTTAATACGGAAGCGTTTAAAAAAACTCTCTGGTGTCTGTAGTGTAAGTTCTTCCGGGTCTATGATCACGTCTCCAATATAATATGGAAGTCCACAATTTGCATAGGATATGTATCCGGATCTTTCAAACACAGTAATTTCAGCATGTTCATTCAGTCTGCGTATTCTTGCTGCGGCTGTAGCTCCTCCGGCTACACCTCCTACAATTATTACCTTCATCTTATTTTTCCACCTTTCCTGAGTAAGCTGCAATGCCACCGATATTATTTACTTTAGAATATCCCATTCGTTGCAGTATCCCAGTTGCCTGGCGGCTTCGTGAACCGGAATAACAGTATACAAACAGTGGGATATCCTTATTCTTCGCTACAGAAGCAATATTGTCAAGTTGCTGCAACGGCACATTTTTACTTTCTGGTATATGTCCTTCCTGATATTCCTGCGGTGTACGTACATCCAGCAGAACTGCATCATCAGTCCTTTTATATTCTTCTATGCCTTGATTAATATTCGACTGTTTAAAGAGATCAAAAAATCCCATTAGCACACCTCCCTAAAGCATTTCTAAAATCGCATTCTTAGGTCTCGCCCCTGAAACCTGCTGTACAATCTTCCCATTCTTCATAACCACTAAAGTCGGAATGCTCATAATACTGAACTTATTTGCCAGTTCAGGCTCTTCATCTACATTAATCTTTCCAACTTTAATATCTCTACGCTCACTTGCAATCTCCTCTACAATAGGTACTACCATGCGGCAAGGCGCACACCAAGATGCCCAAAAATCTAAAAGAACGGGTTTATCGGAATTCAGTACTTCGTTCTGAAAATTATTTTTATTGATATTAATAGCAGACATTTTACAGTCCTCCTTATCTTTTTCTTTTTGTAGATTTATTATAGTCTTAATTTCATTTATTTTCCGTGATTACATCACCATACCTCATTAACTTAACTTCTTGCCATACCATCTACACTTAATATAACACCTGTAATGTAACTCGCCTCATCTGAAGCAAGAAACACAAACGCATTGGCAATATCTTCTGGCTGTCCAAGACGACGCAATGGAATTCTTTCAATCATAGGTTCGATAACTTCCTTTGGCACGGCCTTCATCATATCAGTTTCTGTAATCCCAGGTGCAACAGCATTAACACGAATACCTTTAGGTCCTAGTTCTCTTGCTAATGATACAGTCAATCCGTTTACTGCAAACTTCGATGCCGGATAAGCAAACCCACTTGGCTGTCCCGAAATACTCACCATGGAAGAAGTTGAGAGAATGACCCCCTTGCCTCTTGCCACCATACATTCTGCTGCTACACGAGTAGTATTAAATACTCCTTTTACATTTAGATCCATGACTTTATCAAAAGTCTCCTCTGTATAATCCATAAATGAGGTGTTTTCTGAAATCCCTGCATTATTTACCAGTATGTCGACACATCCATATTTTTCAGTTGCCTCTTTAAAAGCCTTTCTGACAGACTCCATGCTTGCCAGATTTGGACTAATTCCAGCAACTATTGCATTGGGATATTTTTCTTTTAATTTATCTACAGCAACATCTGCCGATTCCTGTGAACTTGCTGCCAACACAACTGAAGCACCTTCCTTCAAGAATTTATCAGATGTAGCAAATCCTATACCACGGCTTCCACCCGTAATGATTGCAACTTTATCTTTTAATCTCATTTAGACTACCTCCTTACTTTGTTTGTAGTTACATTATAAGCAAAAGGTAAATCATTTTCTGTGATATCATCACAAACTATCGCAATAAAAAACCCTGTTGCTCACACGCACCAGGGTTTCAGACTGTAGACAAAGGGGGATGTGAAATAAGTCCCCTTTTGTGTGTTTCAAATCAGTTCTGTTAATACTTTAATGAAGAAAATCACGATCACCACAATCATAACCGGTTTTACGATCTTGTGACCGTTTGAAGTAAAGCTATGACTTCCAAGATAATTCCCTGCCATGTTACAAACTCCTGCTGCAATTCCCAGTGGCAAAAGCACTTTGCCATTGATCAGAAATACGACAAGTGCTGTGATATTGGTTGTCAGATTGATTGCCTTTGTGGCACCTGCTGCATCGTTTAATGTCATATGACAGAAACCGGTAAATAAAAGCATCAGAAATGTTCCTGTTCCCGGTCCGTAAATCCCATCATAAATACCAACTACAGCTGCAATCAGGATACTTTTAAAAATCAGCATTCCATTGATTACTTCTGTTGCATTTTCGTCTTTTCCTTTCAGTGCTTTGCTTCTCAGTACATAAAACAAAATGACCGGAAGCACAACCAGCATGGCGATCTTTAAAGCTTTCTCCGAAATCAGAAGAGCCAGATGAGATCCTATCCAGGATCCGGCAATTGCACCAAAAACTGCCGGAATACAGATTTTCCATTTCATAAAGCCTTTTTTCATGTAGTGAAAAGATGCCACGAAAGTTCCCATGGAGCTGCTCATTTTATTTGTTGCAATTGCAGTATGTACCGGCAGTCCCGCAATCATATATGCCGGAAGTGAGATCAGTCCGCCTCCTCCGGCAATCGAATCCACAAATCCTGCCAGAAATACAAAAAAACATACTACCAGATAAACTAAAACCACATTTTCTCCCACGTTCCCTGTCCTCAATTTCCTTTTGTATTTTTATTATTTTTTCATCGCAATCAATGTCGGGCGAAGAATCTGTACGTATTCTTCATACATTACTTCTCGCAGAAAATCTACATATTCCCAGAAAGTCAGCTCACCGTCCGGTGTAAGGATTTCAAAATCTGTATCATACACATTTACAAACAATCCCGTCTCCTGAAGTCCGTTCCGAAGATAAAAAGCCTTTCTTTTTTTGCGTTCTTCAGCATTTTCTGCTTTTTCATCCTGTGTTTCTATTTCAAAAATATATTTATGATTTTTGAACTTTTTAAGTAATGCCTCCAGTCCCCTGCTTCCATATCCGTAATTTCTTTTCTCCGGTACAATTGCATAATAATCCAGAAGCGCCCTATCCTGCTCCGCATCGATCAGATTGATTGCCAGTCCTACGAATTCATCTTCGTCAACCATTGCAAGCATCTCCATCTTTCCATCTGCTACCAGGTTTTCCATTACCTGCAGGGGCTTTTTCTCCTGTTCCGGAAATGCTTTGTCATACAGATCATAAAGCTGCCATTTATATTTTGCGCCTTCATCGGAAATGTTTACAAGTTTCATTTTTCTATTATTGATCATATCCGGCCAAGACAGAATTTCTCCGGCAATCTTTTCTTCATAATCGCCCCCAATATCCTCACTTCTGCCTGCCTCATAGATATTTGTCTCTGCACCCCAGACTCCATCGTGATATTCCCACACATGGAATTTCAGTCCGCGGAACATAAAATCCAGACTTCCGCATCCGTCTTCTTCGGTATATTCAAACCTGATATTTTTTTGATTCAATGCATCCTGTACTGTCTGCAATCTCATATTCATTCCCCCGTCTTGCATATTTATTAGTTATTGCTGTTCACAACAACACCTGTTTGTTACTGTTCACTCCGTTCACAGCAACTTGGTCAAAATCCATTCCAAAACACCTCGCGGAATACTGCCTGTGTTCACAGCAACACCTGTTTTTCTAGTATAACACATCTTCGGCGGTTGTCTATTGTAAAAAACGCTTCGATGATTTATTATAGTAAATAGCGAAATAATGAGGAGTGTAACCTTATGACTACAAAAATGGTTTTTCATGGAAGTGACATAGAAAAAATATGTGACTACTATCATTTAAATAAAGAAGATATCGTTAAATTCGGGGCAAATGTCAATCCTCTTGGCCTCTCCGCCTCTGTAAAAAAAGAAATTGCAGAAAATGTCGATCTTTTTTCTTCTTATCCGGACAGAGATTATGTATCTCTCAGAAATACGATCTCAGAATACTGCAGGATTCCCGCTGAATTTATTTTACCTGGAAATGGTTCCAGTGAACTGATCTCACTTCTGATTCAGGAACGTGCGCCGAAACACACCCTGATTCTCGGACCGACATATTCCGAATATTCCAGAGAACTTTCTTTCTCCGGAAGCACACAGGAATATTATCATCTGCGAGAAGAACGAAATTTCACTCTCGATGTAGAGGATCTGTGCAAAACTCTGGAAAACGGTTATGATTTCCTGATTCTCTGCAATCCGAATAATCCGACTTCCTCTGCGATCATGCAGGAAGATCTCCGCAAACTGATCGCATTCTGTGCAGATAAAGATATTTTTGTCATGATCGATGAAACTTACGTAGAGTTCGCACCAGATGTCGAAGAAATAACTGCAATTCCTCTGACCAGAGAATTTACCAATCTTATGGTACTGCGTGGTGTTTCTAAATTTTATGCTGCACCGGGCATGCGTCTCGGTTACGGAATTACCGGAAATATGGAATTTCTTTCCAAAATGCGAGAAAAACAGACGCCATGGTCACTGAACAGTCTTGGTGCCTTTGCCGGAGAGCTGATGCTCCGTGACCACGACTACATTCAGGAAACGCGTGATCTGATCCTCGATGAGCGTGACCGCATGGAGCAGGAACTTCAAAATATCCCTACTTTTAAAGTTTATCCTGCCTATGCCAATTTCATCTTATTAAAAATCCGCCGGGACGGTCTGACTTCCGCCGATGTCTTTGAGGCCTGCATCAAAAAAGGCCTGATGATCCGCGACTGTTCTTCCTTCCAGTGCCTGGACGGCGAATTTGTCCGCTTCTGCATCATGATGCACGACGATAATACAAAACTCTTAAACGTACTGAAGCAGCTGTAATCCAGCTGCTTCAGACTGTAGACAAAGCCCTGCTTTTGCAGGGTTTTGCTATTGTTGGAACCGCTTTTCTGATATAATAAATATCAGAAGGGCGGTGTTTTTTATGATGACGAAAAATGCAGATAAAAACAGAGAACAAATGATGATGTTTTCCATGGATGACATGGTACCTCAAAACCATATGCTGCGATTGATTGATAAAGCAATCAATTGGAATTTTATTTATGATCTGGTTGAAGAAAAATACTGTCCGGATAACGGCCGTCCCAGTATGGATCCCGTCATGCTGATAAAGATACCATTCATTCAGTATCTCTATGGGATAAAAAGCATGCGTCAGACCATGAAAGAGATCGAGGTAAACGTTGCATACCGCTGGTTTCTCGGACTAGACATGTTAGATCCAGTACCTCATTTCTCTACATTTGGAAAGAATTATACCCGCCGTTTCAAAGATACAGACCTTTTTGAGCATATCTTTTCAAAGATTCTGGAAAAAAGCACGGATGGAAATGAAAGCCGGGCTTACCTTTGCATGCATGAATCTGAAAAAACTGGCAAAGATCCTGGAAAAACGAGGTTGGAACACAGCCAGATTTTTGTTAATTTTGAAGAAAATAAAAAGAAAAGAAGTTTTAAAAGAAAAATGGTGCTGGGCATAACACCCAACACCAAGTTTGTCTACAGTCTGAAACCCTGTTGCTCACACGCACCAGGGTTTTTGTTTATCTAGCCGTATTTAAATAATCAGAATTTTATTCAACTTCTGAAAACTGATCTTTTCCAACATTACATAATGGGCATTCAAAATCTTCTGGAACGTCCTCCCACTTTGTTCCTGGTGCAATACCACCTTCAGGATAACCTTCCTCTTCATCATATTCCCATCCGCAAACGTCACATACATATTTCATTAGTTTGTTCCTCCTTCTATTATTATAATAATCAATATTACTGATTACCTTTTATTTAAAATAATCATTCAATCATCATTTTTTCCGTTCAAAAACATATTCTGCATCTGATGATAAATCAGAGCGGAATGAATAGCCTAGTCTATCAAATTTCTTAATATCCTCAGGATTTTCAATTCTGTTTTCAGCCATGAACCTAACCATTTCACCACGGGCCATCTTAGCATATGTACCTTTTGTCACCAGTTTATCTCCTGATAACTCACAAAATGTAATCGTAATGTATCTATCCTGTCGTGTCAGATATTTTTCTATGCACTTAGAGTATTCTTTCGATGCCAGATTGATTATAATCCTGCTGTTATCAATCACTGAGCGGTATAATAAATCTCCCCAGTACTCATACAGATTTTTTGTTTCTCCTATTCCAACCTTCGTCTGCATTTCCAAACGATAAGGCGTCACACCATCCCTTGGTTTTAACACACCATAAAATGCAGATATTATTCTCAAATGCTTTTGTACATACTCGAACTGACTGTCCTCAAACACGGATGGAGCCATATATTGAAAAGCAATTCCTTCATATGATAAGACAGCTGGGGTAAGTAAATGATAAAGATCCATGTTTTCCAATCTATTGAAGTTCTGTTCTGTAATTTTGTCATTACATTTCCAGATAGTCTTCAGTTCTTCTTTTGACTTACTTTTCAACCAACTTTGTATCTCTGTCGTCTTTTCAATAAATTCAGGCAATCCATCCGGCGCTATGCTGTCAGTATCTATAATCATCTTTTTAGCAGGGGATAATATTATCTTCATTAATCTAATTCCTTGAGCATATTTTCAGGATCATCTGCAGCCTTGACTTTATCATTTGCCTTTATAATAATCCCCTGTTCATCAATAAGATATGTGGTTCTTACTACTCCCATAGAGACTTTTCCATAATTTTTCTTTTCTTTCCATACATCATATGCTTCAATAACTTTCCGCTCTGGATCTGCTAAAAGTGTAAATGCCAATCCATATTTTTCCTCAAATCTCTTATGAGAGGATACAGAATCCTTACTGACTCCAAGAATAACTGCTCCTTTTTCGGTAAACTGAGGGTATCGCTCAGAAAACCCACATGCCTGTTTCGTGCATCCCGCTGTATTATCCTTGGGATAGAAATATAAAATCACTTTTTTTCCTGTATAATCCGATAATCTATGTATTTTCCCATTTTGATCTGGCAACTCAAAATCCGGTGCCTTAACCCCTACTTCCAACATTATTTATCCCTCCCTTTCTGTATCTTTCTCTTTATTCGCCTTTTTCTTCCTATTCCCGGTAATCATTTTATGACCTGTATATATCGCCATTACCATACATAACATAGAACTTAAAGCAAAGTATTTGTGACTTGATTTTTGCTTTTTATATCCAGTGTAAAAAGTCCCAAGCATTGTGATCAATGCTCCTACTGACCAATATTTATGTGCTTTCATGTAATTCCTCCATTTTTTCAGTGTATTCAATTCTAATTATACGCTACCATATTCCTATGTCAATTTGATAATAGAACATTCCTATAAAATTTTTCAAAATATCATTGTCAAAACTATGTATTGTTATCCTTTAATTTTTCTTTGAAATAATTGACAAAAAGCTTGCTTTCAGGAGATTACTATTTAATCTCTTTTCCATCTATATATAGTTGAAATTTATCAGGATTATTGACAACATCATAGTCCTTTCCGTATTCTACAGGTCTATATTCGGCCGTCATTACCGATTCCCCGTCTTCAATATCCTCTTTCCATAAATAGATGTTCATATCAATGCTCGTCGCATATCCTCTGTCTGTGGAGAATTTTGTCGAATGTAAAGAATCATCCTTGTACATCTGCAAAAGTTTTCTTGCAAACGCTTCTCTATCCTCAATATCTTCCCTATTTGCGACCACGGTTATATTTTCATCCCGATTTACAGAAAAAGTTCCAACTACATCTGGTTCGCCTTCTTTATGACTGGATTCAAATTTCCCATATAGTAGTAGTAAAATAATATGTCATGCCAGCGCAATATATTACCTAGAATATCGCTATAACAGGAAAGGGGCTGCATTATGACAGCCCCTAGTTTACTTCATCACGTTGTCTACATTCTGAGTGAACTCGTTCCCTGGTTTATTTTAGCATCGATCTGGATTTTGTTTCATAAAGATAAATTTTGCCACAGAGCGGTCGTATGTTTTAATGTGTCCAAACAGCCAGTCGATTACATTTTTCTGTACAAGTTCACTGAACCGATCTGTTGGTCCTTCATACTCCTGAAGGTATTCATACAGTTCCTGAATTGTCTTTTTAAACTCTTCATGTTTTTCATAATGTTTTTCACGCTCTGGATAACCGGCTTTTTCCTGAAGTGCTTCTTCTTCTTTAAAATGAAAGTCAGTATACTCGTTAAGATAATCCAGAAGTTTGATCGCCTTTACCTTGCTGTCGCCATTTTGACAGGCAATTACAAAGTTCTGAATACGGTCAATCAATTCTTTGTGCTGTGTATCGATTGTTTTATTTCCTGTTACTAAATTGTCATCAAAGGTAATGTTTAAATCGTAAGTCATAATTTGACCTCCATTTCTTTTATATGTTCTCTTAGGCTCTTTTAATGTCTGGCAGTTTCGTATCTGCATTTTCTGCTTAGTCTTCTACAGGAACGAAAACATCTTTTCCTAATCCGCAGATTGGGCATGTCCAGTCATCTGGAATATCCTCAAATGCAGTTCCTGGAGCGATACCTCCGTCTGGATCGCCTACTGCCGGATCATAAATATAGCCACATGGTTCACATTCATATTTTTTCATAGTCATTTTCCCTTTTCAATGTCGATTTATTTTTGTTACCAAGTTCCTAGCAATTTTTCTAACACTTTGTTTCTTGTATATCTGTATTATACATGATAATTATTCTTTTGTCAATAATAGTAATTATTATTATTTTTGTACTTAGCATAAACTGATATTTGAATTGCACATTTACATATTGTATATATTATGGGAATAGTTGAATAAAAAAATGAACTCTATTCATTAAAGACAGAGTTGCTGGAAATTACTTCTCTCCAACAACTTTCTTCGTCTTTAAGTCCTTGAAACACAATACTGTCCAATCAGATTCATCCAATTGTTATATTTATTCTTTTCACACACCTTTCGGCAAATTTCATTTTCCATCAATACACAGAACATCTTATCATAATCAAATGCCCAAACAGCACCATTCACATGGTTTTCCACTGCTTTCTGATCTATGTTCTTTAAACGTGTGACCATTTTTTCAATTTCTCCATTTCTCAAGTTACCGATATTTTTGCAGATAAACCGAAAGAAATTCAACGTTGCATATTCGTCATGCCAATGGAACTCTTCTGGATTGTTTTTAATTTTACTGGCTCGCTGCTGTTCTTTGATTATCTGATCAGCTACATCTTTCATCGAATCTTCGTATCTCATATTACTCACCTACTCTTCCTCAACGCCCAGTGACGGTCTAAATCTTTTATCCTTTGCCTGCGGTACCACGATCTCATGATTTTGATGGGAAGCAATTACTTACTACAACTTGCAGAAGCGGATATCCAAAAGGCATTGTGGGAGCTGCCTTTGCTGACCGAAATCCATCTTCTTATGTAAAACCTGCAGGAATATAAAGGGAAAGTGACTATCCCTGCCGATTAATAATCCAAATAATATCGTCTATACCTACAAGATTTTGATTATGCGATACAACGATCTTCCTTCCAATCAAGGTGGTGGTGGAAAACGGACCCAAAAACCAGGCTTTAATTTGAATACCAATATCTCAACAATGGAAATGGAAAAAATTGATGCAGAATACCTGGAGGCACAATTTAGGATCATAACAATGGAAGACGTGGAAGATTCCGATGACTA
>NZ_JAJCIA010000054.1 GCF_020554845.1 Blautia faecis | reverse complement strand
ACGCGCGGCGGTGAATATACATTGTGAAATCGCGTCCGGGATAACGACCAACACACTAAATAGCAAATTTGCGAAGAAGGAGACACACAATGGCTTTTACCCACCTCCACGTCCACACCGAATACTCCCTGCTGGACGGTTCCAATAAAATAAAAGAATACGTTGCCCGTGTAAAGGAGCTTGGGATGGACAGCGCGGCCATCACAGACCATGGGGTCATGTACGGCGTCATCGATTTTTACCGGGCAGCGAAAGCAGCCGGAATCAATCCGATCCTTGGCTGCGAAGTCTATGTAGCCCCTGGTTCCCGCTTCGACCGCGAGATCGGCAGTGGCGACGACCGTTACTACCATCTGGTACTTCTTGCCGAGAACAACCAGGGCTACCAGAACCTTATGAAAATTGTATCCAAAAGCTTTAAAGAAGGCTTTTACTATAAACCACGAGTAGACCTGGAGCTTCTCCGGGAATATCACGAAGGTCTCATCGCGCTGAGCGCCTGCCTGGCCGGTGAAGTAGCCCGGTTCCTTAACAGAGGAATGTACCCGGACGCTAAGAAGGCGGCCCTCCGCTATCAGGAAATTTTCGGCGAAGGCAATTTTTTCCTAGAGCTTCAGGATCATGGAATTCCGGAACAGCAGAATGTAAACCAGCAGCTTCTGCGCATGCACCAGGAGACTGGAATTGACCTGGTAGCCACTAACGATATTCATTACACCTACAAAGAAGATGCTGATCCTCACGACATTCTTCTGTGTCTCCAGACAGGGAAGAAGCTGTCCGATACAGACCGTATGCGCTACGAAGGCGGTCAGTACTACGTGAAATCCGAGCAGGAAATGGCGGCACTTTTCCCATATGCACTGGAAGCCTTGGAGAACACACATAAAATAGCAGAGCGCTGCCACGTAGAAATTGAATTCGGAGTTACCAAGCTGCCAAGATTTGACGTTCCCGAGGGCTACACCTCCTGGGAATACCTGAATAAGCTCTGCTTCGAAGGGCTGGAGCGCCTGTACGATCCGGTTACCCCAGAGCTACGGGAGCGACTGGAATACGAGCTGAACACTATCAAAAATATGGGCTATGTTGACTACTTCCTCATTGTGTGGGATTTCATCCATTATGCCCGCAGTAATGGCATTGAAGTAGGTCCCGGACGAGGCTCCGCAGCCGGAAGTATTGTTGCATATACCCTTGGAATCACCTTACTTGATCCAATCAAATATGACCTTCTGTTTGAACGTTTCCTGAATCCGGAGCGAGTATCCATGCCTGATATTGACGTGGATTTCGGATTTGAGCGAAGACAGGAAGTAATCGACTATGTTGTACGGAAATACGGCAAAGACTGTGTGGTTCAGATTGTTACATTCGGTACTTTGGCAGCCCGCGGTGTTATCCGTGATGTAGGCCGTGTCCTCGATATGCCATATGCCCAGGTAGACTCCATTGCGAAAATGGTTCCTGCCAAAATACCGAATGTGAAGCTTGTCACAATCGACAAAGCCATGGAAGTAAACCCGGAACTGAAAAAAGCATACGACGAGCAGCCGGATGTGCATCATCTGATTGACATGGCCAAACGTCTGGAAGGTCTTCCAAGACATACCTCCATGCACGCTGCCGGAGTTGTAATCAGCCAGAAAGACGTCTCCGAGTATGTGCCCCTTTCCCGCGCGCAGGACGGAACCATTGTCACCCAGTTTGTCATGACAACTCTTGAGGAGCTGGGACTTTTGAAAATGGATTTCCTTGGCCTTCGAACCCTGACTGTAATCAACAACGCAGTAAAAAATGTAAAGAAAAATTACGGCATATCCCTTGATATGCAAAAGATAGATTATAATGACCAGAAAGTGCTGGATTCTCTTGGAACCGGACGTACAGACGGTGTGTTCCAGCTGGAGAGTGGCGGAATGAAGGGCTTTATGAAAGAACTGAAGCCTCATAGCCTGGAGGATGTGATCGCCGGAATTTCCCTGTATCGTCCGGGACCGATGGACTTTATTCCCCAGTATATCCGCGGCAAGAACCGTCCAGACACCATCCACTATGATTGTCCTCAGTTGGAGCCAATCCTGAAGGCGACTCACGGTTGTATCGTGTACCAGGAGCAGGTTATGCAGATCGTACAGAGCCTTGCCGGATTTACCCTGGGACGAAGCGATCTTCTCCGCCGGGCCATGTCCAAGAAGAAACTTAACGTTATGGAAAAAGAACGCCAGGCTTTTGTCTATGGAAATGAAGCAGAAGGTGTTCCTGGATGTATTAAGAATGGAATTGACGAGAAAATCGCAAATAAGATTTATGACGAAATGATCGATTTTGCACAGTATGCATTTAACAAATCCCATGCGGCTGCATACGCCTATGTTACGTATCAGACTGCCTTTCTGAAATACTATTATCCGGTAGAATATATGGCTGCGCTGATGACCTCCGTAATCGACAAGCCTACCAAGGTTGCCGAGTATATTCAGGTCTGCCGCCAGATGAATATTCCGATCTTGCCGCCGGACATCAACAAAGGCGAGTATGGTTTTTCTGTATCAGGAGGCTCGATCCTCTATGCACTTTCCGCAATCAAGAGCGTAGGCCGTCCGGTCATCGAGGCTATTGTTGCAGAGAGAAAAGAACATGGCGAGTACCTTTCCGTGAAGAACTTTATTGAGCGGAATATGGAAGCTGTGAACAAGCGTGCCATTGAGAACTTTATCAAGGCCGGTGCTCTGGATTGTCTGGAAGGAAACCGTCATCAGAAGATGGTCGTTTTTGGTCAGATCGTAGATGACATTTCCCGAAACAAGAAGCAGTCTATGGCAGGGCAGCTCAGCTTATTCGACATTGCCAGCGAAGATGAAAAAAAAGAATTTGAGATCCGTATGCCGAATCTGGAAGAATATGACAAAGAGACGGTTCTGTCCTACGAAAAAGAAGTCCTTGGCATATACCTGAGCGGTCATCCTCTGGATCGCTACCGTAATATGATGGAGAAAATGATTTCCGCAAGAACTATTGATTTCCAGCCGTCAGATGAAGACGACCGTGAAGGCGGTGAACCGGATGAGTCAAAAGTACGGGACAATCAGAAAGTCATCATCGGAGGAATGATCACAGAGAAAAACGTGAAGTATACCAAAACAAACAAAGTGATGGCGTTCCTTACCGTGGAGGATCTGGTTGGAACTGTGGAAGTCATGGTTTTCCCAAGAGATTACGAGAAATGGCAGAATATGATCAATGAGGACGCCAGGGTATTCATCCAGGGACGGGTATCTGCCGAGGATGACAAGGCCAGCAAACTGATCCTGGAAAAGGTACGGCCTTTCTCCGATATTCCGAGAGAACTCTGGATCCAGTTTGAAAGTAAGGACGATTACAGCCAGAAAGAAAAAGGGCTTCTGGAGGATCTACGGAATTCTCAGGGTACAGACACTGTCGTTATTTATCTGAAAGATGTAAAAGCAATGAAAAAACTGTCTGCTGCATACCATGTAAATCTGCAGGATGAATGGCTTGCACAGATGAGTAAAAAATATGGTGAAGGCAATATCCGGGTTGTAGAAAGAGCTCTGAAAACGCTTTAAAGTGAAGAATCAGACAGGTATATGGAAAATTATGGTAAAATCACGGAAAACAGAGTGTAATTTCGGCAATTACTTAAGGAAAGAGTCTTGAAAAACCTTTGAAAATGCTATAAACTAATGCTGAATATGTGTATAGAAAAACGAGGGCGTTTCCACTGAAAATGGAGACACAGCTCCCGACGATTCATAAGATGGAGGAGATTATTATGGCAGAAAACAAAGTTAAGACCATTGGTGTCCTTACCAGCGGCGGTGACGCTCCTGGAATGAACGCTGCAATCCGTGCAGTTGTAAGACGTGGACTTTCCAGCGGACTTAAAGTAAAAGGTATCCAGAAGGGCTATAACGGCCTTTTAAACGAAGAGATCATCGATATGACAGCAAGAGATGTATCCGACACCATCGAGCGTGGTGGTACAATTCTTTACACTGCAAGATGTGCTGAGTTCCGTACAGCGGAAGGACAGCAGCGTGGTGCAGAGATCTGCCGCAAACACGGTATTGACGGACTTGTTGTAATCGGTGGAGACGGTTCATTCGCCGGAGCACAGAAGCTTGCAAACCTTGGAATCAACACAATCGGAATTCCAGGAACCATCGACCTTGACATTGCATGTACAGAGTATACCATCGGTTTTGATACCGCCGTAAATACTGCTATGGAAGCAATCGATAAGGTTCGTGATACCTCTACTTCCCATGAGAGATGCAGTATCATCGAGGTTATGGGACGTGGAGCCGGCTGGCTTGCACTGTGGTGCGGTATTGCCAACGGAGCAGAGGATGTTCTGATCCCTGAGAAGTATGACTATGATGAGCAGAAGCTGATCAATAACATTATTGAGAGCCGTAAGATGGGTAAGAAACACCACATCATCATCAATGCAGAGGGTATCGGTCATTCACAGGCTATGGCAACCCGTATCGAGGCCGCTACAGGAATCGAGACACGTGCTACGATCCTTGGTCACATGCAGCGTGGTGGAAGCCCAACATGTAAGGACCGTGTATATGCATCCATGATGGGTGCTATGGCAGTAGACCTTCTTCTGGAAGGCAAGAAGAGCCGTGTTGTTGGATATCGTCATGGTGATTTCGTTGATTTCGATATCAATGAAGCTCTTGCAATGGAGAAGAGTGTAACTCCATATATGTGGGAGGTTTGTGAGTCCCTTTCTCATAATTATAGGAAATAACAGTGATAATACGGTTCACTTGTCTCAGGGCATATCTCCGATTGGGTTTTACAGTCTGTGATACACATTTTGCAGAAATCCTTAGAGCTATGTGTCGGCGGCAGGTGAACCGTAATTATAAAAGAGTCATTGTTCCTAACATTCTACAGCAGAGTATTTTGCGAAAGATGCTGAGGGGCAGTGACATAAAGGAAGCTTATGTTCATTCAAAACCTGCAATATAAATTGCATAAACTGAATACAGCACAGATCATTACCCTCAGCTTTGCGGGGGTAATTTTTGTAGGAGGATTAATTTTGTGGCTGCCTTTCTGTACGGCAGCAGGCCAGACCACTTCGTTCTCCGACGCTATGTTTACAGCCACCACCTGCGTATGTGTAACCGGCCTTGTGACTGTGACCACAGCCACTCACTGGAGCCTGATCGGCAAGCTGGTGATCCTTTTGCTGATCCAGATTGGCGGAATTGGTCTGATCGCTCTTGCCAGCATTATTTTTATTTCCCTGAATAAGAAGATCAGTCTGAAGAACCGCAGAATGATCCAGGAATCCTATAATCTGGAGCAGATGTCCGGCCTGGTAACAGTGGTGAGAAAAGTGGTTCTCTGCGTATTTGCAGCGGAAGGAATCGGAGCTGTCGGCTATGCGTTCTGCTTTGTACCAGAGCTTGGACTGGTGAAAGGTCTGGGGCAGGCTGTTTTTACAGCAGTTTCAGCCTTTTGTAACGCAGGGATCGATCTCTTGGGAGAGAACAGTCTGGCAGACTATGTAACCAATCCTCTGGTGAATGTGACAACTATGGGATTGATTATTGCTTCTGGACTTGGCTTTAATGTATGGTGGGATCTTGGAAAAAGAATAAAGCTGGTTTTTCAGAAGAAGCTTTCTCCTAGAAGATTATTCCGGACCCTTCGCCTGCAGAGCAAGCTGGTTTTGACTACAACCGGGATTTTGCTCCTTGGTGGGACGATCTGTATTTTGCTGTTTGAGTATAAGAACCCGGCCACACTGGGAAGTCTGTCCTTTGGACAGAAGCTGATGGCAGCGGCATTTCAGTCTGTGACCACAAGAACTGCAGGATTTTTTACAATTGATCAGGGGGCACTGACCAGCGGAAGCGTAATAATCTGTCTGTTTCTTATGCTGGTTGGAGGTTCTCCTATGGGGACTGCCGGCGGAGTGAAGACGACTACACTTGCAGTGCTTGTGCTGAGTATTATTGCCAACCTTCGGGGAAAAAAGGATGTAGAGGTTTATGGGAGAAAGATTCGCAGCAGTTATATCCGTTCTGCGCAGGTAGTTGTGGGAATGGCGGTTAGTGTGCTGCTTATTTCCGTGCTGGGGATTTTTGCAATTATGCCGGATGCACCCTTTGTGGATGTGCTGTATGAGCTTACTTCTGCAATTGGAACCGTAGGTCTTTCCAGAGGACTGACCGCGGTCCTGAATACACCGGCCAAATGGATCGTTATTTTTACCATGTATCTTGGAAGAATCGGTCCGCTGACACTGGGCGCGGCGGTTGTATCCCGTGCGCAGAAGCGAACGAAAGATGTACATCTGGCAGAAGAGAATATTATGATAGGATAGAAAATGGCGTCTGTGGACGACATTATCCCGCATGAAAGTCCGTTGCTTTCATAGCAGATTTTAAAGGAGATTAGAATGAGCGGAAAATCCTTTGCAGTCATTGGATTGGGGCAGTTTGGAATGACCCTGGCAAAAGAGCTTGCGAATGCAGATTATGATGTTTTGGCAATTGATGATAAAGATGAAAATATTCAGGAAATTGCAGATACTGTCACTTATGCAGTTCGTGCAGATGTGCGCGAGCCTGGAATTCTGAAATCTCTGGGCGTACAGAATGTAGACGTTGCGATTATTGCGGTTGCAGAAAATATGGAAGCCAGTATTACTGCCACCATGCAGGTGAAGGATCTGGGCGTCCCGCTTGTTCTGGCGAAGGCAATGAATTCCCTTCATGGCCGGATCCTGGAGAAAATTGGTGCTGATCAGGTAATATATCCGGAGCGTTCCATGGGCATCCGCGTTGCCCGTAATTTTACAGCCAGTGGATTTGAGGATGTGTTTGAGCTTTCTACGGAGTTCAGTATGGCAGAATTCCGGATCCCGAATGAATGGGTGGGAAAAAGTCTTTCAGAGATCAGGCTCCGTGAGCAGCATCATATAAATCTGGTTGCAGTGAAGCATGGAGATTCTGTAAATGTAAACCTGAATCCTGCGGAGAAGCTGGAAGCGGGTTGTATTCTGGTTGCAGTAGGAAAGAACGAGGATTTGAATAAATTCCGAAAGCCGCTGTAACAGGGAGGATAATTTATGATAACCAGTGCAAATAATACACAGGTAAAAAATATCATACAGTTAAACCAGAAGGCCAAGGCCCGCAGGGAACAGGGGTTGTTTGTGGCTGAGGGCCGGAAAATGTTCGGGGAAGCTCCAAAGGACTGGATTTCCAGGGTTTATGTGACAGAATCCCTGACAGCAGATGAGTTCCTGATGAAGCAGGTCATGGAGCTTCCGGAAGAAAAAAGAGAAATTGTGGCAGATAATGTTTTCCGCCAGATGTGTGATACCAGGACTCCACAGGGAATTCTTACAGTTCTGAAGAAACCGGCGTGGACTGTGGAAGATATTTTAAAAGGAGATGCTCCTTTGGTAATGGTTCTTGAGGATCTTCAGGATCCGGGAAATGCAGGGACTATTTTCCGAACAGGTGAGGGTGCTGGTGTTTCCGGTGTTTTTCTTACGAAAACCTGCGTAGACATTACCAATCCAAAGGTCATCCGATCAACTATGGGATCTGTTTACAGAATGCCTTTCCTATATGTGGAGGATGTGGTATCATTAAAAGCAGAACTGGAGCAAAAAGGTATCCGTACCTTTGCAGCCCACCTGAAAGGAAAAAATTCCTATGATCAGGAGGATTATCAGGGCGGCACAGCATTTCTTATTGGAAATGAAGGAAACGGGTTGACGGAAGAGGCAGCAGAAGCTGCTGATTGTCTCATCCGGATCCCCATGTGCGGCAAGGTGGAGTCCTTGAATGCAGCTATGGCTGCAGGAATTTTGATGTATGAGGCTGCAAGGCAGAGACGGTAGGGTTAGCTGATCTGGAATCTGTCTGCTGAAGTATATCTGATGACGTATGGCAGATTTTGACAATCGCTTATCTGAAAGGGGGAGTCTTATGGAACCAATTATCTGGCTGGGAGTCCTGGCTGTGCTTCTGGTTATTGAAGGGCTTACCACGGCACTTACTACGATCTGGTTTGCAGGAGGCGCACTTGCTGCCGCTATTGCAGCCGGCATTGGAATGGGAATCGTGCCGCAGCTTCTTCTGTTTTTCTGTGTTTCACTGGTGCTGCTGTTTTTTACAAGACCGGCAGCTCTGAAGCTTATGAGAAAAGACACAGAGAAAACAAATGTGGAAGGTCTTCTTGGAAAAAAGGCTGTCGTGATCCAGAAGATCAATAATCTGGCCCAGACAGGCCAGGTTCGCATCAATGACATTGAATGGATGGCCCGGACATCCGATGACAGCGTAACAATTCCGGTTGACACTGTAGTAATCATAAAAGCAGTCCACGGCGTTAAATTGATCGTGGAGCCAAAGGAGGCGTAATATGGGAAGTATCTTATTTTTGCTGATCGTCATCATTCTGGTGCTGTGGATCCTGGCATCCTGCATCCGCATCGTACCCCAGGCATATGCGATCGTACTTGAGCGTTTAGGCGCTTACCAGGCAACATGGGGAACCGGCGTACACTTCAAACTTCCATTTGTAGAGCGTGTGGCAAGAAAAGTCAATCTGAAAGAGCAGGTTGTAGATTTCCCACCACAGCCAGTTATCACAAAAGATAACGTAACCATGCAGATTGATACTGTTGTATTTTTCCAGATCACAGATCCGAAGCTGTACGCATACGGCGTTGAGAATCCGATCATGGCTATCGAGAATCTTTCCGCGACTACATTGCGTAACATTATCGGTGATATGGAACTGGATGAAACCTTGACCTCCCGTGAGGTGATCAATACCAAGATGCGTGCTTCCCTTGACGTGGCAACTGATCCATGGGGAATCAAGGTAAACCGTGTAGAGCTTAAAAATATCATTCCTCCGGCTGCTATTCAGGAAGCCATGGAGAAACAGATGAAAGCAGAGCGTGAGAGACGTGAGGCAATCCTGATCGCAGAAGGTGAGAAGAAATCCACCATCCTTGTTGCAGAGGGTAAAAAAGAATCTGCAATTCTTGATGCCGAAGCTGAGAAACAGGCTGCTATCCTTCGCGCGGAAGCGCAGAAAGAGCGCATGATCAAAGAGGCAGAAGGTCAGGCAGAGGCAGTTCTGAAGGTTCAGAAGGCGAATGCAGAAGGTCTTCGTATGATCAAGGAAGCAGGTGCTGACAATGCAGTTCTTACCCTGAAGAGCTTCGAAGCTCTTGCGAAAGTGGCAGACGGCAAATCTACCAAGATCATTATCCCGTCAGAGATCCAGAACCTGGCAGGACTGGCAGCTTCTTTGAAGGAAGTTGTTGTGGATGAGAAGGATAAAAAAGAAGAGTAACATTCTTGAAACAAGAAATTAATGAGATGAAAGCCGGCTATGGTCAGTCTGAAAAGTGAAAAATTCAAAGACTTGTACGACAGTTTACTGTAAAGCATGACAGAAAGAAAAATGGTGCCAGGTACTATACCTGACACCAGAGGAGGATTATTATGAACTTAAAAGGCAGAAATTTTTTGACACTGAAAGACTTTACACCAGAGGAAATTCTGTATCTTCTTGATTTATCCGCTGAGTTAAAGGCAAAGAAAAAAGCCGGTGAGCTTACCGAGTATTACAAAGGCAAAAATATTGCCCTGATCTTTGAGAAAACCAGCACCAGAACACGTTGTTCCTTCGAGGTGGCAGCCCATGATCTTGGAATGGGAAGCACCTATCTGGATCCAACTGGCTCTCAGATCGGCAAGAAAGAGAGCATTGCAGATACTGCAAGAGTTCTTGGAAGAATGTATGATGGTATTGAGTACCGTGGATTTGGTCAGGAAATTGTAGAAGATCTTGCAAAATATGCAGGAGTTCCGGTTTGGAACGGTCTTACAAACGAATATCATCCAACACAGATGTTAGCAGATATGCTTACCATCCGTGAGCATTTCGGATATCTGAAAGGAATCAAGCTGGTATACATGGGCGATGCCCGTTACAACATGGGTAACTCCCTGATGGTAGCCTGCTCCAAGCTTGGTATGCATTTCGTAGCCTGCACAAGTAAGAAATATTTCCCGAATGAGGAGCTGGTTGCTCAGTGCAAAGAGTACGCAGCAGAGTCCGGCGCAACCATCACTCTTACAGAGGATGTAGAGGCTGGAACGAAGGACGCAGACGTTATTTACACAGATGTATGGGTATCCATGGGTGAGCCGGATGCAGTATGGGAAGAGAGAATCCATGATCTGACACCATACAAGGTAACCTCTGCAGTTATGAAGAATGCAGGGGAGAAAGCAATTTTCCTTCACTGTCTGCCGGCATTCCATGATCTTAAGACAAAGATTGGAAAGGAAATGGGTGAGCGCTTCAATCTGACTGACATGGAGGTAACAGACGAAGTATTCGAGTCTCCGGCTTCTAAGGTATTTGATGAGGCTGAGAACCGTATGCATACCATTAAAGCGGTTATGGTTGCTACACTGGGTGAGCCAGAGAATAAATAATTCGGCTTCCAGATAACAATGAATTAATGAATTCCGATTGTTCCTACGTTCTTATGTACTACTTTTTATCCTCTAGATAAGATGTATCATTCATTCAAAGAATCTGGACGATTGGGAGTTATAGAAAGGGTATCTGAAATGATTTCCGAAAAAGAATCATACGAAGAAATTGTCACAGGCAGTATCTATAACGAAACCACAATTGCAGATCAGATACATACAAAATGGGCGGGCAAAACCGTCCATTTTGCAAGAAAAACAGATTCTACCAATTTGTGGATCAAGCGTCTGGCGAAAGAAGGCGCACCAGAGGGAACTCTTGCACTGGCAGAGTTTCAGTCGGCTGGAAGAGGCCGCCTTGGCCGTTCCTGGGAAGTGCCGGAGGGAACTTCTGTTATGATGAGCATTCTTCTTAGACCGAAATTTGAGCCTCAGTATGCTCCTATGCTTACTCTTGTGATGGGAATGGCAGTTGCAAAGGCTGTGAAGAAGTTTGGTTTTGATGTAAGTATCAAATGGCCCAATGACGTGGTGGTTTCCCACAAAAAAATATGCGGAATCCTTACCGAAATGGGAGTCCGCGATGGAAAAATTGACTATGCAGTCATCGGAGTGGGAATTAATGTAAATATCAGAGAGTTTCCGGAGGAGATGGCAGACAAGGCTACATCCCTTTATCTGGAGAGCGGCAGGGAATTTGACAGAAGCCAGATTCCTGGGCTTGTGATGGAAGCTTTTGAGGAATACTATGAGAAATTTGCAGCGACCTGTGACCTCAGTGGGCTGAAAGAGGAATATGAAAGTATTCTTGCTAATTACAATCAGCCGGTGCGTGTGCTGGCGAAAGAGCCGTATGAGGGCGTGGCCAGAGGGATTACAGATGGCGGAGAGCTGTTGGTAGAGAAAACCGATGGAACGATCGTAGCTGTCAGCGCCGGTGAGGTTTCGGTTCGCGGGTTGTATAGCTATGTATAAGGGTTGTGTTATTTAGGCACATTTTCGCAAATGATATTCCCCACTGATTGCGATAATCCTACAGTGAATGGGGCATATCACTTGCGAAAATGTTGTTGACACAGATGAAAACAGAAAGGTGGGACTTAATTGTATCAGGAGAATGTAGTGCTTTGCGGCGCAAGCGCCTATGAACAGAAATATTATTTTAATAAAGACTTTGATTCTCTGCCAGATCATGTGAAGAAAGAACTGCAGATCATGTGCGTTCTTTTCACAGAAGAGATTGGCGGAATTTTCACATTGGAGTTTGATGATCATGGAAATCTGCAGTTTAAAACTGAGGCTACGGAAGCTGATGGATTTTATGATGATATTGGCGGTGCACTGAAGATTAAAAAGCTGCGTGTAGAGAAAGAGGAGCTTCTGGAATCTCTGGAAATGTATTATCGCGTGTTCTTCCTTGGGGAAGATGTGGATAAAGAGAAGACAGAAGAGTAAGCTGTGTGGATAAACTGGTAAACAAGGAAAATAGCAGCTCATCAGATGTGACATTTGAGTTCACGAAGCGAGTAATTGTTGAAAGGATTGAATAGTTATACATCAAATATGAAAGTAATTAAGGTGATATGAGTAGTAATTTAGATTCTAAGTTGAGATATGAGCTTCCAAAGGAGATGAAGTGGAAAATCGGAAATGTGGAGATTCCAAACCGGTTCGTCCTGGCGCCAATGGCGGGCGTTACCGACCTGGCTTTTCGCAGGCTTTGCAAGGAGCAGGGCGCTGGGCTTCTCTGCATGGAGATGATCAGTGCTAAGGCTATTTCCTATAAGAACAAAAATACCAGGGCTCTGATGGAAATCGACCCGGTGGAGCATCCTATTTCCATGCAGCTCTTTGGAAGCGAGCCGGAGCTGATGGCGGAGGTAGCGAAGGAAATTGAGGAAGAGCCTTTTGACATTCTGGATATCAATATGGGATGCCCGGTGCCGAAGGTAGTGAATAACGGTGAAGGTTCAGCTCTTTTGAAAAATCCGGATCTGATCGTGAAGATTGTGAAAAGCGTTTCTTCTGCCATTCAGAAGCCATTGACAGTGAAAGTTCGTATCGGTTTTGAGAATGAGCCAGTGGATATTGTAGAGATTGCAAAGCGCGTGGAGGATGCCGGGGCAGCAGCTATTGCAGTTCATGGACGGACACGGCAGCAGTATTATTCCGGGATAGCAGACTGGGAGACCATTGCCAGGGTTAAAGAAGCAGTTTCCATTCCGGTGATTGGAAATGGGGATGTGGATTCGCCGAAAAAGGCGGAGAAACTTTTCCGGCAGACTGGGTGTGATGCTGTGATGATCGGACGTGCTGTGGAAGGAAATCCGTGGATATTTCGGGAGATGAATCACTATTTTGCAACAGGGGAAGAGCTGGCCAGACCGTCTCTTGCCGAGGTGAAAGCGATGATTCTGAAGCATGCGCGAGCGCAGATAGAGATGAAGGGTGAGTTTATCGGTATTCGGGAGATGCGTAAGCATGTGGCATGGTATACAGCCGGAATGCCCCACAGTGCAGGGCTTCGTAGGGAGTCCAATAATATTGAGAGTTATGCAGATTTGGAGAAGCTGCTGGAGAGATTATAATTATGTTCAGTGGATCTGATTCTGCAAAAAATCATTTCAAATGTAGTGTTGACCAGATGAGTGGAAAACCGCTGTATGGTGATAAAAAGATAATAATCAGACGTATGAGAGTCAGGAGGTTTGGGCTGGGAGGGCTGGAACTTGCTGACTTTTCTATAGTTGAAAGGGAACGATTATGGATAAATTACTGAAATATAACGGTGTGCAGGAAGCATTAAAATTTCTGCGTGAAGATGATGAAAGAACTTTGCAGGAGCACCTGGAAATGTGTCAGATACCGGCTCCTTCTTATGAAGAAGGGGAAAAAGCGGAATATGTCCGAAAGAAGATGGTGGATGCCGGCCTTTCAGATGTGCACATTGATGAGGTGGGAAATGTGCTGGGAACCTGGAAAGGGACTGGGAATGGACCGCGAATCATGGTTGCGGGACATACAGACACCGTTTTCCCAAAAGAGACAGACCTTACTTTGAAGAAAGAAGGCGAACGCTACAGCTGTCCGGGAATCGGAGACGATACCAGGGCGGTAGCAGAACTTCTCAGTCTTGCAAGAGCAATGAATGCTGCAGGAATTCGCGGCGAGGGAGATATTGTGTTCTGCGCGAATGTGTGTGAAGAAGGACTCGGTGACCTGAGGGGAATTAAGCATGCGTTTAAGAATATGGCAAATACAGAAGGGCACTACGATGGTTTCGTTTCCATTGATGATAAAAACACCTCCGGAATCATCTACCAGGCAGTAGGCAGCGAACGCTATCTGGTAACTTTCCACGGAACCGGCGGTCACAGCTTCACCGGCTTCGGAATTCCCAACCCGATTCACGCAATGGGAAGGGCGATTGCGAAAATCAGCGATTTCCAGACACCAAAGAACCCGAAAACTACTTTCAGTGTAGGCGTAGTAAACGGCGGCACATCTGTAAATGTAATCGCGGCAGAGTGCTCTATGCTGGTGGACATGCGCTCTGTGGATGCAGGGGAACTTGAGAAATTATCTGCAAAACTCCACCAGGCAATAGAAGAAGCCGTGAATGAGGAAAACGCCCGCTGGGGATATGGAACTTTAAGTTCTGAGAGTACAGGAACCCTTGACTACAATAATATGACGGCGAAAAGCAGTGTGGGAGATACAGCTGACGCAGTGCCAGTGAATGCTGATAATGGAGAAAGGGAAAACTCAGCAGAAGATGACCGCATCACAGTCACCTTCGAACAAAAAGGCAGGCGCCCAGCTGGTACCCAGGACAAATCTTGCCAGATTGTCCAGGCTGCAAATGCTGCAAATCAAGCCATAGGTATGGAAACCCTGTACATCGGTGCCGCCAGTACAGACGCCAACATCCCCATCAGTCTTGGAATCCCTGCCATCACCGTGGGCTGGGGAGGAAAAGGCGGTGGAGAGCATACCATCCACGAATGGTACGAACCTGCAGAATCCTGGAAAGGACCACAGCGTGATTTGCTGTTGCTGTTGGCGTTATCGGGCTATGAAAATATACGAGAGTATCAGCTTCCACGCATAAATCCGAAAGGAAAATAAAAAAACATCCCCTGGAAAGAATAGTCCCAATAAACGGACATTTCCCTTCCGGGGGATGTTGTATTAACTGAATTAGTTCTGATGTTTTTTTCGAAGAATTACATAAACCAGGATCAAAGTAAACAGCACAAACAAAATGGAGCAGGACAGTACATAATTCAATGCTGCGCCCATAATTCCCCACTGCTGCACCAGGATCCGGGCAGCTGCGATGGTAATAATTGCGGTTATGGAATAAACTGGAAGCAGGCATTTTCCCCAGCGGATAGCGATAAGGATATTGTAGATCATGTAGACTTCCGCGCTGATTCCACCGCCGATAAGTAAAACTACGAAATGCAGCTTATATGGGGAAAGATCTACACCGTAAATAATCTCCAGCAATGTTCGACCGATGAGATGCCCTCCGGCCACAACAGCCACACAGCAGACAAGGATGATGCCAATGATCCGCAGTATGTACAGTGTGAACTTTTTTACATTATTTTCCCACCATAATTCTGCGATGGTGGTGATGGTTGGCTTAAACACGAACTCGCACATCAGCGAAATCACAAAAGAAGGCATAAACAGAATGCTATAGTAAGTCTGATATTCATCTGTCATAACGCCAGCCATTGCGTATTTTGGAATGTTGTAGAGCAGCAGGGAAAGAAAAGTACCGATAAACATAGGGGTACAGGTTCGAAGTAACTCCCACACATGAGACATCTGAAGCTTGCGTCCATCCTCTTCATGACCAACGTATTTTCTGGTCATCTGTGAGTTAATGATAAGACACAGAATAAGGGAGGTTGTAGAAGTAGCAACACAGGTGCAGTACAGGTTCTTGGTGATAATAAGCATAGCGGTGAAAAAAACTGCGGAATACAGATTTCTCGCCGCCAGCATTTTTCCCATCTGCTCAACATGGTACTTTTGCTGAAGATTTCCGTGGAAAACATCCTCCACCGCATCAATCATCTTCATCATAATAATAAAAGTGCTGATGATAATATATTCGCCTTTGAAGCTGAAGGAACTGTAAATAATTCCAAACAGCATCATCAGTGCACAGGTGATAATGCGGGAAACCTTATACTCGGAAAAAATATATTTGTGCTCCAGATCCGTGGCCTGATAGGTGCGGACACCATAGCGTCCCACCTGCAGAAGCAGCTGTGCAGTAGCGTAGCTTAAGGAATAAAACCCTGCCAGCTGTGCGCCACACACACGAGTTACCACCAGGAGATACAAAAAGGAGGAGCCTGAGTAACAGGTACTTCCGATCATATTCCATAAAAAGGCTTTTTTTACATTTTTTTCTTTATTCATTTGCTAAAAATCTCCATTTATTGGTAATCGCTGCTTAATCCTCAGATGTTATCTGGCGCAGCTGTTCCATAGAGTGCTCACGGAAGCGGGCAATCTGCTCATTTGCATAAGTGAAATCAATTTCTTCAGTAAGCTTTTCGTAAGAAACATCATCCATAGTTCTGTCAGTAAGCTTCACCAGATTAAGAAGCTGCTGAACACGGCGGTTCATGTGGTGACCGTTTACCTTGGCGAAGAATTTGCGGTTAAAAATAAGGGCAAAAACAACACCATGGAAAGAATCAGAAACTACATATTCTGCATTTTTGAAAAGTCCCATCCACTCTGCAGGACCAACTGTGATCTTGCAGTCACATTTCAGAAGACCAACTAATGGGAAAGGAATGTATACAATACGGTAGCCGGTCTTATTGTGGAGACGGCGGGCGAAGTCTACGATTTCTTTGTTAATTCCCAGCTGGTAAACCAGAATGTATTTTTCTTTATATTTTGGCTCAACCAGAAGCTTATCCCACTCTTCCGCAGTGAGAAGAAGGGTAGGATCGCAGACCACTTCAGGACGCTTCTCTGTGAGATTCTCTACAATGTCAGCCCCATAGTCTTCACGAACCAGAATTTCATCAAAATCGGAAAGCAGTTCTTTATATTTCTGCTGGTATTCTTCCGGCGGAAGATTTTCACCGATACTTGCGGCATAGCTGCATTTCTTTTTCCCCTCTTTTACAAAATCAAGGAAATAGGTAGTGTCAAAATTGGTAAGCTTGTAATCCCAGATCTGGTCGCTTCCAGCAATATAAATATCGTATTTGCCAGCTACCGGCTGCATTTTACCCTGAGTGACAGGCTGGCTGTAGCGCATGTGTCTGCGGAATCTGTTGCATTTGAAACGGCGGGGAATGTAGCAGATATGGCCGATTGTCCCGTAAATATAGTTAAAAAGTCCTTTCTTTTTCAGGTTTACAAGGCGGAAAGGATTGCTGATATAGTCGCAGCGGTAATCAATAATTTCCGGCTGGGTGCCGATTTCCTGCAGCTTTTTCTGAAGCGCGTAGCTCTGTAGGATGGCACCGTAATTGTCGTAGTTATGGAAGGTAATCACACCTACTCGTTTTTTCTGCATAAAGTCCTCCTGGCTAATATAAGGTAGATATAATATAACACATAAACGAGAAAATAAACAGTTTTTGCAGGTGGATTTATCAATTAATTCCAAAGTGTTTATGGAAGTTAAAGTTGAAATTGTTAAGGAGTACGCTATAATAGAGATAATGAAATTTACCTGAGAAAGTGGAGGCGAAAAGATGGCGGGATATTTAATCGCAGAAACTACCCGTGAGGAGCGGGAGAAGATTGTTGCAGAATCCCTTGGAAATATTGAGGCGAACTGCGACGGCTGTATGGCAGGACTGGCTGAGATGTATCAGGAATACATTGACGGGAAGAAAGAGCTTCGCCAGATCAATATGGAATTTAACGCAAGATACGTAAAAGGCGAGGACATGCCGGTGAGAAGCCGGTGCCCGGAGTCCTTTTGCTAATAGAAATCAAAGAGGGCACCAAACTGAAATATGAATTGAGGCAGTACGAAGTAACAGAATAAAGAAGCAGTAAGAGCAGAAGTTTTCAGTACATGTAACGAAAACTTCTGCCTTTTTTTAACCAAATGTTAATAGTTCTTTTTTTATTCTGGTGTTATTATGTAAAAAAGTCGTATTATAATTAATAAGGAAATAAAAGGCTATTGCTAATTACGTCTGCAATAAATACGTTCTAGAATTATTTTAGTTATGGAGAAAAGTATATGGAAAAAAACGTATTAAAGGTTCGCATGCTTGGAACCTTTTCGTTGGAATATAAGGGAAAAGAACTGGTACTGGATCGAAATAAAGCATCGAAGACTACACAGCTTTTTCAGCTGCTTATGTTTCATACCGAAGACGGCGGAATTTCCAAAGCTGCTATGATAGATGCCCTTTATGGAAGAGTTGAGGTGGAGAATAAGAACGGAAGCCTGAACAACACCATTTTCAGACTTCGTAAACAGCTGAAGGATATTGGACTTCCAGATAGCAAATACATAAATATCCAGTCCGGAATGTGCCGTTGGGACGGAAATATTGAAGTTCAGGTTGATGTAAATGAGTTCCGGAAACTGATAGAGAAAGAAAAAAAGGAGAAACGGGAAGAGGACAAGCTTCATCTCTGGATGCAGGCCTGGAAAATTTATAAAGGTGAATTTCTCCCGGATATGATCGGGGAGCAATGGGTCGCTGTGGAGAATGTTCGGTGCAGAGATGAGTACTTCCGTGTTACAGAGGAGCTGTGCCGCTGGCTGAAGGGGCATGAACGGTATGAAGATCTGCATAAAGTGGCGCACAGAGCCGCCGAAATTTATCCCTTTGACGAGTGGCAGGTCTGGGAAATCGACAGCCTGATCGGAATGTCACGATATAAGGAAGGCCTTGAAGTTTACCAAAACACCGAAAAGCTTTTATTCGATGAAATGGGAGTGGCCCCTTCGGAGAGATTGTTAAAGCGTTTCAAGCTGATGGGAGAACGGACTTCACAGGCAGCAGGTGCCCTTAGCGATATCAAGGAAAGACTTCGGGAAAAGGAGGCTGCAGTAGGAGCATATTTCTGTCCGTTTCCCAGCTTTGTTGACATCTATCATGTATTCAGCCGTATGGTGGAGCGCTCTGGTTTATCCGTGTTTGTTATGCTTTGCACACTGGACTATAAGGCGGATCATGTTTCGGAGGAGAAGGAACGTGAAAAGTCCGAACTTCTCAGACAGGCCATCCAGTCATCCATACGAAAAGGTGATTTTTACACCAGATACAATGTCCGGCAGTATATTGTCATGCTGATCGAAATCAGCCAGGAGAACTGCCCCATCGTTTCCAAACGAATTGCAAAAAAATTCAATAAGCTCTCTGGCGATAAGAAATTCACTCAGGTTGATTTCTATGTGGCATCCATTGGAGAGATGTGTGAAATGGAGGGATAAATTATGGTCTACGATGTGATTTGTGATGAGTATGAACTCATTTGATCCTGATTTATGGAAAAGACTTGAAAAATGCTAAAAATGCCATAGGAAATCGCTCGTTTTTGCAACTCTTTCGGAAAATGAAAGAGTTGGAGAAAGAGGCAAAGTGATAGAATATATTTAAAAATCATATACTATCTATCATGCAACCGAAAATAATTCCCGATTCGGTTAAAATAAATCTACATATCCAAAGAAAGGAATGAGACATTATGAAAAAGAATGGGTATTTAAGAAGATTTCTGGCACTGTTTCTCGCTCTTGTGATGATCATGGCTGATTCATCTGTGACGACGTTTGCGGCGACGGTGGGAAGGGTGAAGCAGAAGAGTGCGGCCGCGGAAAGCAGCAGTCAGTGCAATGTTCAAATCAATGTTGCAGAAGAACTTGACGTGGAACAATTTTTGAATGATTACAAATATATAATGCTTGGAACGGAGACTCCCGACAAGTGGCCAGGGATTGGGGCAACATCATCAATTGAAAAAATAAGTACAACAGAAAATGTTGTACTGAATGATGTTGCAGAAGGTACAGAGAAGAAAATTTATTTTGTGCAAGGAAAAGAGAGCTGGCAGTGGGGAGCCTATAAAACTACTGGCGATACTTTTCAACAGGGTGAAAATAAATTTAAAATTTCTGTAAGTGAAACTGCAAGTGGTTTGACTGTAAATATAAATAAGGTAGAATTTATTTCTCGCAATGTTCAGATAGTAGCTGATGCAGATCTTGACTTTGCAGCATTTACAAATCAGTATAAGTATGTGATGCTTGGAAAGACCACTTCTTCTGGAGTTGAGGCGGTTTCTACTATTGAACAAATCGATAGCAACACAACAGACGTAGAGTTAAAAGTTGATAAAGATGAAAATGCAGATGATTTAAAACTGTATTTTATAAGGGATACTTATAATTTAAATAGTAATTTGACCAATGATTCAAAATTTAAACAAGGTAATGTAAATTATAAAATAGCAGTAACAACAGATAATAATAATTTCAACGTAAATATCGAAAAAGTGGTATTTCAGCCAGGACCTACAGTTGATTATAAATCCGTTTTAGGAAATTCATTACATTTTGGTATTGTGGCTAATGATTTTACTTGTAATGGAGATCTGGAAGCAAACCTTGCAGTAGGTACTTTGCATGGTTCTGGAAATATGAAGAGTAGTAAAAATTATGGCGGTAATGGAACTACTTTAATTGGTGCATATGTTGATTATGGTTGGTATATTTTTAAGAACTCTGAAGGTGGTCAGGGTGATTTAATCCTTTATACAACACCAGACGCTGCTAACAGATTTGGAAATGATATATGGAGTAAAGGTTTAGTAATTGATACAGAAACATATAGACAAGAGGAAATTCAGAATATTGTTAGAAGTATGGTTGATGAGTCAAGAATGACTAGTAATAAACTAGCTTCTGATGCTCATACAAAAGGTTTAAAATATTCATCTGTTGCTGATGAAAATGGTGTGATTGATTTAACAACCTCTCCAGCTGGAACTTATTATATTGATTTTGAGATAGGAGAATATGCAAATTCTAATTTAAATCTTAAAATTACTGGAGATCAAAATATTGTATTAAACATACCAGACGAAACAGCCACATTGAAAACTTATCAACTTAATATCGATGGGAAGAATTGTAATATTGGTGGATACGCAAATGGTGGAATTGGTGAAAAGGCTTGCGAAAATATTATCTTCAATTTAAACAATGCAAGTTCTGTTATTTCTGAAACAATACATGGTGTAGTATTAGTACCAAATGGTTCTTTTGAAAATAAAGCTGTAGGTGCAGGTTGGATTGTTGCAGATTCTGTAACAAGTGGCGGTACAGAATGGCATTGTCTTTCAAGAGATATTCCTGTTGTGACTTCTTATGCAATAAAAGCTAAGAAGACTGTAAATGGCAAAGCCCCATCCGGTAACGAAGCAGGAAAATTTACATTTAAGTTGTATAAGATTGATGACAAGGGAAATGAAACGCTTGTTGATACAAAATCCAATGGAGATGGTGGACTCGTTTCATTTGATACATTTGGAAATATTACAGAGGCTGGAACTTATTGGTATAAGATAACAGAAGAGGGAACTGTTGCGGGTTATACTATTGATACAACTGTTTACTATGCAGAAGTTGTGGTAAATGCAACTCCTTCAAATGGAGTAATTATTAGCAAGAATGCAAAAGTTACTTATCATAAAGGGACTAAGACTGGAGATACAGCGACAGTTGCGACCTTTAATAATATTAAAAAAGAAGATGAAACATCTGCAAACATTAAGGTTAAGAAAACATTTACTAATGGTGCAGCAGATAAGAAGTTTAACTTTGTATTAACTCCAATTAACAATGCACCAATGCCAGAAGGTGCTGTAAATGGAAAGAAAACAATTAGTGTTGCTCAAAATGATGGTGTGAAGAATTTTGGAGAAATCAAATATACGACAGCAGGAACTTATAGATATGAGGTTGTTGAAGATTCTTCAGAGCAGGCAGCAGGAATTACATATGATAATCATAGATGGACTGTGACTGTAGCTGTGCCAGCTGACTTTAGTACACCTACAGTAACTTATAGTAGGGAGGATGGTATAACTAGTACTATAGGTGCTGAATTTACAAATAGTGAAGAAAACAAGGAAACGGAAATAACCTTGGAAGGAACCAAGAGCCTGAGCGGAAGAAATCTAAAGGCAGGAGAGTTCAAATTCGAGGTAAAAGACGAAGTCGGAACCGTAGTGGCAACCGGAACGAACGATGCAGCCGGAAAGATCGCATTCAGCAGGATCGGATACAAACTGTCCGACCTGAAGAAAGGGGACGGAAGCTATGCATCTGAGAAGACTTACAGTTATAAGGTAAGTGAGGTAAAGGGAAACGCCGGAGACGGAATCACTTATGATGACAAAGAGTATACTGTAAAGGTAAAAGTAAGCTATGACCAGGCAAGCGGAACGATGAAAGCGGAGCTGGCAGACAAGGACCAGAAACTTGCATTTGCAAACAGCTATGACACCGAGACTGGAATTGACCTGGAAGGAACCAAGAGCCTGGAAGGAAGAACGCTGAAGGACAAGGAGTTCAAATTCGAGGTAAAAGACGAAGTCGGAACCGTAGTGGCAACCGGAACGA
>NZ_JAJCIA010000053.1 GCF_020554845.1 Blautia faecis | reverse complement strand
ACATTGGGACATTTTCCTTTGTGGTATATTAGGACATTATCATAAATGGTTCATAGGTTATTTCTAATAGAAAAAGAACTTTTTGACATTTACACAGCTGCGTGATAATATGATTATAGAAAAAGAGTGCTACCGATAGACGGTTAGTCCGATATATGATGTGACAAAAATTGCCGCCTAGTTTACCAGACCGGGGCGGCTATTTTTGTGGCTTATTATTATCCTTGCCAAAGGTATATCCAAGACCAAAGCAGGTTAAGCTGAAGCAGTAATGCTATTTCAGGAAATTCAGGCGGTTACCATATGATATGGAGTGCGGGAATGTATTGCCTGGAATGCTCCGTGGATATTATAGTTGGGAATTTTTGCTCCTAACATTAAAAAATTGATTATGGAGGTAAATACCAAGATGAAACTTGATGAATTTACAGAAATGATGACAGGACATTTTGATAACAAGGAGCAGTTTGATAAGATGCAGGCGGAAGGGAAAACATATCCATATGCCGAGCATGTAAATACAATCTGCAATGACAAAATAAAAAATCTTCCGGAGGATTTCAATGGCAGATTTGTTGTTGAAGAAAGCTACTATGAAACGAATGGAAAACGTCATGCATCACCACATCTTTTTCTTATTACAGAAACAGAACAGGGAATTTTACTTTCCTCTTATGAAATTCCAGAAGGAGAAGATAAGAAGGTATTTTCATACGCATCCATGAAGAAGGTTGATTACGCGGAACTGAAAAAATCCGAAAAATTTACTCCCGCACTTTACCATGAAAAGGACGGAATCTGGGAAGGCGGCAGCATAAGCCAGTTTTCGCCGGTAATGATATTTAAACTTTGGGAAAAGTTTTCCGATCGTTGTCTGGAAGTATCTGAAAGTATGGAAGTTAACGGGAAGAGAACTTTTGGATATGATGAACCAATCATTTATAAAAGGGTATAATCAAAGAGCGGCAGATTACAGAAAGCCTTTTTCAAACACGCTCTAATACAGAAATTAGCTCAATGGAGAGTAATGATATGGATAAAACAGATGAAGGTTTACTTGGAAATGAGAAAATCGAGGATGTAATCGCAGCACTTCAGCAGCAGCCAACGCAAGAATTGCTGGCTCATGCACTGACCGTGGTACGAAGACGCATGCGTGAAAACGGTCAGGTAATCATCGCCGTAGAGCCAAACGGGGCAGCTGGTCAGATGAAATTACAGGCAGTAAAAACCTCCGACGGTAAGAACTGGTGGGCGGTTTTTACCAGCTTCGACGAAGAATTGAAAGGCGGCAAAAGTGTTATGTCAACCTTTATGACAGACATTGGAAAATTACTTGAGGCAGCGCTGTCCGAGGAAGAAATCAGCGGCGTGATCATCAATCCCTGGAACAGGACATTGATGCTGGACAAGACATTGATTCGGATCGTGCTTGGAGATGTGACACAGTAAGTTACTGAAAAAGAGAAGAGGAACTGCACGCCCCACTTTGCGGTATATTTCACCCGAATTCGGTTACCGTAGCCCGCTACGGCGTCCTCATCCGGGCGAAATCTCCCACAAATTGTGACGCACATCTTGCAGAAAGCCTTTTTCAAACACGCTTTAGAGTGTGCACAAAATAGGTTTGTGTGAAAAATGCCAGGTAAGAAAATAAAAACGTTTCTTCTGTCCATTGGATAGAGCAGAGCGTGAAAATTCTGCCTGGCAATTTTTTTATTATTAAAATTATTGACAAACGATAATTTTAAGCTATAATTAAATTATAAATTATCGTTTTTCAATAATTCTTATAAACCAGATAAAGAAATCTATAGTAAAGGATTAGATAGTTTAATCCAGCACGATAGCGGATTTTCTCGATATCTGCAAAAAGGAGGTTCCCCATGAAAGAAAGACATTTATTTACCCTCTTATCTGTGGAAGCGGCCGCCTGCGTCCTGTTCTGTATTTTACAGCGCAGCTTATCCGGCCTGTTTTCCACCTTGATCGCATTCCCTTTTGAGCAGATCGGAGCTGGCCTGCGGGTTCTGTCGCTGTCTGGGGCTGTAGGAAATGTGGTCGCAATCATCTTATACATGCTGTTGGGAATTATCCCTGCTGGAATTTGGGGATTCCTGCACTGGCGCAAGAAATCAGAACCCCTGGATTTCATGCTTCTGGTTATCAGCGCTCTTCTTTTTGTAACCCTATACTACATGATCAATCCGGGACTTTTGTCCACCGGAGTGCCAGGCACCGGGAAATGGTCCCTGGGAAGTACCTTCTATTCCGTCCTTCTGGGTTACCTGCTTATCCGTATTTTGCTTCATTATAAGAATGCAGGAACGGAGAAGCTGCAAAAGGGACTTTGGTTCCTTCTTGGCGCTGTGAGCGTGGTATTGGTGTACGGCATCTTTGGACAGGAGCTGGGAGGGCTGCTTCAGAATCTGGAAACGGTACAGAAAGGAAATACAGGCATAGAGCTAAGCGATGGATTTTTTACTTTTTCCAACCTTACCCCCACCTATGTTTTCCTGTTCCTCCACTTTGCAGTCCGTATTCTGCCTTATGTACTGGATATTATAGTTGTTTTCCTGGCGAGAAAGCTTCTGGCTGCAATGAAGGAAGACCTGTATCAGGAAGAGAGTGTAAAACTGGCGGAAAAACTTTCCCACTTTTGCGTGTGGACCTTAGCATCCACTATTGGGCTGGGTGCGGTATTTAACCTACTACAATTGTTTTTCCAGAGCAGCCTTTATCAGATTGAGTATGTGGTGGCGGTCCCGGTATTTTCCCTGGCCTTTGTGCTGGCAGTGCTGTTGTTTGCAAAGTATATAAGGGAAATGCAGAGGCTGAAAGAGGATAATGACCTGTTTATTTAAGCGTATGGAGATATATAAATGATAGCCGGACTGCAAGTGTCTTGATTCGTTATATAGGAAGAAGCAAGGGTATTCAGGTAACGACTCTTAATTTAATATCATTGACTATTTAATATGGAGCGATTTGCAATAATGAAAGGAAATGATTTATGGCAATAAAAGTATGCCTTGAAGACGTATTGAAAGAGCGGGGAATGACGTCCAAGGAATTGTGCAGCCTGGTAAACATCACAGAAGCCAACCTGTCCGTCCTCAGAAGCGGAAAGGCCAAGGGCGTGCGGTTCCACACCATTAACCGGATCTGTTATTTCCTGCAATGCGATGTTGGCGATATCTTAAAATTCGATGGAAATCTGGAGGAGGACGAAAATGAAGATTAGGAAATCAAAATATCACCAAAAATCGGTTAAGGTGGTCCATTGCGGTGCTCTCATCTGGAGAAAATTTTCCACAAATTGTGACGCACATCTTGCAGAAAGATTTTTGAAGGGACGGGAGAACAATCATCTGTTAAAAAGTTTGTTCAAATTATCGGTTATTTTCATGGCCTTTACAGCCAGCGGCTGTACTCTTGCAGTCCCAGAAGCCGGCACAGATGGAAACGGTGACCGCCTGATCGGCGCCTTTATCACCTCCGAATATCTGGACCTGTATGATATGGAAGGCTATCTGAACGACCATGCCGCCTCCCTTATGAACAACAGCAGTATCACCATAGGAAATGACAGCCGTTATGAGGGGAAACTTGTGGCAACTGTGGATAAAGAAGGTGCCCAGTCTTCTTCTGAGTGGAAAATTTCCTTTGGAGACATAAAAGGAGAATACATTTTAATGCCAGTGACCGAAGATGAGGATGGAAATACATCTGTAGGAAATCTTTGCTCCGACGGAGTAGGAGATCCGTATTTGAACTACAACGTTACCGATGATGGAGAAACACAGGAAATCAGCGCCACTGTTTACCAGGTCTCTGGCAAGTCAGAACACACACAGTATGTAAATCCGGTTTTTCAGAAAGAAAACGGGGAAATTTATGCCATGGCTGGAAATGGCTATTCCAACGGTGTGGGAGGCTCAGAAGGAAACACTATGGCAGCTACCCTTTCCGGTGAAACTACTACAGTGGAAAATGGAAAGACTAAGACAGAAGGCTGTAAAGTGACGGTTCAGTTTGCCACTATGTACAAGCCAGTGCGGACCATCATTTACCAGATGAATGAGGCGAATCAGGTATTGAAACAGACTGCCTATAAACCATCTGAGGTGCCGGATAGCTTGAAGGTAGAAGCAGACACTGTCTATATTCTGGCGGAAATCAGAAAGGAAGATACTTCAGGCAAAATGGTGACAACCAGGACAATCCTGAATTTGAATTCGTCAGAGGATGAGGAAACGCAGTACCTGGAGACTTGGTATCCCCTGGATAATGGGCTGATCAGCAAAAAAGATGTAGAGATTGAATATTGAATAAAAATGCCAGGAAAATTAACCTGGCATTTTTGGCGCAATAGGAAATTTCATTGCTATTTAATGTGTTGGTCGTTATTCCGGACGCGATTTTACAATGTATATTCACCGCCGCGCGTCGCAACGTTCCAGCAAGCTAATGACTAACTACGACTAAGACGCTCAGGAAAGCCTTCGCGCCTAAGTCTCCGTAAGTCATGGATCTCGCCTCCACTAAAACCGCTCCTGAAATGCGCGGCTTGCGAATATACATTGCAAAATCGCTGGTTACTGGAAAGGGAAGAAAGAAACAGTAACGACAACAACGGGGGTGGGGTGAAGTAGTTGATATCCCGCAACTATATTGTTTTTTCTAATCTATTGTTGTCAAGAAAGTATAGGGAAATCAATCACTCCCCTCCCCCTCGTTAAAAGTTCTTACTAACCATCAAGTCCCAGCCAGTACACAGCATTTGGGTAATGTGTATTACTCCAGCGAGCCATTTCAGGCGCGCTCTTAGCGTAAGCGAAATCCAGCGCTTACGAAGACTTATGCGTGAGGGCTCTCCCGAACGCATTAGTCGCAGTTAGCGATTAGTTCGCTGGAGCGTTGCGCCGGCGAGTGAGTAATACATATTGTCCAAATGCGTCCCTCCTGAAGAACTTTTCAACACATTCAACACATTAAAGAGGAAAACAGGAAGTCGGATACAGTTGAAGCACCCAGCTGCATCCGATATTTTTTACTCATTTTTCCTTGAAAAAGCAGAATTTGTACAAAATAAATACATAATTCGTACAAAACCAATTCTAAACAATAAAAAGCAATAAAGAATAATAAAAAACAATTGACAACACTACAACACTTTGCTATACTAAAATTACCAAAAAGAGGCGAGCAAAGAGAACATTTTTTATTTATGCAAAGGCGCATGAAACTACATCGTGACTAAGTTGCAAAATAGAAAATGTTTTTTTACTATAAAGCTCCATTTAAACTCTGAACGGCAAAGGCTTACTACCGTACCTGCATAAAGGACGGATAAGAAAGGAGAAAAAACTATGAAAATGATGAAAGCAGCAGTAGCACTTGGAATGGCACTCACCATGACTGTTACAGGTGCATCAGCAGTATTCGCAGAGGGAGAGACACTCAGCGTTGCTACTGATTTCGAGATCAAGACTCTGGTACCGTGGGCTGCATCCGAGGAGAATGCATTCCTGGTACTGAACCAGGCAGAAGAGGGACTGTTCCGTATGGACGAGAACAACCAGCCTCAGCCGGCTCTTTGCGATACTTATGAGGTATCCGATGACAAGCTTACATACACCTTCCACTTAAGAGACGGAATCCAGTGGAGCAATGGTGAGCCTGTAACAGCAGCAGATTTCGTATACGCATGGCTGAAACAGATGAGCGCAGACGCAACAAACGGCTACAGCTTCATTATGACAGACTACATCGTAAACGGTCAGGAGTATAATGAGGGAAGCGTTGAGGCTTCTGAGGTAGGCGTTAAGGCTGTTGACGATCAGACACTGGAAGTTCAGCTGAAGAGCCCGACACCATACTTCCTGAACCTTACTACAATGGATATGTTCTTCCCGGTTAACGAAGCATTCTGTGAAGAGCAGGGCACAAACTTCGCTCTTTCCCCAGACACCATGCTCTATTGCGGACCGTACGTGATCACAGATTATGATCCAGCTGTAGGCGTTACTTTCGCTAAAAACGACAATTACTGGGATAAAGACAACGTAGCAATCGAAGATGCACAGGTTCGTGTAATCAAAGATGCTGCAGCTGCATTAAGCGCATATCAGGCTGGCGAGCTTTCTCAGGTTAAACTTGATTCTGCAAACGTAGTAGCATACAAGGAGGATCCGGAATTCTCCCAGGAGATCGACTTCCGTACAAGCTATGTACAGTTCAACCTTACAGATGACGTAATGAGCAATGTAAACATGAGAAAAGCTATTTCTCTTGCTATGAACAGAAGCGCTCTTACAGATAACATTCTTGCTGATGGTTCTGCACCAGGATTTGGTCTTGTAGCAGACGGCATGAGCGGTGATGGAGAGAAGACATTCCGTGAGCTGAACGGAGATGTTTCCCCATATGATCCGGAGCAGGCAAAAGAGTACTACGACAAAGCAGTTGAGGAGCTTGGAAGCGCACCTTCAGAGGTTACTCTTCTTGTAGCTGATGACTCTGTATCCAAATCCGTTGCAACATTTATCCAGAGTGAGCTTGTTACAACACTTGGTCTGAACGTAGTAATCGATACCAAGACTGTACAGGGACGTGGAGAGCTGATGGATGCCAACAACTATCAGTTTGCTGTAACAGCATGGGGTGCTGACTATGATGACGCTATGACATACCTTGATCTGTGGACAAACGGAACTCCATACCGTGGAAACTACAACGATGCAGATTACAATGCACTGATTTCTGATGCCAAGACTCAGACAGACGATGCAGCTCGTCTTGATGACATGCTGAAAGCTGAGAAGAAGCTGGTTGAGGAAGACGCAGTTGTTGCTCCTGTATACCACAGAGGTTCCGCTGTTCTGACAAAATCCAATGTCAAGAACCTGATCAGCCATCCGATCGGTGTTCCGCTTGAGTTCAAGTACGCTTCCTTCGAATAATCTCTTATTCAGGTGATTGTTGGATATAAACTGGTAGCGAAACAGATCTCAGAGGTTTGCTTCAAATTCAAGTAATATTCCTTAAGGAATAGGTAACGGACCGTATACAGCAGTGGCTTACACAGCCGGTATACGGTCTGTTTTTCACAGAAAGAAAAGGAGTACTGTTCACTACGTGCACAGTAACAGAAAAGGTGATGTCATGCTGAAATATGTATTAAAGCGATTAGGGTACATTCTGGTTACCTTGTGGGTAATTGTAACCTGTACCTTTTTCATGATGAAAAATCTTCCAGGTACACCTTTTGATGCTGAGCGTTTTAGTATTATGACACCTCAGCAGCAGGAACGTGTGCTGGAAATGTATGGATTAAATGATTCTCTTCCAATGCAGTATGTGAAATATATTAAGAACATGCTGAAAGGAGACCTGGGTACTTCCTTTACTTATGTAAACCAGGACGTTTCCAAGGTTATCACAGGTCGTCTCGGACCATCTGCGCTGATTGGTATCCAGGCAGTACTGATCGGACTTGCAATCGGATTAATTTTAGGAATCCTGGCTGCCTGGAAGCACAATAGCGGAATTGATTACTTTACTATGATATTGGCAGTGCTTGGAGTCTCGGTGCCGAACTTTGTCGCCGCAGCCCTTCTTCAGTATTACATAGGTCTGAAATGGGGCGTTCTCCCGGTTGGATTCTGGACTGGCTGGAATTGTTCCGTATTGCCGTCCATTGCGCTTTCGTTCAGTGCAACAGCTATGGTTGCCCGTTTTATGCGTACCGAAATGCTGGATGTACTGGATCAGGATTACATCGTAACTGCAAGAGCCAAGGGGCTGAGCCAGATGAAGGTTCTTATGCGTCATGCAGTCCGCAACTCCATCCTTCCGGTTGTAACCATTTTAGGACCAATCGTAGTAAACCTTATGACAGGATCTCTTGCTGTAGAGAACATCTTCAGTATTCCTGGTATCGGAAGCCTTTTCGTAGACTGTATCAAGGCCAATGACTATCCGGTGATCATGGGTATTACTATTTTCTATGCCGCATTCTATATGCTGATTGTACTGCTTGTTGACCTGGCTTATTCTCTTATTGATCCGAGAATTCGTCTTGCCAAAGGAAAGGAGAGCTGATCGTGGACAAATCAAAAATTGACCGCAGCATGTATCAGAAAGCGAAAGTAGAAGCCTCTGAAAAAGAGCACATCGCAGCTCCTGCTTCCACTATGCTGGCTGACGCATGGATCCGTCTGAAAAAAAACAAGGCAGCAGTTGTAGCATTATTTATTCTGATCGGAATTATCCTGCTTGCCATTTTTGCACCGATCTTCAGTAAATATTCATTTAGAGACACTGATTATAACAATGTATATGGACTTCCAAGTGCAGCACACATTTTTGGTGCTGACCAGTTTGGACGTGACCTGTGGGTACGTACCTGGATGGGAACCAGAATTTCCCTTATGATCGCACTGGTAGCTGCAATCCTGGATCTGGTTGTAGGTGTTCTTTACGGTGCTGTTTCCGCTCTTTTCGGGGGAAAGGTAGACGCTGTTATGCAGCGTATCATTGAGGTACTGGTTGGAATCCCAAGCCTTATCATTGTAATCCTTTTCCTGATGGCATTCCCGGCTGGTGTAGGAACTATTATCGCTGCACTTTCCATTACCGGATGGGTAAACATGGCCAGACTGGTTCGTGCCGAGATCCTGAAACTGAAGAATCAGGAATTCGTACTTGCTTCTCAGGTTCTTGGAACCAGCAAATTCAACATTATTATGAAGGATCTGATCCCGAACACAGTCAGCGTTATCGTAATCAACGTGATGTTCACAATCCCAAGCGCTATCTTTACCGAGGCATTCTTAAGCTTCATTGGTATTGGTCTGGCAGAGCCGCAGGCTTCCCTTGGTGTATTGATCAACGGTGGTTATCAGGTACTGCGAATGTATCCACATGTACTGATTTTCCCGGCAATTGTTATCGTACTGATTATGGTATGCTTCAGTATTCTGGGCGACGGACTTCGTGATGCCCTTGATCCGCAGATGAGAAAGTAGGTACAGCTATGGGAAAAATATTAGAAGTTAAGAATCTTACAGTCCACATCAAGACGCACAAGGGCGTTGTCCAGGCTGTGCGCGGCGTGGATTTTTACCTGAATGAGCAGGAGACACTTGCGGTAGTAGGAGAGTCCGGTTCCGGAAAATCCATTACCATGAAAGGTGTTATGGGAATCCTCCCAAAGAACGGAAAAGTAGTAGAAGGAAGCGTAATGTTCCAGGGTAATGATCTGACTAAATATTCAGAGCGTCAGATGCAGCAGGTGCGCGGAAGCGAGATTGCCATGATCTTCCAGGATCCCATGACTTCCCTGAACCCGACCATGAAGGTTGGAAAACAGATCGAGGAAATGCTGAAAGAGCACCGCAAGGAGATGAGTAAAGCCGACCGTAAGACAAGAGCCATTGAGCTTCTTTCCCTGGTTGGAATCTCCAATCCGGAGGCACGTTACGACCAGTATCCACACCAGCTGTCCGGTGGTATGAGACAGCGAGTTGTCATCGCCATTGCACTGGCCTGTGATCCCAAGGTGCTGATCGCAGATGAGCCGACCACAGCCCTTGATGTAACGATCCAGGCACAGATTCTGGATCTGATGCGCGATCTTCAGAAAAAGATCAAAACATCCATTATCATCATTACCCATAACCTTGGTGTTGTGGCAAATATTGCAGACCGTGTTGCTGTTATGTATGGCGGAAAATTAGTTGAGACAGGAGATGTGGAAGATATTTTCCACAACCCATGTCACGAATATACAAAAGGCCTTCTTCGTTCTATTCCAAAAGCACACGAAAAAGGCGGTGAGCTTCAGGCAATTCCGGGAACTCCTCCGGATCTTATGGAGCCTCCGGTTGGATGTCCTTTTGCGGCAAGATGTAAGGAGACAATGATCGTTTGCCAGAAATACATGCCGGATTATACCGATTGCGGCAAGAATCACAAGTCAGCATGCTGGATGCTTGACGAGATGGCACAGGAGGTAAACTCTGATGAAAAATGATGAAAAGCAGGTACTTCTTGATGTCAAGAACCTGAAGAAATACTTTAATGTTGGAAATAAAAAGATCCTGAAAGCAGTTGATGACATTTCCCTTCAGATTTATAAAGGAGAGACTCTTGGTCTGGTTGGAGAGTCTGGATGTGGTAAATCTACCTTCGGAAGAACTGTTATCCATCTGTATGATCCTACAGATGGTACGGTAACTTTCGATGGAACGAAAATTGACAAGAATCTGGATACAAAGCAGAGACATGAACTTTGCAGAAGAATGCAGATGATTTTCCAGGATCCATATGCATCCCTGAACCCGCGAAGGAAAATTCTGGATATTGTAGCAGAGGGAATTGATGCTCATGGTCTTGCTGCCAATAAAAAAGAACGTGATGCCAAGGTCATTGAGCTTCTGGAAACCGTTGGTCTTCAGGCAGAGCACGCAGATCGTTTCCCTCATGAGTTTTCCGGTGGACAGCGCCAGCGTGTTGGTATTGCACGTGCACTTGCAGTAAATCCGGATTTTATTGTATGCGATGAGCCCATTTCTGCTTTGGACGTTTCCATCCAGGCACAGGTTATCAACCTTCTGGAGCAGCTTCAGAGAGAGCGTGGGCTGACTTACCTGTTTATTGCACACGACCTTTCCATGGTGAAGCATATCAGTGACCGTATTGGTGTTATGTACCTGGGATCTCTTGTTGAGCTTGCTGACAGTGAGGAGCTTTTTGAGAACCCAATGCATCCTTATACCAAGGCTCTTCTTTCTGCAATCCCGATCCCGGATCCGGATATTGAGAAGAACCGTCAGAGAATCATGCTGGAGGGTACACTTCCGAACCCCATTGATCTTGGCGAGGAGTGTAAGTTCTGCAGCCGTTGTCCTGTTTGCAAGGATAGCTGCCATAAGAGCCAGCCGAAGCTTGTTGAGGTAAAACCGGGACATTTTGTTGCCTGCAGTCAGTGCGCAGAGTAATATTTGACGGGCAGATTGTGTATCTATTCAGAAGATATGGAAAGCTAAAAGACTGGCTGTAATATGAAATGTATAGTGCTATATAAGTTATGTTAACCGCTTGAAAGAGCGGGAGATGTGCTTTTGATAAATAAGGCAGCAGAAAACAGGAGGAAGAAGGATGTTCATTGAGGAACGGCAGATAGCCATCGAGAAAGTCCTTCGGGAACAGGGAAAAGTCCGGACCAGGGAGCTGAGCGAAATGTTCCAGGTCACAGAGGACTGCATCCGTAAAGATCTGAAAACTCTTGAGAATGCCGGCAAATTAAAAAGAACTTACGGTGGTGCGATTCTTTCCCAGGATTACCCGCTGGAAAGAGATGTTATCGACAGAAGAAATTATCATGTGGACAGGAAGATGGTGATCGCGGCTAAGGCCATGACGCTGATCAAGGAGCGGGAAGCGATTTTTCTTGATATATCCACAACCAATATTGAGCTTGCCAAGCTTCTTGCGAAATCGAAAATGCAGCTTACCGTAGTGAGCAACATGATCGATATTTTACAGCTGCTTGCGCAAAATCCCAAGATCACAGCCATTGGAACCGGTGGAATCATGTATCCTACAGTAAATGGATTCCTTGGTTCCGCAGCAATCCAGGTGATCCGGCAGTATAGCTTTGACCGGGCATTTATGGGAAGCTGCGGAATTGATATGATGGATCACACCGTTACGACTCTTGGAGTGGAGGACGGACTGACCAAAAAGGCTGCAATTGAAAGCAGCCGTCATAAATATGCCGTGATGGAGCGGGAGAAATTTTATTTTAATGAATCTTATAAATTTACACAGCTTGATGAACTGGACGGGATCATCACAGATGAATTCCCAGATCAGTCGGTGCAGGATATGCTGGATTCCCTTGGAGTAACGCTCTATTAAGAGACAGCAGCTCAGGAATGCAGCAACAAAGTGACAAGACCGGCGGGCTTGGGAATAATTTGTGGAATTTTCAGAATGCAAAGCATTGCGATAGCTGCAATGTGATAGTATCAGGCTGGGTGAAAGGAAAAAGAGGATATGAGCAAATTTACTTTGGAGGTTTGTGCAGATTCGGTGGAATCCGTACTTGCCGCAGAGAAAGGCGGAGCAGACAGGATCGAGCTTTGCGGAAATGTGGTGATTGGAGGAACAACTCCATCAGAGAGTCTTTTCCGCGAGATCCGCAGGCATAGTGATATTAAGATCCATGCACTGATCCGTCCAAGATTTGGTGATTTTTGTTATACTGAATATGAATTTGATATTATTCGTTCAGAAGTGAGAAGATTCCGGGAGCTGGGTGCCCAGGGAGTTGTAATCGGTATGCTAAGACCGGATGGCTCCCTGGATATGGAGCATCTGGCACAGCTTATGGAGGAAGCGAAGGGGATGTCTGTAACTTTGCACAGGGCTTTTGACGTGTGCAGGGATCCAATGGAGGCACTGGAGCAGGCCATTTCTCTTGGTTTTAACACCATTCTTACATCTGGACAGAAGAATAACTGTGTGGATGGTTCGCCGTTGCTTGCAGAGCTGGTGGAAAAGAGTGCCGGTCGTATTCACATTATGGCTGGTGCAGGAGTGAATGCAGACGTGATTGCTCCAATCTATGAGAAAACTGGAATCATAGATTATCATATGACGGGCAAGGTTTTGCTGGACAGTGAGATGAAGTACCGCAAAGAGGGCGTGAGTATGGGACTGCCTTCTTTGAGTGAGTATGAGATTTTCCGCACCAGTGAGGCTGAGGTGAAAAAGGCCCGGGAAGTTTTAGCAAGGCTTTGAGGCTGGGACGTTCTTTCACAAAAAAAGAACAATTTTTTCGTGAAAGGGCGTTTTTTCTATTTAAAGTAGGAGGATGAATAGATGTTTCTTCAGAACAGTCAGAGGAAGATTGAAGAAGAATTTTTGAAATTAGCAGAGAAGCTTGGGGCGGACAGGGAGCCGCTGAAGACGATTTGTGAGAAACTGGATGGGTGCGGCAGAGAACTGGGGCTGGCAATGAAGTATTTGTATGTGACCGCGCCTTATAGTGATCTTGTGAATTATACTTTTGAGGAGATTCAGGATTTCGCAAGCCATGGACTGTTTCTTTATAATACTCTGGAACGTGTGAAAGAGCTGCCGGAGGAGATGTTTTTGAATTATATTTTGGATCACAGAGTGAATGAAGAAGAGGTACTCCCATGTCGAAGCTTTTTCTGGAATGAATTAAAGGATAGAATTGAAGGAAAAAATGCGAAAGATGCGGCAATTGAGGTAAATTACTGGTGTGCGGAGGAAGCTACTTATCATAGTGGTGATGACCGTACACTTCCGGCACTTACGGTATATCGAAGAGGTTACGGACGCTGCGGTGAGGAGTCTGTTTTTCTGGTAAATGCACTTCGCAGTGTGGGAATTCCGGCGCGGCAGGTGTATGTGCCAAGGTGGTCCCACTGTGATGACAACCACGCATGGGTGGAGCTTTGGTGTGACGGAAAATGGTATTTCACAGGCGCATGTGAGCCGCTTATGATCCTGAATAAGGGGTGGTTTACCAATGCTTCTTCCAGAGCAATGATGGTGCATTCCCGCCTGTTTGATCTTTTCCCGGCAGAGGGGGAGGATGTGATTGGCAAAGAAGGTGCGGCGGTTATGCTGAACCAGACTGCGCGTTATGCTAAGGTGAAAACAGTTTCTGTAAAAGTGACAGATAAAGAGGGTGCGGCTGTAAAGGGCGCTCAGGTGCAGTTTCTGGTATTGAATATGGGAGAGTATTTTCCCATTGCAAAGGCAGAGACAGACGAAGATGGAACCGTTTCTTTAGTGACCGGTTTGGGAAGTGTAAGAGTTCTGGCGTTCCTTCCGGGAATGGAAGGATTTGCACAGGCAGATCTGGATACCAGAGCGCAGGATGAGATTTCCCTGATTCTTACTGGTGAGACTGTGGAAGCTGAGGATTGGAGAACTGTAGATGTAATTGCTCCAGTTGACACCCCGGTGAACCCGGACATGCCTACCCCGGAGCAGAAAGCAGAAGGAACCAGACGACTGAATGAAGCAAACAAGATCCGTAAAGAAAAGAAGGAGAACTGGGTGAACCCGGAACTGACTGCTTTTCTTGCAGGCGAGGATGAGAAGGAACTTCGCCAGGCAATGGTGGATGTACTTTCGGAGAAAGACCACACAGACTGTGTTTGCAATGTATTGGAAGAGCATTTGGAATATGGCAAGCAGTGTGCAAAAGAATTTAAAACGAAGTCTGGTACTGGGAAATGTGGCGAAAAAGAAATGAATGGCGCAGATCGCTTCACTCAAGGCGCTGAGAGTGCTAATGCAGAGTGCAGTAACTATAAAGCTGAAAAATCTGCGGCATATACAAGAGCTACAGGTGCAGAGTCCGGCTATAATTTTTATATCAATTACGTATTAAATCCCCGTGTGGAGGATGAGCTTCTTCGTCCATACCGAAAGGGCATTCTCTCCTTCTTCACAGAAGAGCAGAAAGCAGACTTCCGCACAAATCCGGCAGAAATCTGGAATTATATCCAGGCGCACATCACCGCCTACCCGGACAACGAGCGCGAAACTGTAATGGAAACCCCATACGAATGCCTGGTATCCGGAATTGGTACCCAGCGTTCCCAGAAGGTACTTTTCGTGGCAATTGCCCGCACATTGGGAATCCCGGCAAGATTGAACCCGGATAATAAAGTGATGGAATATTGGGAAAATAATCAGTTTGTTCCTGTCCTGAAACAGCAGGAGGGCGGCGCAGTTCTCACACTGAGAAAAGAAGCAGATGCTGTATGGAACTACTATCAGAACTGGACAATGGGGCGTCTGGTTGGAAATGAGTACGTTTCCCTGAACCTTACAGGCAGAAGCTGGGAAGAGAACACTTTGGAGCTTGCATTGATTCCGGGAACCTACCGGATTATCACCACCAACCGTCTTCCTAACGGAAATCAGTTTGCATGGGAGAAAACATTTACGATAAAAGAAGGCGGACAGAGAGAAGAAACCTTGCGTCTCCGCGAAGCTCAGCTTGGGGATATGCTGGAGCGTATTTCCCTTCCGGAGTTTGAGGTAAAAGATTCTGCCGGAAACACAGTAACCTGCGCTGAGTTAACCAAAGGCGGCAAGAAAATTCTCATGTGGCTGGAAGAGAGCCGGGAGCCTACGGAACATATTTTGAATGAAATGCTGGAACATGCAGAAAAATTCCACGAATTTGAAAATTCCATCTCCTTCATGATTCGTACTCCGGAAGCCAAGCAGGATCCTCTTCTGGCAAAAGTGCTGAAGATGTTCCCGAATGTTTCCATCTATTACGATTCCTTTGAAGAAAACATTGAACTTCTGGGAAGAAGAATGTACGTTGATCCAGACAAGCTTCCGCTAATTCTGGTAACTAATGGCGAGTCTGTAGGGATTTATGCAACCAGCGGCTATAATGTTGGAACTGGCGATATGTTGATCCGTATTATGGAAGAAGTGCCGGAAGTATAAATTGCATTTAAAAGAAGATATAGTAGTTTTTGAAGTATATAGTAGAATTTCTAAGAAATATAGAGATGGTTTTCTTTGTGCTCTAGAGGTGCGCAGCAAAGCATAATAAGGAAAATTGCAAGGCCTCTGAATGTAGCGCATTAAATAGGAGTAAATCGGAAGCCATCTCTAAATGGAGTAAATTATGAATAAATACACAGAAATTCACCCAAATGGACAACGCGCGTATCAGTTTGTAGCTGACACGGCATACGTCCGTGAATCCGGCACTAAGGGGGAGCACAAAGCAGCTGAATACATTTTGAAGGAAGCGGAGCAGGCAGCAGCCCAGACGGGAAAGTCTGTCTACATTCAGACACCCCGCATGGAATTTTTCCAGTGTCCGGATTTTCAGCAGAAAAAGGCAGAGCTGGTAATCTGCCAGCCTTATAAGAAGGCTTATCCGGTGCGTGCCTACCTGAATGGCGCCTGCACCCTGGAAGAGGGCATCACAGCACCATTTCTCTTCGTGGGAAAAGGAGATGACATCAGTCTTTCCCAGGCAAAAGGGGCAGTTGTGCTGGTCTGCGATCCTATTCGTGAAGATACGATAAATAAAATAAAAGCAGCAGGTGCACTTGGCTTTGTAACCGTATGCGGCACGCCGCTGGATCAGGGGGAAGACCGGATTCCAACCCAGTACCGCCGCAAGGCAGGTGATCTTCCAGGCGCATCTGTCCATTACCTGGATGCAGTGGAAATCGTGGAAAAACAGGCATCTCAGTGCTGCCTGAACATTCAGCAGAGCGAGATTTCCCGCAATTCCGCCAATGTGGCAGTACGCATTCTGGGAACTGATTTTCCAGAAGAAATCGTTACGGTAACGGCTCATTATGATTCTGTTCCGGAAGGCCCTGGTGCATATGACAATATGTCCGGCGGAGCCATGGTGATGGAAGCTTTTCATCATTTCGCAGAGCACAGACCAGCCAGAACTATGGAGTTCATCTGGTTTGGCTCCGAGGAAAAAGGGTTGGTTGGAAGCCAGAATTATGTGAAATCCCATGAAGGAGAAATGAGCAGCCATGTGTTTAATCTGAATGTAGACCTGGCAGGGCAGCTCCTGGGAGGAAACGTTCTGGGAGTAACTGCAGATCCGACTGTCTGTGCAGAACTGAAAAACCTCATGGAAGAAAATCAGCTGGGTGTTACCATCAAAAATCAGGTCTGGGCCAGCGATTCCAATACTTTCGCATGGAAAGGTGTGCCAGCGCTTACCTTAAACCGTGACGGCTTTGGCATGCATACAAGACACGATACAGTAGAATATATATCTCCTCGCGCACTGGAAGAAGGGGCGAAAACTCTCTGCACAGCAGCTGCATGGGTGGCAAACGAGCCAGAACTTTCCTTTGAACGGGAAATTCCAGAGGATATGAAGAGAGAACTGGAAAAGTATTTTGCCTAATGTTACAGGAAAGGACATTATAAAATGAACAAAGTAATCGAAGAAAGAACAAAACGTACCGAATGGTACCGTGACGCCCGTTTCGGCATGTTTATTCACTGGGGACTTTATGCAATCCCTGCCAGAGGAGAATGGGTGCGCAGCATGGAGCAGATTCCACATGAGGACTACTGCCATCTCACAGAAGAGTTCACAGCTGAGAATTACAACCCAAGAGAGTGGGCGCGTCTTGCGAAAAAGGCGGGCATGAAATATGCTGTGCTCACAGCCAAACACCACGACGGCTTCTGCCTTTTTGACACCAAACTTACTGACTACAATTCCATGAACGCAGCCTGCCACAAAGACCTGGTAAAAGAGTTCCTGGAGGCATTCCGTGCAGAAGGAATCAAAGTAGGTCTGTATTTTTCTATTATAGACTGGCGCCACCCGGATTTCCCACACTATGGGGATATGCACCATCCAATGCGCAACCATCCGGAATGCTCCAATGAAAACCGCGATTTCGACCGCTATCTGGAATTTATGTTTGGGCAGATCAAAGAGCTTCTTACCAATTATGGTAAGCTGGATCTGATGTGGTTCGACTTCTCCTACGGCGATATGAAGTGCGACAAATGGAAAGCCCAGGAGCTGATTTCCATGGTGCGTTCCATCCAGCCCTGGCTGATCATTGATAACCGTCTGGAGGGCAGTGCTGAGGATTCCGGTTCTATCCTTACTGCAAATCCTACCGAATATTCCGGTGATTTCGCATCTCCGGAGCAGATGATCCCACCAGCAGGAATCCGCAATGAGCTTGGTAATCCGGTACCATGGGAAGCCTGCCTGACCCTGAATAACAATTGGGGCTATTCCTCCAGTGACCGTCATTATAAATCAGCTGAAATGGTCATCCACATGCTGGTTGAGTGTGTCAGCAAGGGCGGCAACCTGCTCCTGAATGTGGGGCCTGATGCAAAAGGCCGTATTCCGAAGGAGTCTGTGAAGATTCTGGAAGAAGTAGGAGAGTGGATGGACGAGAACTCCAAGAGCATCTACGGCTGTGGCTATGCTGAAATCGATAAACCGGAATGGGGCCGTTACACCCGCAACGGAAATAAGATCTACGCCCACGTTATGGAGCCCCAGGCAGGAGCAATCCCTCTCACCGGAATCCACGGCAAGATCAAAAAACTCCGCCGTCTTTCCGACAATTCCGAGGTAAAGCTTACGGATTACTGGAACCTGAAGGAATACTCCCAGAATCAGTTCTTCTTCCTCAACGCTGACACCTGCGACAGCTACCCGCTTCCGGATGATCGGGATACGGTTGTGGAAGTAACGCTGGAAGAAACTGAAGAATAAACAGATATAAGCAGATATAAAAAGAAATAAACAGAAATAAACAGAAATAAACAGAAAGGGACTGCCGGGAAATGGCAGCCCCTTTTTGGATTTATAAGAAAGCCCATCTCTGGCACTTTCCTGAACCGAGTAGTGTTTATACGAAAGCTAGAGCGTGTTTGAAAAATCATTCCTGCAAATTGCGAAGCACATCTTGCAGAAAGCCTTTTATCCAATACACTCTAAAGTGAAAGTCTATTTTTTACTCTTTAAAACATTTCGCACGATCATACAAATGAGAATGGTAACCACCATATCTGGCAGTGTATTTCCCACAGGAATATCAATTCTCATTAAAATTCGGTACAGCACAAATCCGATCACCCAGATTACCGCATTTGTTATGTCAACCGCTTCGCCCAGGCTGTCAGCACGCTTCAGAAGGAAGAAATCGGCAATCTGAATGGCAATCATCGGTGCAAATACAGAACCGATGAGATACAGGAAATCGGTAATGTTGTCCATTGGATATACAATTGCAGCAATTGTTCCGATGATGGTTACGGCAATTGCGGCATATTTTCCATTAATTTTGGAAAATACAGATTCAGATGAAATTCCGGCGGAGTAAGCATCCAGGAATGTGGTGGTAACAGTGGAAAATACAATGATCAGAAGGCCTGCAATTCCCAGTCCGGCTTTCACCATAATCTGAGCAATGTCGGATTCACCGGTATAAATCGCTGCACCCATACCGATTACATACATCCAGCAGCTTACAAGACCGTAAACAATAGAGCTTACAGCAGTTGCTTTCACTGGCTCCTTCGCCTCGCGGGTATAATCACTGATCAGCGGCAGCCAGGACAGTGGCATTGCAACAGAAAGCTCAACCGCAGCACCAAAGGACATGGCTTCCTCGCCAATGGCAAGTGCAGTCCCGCCATCAAAGAAGATGAGCTTGCAGAGTACCAGTGTAAGGATAAAAAGTGCTGCCATAGCGATGGTGTTGATTTTTCCAAGGTTTGTGATGCCGATAAAAATCCACAGTACGATCAGTGCACCGATTACCAGACACCATACCCAGCTTCCGGTATGTAACACACCGTTTGCGGCCAGAGCTCCGTCGTAGATCATAATAGCAGTCCAGCCAACCAGCTGAAGTACATTCAGGAAGGAGAAGAAAATCCCGCCCTTTTCCCCAAAGCTCATTTTTACGGTTTCCATTGCACTGCGGCGTGTTTTTCCGCCGATCACTCCGGCGAGGAAAAGCATGGTACAGCCAATAATATGTCCGATGATAATGGCAAGAAGACCTTTTCCAAAGCCAAGTGAGGCAAAATAGGTTCCGGTGAGGATTTCCGCCAGGGAAACACCAGCGCCAAACCAGATCAGGCCGTTTTCAAAAATGGAAGTACGTTTTTCAGTCATGTTATTTTGCCTCCTTATCAGCGGCTTCTGCCGTAATCTCGTCATGTGACAGTGTGAATTCATTTTTTATTGCAAATCCGTGATCCATAGGACCACTGCCTTTTCCAAGATCCAGCATAGCAGCAAGTGCTCCGGAAATATATTTCTTTGCCCTCTCCACGGAAGTATCCAGGTCAAATCCCTTTGCCAGATTAGAAGCAATGGCACTGGATAAGGTACATCCTGTTCCGTGAGTGTTTGGATTGTTGATCCGCTTTCCCTGGAACCATTTGTAATCGCCTTTGCGCCACAGAAGGTCATTAGCGTCATTCAGCTGATGACCACCCTTGCAAAGCACTGCACAGCTGTATTTCTCCCCGATGGCAGCAGCGGCTTTGATCATATCCTCGGCAGTTTCTATTTTCATTCCGGACAGAACCTCTGCCTCCGGAATATTCGGTGTCAGGACTGTGGCCATTGGAAGAAGCTGACTTTTAAGGGCTTCAATGGCTTCATCATTGATCAGCTTGGCTCCGCTTGTAGCGACCATAACCGGGTCTACTACAATGTTCTTTGCTTCATACTGGCGAAGTTTTTTCGCAATGGTTTCAATCAATGCGCTGGAAGATACCATTCCAATCTTCACTGCATCCGGATAAATATCTGTAAAAATATTATCCAGCTGGTCGGCCAGAAATTCTGGCGTTGCTTCCATAATACCTGTTACACCGGTAGTATTCTGTGCGGTAAGTGCGGTAATCGCACTCATGGCATATACTCCATTGCTGATCATTGTCTTGATATCAGCCTGGATACCGGCGCCTCCGCTGGAGTCACTTCCAGCGATTGTTAATGCTGTTCTCATAATTTTCTTCCTTTCTCTTGGCCTTGTTTGAAGCAGTTTCCACGAGTTATGAGTTATAACGTGAAAAAATCTTTTTACAAACCGGCACTGTTGTTATGTATGCATTAATTTTATATAGCGTCCGAAAGTGGTGCCCCCAGCCGAACGCTGCATTGCTGCCATATGAAAAAAGAGACACCCCAATGAGGTGTCTCCGAAAAAAATCAAACCCATGATGACTTCCTACGGCGGCATTATCCGCATCAGGTAATAGGGTCGAAATTCACAATTTCCTCTCAGCCTGTGTACAAGCTCCCCTGTTCTTTTGTTATTATAGTAATAATGGGAAAAATTGTCAATAAGGTGTTGGAATACAATAAATACCAAGCGTGAAAATCGTTTACGCTAACTCCACAACCAGCACCTGATATCCATGCAGCTTAACTGAATTTCCATCCAGAACCATATCCGGGTAGTTATTGATCAGCACCTTTTTGCATTCTGATGGAAGTGTAATTTCCTGCTCATCCCACTGATAATTGCCAACCACAAGTAAAGTTTTATCTCCTTTACGGTAGTATGCCATTAAATTATGCCGGTCTTCCATAAAGGGCTCCAGAGCACCATACACAACGGTTTCTTTATATTCCGGATCCTTGCGAAGAGCGATCAGTTTCTTATAGAAATTAAGTACGGAATTTGGATCAATCGTCTCTTTTTCCACATTAATTGCGGTATAATTGGAATTTACCCGAAGCCACGGTGTACCAGCTGTAAATCCGGCATTTTCCTCACCAGTCCACTGCATGGGGGTACGGGCATTGTCGCGGCTGCGGCGGGCAACAGCTTTCAAAGCTGCTTCCGGGGTAAGTCCGGCGTCAAGTGCAACTTTATATTCATCCAGAGTTGAAATATCATCTACCTCGTCAATTGATTTGAACGGGATATTTTCCATGCCAAGCTCCTGTCCCTGATAAATAAAGGGAAGTCCACGAAGCATGAAATTCAATGCTGCCAGCATTTTTTTGCTTGTGTCACAGCAATCACCTTCTGGAATATAGTGACTGACACCGCGAGGTTCGTCATGATTCTCGATAATATTGGAAACGAATCCGAAATCCCCCATTTTGGCCTGTGTCTCAAAACAGCAGCGCTTGTAGTCGTCAGGTGTGATTTCTTTGCAATCGTACCAGCCTTTTTCAGAACCTCCGAAAATAGTTTCGTTAAAGTCGAACATAGAAGAAAAATAACCATTGTTTCCAATAAAATCCGGGAGCTCTTCGTCTTTTGCGTTGAAAACCTCACCTACGGAAAAAGCATCGTGAGGCTTGAAGGTGCGGTCACGCATTTCTCCAAGAAATTCTCCGATTCCGGTAGCTTCCTCCAGCATTTTATTGATGCTGCAGAGTCCGTCCTCACGATCAGGCTCATAATCATGCATAGGAAGAGCTTTTTTGATATTAATGATAGCATCAATGCGGAAACCGCCAAGACCCTTGTCCAGCCACCAGTTAATATTTTTATATACTTCCTCACGGAGCTCTGGATTTTCCCAGTTCAGGTCAGGCTGCTTTTTATGAAAAACATGAAGGTACTGTTTGTTGGTGCCAGGCAGATCCTCCCATACCGAACCTCCGAAATAGGAGCGCCAGTTAGTAGGAAGCTTACCATCTTCTTTGTCTCTTAAATAGAAGAAACGGCCGTATTTTCCATCCGGATCTTTACAGGCTTTTTTAAACCATTCGTGCTCATCAGAGCAGTGGTTTACAACCAGATCCATGACAATATACATGTCCCGCTTCTTTGCTTCTGCGATAAGGCGGTCCATATCCTCCATAGTTCCGAATCGCGGGTCAATGTCGTAATAATCGGAAATATCGTATCCCTGGTCGGCAAGAGGGGAGCGATAGCAGGGGGAAAGCCAGACAATGTCAACCCCCAGCTCCTTTAAATAATCCAGTTTCTCAATAATTCCCGGCAGATCGCCGATTCCATCACCGTTTGTGTCATAAAAGCTTTTCGGATAAATCTGATAGGCTACTTTATCCTGCCACCATTTTTTTTTCGTGCTATTCATTTATGTCTCCTTATATATAATGATTATCTTTGAACTAAGTACATTATACATACATGAAAAAGAAAATACTTCCCTTAATTTGATTAAAAAATACGAAATTTTGACCAGAGATTGTTTGGAAAATCATTTCGTACATAGGGGGGGCAAGCGTGTTTTATAAGGAAGGATTCTCAATCCCCTGGCTGTGTTTCCGATATTGCAGAGGTGTGGTTCCTGTATATTTGCGAAATTCTCTGAGAAAATTCCCCATATTGTTATAACCACAGTCCAGACATATCTCGGTCACTGGAAGACTGCTGTCTTTTAATAAACGTACTGCCTGGCGGATGCGATATTCATTCAGGTATTCTATGGGAGACATGCCGATTGCTTTTTTAAAAAAACGGCAAAAGTATTGCTCATTGAGTCCGATCAGGGATGCCAGATCGCGGATATAAATTTTTTCCTGGTAATGGTCGCGGATGTAAGTGATTGTGGTTTTTATGGTCTCGACCCTGTGGTCATCAGATTTTTCAGTCTGGGAAAAAAGCTGGCGATTGGAAAAATCTGCAAAAATATTTAACAGGGAAGCCTTGATCAGAAGCTGATCTGCCAGGCCGACAATGGCATTTCCAGAAGCGCGGAATAAATTTATATGTAAGGAATCATGAAGCTCTTCCAATTGTTCAGAAAAGCTGCAGCGGTAAAATGCGTTAGTGATGTTCTGGAACTGCTCCTTTATAATAGGAAAAACAGGATGGTTTGCAGAAATACATCTTGGAAAAATCAGACGTCCGTTTTGCAATGGCTGGACAAGCTGAGTCTGAACCGTATCGTAAAAAGGAGAGCAGAGCAGTTCCGGTTGGAAAACGACAGCGTATTCCATGGAGACTTCTTTTGAGCGTGCACGTATGCTGTGCAGTTCGCCGGGATTAATAAAGTAAAAACATTCTGAAGATACATCAAATGTTTCCATATTAATATCTAAGGTGAAGATTCCACCGGGAAAGTAAATAATCTCGACCTCCTCGTGCCAATGGTGCTTAACCAGGATTCCGTGTCCGCTTAGTTTTAAACGGTAAAAAGCACAGGGAAAAGCCTGGGAGCCATGAGGATTTGTTTCTTTTAATGCTGGTGATTGCTGCTGATACATAGAAACCTCCAAACTGGGGAAAGGGTATAAAATAATGAATTTGTTGCATGTATTGACGCTATCATGTCTGAGGGCGAAAGTCAATGATTGAAGAAAAAGGATCTTGAAAATAATGTTATAAAAAAATATAAATTTTTTTGTAAAAAGTGCTTGACGATTCCTTGCGGCAGTGGTATAGTAAACAAGCT
>NZ_JAJCIA010000052.1 GCF_020554845.1 Blautia faecis | reverse complement strand
GTAACCGGTGCTACCGGAGCAACAGGTCCAACCGGCCCTGCCGGGGCGACAGGTGCAACAGGTCCTGCCGGGGCGACAGGTCCAACCGGTCCTGCCGGGGCAACAGGTGCAACCGGTCCTGTCGGAGCAGACGGCCCGATTGGTCCAACCGGCCCAGCGCCAACTCCGGCAGCGGCAGTGGCAGATGCTACCGGTACAGAGGATGCTGTGACACAGTTAAATACACTTCTGGCAAATCTTCGCGCTGCCGGAATTCTGCAATCCTAGCGCATGTTTGAAAAAAGCTTTCTGCAAGATGTGCGTTACAATTTGTGGGAGATTTCGCCCAGATGAGGGCGCCGTAGCGGCTACGGCAACCGAATTCGGGTGAAATATACCGCAATGAGGGAAAGGGCTGGAAATGGAGCAATCCATTTCCGGTCCTTTCTCTATGCACCCTGCAGCACATATTCCTTACGGAAAAATAAGAATATGACTTTGAAGATTATCGCCGAAACCATTCGCGGCAGAAGAGGAACAGAAAATCATAATCAGCTTGACAAAAGATTAAAAGTATTGTTGCCCACAAAATTATTGAGACTCTAAAGCTTTCATGGTATCATTGTAAAAACAGGAAATAGTGATACTGTGAAATCTATTTTTATATAGGAGCATGTGCGAAGGGGGAAAAGTTATGAATCTGGTTAATCGTGCTTTTCAGTTACAATGTGTTTTTAGGAAAAATAAATACATGAAAAAACTTTTATATACAATTGTTTTATTAATAGCCGTTCTCATAATTCCCGCCCAGCCGGCACACGCCCAGAGCCATTGGTATACCAAGGATCCCATTATCCGGCACGGTGGAGGCAGAATTGGAAACAAAAATGCAAAAAATACAGTCAGTGCTTTTAAAAATTCGGTGAAAAAAGGATACACTGTTATTGAAATGGATTTCGGCTATACATCAGATGGTGTGCTTGTCTGTAACCATGATTGGAAAACTGGTATTCAAACTTATAAGCAATTCAGAAAAATAAGGGTGAGCAATAAGTATCGTCCTGCATCCGCCAGGGAAGTGATCCGTTTAATGGCTGCCTATCCGAAGGTATATCTTGTTGTAGACGCAAAGGAATCTGACAATATTGTAAAAGTATATCAGGAGCTAAAAAACATATGTTATACCTTAAACGTGCCGAAAGTTATGGATCGCATTATTCCCCAGTTCTATCAGCAAAGTGAACTTTCCCAGTTGAAAAAAATTTACAAGTACAAAGACTATATTTTTACACTATACCGTCTGAACGTGAAAACTCCATCTCAGTATGCGAAAATCGCGAAATTTTGCAAGAAAAATCGCATAAACGTAGTAACAATTCCAAAAGGACGGGTAACTTCCAAGGTAGTGAAATATTTTAAGAAATACAAGATCAAAGTATATACTCATACTGTGAATTACCGAGGACAGTGGGAGAAATACAGGGCTATGGGAGTGAGTGGTATTTATTCGGATGCATTGTGAAAGTGAGTTTGGATTCGATTTTAAGGATGATTTTGAAAAAAGGATGTGAGATCTTTGAAAATAGAAATAAATTACGAAAATGTCCACTTCAATTATGCAGACAGAATCTCCAATCTGACCGCGGAAGCAGTCGGCGTAGTAAAGGGAGAGAAACATTTTCCGGTTTACAGTGGAAATCGGATTTTTAAGCCGTTGAGTAAATCCAAGCCATTTTCTACGCCTCTGTTTGCTTATGCGGAAGTGTTCTGGTCGAATGTGATAAATGAATATTTTGTATCGGCGCCTTTATATCAGCTGGCTTTTTGCCATGGTTATGAAGAAGAGACACAGAAATACTATGATTATGGGACTGTGGTTCCAAGGATTTATAATGAAGATGAGCAGCTTTTGAATCTTCTGGAATTCTTTCGAAAGTATCCGGATAAAAAGGTAGATATAGATCAGTATGAGAATTATTGTATGATGTTTTATGATTATACGGATATTCTAGAGGCTTCCTATTTCCAGAATCACGAAGACATGGCAGAGCAGCTTGCCATGCAGATCCTGGTTTCTGTGCTGAAAGGCGATCAGAATTATCACTATGAGAATATTGCATTCGTTTGTAATAAAAAAGGAGAAATTCTGAGGCTGGCGCCGATGATTGACCATGAATTCTCCACTTACTTTATGTTTCCGGACAATTCTGCGCAGCATATGTACTGGTACAGTGAGTTGATCCGTTCCATGGAGGGACATGAAGTTCAGGATTATGAATATGACTGTCTGAAGAACCCAAAAGAACGGCAGATGATGGAAAAAAGTGCCGTTTGTCTGCATAAGAATCTTGTGTATATAAAAGAGCATTACCCGGAAGTTACCGCGAAGTTTATAGAGAAACTGAATTGCCTGGAGCATGATCTGGAAGAGAATCCATCTCCCTTCTATCTGCAGGAAAATATTGAATATCCGGGAACTGCCAACTCTTATGCTTATATGTCCGGGAAAGCCAGATACAAGGATCATGATGAGGAAAAGGCAAAGCTTCTGGAAGAGAAATACAGTTCCAGGGAAAAGAAAATAGATTTTCATGTATTGAGTGTTCAGATTGTGCAGGAAATCAAAGGAATTATAAGGTTGTTGAAAGTAATGCTGGAGAAAGAAAACGGCAATTGTGATAAAGTAAAGGAACAAAATGATGAGGACAAAGCCGGAGCCGGATTTACAGGTAGAAAAATAAAGGCATATGACAAGCTGGAATTGACACATGAGCAGCAGAAAGTTCTTGATGCTCTTAGACAGAACTGTGTGGAAGAGACTCTTTGGTCAGCAATTGCAGCCTTCCAAAACTACCCATTTCGCACAGCCTCTGGTCTCCCATATCAGTACAAGCTGAAAATCGGCAAAGACGGAACCTACAACAAAGAGCTTCTCATCGACCGCCGGGAAAACAGCAAAACCTTGTCCTGGAGCAGCATAAAAATGGCATTCCAAAATTGCCGGCAGATATCCGGCATTGTGAAACGCCCCAAGGCATTAGGGGATATTAGAGGGATTTCTTATATTTACCCATTGTTCTGGAAATTTGGACTGATCAAAGTTTCTGAAGAGACTGCGAAGAAGATGGGTGGGGAATGTGACACCGAAGCGGAGCTATAAATGCATGAATGAAAGAATGCTGTTTTTCAAGGTAGCGACGGTGTGAAATTTTTTCCGTAAATTCAAAACCTCATGCGGCTTAATGGCAGATTTTGCGGTTAAGCCGTTATCTGGGCACATATACAAAAGAAAAAGCTCTGACAAATGATAATTATCTAACAATCATTTGCCAGAGTTTTTAATTACGTAGCAACAAAACAAAATCTATGCCTGCTTATCCCTGCAGTTTCTTACCCTGCTCAAATTTCGGTTCACAGGTCAGCTCCACGCCCAGTTTACGGAAGGAGAGGACATCCACAGAAGAAAGCATAACAGAAGTATGCGCCTGGCAGCCTTTCAGCTTCGGAAACTGCTCCAGGGCAAGACGTGCTTCCGGATTCGTAGCAGCACTGATGGAAAGGGCGATCATGGTCTCGTCCATATGAAGACGAGGATTCTTACTTCCAAGATAATCTGTCTTCAGCTCCTGAATAGGGTGAATAGCATCCGGGGAGATCACATGCTTCTGGTGATCGATTCCGGCAAGCTCCTTCAACACATTCAGAAGAAGGGCAGAGGAAGCACCAAGCAGATCAGAGGTCTTACCTGTGATGATCCTTCCGTCTTCCAGCTCCATGGCAGCAGCCGGAGCACCAGTTTCTTTCTCTTTTTCAAGGGCAGCAGGGACAACCTTGCGGTCCTCCAGTGTGGCATGTGCCTGTTTCAGAAGAAGCTCGATCTTGTAAACCTCCTCCTCTGTGCCGGTACCGGACATAAGCGCATCCATACTTTTATAATATCTGCGGATGATCTCCTGACGGGAAGCCTCCTGGCAAACCTCATCATCCACAATACAGTTTCCTGCCATATTAACGCCCATATCTGTAGGAGATTTGTATGGGCACTCGCCCATGATTTTCTCAAACATAGCCTGTACAACAGGGAAAATCTCTACGTCACGGTTATAGTTGACAGTAGTCTGGCCATAAGCTTCCAGATGGAATGGGTCGATCATGTTGACATCATTCAGATCGGCGGTAGCAGCCTCATAAGCCAGGTTTACCGGGTGCTTCAGCGGGATATTCCAGATTGGGAAAGTCTCGAACTTGGCATAGCCTGCGCTGATTCCTCTCTTGTATTCATGATAAAGCTGGGAAAGACAGGTAGCCATTTTTCCGCTTCCAGGTCCAGGCGCTGTGATAACAACCAGCGGGCGGGTGGTTTCGATATAGTCATTCTTGCCGTATCCCTCGTCACTTACGATCAGGGAAGTATTGCTTGGATAACCTGGGATATTATAAAGGACATAAACCTTGATTCCAAGCTTCTCCAGACGCTTCTTGAACGCATCAGCACTGTTCTGTCCGGAGTAACGTGTGATGCAGACGCTTCCTACATAAAGTCCTCTGCTTGTAAATTCGTTCATCAGACGGAGCACGTCCTCATCATATGTGATGCCAAGGTCACCGCGGACCTTATTCTTTTCAATATCAGGTGCACCGATTACGATTACGATCTCTGCCTGGTCGGAAAGCTGCATCAGCATGCGCAGCTTGCTGTCTGGCTCAAATCCTGGAAGAACACGGGAAGCGTGGTAGTCATCAAATAACTTGCCTCCAAATTCCAGATAAAGTTTGTTGTCAAATTTGCTGATTCTCTCACGAATGTGCTCGGACTGCATTTTCAGATATTTGTCATTATCGAACCCAATTTTTTTCATTCTGTCTTTCCTCCATCTTTCTCAATCACGCTCTAGTATACTACAGTTCGCGCCGTAAAAAAAGTATCTATTTATTTTTCTGATGTGAATTTTTTTGACTTTTTTTCAAAAAAATTCAGAGGGTTTTCACAATATCCAGGTTGATTTATCTGCGTTTTATCTTTATAATAGAAAAGATAGTAAGGAGGAAAGAAATGGATAATAATCTGGATAACAATCAAGGCGGACGACGTCCTGATAAAGGGGATCCAAGAAGAGATCAGGATCCCAACCGCAATAAGAAAAATCATCAGTCCATTCTGGCTTTTCTGATATGTCTTTTGGTTACTCTGGTGTGTTTCAGCCTGTTTACCAATATGCTGCAGGATAATTCCAGTGAGATTACGTATGATAAGTTTATTGATATGGTGAATAATGATGAAGTGAAATCCGTTACACTTCAGTCTGATAATCTGACCATCGTGCCGAAGAAGCAGGTGAATCCTTATCAGGAGATCAGTTATTACACCAATCTGACAGAAGATGAGACTGCCCTTACCAAACGTCTGGAAGGAACCGGTATTATTTTTAAATCTGAGCCGCCGGATGCTTTCGGAGAATTTATGGCAATGATGCTTAGCGTACTTTTACCGTCTGTGCTTCTGTTTGTGCTTCTTATGTTTTTCATGCGCCGCATGAACAAAGGCGGCGGTGGTATGATGGGCGTTGGGAAAAGCCGCGCCAAGGCGTATGTACAGAAAGAGACCGGAATCACATTTAAGGATGTTGCCGGACAGGATGAGGCCAAGGAATCCTTGCAGGAGGTTGTGGAATTTCTTCACAATCCAGGCAAATACGTGGAAATTGGTGCTAAACTGCCGAAGGGCGCCTTGCTTGTAGGACCTCCGGGTACAGGTAAAACCCTTCTTGCCAAGGCAGTTGCAGGGGAGGCACATGTACCGTTCTTTTCCCTTTCCGGATCAGAATTTGTGGAGATGTTCGTTGGCGTAGGTGCTTCCCGTGTCCGTGATCTTTTTGAGGAAGCCAAGAAGAATGCACCGTGTATCGTATTTATTGATGAGATTGATGCCATTGGAAAGAGCCGTGATTCCCATTACGGCGGAGGTAATGACGAGCGTGAGCAGACTTTGAATCAGCTGCTTGCTGAGATGGATGGTTTTGATACTTCAAAGGGACTTCTGATCCTGGCAGCTACCAACCGTCCGGAGGTACTGGATCCGGCACTTCTTCGTCCGGGACGTTTTGACCGCCGTGTTATCGTTGACCGTCCGGATCTGAAAGGACGTATTGATATCCTGAAGGTTCATGCGAAGAATGTAAGGCTTGACGATACCGTTGATTTCGAGGCAATTGCCCTTGCCACATCCGGTGCCGTTGGTTCTGATCTTGCCAATATGGTTAATGAGGCCGCTATCCTGGCTGTTAAGAATGGCCGTCACGCAGTTTCCCAGAAGGATCTTCTGGAGTCTGTTGAGGTGGTTCTTGTTGGAAAAGAGAAGAAAGACCGTATTTTAAGTGCCCAGGAGCGCCGTATCGTATCCTATCATGAGGTAGGACATGCACTGGTAAGTGCCCTTCAGAAGGATTCCGAGCCGGTACAGAAGATCACCATTGTACCTCGTACTATGGGCGCACTTGGTTACGTTATGCAGGTTCCGGAAGAAGAGAAATATCTGAATACCCAGAAAGAACTGGAAGCTATGCTGGTCGGATATCTTGGCGGACGTGCTGCTGAGGAGATCGTTTTTGACAGCGTGACAACTGGTGCTTCCAATGATATTGAGCAGGCCACCAAGGTTGCCCGTGCTATGATCACCCAGTATGGTATGTCCAAGAAGTTTGGTCTGATGGGTCTTGCCACTCAGGAGAATCAGTATCTGAATGGTCGTGCAGTGCTTAATTGCGGTGACAATACAGCTACCGAAGTTGACCATGAGGTTATGGAGCTGCTTCGTGTTTCTTATGAGGAGGCGAAGCGCCTGATCAGCAGCCACAGAAAGGCTTTGGACAAGATCGCTGCTTATCTGATCCGCAAGGAGACCATTACCGGTAAGGAATTTATGATCATTTTCCGCGCAGTGGAGAAGGGAATGGAAGTTTCAGATGTGTTGGATGCAGAAGGGCTGAAGGCGCTGGATGAGGCTGTGAAAGCAGAGGATAAGACGGATGAGGCAAATGCGGACACAGAGACAGCGGAATCTGCTATTGCCGTTCCTGCAATTGAACAATACAGATAATATAGGATAAAACATCAGAACCGGGAGACATGTTTTCCCGGTTCTTTTCAACAAAGGAGAGTTTTTATGTTCCTGATTGAAGAAGAATTAAAAAAGCTGCCTGGTAAGCCTGGTGTCTACATTATGCATGGGGAAAAAGATGAGATCATTTATGTGGGAAAGGCAGTCAGTCTGAAGAACCGTGTCCGCCAGTATTTTCAGAGCAGCCGCAATAAAGGCGCAAAGATTGAGCAGATGGTCACTCACATTACCAGATTTGAATATATTGTCACCGATTCTGAATTGGAGGCGCTGGTACTGGAGTGCAACTTGATCAAGGAGCACCGTCCGAAATACAACACCATGTTGAAGGATGATAAGACATATCCATTCATTAAAGTGACGGTAAACGAGCCCTATCCCAGAGTCCTTTTTTCCCGCACCATGAAAAAGGACAAGGCGAAATATTTCGGACCCTATACCAGCTCCACAGCTGTGAAAGACGTGATCGAGCTGGTCCGCAAGATTTATATGGTGCGCTCCTGCAACCGTAATCTGCCCCGTGACTGCGGCAAAGACCGTCCATGTCTGTATTATCATATGAAGCAGTGTACGGCCCCCTGCCAGGGAAATGTAAGTGAGGAAGTGTATAAGCAGAACATTGGACAGGTACTTCATTTTCTCAATGGAAATTTCCAGGAGACCATTGATCAGCTGACTGAAAAAATGATGGCTGCTTCAGAGGATATGCGTTTTGAGGATGCTGCAGGATATCGTGATTTAATCAATAGTATCCGGCGGATCGGAGAACGACAGAAGATTACTACCTATGGGGAAGAGGATAGGGATATTATTGCAGTTGCCATGGATGAAAGTGAAGATCTCCGGGAGCAGGATGCAGTTGTGCAGGTGTTTTTTATGCGTGGCGGCAGGCTGATCGGCAGAGATCACTTTTTTCTCCGTGTGGCAAGAGGCGATACCAAAGCACAGGTTTTGTCAAGCTTTCTGAAGCAGTTTTATGCAGGAACTCCTTTTATTCCGGCGGAAATCATGATGCAGACAGAGATAGAAGATGGGGAAATTATTGAAGACTGGCTGACTGCAATGCGTAAACAGCGCGTTCACATTCGTGTACCGAAAAAGGGAACAAAGGAGAAGCTGGTGGAGCTTGCCAAGGAAAACGCCTGGATGGTCCTTTCCAAAGACAGAGAACGGATCAAGCGTGAAGAAGGACGTACGATCGGCGCGGTGAAGGAGATTGAGGACTGGCTGGGGCTTAAGGATATTGTGCGTATGGAGGCCTACGATATATCCAATATCAGTGGGTTTGAGTCCGTTGGTTCCATGGTGGTTTACGAAAAGGGCAAGCCGAAGCGCAGCGATTACCGAAAATTCAAGATCAAATGGGTGCAGGGACCTAACGATTACGCCAGCATGGAAGAGGTGCTTACAAGGCGTTTTACCCATGAATCCAAGGGCGAATACGACAGCTTTTCCATTCTTCCGGATCTGATCCTTATGGATGGCGGACGTGGCCAGGTAAACATTGCACGGAAGGTTCTTGGAGAGCTTGGAATTGATATTCCGGTATGTGGTATGGTAAAGGATGACAACCACCGAACCAGAGGGGTGTATTTCAATAATGTTGAAATTCCCATTGATACTTCTGGTGAGGGTTTCCATCTGGTAACCAGGATCCAGGATGAGGCTCACCGTTTTGCCATTGAGTATCACCGCTCCCTTAGAAGCAAAGAACAGGTACATTCCGTTCTGGATGATATTCCGGGAATTGGCGAGACCAGGCGAAAGGCTCTTATGAGAAGATTCCGGTCTGTTGAGAATATCAGGGATGCTTCTGTGGAAGAATTAAGTCAGACAGAGTCTATGAATGTACAGAGCGCGGAGGCTGTCTATCAGTTTTTTCATAGAGCGCCAAATCATACGAATGCATGATTTCTGTGCATCGCGAAGCGTGTTACTGTGAATAGAGCGAACAGTAACAGTTTTAACAAGATTCGACATTGAAGTTACAGAAAAAATTGTGTATAATACAGATAAGTGTGGATTTTTGGCAATGTATATAATTTCTATGTGCAGTGCAAAGAAACCTGCACAGACTGCATAACAGTTTTCACCTATTATGAGGAATCTTGTAACTGCAGGGAACTGCTTATGCGGGAAGGACTTCATTAGAGAAAAAGGAGATAAAAGCATGAAGGGTGTACAGCTTACCAAGCTGGCGCAGGAACTGAATCTGACCAACCTGACGCCTGATATTGACCTTACAGAGATTTATGTGAAGACAGCAGAAATAAATCGTCCGGCTTTGCAGCTTACAGGATATCTGGAGCATTTTGCAAACGAGCGTGTTCAGATCATCGGATATGTAGAGTATACTTATCTGATGCAGTTAAGCGATGAGGAGCGCACATTCAAGTACGAGCGTTTTATCTCCAGCAAGATCCCATGTGTCATCTTCAGCACTATGACAAGACCGTCACAGGATATGATCGATCTTGCATACAAATATAATGTACCTACATTTGTGACAGAGAGAACTACGTCCAGTCTGATGGCAGAGATCATCCGTTGGCTTGGCGTCCAGCTGGCTCCCTGTATTTCCATTCACGGTGTGCTTGTGGATGTTTATGGCGAGGGTGTCCTGATCACAGGCGAGAGCGGTATTGGTAAGAGCGAGGCAGCCCTTGAGCTGATCAAGCGTGGTCACCGTCTTGTCAGTGATGACGTTGTTGAGCTTCGCAAGGTGAGTGATGTCACTTTAGTTGGTTCCGCACCGGATATCACACGTCACTTTATTGAGCTTCGTGGTATTGGTATTATTGATGTGAAGACCCTGTTTGGTGTTGAGAGTGTTAAGGATACCCAGTCTGTCGATCTTGTTATCAAGCTGGAAGAGTGGGACCGTGACAAGGAGTACGACCGTCTGGGACTTCATGAGGAGTATACGGAGTATCTTGGAAACAAGATCGTATGCCATTCCCTTCCGATTCGTCCAGGACGTAATCTGGCTGTTATTGTTGAGTCTGCAGCCGTTAACCACAGACAGAAGAAGATGGGCTACAATGCAGCTGAGGAGCTGTACAAGCGTGTTCAGGCGAATATTGCCAAAAAAAGAGAAGAATAAAAATCAGAGTGTGCAGATTGCGGGAATACTTTTTTAATAGGCTTTAAGGCACAGTAATGCATAGAACGGTAATGCATAGAACAGTAATGCATAGAATAGTAATTCATAGATCAGAAAGGATGGAAATTTACAATGGGTATGTATTGTTTTGGTATTGACGTAGGAGGAACTTCTGTAAAATGCGGTCTGTTTCTTACGAATGGAACTTTGGTTGAGCAGTGGGAGATTCCAACAAGACTGGAGAATAACGGTTCTTCAATCCTGCCGGATGTTGCAGATGCAATCAAGACGAAGCTGGATGAGAGAGGAATCACAAAGGATAATGTAGACGGTGTTGGAATCGGCATTCCAGGACCTGTTAATGAGAATGGTGAAGTTCCTATGGCAGTTAACCTGCACTGGGGCTTTAAGGCCGTAGCAAGCGAATTAAGCGCACTTACAGGTCTTCCGGCAAAGGCAGCCAATGATGCCAATATCGCAGCTCTCGGTGAGGCATGGAAGGGTGCTGCAGAGGGGGCCAAGAACGTAATCCTGGTAACACTTGGAACCGGTGTTGGCGGCGGCATCATCATCGACAGCAAGATCATCGCAGGTTATCACGGTGCCGGTGGAGAGATTGGACATGCATGTGTCAATCACAATGAAGTTCGCCCCTGTAACTGCGGTAATCACGGATGTCTGGAGCAGTATGCATCTGCAACCGGAATTGTACGTGTGGCAAATGACATTCTGGAGGAGAGCCAGGAGGACAGCAAGATGCGTCATGTAGAGAAGCTTTCTGCTAAGAATGTTCTTGACTTCTACAAGGAGGGCGATGCTCTGGCTGTTAAGACTATGGAGAAGGTTGGCGACATTCTTGGAAGCACACTTGCCGTGTTTGCATGTGTAACAGACCCGGAAGCAATTGTAATTGGCGGCGGTGTATCCAAAGCAGGTAAACCTCTTACAGACTGTATCCAGAAGTACTATCAGAAATATGCATTTCCATCCTGCAAGAGTACTCCGATCATTCTTGCAAGCCTTGGAAATGATGCCGGTATCTATGGTGCAGCCCGTATGGTGATCAAAGACTGATTTCCGATCATCCAGAGAATTTCATAATACATAAAATCAGGAAACGCCTTGTGCAGAGGATTGCTGAATCCAGCAGACTCTGTGCAAGGCGTTTCTTTGTATAGTTCACCGCTCCCGAAATCTGGGTGCGAAACCATGCAAAGCATGATTTTTCCTGGATTGCGAAGGGTGTAGCTGTGAGGGCGCGAAACAGCTACACTCTTCGCGATTCAGGCATTGAACAGCTATTATTTTGGCAGAAAAAAACTGCAGCTTTCTGGAAACGAAAACTGCAGTTTTAATTGTTTATAACTGACTGTCAGCTGAAAGCTTTTTAGTAATAATAAATATCATCATTACCAGAATCTCCGCCGCTTTCATCTGGATATTGGATATCACCGCCACCGGTACCGTCGCCATCGGTACCGTCACCGCCAGTACCATCGCCGCCAGTGCCGTCACCGCCGCTGCCATCTGTATTGTCTGTGCCGTCCGGATTTTCCGGATCTGGAGTCGGAGTGGCATTTACATCGTAGATTTCCATATCTTCATCCTGACTCTCGTCATATTCGTAGAAATGCTGGTCACAGTACTCTGTAGGCATGGTTCCTACATCAAAGTACTCCTCTGTAACCGGGCAGCCAACTCTTGGAAGAAGTCCTGTATCAGCACAGATACTGATTTGCTCAATACCATCTGGAACTTCGAAGTCTTTGTATTCCATTCCCTGATGGATTCGGTTCATGACCTTACGCCATAACGTTTTGTGGAAATTACGTGCATCACCTTCCGGTATCTTCTGGTTGCCGTCGTAACCGGACCATACTGCACATGTGTAATATGGTGTATATCCTACGAACCAGAGGTCATTGTACGCATCTGTAGTACCTGTCTTACCTGCAACTGCCATATTATCAAGCTGGCAGGCTGTACCGGTACCATTCTGAACTACATCCTCAAGGGCGCTTGTAAGAAGATAAGCAGTCGTTTCCTTAATGACGGAGCGTCCTACAGAGTTGTTCTCAATCAGTACGTTTCCGTTGTGATCAAGAATCTTGGTGTAGTAAACCGGTTTGATATAATTACCGCCGTTCGCAATGGCTGCGTATGCGGCACAAAGCTCTACGTTCTTAACACCGTAGGTCAGACCGCCAAGTGCTGTAGGCAGGTTGGCATCTGTATAAACATTGCCATTGGCATCGGTATCCGCTTCTGTACCATGTGCCAGTGTGGTAAATCCAAAGTTGTCCAGGTATTTCAGGCCAAGCTCAGGGGTTACATCCTCAAAACACTGAACGGCAACGGTATTGACAGAATTACGGATCGCTGTACGGATCGTAGTGGTACCATTAAAGCTGCCGCTTGCATTATTGACTGGTGCACCGTTGTCGTAGGTGATTGGCTGGTCTTCGTAAGTGGTAGCCAGTGTCATGCCTTTCTCATTAAGGGCCGCAGCATAGGTGGATACGATCTTAAATGTAGAACCTGGCTGACGGGTACTGTCTGTAGCACGGTTCAGGGTAAGGCTGGCAGTTTTGGTTCCACGTCCGCCAATGATTGCCTTCACATATCCGGTATGCTGGTCAATGATCGTCATTGCTGACTGAGGCTGGGGGGCAAAGCTTACACGCTCTGCAACAACGGTGCTTCCGTCTGCAAGAATATTCGCTTTATAACGGTCTACATAAGTCTGTCCCTCGTCCTGGGAATCAAACAAAAGATCAAAAGACGGATCCTCATTCTGGAAGTAAAGCTTCATCATTTCCTTGCTGTAGTTTACTTCCTGTCCATCCGGCTGTTTCACGGTAAGGGCATAATCAAGTGCGTACTGTACGTAATCCGGATAGTTGGATGGATCGGAATATTCCTCATCCACAATGTTCTGAATGTCCGGATCCTGGGTAGTCATGATCTTCAGACCACCGCTATACAGAAGGTTCTGTGCCTGTGTCTTGGTGTATCCCTTGATATTCATCAGATCATTGATAACCTGCTTAGTAAGCTCGTCCTCAAAGTAGGAGTATGTCTTGCTGGAAGACTGTGTATTAGAAGCCTGTGCCTCCTGAATGCGAGTGTAAACGTCATCATTAATAGCATCGTCATACTGCTCCTGAGTGATGTAACCCTGATCCAGCATATGGTCAAGAACTTCTTTACGTCTCTTTGCATTTTCCTTGGGATTCTCGATTGGGTTGTATTTGGTAGGAGCCTGGGTGATACCTGCCAGAGTTACGCACTCGGAAAGATTCAGATCCCACACATCTTTATTAAAGTACTGACGGGCAGCAGCCTGTACACCGTATGCACCTGCACCAAGGTTGATGGTATTCAGGTAATTCTCAAGGATCACGTTCTTGTCGCCGATCTTTTTCTCAATCTCAACGGCAAGGAACTGCTCCTGAAGCTTACGTGTAAATCGCTCTACCTGTGTAGACTCGTTGGTCCAGTTGGTGAAAACGTTGTTCTTCAGAAGCTGCTGGGTAATGGTACTTGCACCCTCGGAAAAGCTTCCGGTAGTAAGTGCTTTCACACCAGCACGAAGAATACCTCTTACATCAATTCCATTATGCTCATAAAAACGCTCATCCTCGATAGCCACTACTGCATGCTGCAGATCCTCCGGAATCTGGTCAATGGAAACCGGAAGTCGGTTGGCATTAGGTGCTGCCAGCTTACGAATCTGATTACCATTGCAGTCATAGAGGAAAGTGGCATAACCAAGAGGCATGATATCCACTTCATTTACGTCCGGCGTATTTGCAAGTATTCCACGAATGGAACCAATTCCAAGACTGGATACTGCAACGCACAGGGCGATCAGGCCGATGAAAAGGACTCTGATAAACGAAACATGTGCCCTTTTTCCCATCATGGACGAGCGGGAAATAAGAGAATTCCGTTTCTTAGAGGCCGATTTTTTTCCGTAGTTCATGATAAACCTCCTTTATAATCCGTTCTATTATATCAAATCCAGGTTCGTAAATAAACCCTAAAATCGAATATTTCTGTGAACTTTGTTCACAAAAAACACCTCGCGGAACGGTATCAGTGAATAGTAAGGTGAACAGCATCCTTTTACAAGACTGGAAAGAAAAGCCAATTCATGTTACACTATAGCAAATGAGGAAGAACAAGCTGTTATCTTTATTTTATTATGAGTTTTTGGAGGTTTCCGTATGCTGGAAAATTATAAGACCATCTATGCAGGAGGCGAGGGGGAGATTACGGAGAAGAAATCCCGGTTTATTGCGACGGTGCGCCTGGTGGAAAAAGAGGAGGACGCTCTTGCTTTCATAGAGGAAATGAAGAAGAAATACTGGGATGCCAGACATAATTGCTATGCTTATTCTATTGGAGAACATCGGGAGTTTACAAGGTGCAGCGATGACGGGGAGCCGTCAGGAACTGCAGGACGGCCTATGCTGGATGTGATACTGGGGGAAGATATTTATAATGTGGCGGTAGTTGTGACCAGATATTTTGGCGGCGTGCTCCTTGGTACCGGCGGACTTGTGCGTGCCTATTCCGGAGCAGTGCAGGCTGGTCTGGGGGAGAGTACGGTGATAGAGAAGCACCATGGGATTTCACTGGCATTGACTGCAGATTACACAGCTATCGGCAAGCTGCAGTATATTGCAGCAGAGAATCAGCTTCCGGTTCTTGACACGGAGTACACAGACAAGGTGATCATGCATCTTCTTGTTCCAAATGACCAGGTTGGAAGAATCCAGAAGGTGATCACAGAAGCCACCAGCGGACGTATAAAGATGGAGAAAGAGAAGGAGCTTTATTTCGCAGATGTGGAAGGCGAAATAAAGGTGTTTGACCATTAAAAGGGAACAGTAACCCCTGCATCTGTGAAAATAAATATTCCACAGATGCAAGGGATAAAGTTCTTTTGAAAGCCTTTTAAACATGCTCTGGAACAGTCTGCCTGCAGAGCATGAATGATCAGCACTTCTCTGGCTCTGGATAATCTACGCCGAAGGTGTCAACTGTCATGGATTTGATCTTCTGCTCATCAAGTGGTCTGTCGCTGTAGTCAGTGTCAGTCTCAGCAATCTGGTTTACCACATCCATGCCCTCGGTCACTTTACCAAAAGCAGCGTAAGCACCATCAAGGTGTGGAGCATTTTTGTGCATGATGAAGAACTGGCTTCCTGCTGAATCCGGATGCATGGCTCTTGCCATGGAAAGAACGCCCTCGGTATGTCTTAACTCGTTCTTCACACCGTTCTGAGCAAATTCACCCTTGATGCTGTATCCAGGACCGCCCATTCCGGTTCCGTCCGGGCAGCCGCCCTGGATCATGAAGCCGTTGATAACACGGTGGAAAATAAGTCCGTCATAAAATCCCTTTTTAACAAGGCTGATAAAGTTATTTACAGTATTTGGTGCAATCTCCGGATATAACTCTGCTTTGATCACATCTCCGTTATCCATAGTAATGGTAACAACTGGATTTGCCATAGTTTGATCTCCTTTTTCAAAAAGTATTGTATTTCGTTATTCGTTCTATTATAATATGCAAAGAGCAATTCTGCAAGTAAAAAGGAGTTGTAAAGTTATGATAAAAGAAACATTCAGCCCCGAAGAGACCTTCGCTTTCGGCAAATGGATCGGGGAAAAGGCTCTTCCCGGGCAGGTATACACACTGGTAGGAGATCTTGGGGTAGGTAAGACCGTTTTTACCCAGGGAGTGGCAGAGGGACTGGGGATCACAGAGCCTGTAAACAGTCCGACTTTTACCATTATTCAGGAATATGAAAGCGGCCGCATTCCATTTTACCACTTTGATGTGTACCGGATCGGGGACATTGAGGAGATGGAAGAGATCGGCTATGATGACTATTTCTACGGAAATGGAATCTGCCTCATTGAGTGGGCTAATCTGATCGAAGAAATCCTGCCAGAGCAGATCATTGAGATTACCATTGAGAAAAATCTGGAAAAAGGGTTCGATTATCGTAAGATCACAGTAACCGGATTACCAGAATAGATTAAGTGGCAGAAAAATTAGAAAATCTCCAAAAGTGGGGAGAGTAAGGAGTAAAAATGAAGATTTTAGGTCTTGACAGCTCAGGAATCGTCGCTTCTGTTGCAATAGTGGAGGACGAGAACCTGATTGCGGAATATACAGTTAATTATAAAAAGACACATTCCCAGACACTTCTTCCTATGCTGGACGAGCTGGTGAAGATGACAGAGCTGGATCTGGATACCATTGATGCCATTGCAGTGGCAGCCGGACCAGGCTCTTTTACAGGACTTCGTATCGGTTCTGCTACAGCCAAGGGACTTGGTCTTGCGTTGAAAAAGCCTCTGGTGGAAATTCCTACTGTGGATGCACTGGCATATAATTTGTATGACTCCAGAGCATTGATCTGTCCGATTATGGATGCAAGAAGAAGTCAGGTTTATACAGGAATCTACCGCTTTCAGGAGCATAAGCTGGTAACGGTAGAAGCTCAGATGGCAGTTCCAATGGCTGAGATGATTGAGAAATTGAATGCGAGAGGGGAAGAGGTAGTATTCCTTGGTGATGGCGTGCCTGTTTTTGGAAAAATGATCCAGGAGAACCTGAAGGTTCCATATTCTTTTGCACCTGCCCATGTGAATAAGCAAAGAGCAGCTGCAGTGGCAGCCCTTGGCGGGATTTATGTGAAAGAGGGTAAAGTAGTGACTGCTATGGAGCATGTTCCAGAATACCTGAGAGTTTCCCAGGCAGAGCGTGGGCGCGCCCAGAAGCTGCAGGAAGAGAAAGCTTCTGAAAAAAACAGCTGAGAAGAAAAGGAGAAGTCAGAGTATGGTTCTTCGTGAAATGCTGGTAGATGATCTGGATCAGGTCATGAAGATTGAAAACGAATTATTTTCCCCGCCATGGACGAAAGAGGGATTTTTTACTTATCTGACCCGCAAGGATGCCATGTTCCTTGTAGTGGAAGAGAAAGGAGAAATCCTGGCTTACTGTGGCCTGATCATGGTTTTGGATGAAGGCGACATTACCAATGTTGCAGTGCGCCCGGACAGGCAGAAAGAGGGGATTGGGCATTTCCTTATGGACAGTCTGATCCGGCTTGCCGAACAGCAGGGAGTTACCACGATCCATCTTGAGGTTCGTACAGGCAACGGGACTGCCATCCGTCTTTATGAAAGAATGGGATTTACAAAAGACGGGATCCGCAAGAAATATTATACGGATCCCGTGGAAGATGCTCTGCTTATGACTAGGCATCCGCGTGGATAAGTGAGAACCTCTCATTCTCGCAAAATGTGACGCACATTTTGCAGAAAGCCTTTTTCAAACATGCTTCAGTCATGGTCTATCGCATGATTTTATGCCTGAGCCCATACGCTACATTGTAGAAAATCAAAAGCGCAAATGCCACAAAGCTGAGTGCAGCCCCAAGTGACTTACCGGGCGCATGGAATTCAATCTGGATTTCATGCGCCCCTTTTTGTAACGGAAAACCAAGAAACGCCTTGTTAACTTGTACCGGTGCAGCTTCTTTCCCATCCACACAAACAATGTATCCTTTGGAGAACGTATAGGAGGTTACGAAATATCCATCTTTCGGCATATCAATACTACCGTTTAGAATCTCTTTCCCGGAAATTCCTTTTTCCTGAAAAGTTACCAGCCCCGGATGGGAAAGCAGGCTTAATGGAAGGGTGTAGGCTTTTATATTTGTGAGCTTATATTCTCCTCTGGAAAACATAATGTCCAGAGCATCCATATCCTCATTAGAAGAAATCATATAATAAAAGGTATCATTATTGTTGGGATAAGGAGCCTCAGAGCCGGAAAGCCGGTTTCGGATGCCATTTATGGTAATGGACATATCCTTTTCCCCATTGTATTTTACGTCAAAAGAGAGCAGCAGAATAGTGGATGCCGGCAGTGTTTCCGGCAGTTCCCGGCGGACGGTTTCATCTTTTTTTGAAGTCTTGTGATTAAGAAAATCGGCAGGCAGGGAATATTCCTTCATTTGAGAAGCGTATGGCAAAAAAGCGGCAGAAAGATCACTGGCATTCTCTGAATTGTCAGGAGAATCCGGCACAATTGTGCGGTTGGTAATGGTATCCAGTGTCTGTGGAGAAGAAAGCTTATCATATTCACTTTCTGTCATCAGAGCCGTACTTCCATAAGCAATAGGCAGCACATTGCTGTTTTCTGCCAGTATATGCCCGTCTTTTTCCAGAAGGGTCTTATAGCCCGCAGGAACTTTATCTGCTTTTGTCTGAATATACCGGACGCCCATCAGATATTCCTGAAAAGGATTTACATCAGCTGTCATGGCAACACGGTTGCGGATGCTGATGGGCATTTGCAGGATATCGTACACCAATGTATTGTAAGTGCTGTTGGAAATAGAAGAATACAAGGTGCTTTTATTTTGCTCCCCGGTGATCACGTAGTTTGAATTGTTGGATGGGTGCTCGATCACATCGAACCGTGCCTGAGGATTTTCACAGCACGCCTCCAGATCCTCCCTGGAAAAATAGTCTCTGGACTCGTCTGCAATTGTGGCGTAATGCTCTTCCTGTCCTTTTGTCAGATAAAGCATAGAAGGAATCGCAAGCAAAAGCACAAGTCCTCCAAGATTTATCCACCAGCAGCTGACTGGTATCGTGATTTCTTTTTCCTCCAGAAAAACGCCAAGGGAAGCACAGACAAGAAGCAGCACAAGATCAGCTGTGACCAGGTGCCGGATCTGCTGATTATGTAAAAGGAAAATAAGCTGTACGATAACCGGAATTGCACAAAGCAAAGCCAGTGGCAGACTGTGGCGTATTTTTTTCTGCCGGAGGCCTTCAAGAGCCTGTGCAGCCAGGTAAAGAATCAAAGGCAGAAATGGGATCAGGCATTTGGGCCTTACATATAAAGTGGCGTTTAAAATCCAGTAAAAAATGTCAAAAAACAGCAGTACAAAAACAGCAATTGCCAGCTTTCGGGTTTTCTTTTCCCGTATGCACAGAAACAGTGCATACAGACAAAAAAGAGTGAGTCCGCAGCCGTAAGGACTGTATAGGATGCTGTCCAGTGTGGGGTTCACTCCCAGGATTTTTAACAGGGAAGTGGAATCACCGGTATCCTTTTTATTTCCAAGGATGGAAAGACCGGTGGGAAGCAGGAGAAAGAGATTCATGGATACGGCAAAAGACACGTCCACAATATAGTTCCACCATATTTTGCATTTTTGTTTTTTCTGCATTCTGGCGGGTACATTTTTCAGATGCTCCGGCAGCAGATGGCTGATATAAAGGATGCATGCCAGAAAGCAGGATGGGAAAAAGTAAAAGCTATGCAAAATGCAGAAAAACAGGGAAAGGATCAGTCCGATATGGGGACGGATGTGGTACACGTCCTGTTCCTGGTGCTCAAAAATCCGGTCCAGGCAGAGGAAAGCCAGTAAAAGAAATGGCAGATAATTCACAAACATGATCTGTCTGTGCGCCTGGAAAAAGCAGTTTGCGCTAAGATAAAAAAAGCCGCATGCAAAGCTGGTAAAATCCGAAAAACCCTTCCTGTGCAGCCAGTAATAAAGAAGTCCGCCTCCAAGCAGGATTTCAAATATTGCATATCCCTGAATAAACCATTCCATTTCCACATGGGGAAAAAGATAGGAAATCAGTACATCCGGGCGCATAAATCCGTAGTAGGAGAGGGAAAAGAAATTGGTTCCGCCTCCAAGTCCGGTGAAGTCCGGAAACAGGCTTCCTGTTGCATAAAAATTTTTTCTCATATAATCAGCAATGGTTACATGCTGGGAATACCAGTCTGTCTCGGAGCCAAACCAGGAACCGGAAGGTATCAGAAGTAAGATGAGAATGCTGCCAGCTGTCAGAAGAAGCAGCAGAGTAATGGCGTTTCGCCAGGTGAATTTTTGAGGCTTGCTGCAGAAAATCATAATAATTCCTTTCTGTTGCTGAGCTTAAAACAGCAACAAATGTTAAGTTCAAATTATGAAAGCACATTGTAAGCGGTTTGTCAAGCGGCTTCATCTTAATAATTTCTGAATGATTTTCCATATTGGGAAGACCTGACTCTTGTTTTAGGAAACTGCTTGTGTTAAACTTTCCTAGAGCATGTTTGAAAAATCATTTCCGCAATCTGCACGCCCCACTTTGCAGTAGATTTCACCCGAATTCGGTTGCCGTAGCCCACTACGGCGCCCTCATCCGGGCAAAATCTTCCACAAATTGTGACGCACATCTTGCAGAAAGCATTTTTCAAGCCTGCTCTGGAGCATGTTTGAAAAATGTTGTTATAAGATTGCTTCGGAAGGCATTTGGAAAACACGTTTTGGGAGAATAAAGAAAAGAGGATATTTTAATATATGTTAGATGTTTGTCTGCTGGGAACCGGAGGTATGATGCCACTTCCAAGAAGATGGCTCACTGCTCTGATGACCCGGTATAACGGCCACAGTCTTCTTATTGACTGCGGCGAAGGAACTCAGGTGGCAATTAAGGAAAAAGGATGGAGCTTTAAGCCTGTTGACGTGATCTGTTTTACCCATTATCACGGAGATCACATCAGCGGACTTCCTGGACTTCTTCTTACAATGGGAAATGCAGAGCGCACCGAACCGCTTACCTTGATCGGTCCGAAAGGTCTTGAGAGAGTAGTGAACGCACTTCGCGTGATCGCACCGGAGCTTCCTTTTGAACTGAAATTTATCGAGATTAACGGACCTGAACAGGTATTTGAGATTAATGGTTACAGGATCACGGCTTTTAAGGTAAACCACAATGTACTTTGTTATGGATATTCACTGGAGATACTCCGTCAGGGGAAATTTTCCCCGGAGCGTGCCCGTGAGCAGGGAATCCCATTGAAATACTGGAATCCTCTGCAGAAAGGCCAGACTATTGAAGCCGATGATGTGACATATACTCCGGATATGGTTCTGGGACCTGCGAGAAAGGGACTGAAGGTTACTTACACTACAGATACCAGACCCACCGAGTCAATTTTGAAAAATGCGTCTGGCTCAGACCTTTTTATCTGCGAAGGGATGTACGGCGAGGATGACAAGCTGGAGAAGGCAAAAGGCTATAAGCACATGACATTCCGTGAAGCTGCTACTCTGGCGAAGCAGGCTGATGTAGGGGAAATGTGGCTAACTCATTACAGTCCGTCTCTGATCCGTCCAGATGAATATATGGACATGGTGCGGGATATTTTCCCAAAAGCTTATCCAGGCAAAGACGGAAAAACAATGGAAATGAATTTCGAAGAGGATTAAAAAATGAAAGATACATTCATTCTTGCAATAGAAAGTTCCTGTGATGAAACTGCGGCTTCTGTAGTAAAAAACGGCAGGACTATATTATCAAATGTGATTTCTTCCCAGATCGCGCTTCACACTCTGTATGGAGGTGTTGTGCCGGAAATCGCTTCACGTAAACATATTGAGAAAATCAATCAGGTGATCGAAGAGGCACTTTCCGAGGCAAATGTGACCCTGGATGATCTGGATGCAATTGGCGTTACTTACGGTCCTGGACTGGTAGGTGCTCTTCTTGTGGGCGTAGCTGAGGCGAAGGCCATTGCATATGCGAAAAAGCTTCCTCTTGTTGGAGTGCATCATATAGAAGGACATGTTTCTGCCAACTATATTGAACATCCGGATCTGGAACCGCCGTTCCTTTGTCTGATCGTGTCCGGCGGACACACACATCTTGTAATCGTAAAAGACTATGGAGAATTTGAAATCCTGGGACGCACCAGAGATGATGCTGCGGGAGAAGCTTTTGATAAAGTTGCCCGTGCAATCGGATTGGGTTATCCAGGTGGACCAAAGGTAGATAAATTGGCAAGAGAGGGAAATCCGGACGCCATTGTTTTCCCGAAAGGAAAATTAGGAGACTGTCCTTATGATTTTAGCTTCAGTGGCGTGAAATCTGCTGTATTGAACTATATTAACAATGCCCAGATGAAGGGCGAAGAGATCAATCGTGCCGACCTTGCGGCTTCTTTCCAGAAGTCTGTGGTAGACGTACTTGTGGAGCACACAATGCTTGCTGCCAAAGATTATCACATGGATAAGATTGCTATTGCAGGCGGAGTTGCGTCCAACGGAGCTTTGAGAGAAGCTATGACTAAGGCTTGTGAAAAGAGGGGCTATAAGTTCTATCGTCCGTCACCTATTTTTTGTACAGACAATGCGGCGATGATCGGCGTGGCAGCTTATTACGAATATATCAAAGGAACACGCCATGGATGGGACTTAAATGCAGTTCCTAACCTGAAACTGGGAGAGAGATAATGGAGCAGGGCAGATGTACGGCAATCGTTCTGGCGGCAGGCCAGGGCAAAAGAATGCATAGCAAAATACAGAAGCAGTTTCTGGAAATAGGAGGGAAGCCGGTTCTGTATTATTCCCTGCATTGTTTTCAGGAGAGTCCGCTGATCCAGGATATTATTCTGGTGACGGGGGAAGAGATGATTTCTTACTGTGAGCAGGAAATTGTAAAAAAATATGGCTTTTCCAAGGTGCGCAAGGTGACAGCAGGAGGAAAAGAGCGTTATGATTCTGTGTATGCAGGACTATTATGCTGTCAGGATACAGATTACGTGTACATTCATGACGGTGCAAGACCATTTATCACAGAAGAGATGGTTCAAAGAGGATATGAGGCCGTGAAGCGAACCAATGCGTGTGTAATGGGCATGCCCTCCAAGGACACTGTGAAACTGGCAGACTCGTCAGGCTATATTAAAGAGACTCCAGATCGTAAAATTGTATGGAATATTCAGACTCCTCAGATATTTTCATATGATCTGATTCGCGGAGCTTATGAAAGCATACGCAAAAAGGACATGACAGGGGTAACAGATGATGCAATGGTAGTGGAGCAGGAGACTGGAACCAAGATCCTTCTTGTGGAGGGATCCTACCAGAATATCAAGATCACTACACCAGAAGATCTGGCGATTGCAGAGGCTTTTTTGAGATATTGAATGAATTTTTGAAAAAAATAAAAAATCTTGTTGACACAAAAAGGTTTTAATGATAGAATACGTTTTGCACTGACAGAGACAACCTCTTGAGTGAAGGACAACTCCTGATGTGCAAAGCGTTTTGGGTTTGATTATTATATATGGAGAGATATCGAAGTGGTCATAACGAGGCGGTCTTGAAAACCGTTTGTCCGCAAGGGCGCGTGGGTTCGAATCCCACTCTCTCCGCTTGTTAAACACTTAAAAAAATAAATTTAAAAAGTGCTTGACAAATAAAGAAACATCAGTTATACTAAGCAAGCTGTCACAAGAGAGCAAACGATTTAATGAAGAACTTACTTAGTAAGTAGGGCAATTTGGAGAAGTACCCAAGCTGGCCGAAGGGGCTCCCCTGGAAAGGGAGTAGGTCGTTAATAGCGGCGCGAGGGTTCAAATCCCTCCTTCTCCGTTTTTGAATTTCTCAATCAAAAGAAGTTCAAAAAAGTTGTTGACAAACACTTGAACATGTGATAATATGAACAAGCTGTTTTGAAAACAACAGCGAAACAACCTTGATAACTAAACAGTGAAACACATACGATTCTCGAAAATTCTTAACGAATCATCATTCAAAAGAATGAACTTTTTATAACAGTAATGACGAGAGATAACTAAGCTAGTTGGTTGTCTTGAGTGCATCAAACACTTTATCAGAGAGTTTGATCCTGGCTCAGGATGAACGCTGGCGGCGTGCTTAACACATGCAAGTCGAACGGGAAATACTTTATTGAAACTTCGGTGGATTTAATTTATTTCTAGTGGCGGACGGGTGAGTAACGCGTGGGTAACCTGCCTTATACTGGGGGATAACAGCCAGAAATGGCTGCTAATACCGCATAAGCGCACAGAACCGCATGGTTCGGTGTGAAAAACTCCGGTGGTATAAGATGGACCCGCGTTGGATTAGCTAGTTGGCA
>NZ_JAJCIA010000051.1 GCF_020554845.1 Blautia faecis | reverse complement strand
CTGGAGCGTTGCGCCGGCGAGTGAGTAATACACATTGTCCAAATGCGTCCGCATTAAAGAACTTTTAATCAACTAAATAACAATTTCGTTATTCTCTATGATAACAAGAACCAGGTCATACTTTCAATGTGTTATTGAAAATAGCCCGGTTCTTATAAATTTATTTTTTATAAATCCATCAGTCTGTCGTAGACGTCCTTCGGGATATACGGCTGCTGGTTGTGGATGGGTTCGCCCAGGCAGGTCTTGGGATAAGCGAAGGTGCCGGGCTCCAGGCGGATTTCAAGGAGTTTCGGCGCTTCGGTGCCATGTAAAAAGTCTGCCGCTTTTTCAGCAACCTCATTAGCTTCCATACAGGCACTGCTGATTCCATAAGCTTTGGCTACCTCTGCGAAGTTGCAGGACGAGAAGCCGCTGCCTTCTGAGGTATCAGCATAGACCTGCTCAAAGTAGTCGCGCTGGAGGTGGCGGATCATTCCCAGGGCGTGGTTGTTCATTACCATCATGGTAATAGGAAGATTCTCACGCTTGACCCACTCCAGTTCCTGAATGTTCATCTGGAATGCGCCGTCACCGCAAATGCAGGCTACTGGCTTTCCGGTGGCGTAATAAGCTCCGATTGCTGCTGGAAGAGCATAGCCCATTGCTCCGTGTCCGCCGGAGAAAAGAAGCTTCTGGTCTTTCTGGTTGTGGAAGGACTGGTAGCTCCATACCATATGCTGTCCTACGTCAACTGCCACTGCGGAAGTGTCTGCAAGAGCGTCGCTTAAAGCTGCGATCATACGGTTCGGATAACGTTCCGGGGTGGAATCATCTACTGCGCGCAAAGATTTCTTTATATCGGCGCACACAGCCAGCCATTCACTGAAATCATAAACCGTCGAGCCATCAGATTCTGCACTTTCCGCATTTTCTGCCATTGCCCGAATCACCTCGGCAGCATCTGCACAGAATTTCATTTCATCAATTCCATTTTCGTGAATATTTCGCTGCAAATTATAGTTATCAATATCTACTCGGATGATTTTCGCATTTTTCGCGAACTCATGAACTTTCGTACCAATCTGACGGGTGCAAAGGGAAATGCCAAGACAAATCAGCAAGTCACTTTTCGCATTGGCGATCATATTGGCATAGCGATGTCCGTAAGCGCCTCCGATGCATCCAAAATTCAGCGGGTCGTCCCACGGTAGTGCTGACATTTCCAATACGCTTGTGATTACCGGGATTTTCCACTGACGTGCCAGAGTAAATAACTGGTCGCGGACTGCTTTGTCGCTGACTCCATGTCCTAACATGATTACGGGACGCTGTGCTTTATCCAGTGCTTCACGGATTGCATCTGCTGCAGAAACAGCACAAGCTGATATTTCACAGTCTGCCATTTTTGCAGACTCTAATACTCCACTGTCGTCCGGCTTCATTGCCATGTCCACGCCTGCTGCTCCGCAGCTGTTTGCAGTTGCTTCCATGCTGCTCTCGCAAGCTGCACCAAATCCCATCTCATCCAGACTTATGTCATAAACCGGATTTTTTACATCCCCCCGCTGTATATTCATAGGAAGATCAATCAATACCGGCCCCTTCCGGCCAGAATTCGCAATATGATAAGCTTTATTCAGTTCTTTTACAATATCCTCGTCCTCCCGGATCTGTACTGCATACTTGGTCACAGGCTTCGCCATGGCAACAATATCAATCTCCTGAAAGCCCTGCTGCCGAAGTCCCGGGATGCCGGAATACTCATAAGTATTCAACTGACCAGTAAGAAAAACAACCGGAAGGGAATCGAAATAAGCGTCTGCGATTCCTGAAATCAGATTCGCAGCACCCGGGCCGCTGGTCGCATAAGCACATGCACACCGTTCCCCCGCCTGGGCATATCCACATGCTGCAAAAGCCGCTCCCTGCTCATGATAGCTGGAATGGCTTCTGGTATGAGGATTTTTCTCTATAGAATCAACCAGATGGGCGATCATGGTTCCCTGGTATCCAAAGAAATCATGAATCCCTTTTCTCTGTAAAAACTCAACAATATAATCCGTTACTTTCATTTCCAGAATTTCTCCACCTTTTTCTTCAGATTTGTCCTTCCTGCTACTCCCAGCATATCCAGATAAATATGCTGAAGCTCCTCATCCGGAATAAACACTTCGTCATTCTTAAGGCTCTTCACCATAGCCTTTGTATATGGGACAAAAACTTTTTCCAAAGCCGGATAATCTTTATTTTTATAAAGATTTATAATATACTCTTTGTTATCCAGATAATATTTCTCCAGTTCAATCTTGGATGCACAGAATTTCACATAATTCCAGCTCCAGTTCAGATATTCCTTTTTCTGGTTGGCATGTCCCTGCTTCCGTCGGGCACGGCTGCGCTTCCGGATCAGACTCTTCTGACTTCCCACTTCCTGAAAATAATCCTCGAATCGGATCCTGGCACTGACCATTTCCGACAGCTTCACTGTATAATTATCCAGAACCTTCTCCTGGTAGTCTTCCCCATAATACTTCTGAAGATACGTATAAGTATCTCCCGGCACCGGAAACTTCCTGCCATCGATCACCACTGTTTCTGTCTCATCGAAAATTTCCCTTGGAAAATACACTGCCTTTTTCTTCAGGCGAACTACATATTCCTGGGTATCCTCCACATTCATCCTTTTACAAAGCATACGGTAAAGGCTTTTTCCCAGACGGGCGCGTCCTGTGACCAGGCGAAGCCGCATGACAAAACGGCAGATTGCCTTTTTCCTGCCTTTTCGGTCTCCATAATAATCAGCCAGCTCATTCCATCCCACTTCCTGGGCTCTTGTCCACAAATGAGCAAGTCTGGAACGCTGTTTTCCACGCAAGGGCAGAATATCCACTCCCATACCCGGATATTTGTAGTTCCTGCCTTCATTCAGACGGAAGCACAACGTATCCAGATCTGTATAGCGAAGGAAAAATCCATAAAAATGCTTATTGTTATTCATGGATTCCACAATTCTGCCATCTGGAGTCTCCTTCTCCACAGCCAGACGAAAGCGCTCCATATCCGCAGTCCGCATATAGACCACACCTGCATGAGGGCTGGTGATCTCCTGCCCGGTAACACAGCACAAAGTAAGCTGTGGTCCCAGATAATAAGGAATTCCTTCTCTTTTACATATTTTATCTATTTCGGCCAGAAGCTTTACAACTTCTTTTATTTCTCTGTTCAAGCTATGTCTGCTCCCATCTGTCTGTTCATAGTGATCGCACTGTTACCAGCACCTGTTTGAAAAAGGCTTTCTGCGAGATGTGTGTCACAAGCACTCTTTCACAAGCTGCTGTATCTCTTCTATACTTCCATACTTTCCAAGCCACTGATTCAAAAACTCAGAAGCATCTCCGGCTTTTGCATATACAGCTGCTCTCTTGCTTCCTTCATACAGATCTGTGAGAAATATCCGGGAAAGCTCCGTTCGCACAAAACCGCTTCCATTCTGCCGCAGTGCCTCCAGATAGTTCTGAAACGCAGCCTCCGTCTGTCCCTGTTTTCTTCTCACATCTCCAATTACCTTGTACACCTGGGCTCGTTTTTCCTTGCGGATCTGTCCGTCCTTGGCACGTTCTGCCAGCCATTCCAGATCATCCGCCTCACTGGTGTAAACCAGATCGGTGCGAACCCTTGCCAGCTCACCTGGATAGCCCAGGCGCTCCCATGCCTTTGTCAGTGCACGCTTATAAATCTGGATGTCATTGTTCTCACCCGGGCTCTCTGCACGCTCTGCATCAATGCGCTTTAGAATTTCCCCGATCAGTTCTTCCACCTCAGAACACTTTTTCGCAACACTTGCGCTGGCCAGATAATAATATTCCCGCACAGAAGGATTCTCCGGCAGAAGTCTGTACCACAAAGCCATAAGCTTCATCGCCCCATCCTTCTGTCCAACATCCAGAAGCTGCTGACAAGTCTTCACCGTCTCCCTGCCATAAGGATTCAAAAACTTATCCAACTCCAGTTGGGTAATTCCATTATTTGTTTTCTCACGGGCATCTGCAAAAACTTCCAGAGCATCCGCACATTTGCCCTTCATCCAGAGCAGTTCTCCCTGGTACTTCAGGAAATACCCGTCCTCCGGGAAAAGCCGCAGTGCCTCATCAATATAAAGCTCCGCTTCCACCATATCAATTCCATTGCGGGCGCGTTCCATAAGAAAACGGCTCTTAAATTTCACAAATCCCGGCACTTCCGGATACCGCTCCATCAGCGGCGCCATCGTATCCTCCGCTTCCTGATAACGCTTAAATTCATAATCACAGACTGCTCTTCGAAACAGTTCAATATCAGATTTCAGCTGGGCCAATTCAGAAGGGAACGTACCGGTCTGCTCTTTCACCACCAGCATTCTCCATGCTTTCCCGATCCGTTCTGTATAAACCAGCGTCAGCATTGCTGCATAAAAAGTCACATCGCTGACTTCCAGCAAAACGGGATGATAAAAAGCATAGATCCCGCCAAAATCCTCCCTGCCGATAAACGCAGAGCTCAGCTGAACCTGGTAATATTTTGTAAAGATTTCATTTAATTGGGAAAAGTCACGCTTTTCTACCAATTCCTTCAGGCTGTGCCTGCTTTCTGAAATGCGCGCCTCCAGATCCATCACCGTACTTTTTGCCAGTAGAAGATTGCGCTTATACTGAAGGCGATGGTTCCGCTTCGCGCCTGCAAGAGAATAGATCTTGCGCCAGATGGAATCTCTGCGAAGCCTGCCCTTGCGGATTCCCGGCAGATAATCATCCCGAAGCTCTTTATAGGTAATTCCCTCTACCGTAACCGCATCGTGGGATTCTCTTTCCCCATGGGGTGGAATATAGGACCATTCATCTCCGTAATGCCAGATCAGATAGTCACTCATTCTGTGCGGCACCATTACCTTTGTATTCTCAAAGTTCATATATTTCACAGGAAACATCATGTCCTTATCAAAAAGGAACGGACAGCCGCCCCAGCGCATTGCATAGCGCGGACAATCCTCTTCCTTATAGGAATACATGATCTTCTCCAGTTTCTTCAATGTGCGGTCTTTCCCCAGAAATGTATAGGAAAAAAGCCAGCGCAGATAGGCAGTCACCGGAATTTCCCAGCGGGCACCATATACAACTACCATATTTACCAGCTCAGAGTAGATCATCATATGAGTTCTGTATTTCTCATATTCCTTATCATCTGCGGGAATGGGATCCAGGGTGAGCACGTCGATAATCTCACCGGCGCTGTCCCTGCCAATAATCTGATGCTTGTGAAGGGCGCAACTGTCCGTAGCAACATACCTTGGAAAAGTATTGGTATAGCTGCGGTCTACATCCACACACTGAAGGGCGCGGTGCTCCGGAAGCACGGAGCCGGAAATTTCCACCAGTTTGTTCCAGTCATCTCTGGGCATATAGATGTCCACATCATCATCCCAGGGAATAAATCCCTCGTTTCGCACAACACCGATGGCCGTTCCTCCCGCCATTACATATCTCAGATTATTCTTTTTACAGATCTCATCCAGCTCACGAAAAAGCTGCAACAGATGTTCCTGTTTCTCTGTCATTGGTTATCCTCTCTGGTTTATGATTTCCAGAATGTCTGCCAGAGTCTCTGATTCCTCATTAAAAAGTCTGGTACATTCCGTTCTCTCATCACTGATCATAATAAGCAGCTCCTGCAAAAGGTAACGAAGACCATTGCCTTCGAAGTTAAAGCAGTACCGCTTCAGTCCCTTGCTGTCATCTATCTTTGCCTCAAAATATCCTGTGTTCCACCAGTCTCCCGGGATGGTCACACGGCCTTTCGTACCAATCACAACAAACTCATCCTCCACATCTACTGTGGTGCCAATCTCGACTGTGGCAAGAGCATCCTGATATTTCATGGTAATCATGTCGTAAATGCAGTTTCCAGATCTGTCCTTCACCACATTGGAATTCACTTCCTGGTAATTTCTGCCCAGTATCTTGATAATAGCACACAAAGGCAGAACTGCAGTTTCGGAAAAACTCCTTCCCCCTTCGAAATGGTCCTGGGAAATAGAGCATTTCACACACACAATATCGCCCACCAAGGCACTGTGGGTCTGCCAGACAAGCTGGTTAAAGGCCCGCAGATACACCAGATTTATTTTCTCCACAAGGAGTACATGATGAGCTGCTGCAAGTGCAAACAGGTCCTTCAGCTTCCCCTTATTATCTGTCATAGGCGCATCACTTATCACATACTTTCCAAGCTCCAGGGATCTGCGGATGTATTTCTCCCTCTTAGGCTGCTCGGTCTTGATATAAACTATGTCTACCTGGGACAAAAAGCAGTCAAATCCTTGCTGCCATTCCCCATTATCTGCCTCCACGCTGTAATAGGAATCCAATTCATATTTGTCACAAAACGATTCCGCTGCCTCTGCATTCTCAGAAAAAACGCACTCCACATGAAGACCGCTGACATATTTTGTCTCCCACACAATCCCATTATCCTGGTCATTATCTGTAACTACACCCACAGTGTAAGTGGTTCCCTCACCGCGCAGCTTGGTGCTGGAAATATTCTTGGTACGCTCCAGGTACACCACATCACAGTAATTCTTAAGGTAGTCAAATTTGCCGCGCCAGTCAGAACCAAGTACCAGAAGGTCTACCTTATACTTGATGATATCGCTAAGCTTCTGCCCCTGGTACTCCTCGATGATGATCTCATCTGCAAAACCGGTACGGCGTACATTCTCAATCCTTTTCAGAAGGCTGTCCCGCACGTTCAGCTTACCACGCTCAATATCGTAGCTCTCGCTGGTCACGCCCACGATCAGATAATCGCCCAATGCTTTCGCTCTTTTTAAAATATTATAATGTCCCTCGTGGAACAGGTCAAAAGTTCCGTAAGTGATTACTTTTTTCATCGTATTTCCCCTTAAAACCCCTGCTGTCAGCTTCACTCTGCAGTAAAATACTCCCTTTCATTCCCCCGGTTACTGTTCATAGCTTGAGCAGCAACAAATCAGAACCAGCTGCCGTCCGGGACTAATAAATACATTTAGTATAACACAGTTTGCATAGTAAGTCATTATGAAAGAATATCTGCTTTACAAAAAATATTCCCGGGTTTAACAAAAATATAACTCTTTTTTTACTGTGAAACTACTGAACTGCTGTCTCTTTCTTAATAAGAAAAGAAAGACAATCCGTCAGGACTGCCCTTCTTCATGATCTTCTTTCTCTTCTGCATCAAAGGAGGTATCCCATGTGGCAGCCAGCTCTTCGATAGCCATTCTTCGCTGAGCCAGTACTGCAAACCGGTCTTCCTCTTCACTATCATATTCGTCTTCCAGACCTTCATCCTCAACCTTCTTCTCACGTTTGAAAAGAATGAAGGTGATCAGTCCCATAACATTGGTATAGACCCAGTCCACCGGAAGACTTCCAAGTATCAGTACAAACAGAACTGACACTCCAAACAACGCCCATACATTCATCAGCTGCGGAATATTCAGGATCATAAGTCCGTTCATCAGAATCATGATGGGATAATGGAAAAAGTAAATTCCCATTGTGTTTCTTCCCAGGAAAATAAATGGATGGCGTTTATCTGGCATCAGCACCAGCAATGCAAAAATAACCGTAAAGGAAATCAGATACATCATTCCTCTGACTACCATTCCCTGCACATTGTCCATTCCACTTGCAAGATAGGAATGATTGCCTCGGAAAAGGTCTACCGGAATATTATTTCCGATCATATAATTGGTCGCCACAAACAGAAGAATGATCACGAAAAGTGCAACCACGATCTTGCCTTTAAATTTGCGGATCACCTTGGTGTATTCACTCTTCCATAAATATCCTGCCACAAAAAACGGGAAAAATACCACAATTCTTGAAGCTGATAAAAATGTACTGAATTCCATTCTGGTTCCTGCCCACAGCGCAAAAATAATGCTGAGAGGTACAATAAACCTTATTTTTCCAAATGCTTCTATGGTCAGACGGTATGCAAACAACGCAAGCACATACCACATAACGGTTCCGGAAGGACGGAGCAGTTCATAATCCATTTTATTTCCCAGCCAGATCTGCGCTGCCCAGGTAAGTGTATAACCCAGAATATATGGAATCAATAAATTCTTAACATTCTTCATCACATCCTGAGGCTTCTTGGACAGATAACCGGAAATAAATATGAACGCCGGCATATGAAATATGGTAATTCCATACCACACAAAACGCACAACCTGATCTGCTTTAACCAGCTGGAATGCAATGATATGATTAAAAACCACCAGAAAAATCAAAAATATTTTTATATTATCCACAAGGTAGGAATATGGAATTTCCTGTTCCTTCGTATTCTTGCTCATTTTAGCCACCTTTATACTTTGACATAATTATTTTCAGACATGTCAGTTTTATGAATAAAGGATAACATATTTTTGTGGTTTTTGGAATAACTTTTTAATATTTTAACGTGTTTTGAAATATTTTCCTGTGGTTTTGTGTTACTGATGAACCGCAATAATGTATTATTTCATTTCTCCAAAAACCTGCTGGTGCAGTTTGCGCCCTGTAGGTGTTGCCGCCAGGCCACCCTCTGCTGTTTCTTTAAGGGCAGTGGGCATCACATCTCCTACCTTTTTCATAGTCCAGATCACCTCGTCAGCCGGAATTGCACTTCGGATTCCGGCCAGAGCCAGTTCTGCTGCCACAAATGCCCCAGCTACGCCTGATGCATTTCTCTTAATGCATGGAATTTCAACCAGCCCTGCAACAGGGTCACATACAAGACCCAGAATATTTTTTAGGGCAGTGGCTACTGCCGACTGGATCATATCAGGTGTGCCGCCGGCAAGTTCCACAATTGCCGCCGCTGCCATGGCAGATGCAGAACCGCACTCAGCCTGACAACCTCCCTGCGCTCCTGCAAGTGACGCATTATTGGCAATTACCATTCCCACTGCAGATGCTGTGAAAAGGGACATGACGCATTCCTCTTCTGTAAGCTGGTACTGCTCCTGCATGGTGAGTACAGCTGCCGGTACAATGCCGCAGCTTCCTGCTGTAGGCGCTGCTACGATTCTTCCCATGGAAGCGTTCAGTTCTGATACTGCAAGGGCACGATAGAGGGCGCCTCCAAGAAGGGGACCTGTAAGATTTTTCCCTTGCTCTACAGCAGTGCGCATGCGATAGGCATCTCCACCAGTGAGGCCGCTTGTGCTTTTCAGATCCGGGGCGCTGCCAGGCTGGATACAGGATGCCATAACCCGATAGTTTTCCCTCATTTTTTTATATATTTCCTGCTTCGGCAGTTCCATCTGCTCCGCCTGCTGCTCCAGAACCAAAGCGGACAGACGACAGTTGTTCTCCTTCGCTGCCTCCAGCAGGGATTCCATTGAGTGGTAGTTTAAATCCACAGTGAATTCTCCTTTATTGTATTTTTTGTGGAGTGAAATCTCCCGCAAAGTGGGGCGTGCAGATTGCGGGAATGATTTTTTAAACACGCTCTAACATCGTACTGGAATATATATTCTCCAGCCGGTTAATCTTCTCATTGAGTTCCGGAACAAAGTGGCTGTCGCTCTCGATAGTCATTACCGCCAGACCACCCTTGGTCTCACGCGCCAGGTGGAAATTGCAGATATTCACCCCATACTCTGCCATCAGCTCTGTAACCGCAGCAATCGTCCCTGGTGCATCCTTGTGAAGCACGATCAAAGCAGGATTCTGCCCGGTAAGGGCAACCTCCATTCCATTCACCCGGGTGATCAGGATATTCCCCCCGCCAATACTGCTGCCCCGAAGAGACACTTTTTCCCCGTCTGCTGCAGTCAAAGTGATCTCCGCAGTATTCGGGTGCGTATCCTCCAGTTCACCAGTCTCGATCTGGATTTCCAGCCCCTCCTTTTTCGCCACATCAAGGGAAAAACGGATACGCTCATCATCTGTCTGCATTCCCAGTATTCCCGCTACAAGAGCCTTATCCGTGCCGTGTCCCTTATAGGTTTTCGCAAAAGAACCATGCAAAAATATGTGCGCTTTCACCGGAGTTTTTCCAAGAAGAGCCCTTGTCACCAGACCGATCCGGGCTGCTCCCGCAGTGTGTGAGCTGGACGGTCCGATCATGACCGGTCCCAGAATGTCAAATACATTCATACTTATTTTCCTCTTCCTTTTATTCATCCGCTGCCTTTTTTCGTTTCCGGCAGCCTGCAGATGTTTTCACGTTACCGCTCACATCTGCACTGTTATTGTTCCATCTTAACATTAAAACATACCTTTTACAACATGGATAAAGGGTAACTGTTTACTTCTTGTTTACTGTTCACTCCATTCACAGTAACGCGCTTCGCAATGCACAATACTCCCGATAAATAATCTTATGTTTCCTTTCTACCTGGACTGTGGTAAAATAGTTCTATGTAAATCGCCTGGAACCATTCCGGCAAGACTATTTTCAGATTTCTTTATGAAAGGCACACAATTCATGAAACGAGTGATTACTTACGGTACCTTTGATTTACTTCACTATGGGCACATTAATCTGCTGCGCAGGGCGAAAGCTTATGGTGACTACCTGATCGTAGCTTTATCTACAGATGAATTTAACTGGAACGAGAAGCATAAAAAATGCTATTTCTCTTATGAAAAAAGAAAATCCCTGCTGGAAGCCATCCGCTACGTAGATCTGGTAATTCCGGAGGAGAACTGGGAGCAGAAGGTAAGTGATATTAAAGAATACCACGTAGATACCTTTGTTATGGGTGACGATTGGGAAGGGAAGTTTGACTTTCTGAAGCCTTACTGCGACGTGGTGTACCTTCCGAGGACACCGGAGATTTCTACTACGCAGATTAAGGCGGATCTGCAGAAGTAGGAAGCATTGGTAATTATATGATCAGAGATTTCGTATGATTCATACAGGTTACGAAATCTCTGACTTTTTTATTTCATGACAGCAATGTGCGCGCGATTTTTCCCGGACTACTTAGCAAGACGGATCATATTCCAGCTGTGTTTTCCAAGCACAGTACTTAATTTACCGCCGTCAATCCGGCTTGCAGCGGATTTCACAGGCACAACCTTTTCGGGATCCGCTTCTGTATTTACAGCTTTCATATCGTCATTAGTAAGTACAATGTGTTCTTGCACCTGATAGCCTTCAAACTGGCGCAAATCGCAGCTTACCTCCAGATCTTCCTCAAGACTTTTATTCACTGCAAAAATTGTAAGAGTATCTTTCTCCTCATTCCATACGCACACAGAATCCAGATACGAAACGTCACAGTAATTCCTGCTGTCGTATACCGGAGCCAGTACCTGTGTATTCAACACAGTTCCTCTTCCGAAAATGCTTGTGTACATATATGGATAAAAAATAGTCTGGCGCCATGCACCTGTATCGGAGGTCATGATCGGCGCGATTACATTTACCAGCTGTGCCAGGCATGCCATTTTCACACGGTCCGCATGGCGGAGCAATGTGATCAGCATGCTTCCAACCAGAAGGGCATCTTCGAAATTATAAATATCCTCAAGCTGATGTGGAGCCTGTCCCCATTTTTCCAGTTTCTCGTCGGCCGCATTGCTGTGATACCACACATTCCACTCATCAAAGGAAAGATTAATGCGCTTTTTGCCATGCTTTTTCGCACGGACAGCGTCGCAGATGCTGACTACGCCGGAAATAAAGTCATCCATCCCTTTGGAATTTGCAAGAAAATCAGGGGTGTCATCAGCAGCATTGCCGTAATACTGGTGAAGGGACATATAATCCACCAGATCATAGCACTCGTCCAGAACCGTGTACTCCCAATCTCCAAATGTCGGCATCATCAGATTGGAGCTTCCGCAGGCAACAGTCTCAATCTCCGGATCCAGCATTTTCATAATACGGGAAGTCTCTGCTGCTGTTCTTCCATATTCATACGCTGTCTTATGTCCCATCTGCCATGGACCATCCATTTCATTTCCCAAACACCAGGTTTTAATGTTGTGCGGCTCTGCATGGCCGTTGGCCTTACGCATGTCACTGTAATAGGTACCGCCCTTAAAATTACAGTATTCCAGAAGATTTCTGGCTTCCTCCGGTCCTCTTGTTCCAAGATTCACTGCCATCATAATATCTGTGTCTGCTTTCTTCGCCCAGTCCACAAACTCGTCCAGGCCAAAGTGATTGTTCTCGATCACGCCCCAGGCAAGTTCCGGTCTGGCTGGTCTTAATTCCTTTGGTCCTACGCTGTCCTCCCACTTAAACCCGGAAACAAAGTTACCTCCCGGATAGCGGACAATAGGAACCTGCAGCTCTCTTACCAGCTCCAGAGTATCCCTACGGAATCCCTGCTCGTCAGACAACGGACTGCCCTCCTGATAAATTCCCTGGTAAACAGCTCGACCAAGCTGTTCAATAAAAGATCCGAAAATTCGTTTATCCACCTTTCCAGTGAGGAAATATTTGTCAATAATGATCTGCGCTTTTTTCATAGGTATCCTCCTTATATGGTGCCAGTTGTATGGCATTTTTTCTGCTCTTTATGTATCTATTATTTTAATGGCATACGAATTTTTTACCAGTTTTTTTCTTCCGATATAGTTGACTTTTTTTCCGATAATGATTACAGTAAAAAAAATGGTGAAAGGAGTCCGGGTCATGAATTTTTACGAAGCTGGAGACAGGGATTTTTCCATTCAGTTCTGCGAATACAACTATTCAAACCCTGATTATGATCAGATCTACCGCCCCAACGGAAGCGGAGACTATCTGTTTTTGCTTTTTAAGACACCCATGAAGGTGTATCTGGATAAAAGACTCAGTATTTCCAAGGAAAATGCCTGTATTCTCTATGCCCCCGGATATGAGCAGCATTATAAGGCTGTTCACAGATTCCGGAACAGCTACCTTCATTTTTCCTGTAAGGCAGATCTGAAAAAACAGTATGGGATCCCACTTAACACTGTTTTTTATCCGGGAAACTGTGAAGAGATCGATGCCTGCATCCGGTTCCTTCACAAAGAACATATAGCAAATGATTTATTTTCCGATGAATACGAATATACTCTCTTTCAGCAGCTTATGATTACGATTGCAAGGGGACTTAAAAGCCATCAGATACATGGAAGTGGAACGGAAGGAGACAATCTTTATTCTGCATTTCGAAAGCTTCGGCTGGAAATGCTCACGAACTACGCTAAGCCATGGGACACCACAGAGCTTTGTAAAAAGGTCAGTCTGGAAAAAAGCCAGTTCTATTCCTGCTATCAGAAATTTTTCCAGAGTACCCCTCATGCAGATTTGCTTCAGATTCGTATGGATAAGGCAAAGAACCTGCTGACAAATGAAGCACTGACTGTCCAGCAGATTGCGCAGATGTGCGGATTTTCAGATTTTTCCCATTTCAGCAGATATTTCAGGAAACAGGCAGGATGCTCTCCCCTGCAATGGCGCAGGAAAATGGGAGAGCCCCATTGATACTTTAACGATATTTCCAGATTCCGTGAAGTGCATAGGACAAAAAGAAACAGGCACTTCTCAGCGGTCCATAGCCAACGTAACGGTACACCTGATAGGTCATGATGGCAGATTTGGCTTTGTTTCTTGACTTTCCGCCCTGGGACAGACGATATTTCAGATAGGGCCTATTAATTCCTGTGGCATGTCCGTATTTTCGCACCACCTTCAGCCAGGTGATATAATCCTCATGGCTGTCATCATGCTCCATTGGAAATTCCAGTGCCACCTCACGGAGAATCAGAACAGAAGAACAGTTAATGCTGTTGTGTTTCAGAAGCTCATGATAATCCAGCCTGGATTTAACCGGAATATACTTGCCTGTGAAGGTTCCGTCCGGATTCATGAGATCACGTCCTGTGGAGCAGATTACATCACCGGTCATTTCAAGAGCGGCCAGCTGTGCCGCCAGTTTTCCCTCTTCCCACCAGTCATCCGCATCCAGAAATGCCACATATCTGCCTTTCGCAACAGACACACCGCGGTTACGGGAACCGGCAGCACCGAGATTGCGCTCATTTTTTATATAAACAAAATCCGGTCTGTTTTCCCATGGAATGAGCGCTTCCCGGGTTCCATCAACAGAGCCGTCATCAATGACAATCAGCTCCAGTGGTACATCCTGCGCATAAACAGACTGTACTGCCCGGGTGATGTATTTCTCACCATTATATACGGGCATGATCACAGATATTTGTGGGGTTTGCCCTGCTTCCCGTTTTGTATTTGTATTATGAAATTCACTATCCTGTATAGTTCCCACCCATTTCTGTCTTTCCACGTTATGCACTCCTTATTATTTCTGCTTCTGAAGCGTTTTCATTGTTTCTATTATAGCCCAGAACCTTTTCTTCGTCCAGAAAGGAAAAAGATTATGAATCTAGGAAATACTGTAGATAATTTACATGCAATATGTTAGACTCAGATTTAACAGATAAGGCGCCGGAAATATGTTTAATTCCGGCAAATTACAAAAGAAATTTTCAAAGAAAGGGATTTTTATGGCAAAATTCTATAAGTGTGCACAAAAGCACAGCAACAGGAAAACCAGGGGAAAGGGCTTTACGCTGGCAGAGCTTTTAATTGTAGTTGCAATCATTGCAGTTCTCGTGTCTATCTCCATTCCCATTTTCACCTCTCAGCTCCACAAGGCCAGAGTCGCCACTGACTGGGCAAACCTGAGAGCGTATTACGCGGAAATACAGGCAGACTTTATTTCAACTGGGAAGTATAATAAGAAGGTGCCTTATGAGGATAAACAGGGTAGTACTGGTTTTGATGCTTTCGGACTTAAAGAAATCACTTTTTTAAATGGGCAGAAAGTAAAAATGTAGGAAGGTCGTTTCTGGGTACGAGAAGATAATAGCAAAGGATATACTATAGCATACAATTGCAACACCTGGGATGCTAAATGCGAATTAATACTTGGTTCCTATAGTTAAAATCTTCTACACATCCACGGAAGCAGGGAGAGAAATTGTCTTTCCCTCGCTTCCGTATTCTGTTGTTACAGGCGTTACAGCAATCAGGCAATTCCATATTCTATCAGCAGTTTATTTCGATATTCCTTATCCGTGGTGACTTTTAATAATTCGCTGATGCGATTTGATAACATAAGCTTCTCGATTAGATCGCCATTTCATCCTGACCTTCTTGTCTTCCCTCTTTCCGACCTTCTTGTCTACTATCCCGCAACATTTCTTTAATCGCTTTACACATGTCAAATCCGCCTCCTTCGGTTTGTATTTTCAGTTTAATCAGTTGCAAGTTCCGGATGTGGCGTTTTCTTCCTTCATGCACACTCCCTTCTGAGTGAAATAACAGTGTGCAGAACGCAGCATATACTCTTTTAATACACTTTATATTATAATAATACATAATTTAATTGTGTTTTTCAAGTATTAGTATATTTTTTATTTGTTTTTGTGCACGCATCTGTCATTTTCTATCCTTTTTATACTGTAAAACAACTATGAAATTATCTGGTCGAATGACCGGACACAGACTTTCCTGTGAGATTTTCTGTAGTGAAAGTGAATATAGTATACGACTTGAAAAATATATTGTCAATCATTAAACATATGATTTTGTTTTTAAAACAGGAGTGGTACAAGCCACTCCTGCTACGCTTTAAAGAAGGTCTTTATCAATAATCTGGTAGTTGGCCCGATGTATGTACAATGCCTTCCCATCGACCATAAGCTTTGTCATTTTCGGCAGATCGTCCGGAATTTCCCAATAGACATTATCCCCGGAAAATGCGGCGATAGGCTGTCCAAGCTGGGATTTGATGACCACAACCCTGGATTTGCCAAAATCATTTTTATACCGGTTCAAAACCCTCGCCAGAGCTGCATTATCCGTAATCCCGTTTCCGCCGTTACTGTTGACCTCGTCTAATGAAAAATCCACCTCCGGTTCCAGCCCATTCTGCACAAATACACAGGTATCTCCGCAGCTTTCGATTTCTTTTCCATCAATGGTAATGGTGATTACTGAAGACAGATCATAGCCGGTTACTGCTCTTCCATCGCTGTCATAGCTGACGGTTTCGATTTTATTTCCGGTAATGCTGATTTTCTTTCCAGAGGTTTTCAAGGTCTGATTCCCATAATTATCATAGGTATATACGGTATAATTGTTTCCGATCAATGAGCCATGAATTTCATTAATAATGGACCCCAGTTTACTGCAGCCAGTGAGCGCAACTACCAGAATTGCGGTCAAAAGGGCTGCAAATGTCCTCTTCTTTTTCTTTTGCATTTTTCTTCTCTCCATGTATTTTATGTTTGATATGCTTCTGCTATAACTTGAATCAAAAGATACTTACAGATTTATAGTAGCATGACAAATCACAGAACACAAGATGAATCACTGTCCCACGTTTTAAATTATTTTAGTTCAGGTTATCTGTTCACGCCGAGACCAACAGCCGCTTCGCGACGCACAGAAATCATGTATTCACATGATTTAGCGCCATTCTCACGCCAAACCAAACTCCACCAGTAACTTATTTCGATACTCCCGATCGGTGCTTGCTTTTAACAGCTTGCTGACACGGTCTGCCAAAATAAGTTTCTCACTCAAGGTCGCCATTCCATCTTGCCCTTCCAATCGTCCTTTCTGACGCCCTTCCTGGCGCCCTTCCTGTTCTCCTTCCTGTCTACTAACTCGCAGCATCTCTTTAATCGCTTTACACATGTCAAATCCGCCTCCTTTGGATCGTACTTCCTGTTTGCTCAATTTCAGCTGATATATAAAAAAATCTCGCAACGGTATGTTCGGCATATAGGTTGCCCGGTGTTTTTTCTTCTGACAGGCGTCTGAAAATACATACCTCATTTAACATTCAGCAATCGCATTCAGAACTCCTGCTTTTTTCATTTTCAACGGATTTAAAAGCATAAATTTCTGAAATGCGATTAGATAAATCGGATATAAGATATGTTATAGATTATATTAAATATATATTTTTTATTATAATGGCATTGTATTCTAAAGTTTTCAAGTGCTTTATTTTGTTTCACTCAAAAGCATCAAAAAATATGAATTACTGGCTTTCAAGCACAGCTTGTGCAAAAAATTTTATATTAGTTGATATCTTGTTTTGGATAATTATTGTCTTTTTGTTTGATTCGCAAATGTTACGAAAATTACAACTTATTTTGTCGAAAATGCAAATGGATTTCTAAAAGGCTATATGCTATCATTAAAAAGAAAGAATATGCTTTTTATCACCAAATATATAAGAAAAAGGGATGTTTATGAAAAGAAAATTGAAGTCTGACAGAGGTTTTACGCTGGCAGAACTTTTAATCGTTGTGGCAATAATTGGTGTATTGGTTGCCATCGCCATTCCCATCTTTACAAGCCAACTTGAAAGAAGCCGTGAAGCGGTGGATCTTTCTGATGTTAGGTCGGCTTATGCGGAAGTGATGATGGCGGCGATTACGGGGGATACCAGTGCTACGTATACGAAAGACAGCGGACAGAAAATATACAAAGAAATGGATGGTACCTATTCTATTATGGTAACGCCTCTAAAGCAACAGAAAGATGACTGGCAAACACCGTTGCCGATTACCATCGGTGGAGTATCTTCGAATGCCGGAGACACATATTGGAAAGGTATTCCTGGACCAAAAGGATATTGTGAAATTACATATCATCCACAGACAAGTACAGGGAATGAATATGTTTCATTTTATTGGACTGGGGGAACGGATAATGGTAATAATCCAACTTTAACTCCTGTACCAACACAACCGATATTTCCTACAGAAACTCCAACTCCTACTATACCAGATAATACCATTACAGACGTTGATTCAGTTGTAAATAAATGGGGAAGTTATAATTGGCCAAGCGAACCTGCATCTGGAGCAGGAATAACAATAAAAATAGATTTAGATTATGGTCAACTTATTAGCTATCATGATAGTAATAACAATGTTAAATATTATGTCGTAGCCAATGAAAACGGATATAAAGGGCGAGAACTTGGATCATCTCAAGATCAGGGACATTACTATTGGACGCCTGATGGAGCAAACGGCGATTTAATAGCGATTACAAAAAATCCACCCCATACGTGGAAAAATGCAATAAACGGAGTTATATATAACTTGTCAAAAGGGGATATTTATATTGATCCACAGGGTTACACATATATTTATAAGGCTACTAGTACAAATCAAAGCGTCCCTAATGGAGTTGGTAATTCTCAATGGGTAAAAGTATTAGATAATAAAAACTGAAAATGGAAGTAAAAAAATATCCTGTTCAAGTCCATTGTAATATTAAACTGCAATGGACTTGACAGGAGATCAGTTTTGTCACTTTCTTTTCCGTATTTCCAACATCATATTCCCTATGCCAAGCTCTTCTTCCTCTTTCCGGTTATGTTTGCAAATTTTAAACATCTGCTCAAACTGTGTTTTCAATTATTTACCTGTATAAAAGAGACTGACGTAATGCATACAGAATCTTTTCCCTCTTGACCTTTCGGAATTTCAAAAGAAATCCGAACATCATCATCGCGCCCTTCTTCGTGTGTATAATCAAATTCATATTTCCCCAATTTTTGAATATTTTGTTCGAGGTAGGTATTATTGCCATTTCTATTAGACAGTCTGACCTTTAGATTCGCGCCACACTCTTCTATATTAACAACAAGTTTGTATTTTTTATTCGCCTGTAACATAATCGTTCCATCGCCACCCTGTTTTAGCACACTATCCTTATGAGAAAAAGGCGTTAGAATTGCCTTTCCATTCTCAAACTTCACATTTATTACCTCCCAACCGGATGTGCTATCCCAGGAACTGCTATCTATCAGGATATTATTTTCCCCATTTGAGTCGCTATCACCATTTTGGCTTTCCCCCTCAAACTTAATGTAAACCGTTTCTGTATCAGCATGATATTCTACCCACGCCTGTGTCCCGGGAATTCCTTCAATAACAGAAAAATTTCCCAGACTATTGGGGATTGTCTCAGTTTGCCAGTCTGGCTGTTTTTGCCTAAGATTGATTTTTTCAAAATCTTTTCCATCTATATTTACATTTCCATCGACTGTAATTGCTTCAGCCATAACCTGTGCATACTGTACCCTTATATTTGCGGCATCGGTTGCTTCTCGGCTTTTTTCAAGCTGACTGGTAAATATGGGAATACCTATTGCCACCAATACTGCTATTATGGCAACAACAATGAGAAGCTCTGCCAGTGTAAAACCTTTTCTTTTTTTCTTCATAGTTCCTTTGCTCCATAAACGAACATGTCTCCTATCGGCGACAGTACTGTATATGCCTGAATTAGTCAAATACAATTGCGATTCTTAGAATAGAGTAACATATAAGCTCGTGAAGTACAATATAATAAATGAAAATACTGAGGTTGAACTATATTTACCCAAAGAATTGTAATTCTTCTGGAATTAAATTGGGTGGCTGCTATCAAAGGCTGCCACCCAATTTTACCCTTATGCAATTCCCAACTCCGCCATCAGTTTTTTTCGATACTTTTTATTATTACTTGCCTGCAATAAATCATTAATACGCCCAGCAGAGACTAACTTTTGAATTAATTCATTCATTCGTTCTTCTGTCTTACGTTCGCCCTCACGTCTGCCCTCACGAATACCTTCCTGTTTGCTGTCTCTCATCATATCATCAAACGCCTTGCACATATCAAATTCACCTCCCACCGTTTCAACATCTCTCTTTATAAGTTTCATGGCCCTAATTCCCGACATTACAGTAAGTAGGTCAAATGTGTCTTCTTCTAGTTTGGAGAAAACCTCTTCATTTGCCTTTACATACTCCCGTAAAGCCGTTTTGTCATTCGTTCTTTGCAAAAATCCACAAACCTGTTGTAAATCGGTCTGGAACCAGTGTATATTTTTGAAATAATACACTTCAAAAAGCAGCATTGGTGTCTCGAAAAATAATTTCTGCAGTTCTTCTGGAAAATCATTTGCTCCGGTCAGATCATCCATTTTAAAGGCTGCCTGCCATGAAAAACAATTCCATTCAGAAGATCAACTATCCGCCGTGGATCTTTAAAGTACTCAATTGATGTGGCGTTCTTTTCCCGCATGCACACTCCTTTCTTTGTATGAAAAAGTTATATAAAGTCATGTGTACAATACAAGAACGAACATTTTGTACTATCATTAGTATATACATATATTTTGTATTTTTCAAGTATTAGTATACAAAACTATAACTTTACAACAACTATTTCATACCCACGCAAAATATTCATAACGAAATGGAATTACCTGACCGAATGGTCAGATTTAGATTTTTCTTTTGTAAAAGTAAATTAAGTATACGACTTAATGAAGGGCAATGTCAATCAGAAAAATTGAGGATTATGTATATGATTTTCGTAAGAATTGTGCAGAAAAGCAGGCCAGAAATGCCTTCTGGCCTGCCCGGTAAAAAGGATTATTTAAATTGAAATCACCCAAATTTCCTCATATTACTAAGGTCTGTCAGGTCGATCATCTGTGTTTCGCCGACTTCACCGGTTGGGCTCATCGGGCATACGGCGTAATTTCGTGTTTCACTTCCTATCGTAAGTTTAGCCACATAATGCCAGCGTGACCATTCCTCAGTGCCTCTCTGATAATCGCCATAACAATTGTGAATATCATCAAAACCACCGATTAACTTTGCAAAATCGCAAAGAGCTGCCGGTGATGTGCAGGAATCCCAACGATAAGATACAAAAAATGGAGTATTAGGTTCTGCTGCCAGAGATACCAGATAATTTCCATGTACCGTTACATATTTGAAGCGACCTGGCTCTGTGAGGTAATCACTTACAGCATCCATTTTTTCAAATGGAGTCATACCGGAAGTTGTAACTTTATTGATAATGTCAGTCATCCATGCTTTCTCAGCCTGGTCATAGTCCACCACATTTAATGCCACTGTTTTTGCAACCGTATAACCAGACATGGAGTATTCTCGGAATTCAATATTGTATGTTCCTGCTTTTTCAAAATCTACATATCCGATATAACCGCCTTTTACTTTTTTCAGGGAAGTTGTCTCGGAATCGCCGTTTTCATAAGGAATATCATCATATATATGCGTTGTTCCACCTGAATACACATTTATCAAAGGGCTTTTTCCATTACAGAGCAAGCCAAAAGAATTTAAATCCGGATTGTCTGTTTTTATAAAAAGAGGTTTGATACAATGCGTGTAGATATCTGCTTTCTGCTTGTCCAGACCATAAATTTCATATGTATATTTAGCAGGTGTTGTGCCTTTCGTATCATATATTGGCAAATCCACTTTACGGATTTCACTCCACGGTCCAACGACTTTTACATTATTGCGGATGGTGTAAGAACGTACTTTTGTATAGTAACTGCGGCCTGAGTCTAAATAATAGAAACTCACACTTCCTATCCCGTCATCTTCACCGATTGTTCGCATATCCTGAACACTGTATGCAAATTTATCATTGTAAGAAAGATAACCTTCGTAACCAACATAGGGATCTGACTGGGAAAAAGTTCCCGGGCAGTTCACATCCACCCATCCGTCACCATAATCTATTGACTTGATGGTGGGAACAGGAAGTGTGCTGTCAACGGTTTCAGATGTCACTACATAAGAAGTCTCAATATGCGGATTGTATAGCTTCTGGGTAACTGAAACCGTGGAAGTAATTTTTTGTCCATAAATATCCGTGATGGTAATCACGCATTTCCCAGGCTCAAGTGTCGCAAATAAGCGGCTATTTCCGCCTTCAGCTTCATCTGTGGAATATACAACAGCCGGATCAGAAATATTAATGTCTTTGATTCCATTTGACGTTTCAATCTCATAATATCTTCCGCTTTCCAGGGTTATATTTGCTTTTCCCTCTTCGAGCGTTAATTTCGGAACCGGCTTAGGGGTAGGCGTTGTATTTGAAGTATTTCCTTTTGACTTTCCGCTTGTTTTACAATGTTCCGTGGAAGACCATTTGGAATAATATTTCTTTCCTTTAATGGCCATGTAGGTACGGGCCTGCATATAATATGTAGTTCCGGCTTTCAGTCCATTGAGGGAAACGGTGTTGTTTTTGTTTCCTTTGACTGTTATGGTTTTCGCATTTTTTAATTTGGAATTTGTGGCATAGCGCAGCTGGTAACCGCTGGTCTGAGCGGTTTGCCTTTTTATTATCACACTGACAGTCTTTTTTCCAACATAACCACCCATTACCTGGGTCTTTGGAGGCAAAATGGTAAACTGCTTTTTCACGTTTCCGGCATAAGCACCTTTTCCAATAATCTGAACCGTATAGGTGCCTACCTTTTTGCAGCCCTTGGAATATTTCAGAACATAGTTTTTCTTCTCTTTCAGGACGTTGCCCTTATAGGTGACGCTTACCTTCGGGCGCTGGACTTTTTGATTGTAGGTGAGTTTGGTGGCTGATAATTTGATTTTGGTGTTTTTCAGATTTACCTTTGCTGCAGCAAATACCTGGCTTGCACTGCACAGCAGAAGCAGGGAAATCATCAGGCAAAAACGAATCAGCCGGTGGAGGTGGTAATTCTTTTTCATAAATTTTTGCTCCTTCCTGCTAATTCCAAAACATGTTCTTTGCTAATTTTCAGTAAAGCCGCAATCTTTTCAATGCCCATTCCATCCTGAAGTAACGAATTGACAATTTCTTTTGTTTTCAATTCCTTTCCTTCCTGTATTCCCTCTTGTATTCCTTTTTGTATTCCTTTTTGTATTCCGCTTTGCTCACCAGCCTCAAACTCAGCTTTTCTCAGTTTACGTTCTTCCTCTTCTTTGTCATATTCAAATATACTCACTGCGATAACCTCCGCTCTATTTTTCCGAAGAAATTCTTCCAGAATTTCCTCCTGAATACATTCATCTACAGCTTTTTTTACAGCTGTTTCCAGTTGCATATATTTTGCATATTTACGAACCCGCGCTACATATATTGCATATTCCCTTAGTATCTGGCACTGTTCCATCAATTCCCTGTTACTGCCTTCATAGCATCCGGAATATCGTGACCTTGTAGTTTCTGTTTACCATAGGCTGGTCCTCCTTTTCTTTGCAGGAGTCAGAAAAGACAAGCTAAGCATACATACCTTTCATTCAGAACTCCTGCTCTTCTTCGTTAATGGGTAAAAAGCATGGATTTCTGATGTGTGATTAGATAAATCAGATGGCGGATATGCCTTGAACTATATGAGAAATATGCTTTTTATCATAATAACATTGAAGTTCTTGATTTACAAGTATTTTTCGAAAGTCTGCTAAATTCTTTTGCTTTCTTTCTTCACAGCCTATTCCCCTGGTAACGGGAATGATTTTTCAAACACGCTCTAATCCGTCACCAGCCTTACGCCATCCATAAACAAAATCTCACACCCCTTATCACCCCCAATTATAATTTCCCCGATCACCATTCTCGTATTCTTCGCCACCTGGAACCAGTCAGGATACTTTTCGGTCAGCTCTTTCATCTGTGCTGCGCGTAAGCGCTCCAGGGCATTTCCCTGAGCAATATCTTTCTCCCAACCTGACAGAAGATTTTCTCTCTGGGATACCAGCTGTGCCCAGGCAGCGCTTACGTATTCTTCCATCTTATGCCCCTCAACAGGCTTGGCTTTACAAAATCCACCCTTTTCTTTGCCGGAATTTATGCAACGCCACACACTTTTTCTACTCTTCTTCACCATCCTTCCGCCACAGCACCCACAAAAAATTTTTCCATAAAAAGGTTCCAGACTGCTGCTTCCCAATTCCCGGATCTGATGATTCCGTTTAAACTCTTTGATTCTGTTGATTTCCAGCTGTGCCGCGTCCCATATTTCCCGCTCTATGATTGCTTCATGATCATTTTCCACATAATACTGTGTCAGTTTTCCATCGTTCTTTTCCAGCTCTTTCGTAAGAAAATCCCGGATATAATACTTCTGCATAAGCAGATCTCCCTTGTACTTTTCATTTTGAAGGATGCGAACGACCGAAACCGCAGCCCAACGAGATTCGCCATGCACCACAGTTTTGCAGTAACATATGCTCACTTATCGCTTGAAAGCCTTTTGTTTCCTTGCTTTCAGGCTTTTTTTATTTTTAAATTTCGTCATATTTTACTAGCGTTTTGTATCGTTTTGTGGTGCAATAAATATTATACGAAACGGAGTGCTTGCTATGTACCTCAAAAAAACACCAAACCTGAATGGTCGGATTCGCCTTTCCATTGTTGACACCTATTACGATAAAGCTAAGAAATGCTCCCGCCAGAAAACAGTAGAATCTATTGGCCGGCTAGACGAATTAGAAAAAAAATATGATGACCCTATTGCTCACTTTCAAAAAAGAGTCGAGCCGCTAAAAGCTGAAAAAGCAGCCAGACAGGCTCCCATCCACTTTACTTTTTACGATTCTGATCGCCTTTGTTTAGGTGACAAGCTGAGAAAAAACTTTGGCTATGCTGCACTGAGCCAGATCTACCATGAGCTCGGTCTCCATACTTTCCTAACGAACCGGCAGCGCCGCTCAAAAGAACAGTATGATGCCAATACCATCATGAAGATGCTGGTCTATTCCAGA
>NZ_JAJCIA010000050.1 GCF_020554845.1 Blautia faecis | reverse complement strand
TGACACCAGAAGTCACTCCGGAAGTAACACCAGAAGTGACACCAGAGGTAACTCCAGAAGTGACACCAGAAGTCACTCCGGAAGTAACACCAGAAGTCACCCCGGAAGTGACTCCGGAGATTACTCCAGCTCCTTCATTTACTACCGACATTTCCGAAGTGAAATTCGACAGTAAAGAAGTTGGTTACAAAGAAGCACCGGCTGCAGTTACAATCAATGTATCCAATACTGGAAATGTGAAATTAACCGGTATTGCTGTAAGTGTAAGCGGAAACGAATTTACAGTAAGTGCTCCGTCTGCTTCAGAATTAGAGGCAAATGCAAACCAGTCTGTATCTTTTACTGTTGCACCGGCAGTTGGATTGGCAGCAGGAACCTATACACAGACTGTTTCCATTAAGACAGATCAGACAGATTACCTGAATATTCCAGTAAGCTTTACAGTAACAGAAGCTGCTGCCAAGCTTACAGCTGTAGGCAAAGTATCTGATATCAGTCTGGCAAACGGGGTTGAGAAGTCAGCAGCTGGACTGCAGCTTCCATCTACTGTTAAGATTACTACAAACAAGGGCGATATGAATGCCTCTGTAAAATGGGATGTAAAGGGCAGTGCATATAATCAGAACAGTACAGAAGCACAGAAGTTCTCTGTGAAAGGTACTGTTGCTCTTCCAGACGGTGTTACAAATCCGGATAACCTGAGCCTTGTAGTATCTGTTAATGTCACTGTAAGCCGTGGATCGATTGTATCTGATGCAGGGAATAACAGTATCACAGGAATCAGCTCCGATGGAAACTATACTACAGAGACCAAGATTACTTTCACTGCAGTTGGCGCAGGTATGGATATTGAAAATCCGATTAAGGGAGATGTAAGATATCAGCCGCTGAACTGGGAGGTCCTTGAGGCAAGAAGCTGGGACGGCGCACCATATTCTGCAACTTTCCGCATGGGCAAGAATGGAAATTATACTTTGACTGTCACATATAATCAGCAGCAGTTTGATGGAAGCAACTGGGTAAATACTGGAACACAGGATACCAAGCAGGTTAATTTCACTGTAAATGCTGCACCGAATCAGACTCTGACACCGGCTGCAGACAAAACAGATGCAAATCAGAAGAATGCAGTAAAGACCGGGGATAATACTCCAATCCTCCCATTTGTAATTATTCTGATCGTTGCGATTGTCTTAATTGTAGGAATTCTTGTTTACCGCAATAAGAAAAAATAATAGTGGATTCTCAAATAAACAGTAATTGTGAATGAGAGCAGAACGAATGAGGGAGACCAGAAATGGTCTCCCTTCTTTTAATAATAATTACTAGGTTACTGTTCACTCCGTGACCAGTAACACGCTTCGCGATGCACAGAAATCATGCATTCGCATGATTTCGCGCTGAGATTCTCGGGTTTTCTGTGAACTTTGTTCACAAAAAACACCTCGCGGAATGTTACCAGTGAACAGCAATATTACTAGCACTCAATCAAAATGAGTGCTAAATTTTCCTTGACTTTTAGTCAGTTTGGTATTACTATAGTTTGTATAATTAAGAAGACAAAGGAGAGTGAGCTGCATGGCTGAGAAGCATGGTAGTTTATCAATTAACAGTGAAAATATTTTTCCAATTATAAAGAAATGGTTATATTCTGATCACGACATTTTTGCAAGAGAGTTAATCTCCAATGGTTGTGATGCAATTACGAAGCTTAAGAAACTTGATGTTATGGGTGAATACACACTTCCGGATGATTACAAAGCTGAAGTACAAGTTATTGTGAATCCGGAAGAGAAGACTTTGAAGTTTATTGATACAGGTCTTGGTATGACGGCCGATGAAGTGGAAGAGTATATTACACAGATTGCTTTTTCAGGAGCTACTGAGTTTCTTTCCAAATATAAAGATAAGACCACGGATGATCAGATCATCGGTCATTTTGGACTTGGCTTTTATTCAGCATTTATGGTAGCAGATGAAGTTCATATTGATACTCTTTCTTATAAAGAGGGCGCTGCTCCAGTACATTGGACCTGTGATGGTGGTACAGAGTATGATATGCAGGAAGGCAATAAGACTACAGTTGGTACTGAAATTACTCTGTTTTTAAATGATGAGAGTACAGAGTTTTCCAACGAATATCGTATGAGAGAGATTATTGAGAAATATTGTTCTTTCATGCCGGTAAATATCTATCTGTCTAAGGAAAATGCACCGCAGGAGTATGAGACCATTGATGAGGCTGAGCTTCGTGATGATGATGTAATTGTAGAGCGTATCCACGAGGATGCTAAGACTGAGGAGAAAGAGAATGACAAAGGTGAGAAAGAAGTCGTAGAAGTATCTCCTGCAAAAGATAAAGTAAAAATCAATAAACGTCCGGTATCTTTAAGTGATCCGGAGCCATTGTGGATGAAACATCCAAACAGTTGTACAGATGAGGAATATAAAGAGTTTTACCGTAAAGTCTTTATGGATTATAAGGAGCCTTTGTTCTGGATTCATTTGAACATGGACTATCCGTTTAACCTGAAAGGTATTCTGTACTTCCCGAAGATCAATACAGAATATGATTCCATTGAAGGTACGATCAAACTGTACAATAACCAGGTATTTATCGCAGATAACATCAAGGAAGTAATTCCAGAATTTCTGCTTCTTCTGAAAGGTGTAATTGATTGTCCGGATCTTCCACTGAATGTATCCAGATCTGCACTGCAGAACGATGGCTTCGTGAAGAAGATTTCCGAGTATATTACAAAGAAAGTAGCGGACAAGCTTACCGGAATGTGTAAAACAGACCGTGAGTCCTACGAGAAATACTGGGATGATATCAGTCCATTTATCAAATATGGCTGCATTAAGGACAGTAAGTTCTCAGATAAGATGAATGATTATATCCTCTTCAAGAACATTGATGGCAAATATCTGACTCTGAAAGATTGCATCGAAGAGAACAGGAAACCAGAAGATGAGACTAAGACAGAAGAGACTGTTGAATCCACAGAAGAGAAGAAAGAGGACGGCGCGAAAGACGAGAAAGAGCCTGAGAAGACTACTATCTTCTATGTAACAGATGAGGTTCAGCAGAGTCAGTATATTAACATGTTCCGTGAGGCAAAGAAGGATGCTGTTATTCTGAAACACAATATTGACAGCGCTTTTATTTCCCATCTGGAGCAGAAGAATCAGACTATCCAGTTTAAGAGAATTGATGCAGATCTTACAGAAGAACTGCGTGGGGAGGAAGCTACTGACGAGGAGACTTCCAAGACTCTTACAGAAGTATTCAGAGATGCATTGAAGAATGACAAACTGGAAGTGAAGGTTGAGAATCTGAAAAATGAAAAAGTTGCTGCTATGATGACCCTTTCTGAAGAGAGCCGTCGTATGCAGGATATGATGAAGATGTATAATATGTACGGCATGGATCCATCTATGTTTGGTGGTCAGGAAACTTTGGTTCTGAATGCGAAACATCCGTTGGTTCAGTTTGTAGCAGACAACAAGGATTCTGATAAGACCCCGGTTATTTGCGAGGAACTGTATGATCTTGCCATGCTGAGCCATAAACAGCTTTCACCGGAAGAGATGACCAGATTTGTTCAGAGAAGCAATGAAATTCTGCTTATGCTGACAAAATAAGCTATGACAAAAAGGGACAGACGCATAAATGAGTATTGCATTTAGGACGCCTGTCCTTTTTATATGAAAAATTGGAAAAGTTTATCCTGTTATTCTGTTTTTCTATAGAATTTTATCTCGAAATCTCTAAAAAATATTACAATTTTCTTAATTTTCGTCTCAAAATGCTAAAAAAGGCAAATTTAACTCGTATTATATGTAGAGGCAAATCAAGGGCTGACTGCAGATGCAGAATCAGAAGTATAACTTATTGTGGGAGGGACAAAAATGAGAGAGGTATACGGCACGATACGCAAACTTGGTGCGACATCGAAATATAAAGGATATTATTTTGTGGCGGAAGCCATACGCATGACAATGGAATTTCAGGAAAGACCAATGAAGATCACAAAAGATATTTATCCAAGGCTTGCAAAGAAATTTAAATCCAAGCCATCTAATATTGAGCATGATATTCGTACAATTGTAAATGTATGTTGGGAAAATCATCGGGAAAGACTGGAAGAGATTGCCGGATATCCTCTGGAATACAGACCTACCAACAGTGAATTTGTAGATATGATCGCCTTTTATCTGGGAGATGAAAAAGAAAGCAAGGTTCCAGACGTGGAATGCCAGAATAACTCTATTGGAAAATTAATGGAGAACCTATTCTGACAGGATTAAACTTCTTCTACAGATAATCCGCTGCGATGAAAAAAATCCATCACATATTGCTCCCAAAGGTGGTCCAGTTCTTTACCGGGAAGAAAGGTTTTCATAGATGTTCCGGTAATACAAAACAAGGTCTTATTCTTATATTGGAGATTCAAATACAGACCTGTTATCAGTTCGGGAGAAAGTGAAAATGCAGAACTCTGCAATAATGCAGCGGTCTTGTTCGGAGAAAACTGAAGCACGATTTTGAAAGAAAGAGGCGCTTTTTTTCCACGGATAACAGAATAACAAAATGGTTTTACTTCTTTCCAGAGAGAGAATGTACGGTGGCTGGAAGCTAAAAATTCCTGCTCATCATTATCGAAAAAATCAGTTTGGAGTTTGCCGTCAATGGAAAAAACATTGCTGGTAATGATCTCTGCCTGGTTTAGCCAGAAGAGATCGAAGGTATCTCCAAGAAAAAGCTTATTGGTAAAATTCTTCTGGTCAGTGATTTTTAAAGCGAGCATAGGGACCTCCTTTCTAAAGGGCATGTCGTCTGTCGACGACATCAATATATGAAAATCAGTTGCTGATGAACAATAACCATTATAAAGCAATTTGGGGGAAAATGGAAGAAAAAACTCTTTTCAAACACATAGTAATGTGTTAATATAGATGTGGTATTTAAAACTACATATTACGGAAAAGAGGACGATATAATTGAGTTATAAAATTGTGATAGATAGCTGTGGAGAACTTCTGGAGCAGTGGAAACAGGATGAAAGATTTGCTTCCGTACCGCTTACACTGACTGTTGGAAGTGAGAATATAATAGATGATGAGACATTTAACCAGGCAGATTTTTTACAGAAAGTTGCCGCCTGCCCGGAATGTCCGAAATCAGCCTGCCCGTCGCCTGAGAGCTACAGAAAGGCATTTGACTGCGAAGCTGAACATATATATTGCGTTACTCTTTCCTCTGAACTCAGTGGTTCCTATAACAGTGCAGTGCTTGGAGCAAGTCTTCTTCATGAGGAGAAAAAAGGCGTTCAGATTCATGTTTTCAATTCCTGTTCTGCTTCTATCGGGCAGACTTTGATTGCAATGAAAATTGCACAGTGCGAAGATGCCGGCCTTCCGTTTGAGGATGTTGTCAGCGTTGTGAATAAATATATTGAAGAACAGCACACTTTTTTTGTGCTGGAGAATCTGGAAACCTTACGTAAAAATGGCCGCCTCAGCCGTGTGAAAGCGCTTGTGGCAACAGCCCTTAAGATCAAACCGATCATGGGATCTACTCCGGAGGGGACGATCTGCCAGCTGGATCAGGCACGAGGCATGAATAAGGCGCTTGTGAAAATGGTGGATAAAATTGTGGAAGTGACAGAAAACAGTGAGAACAAAATTCTTGCCATTTCCCACTGCAACAGCCCGAAGAAAGCAAATATGCTTAAAGAAGCCATCCAGGAGAAGATGAAGCTGGCTGATATTGTGGTTCTTGACACAGCCGGTGTCAGCAGTATGTATGCAAATGATGGAGGAATTATTGTAGCTGTCTGATGCTAGAGCCTGTTTGAAAAATCATTCCCGCAATCTGCACGCCCCACTTTGCGGTATATTTTGTCCGAATTCGATTGTCGTAGCCCGCTACGGCGCCCTCATCCGGACAAAATCTCCCACAAATTATGACGCACATCTTGCAGAAAGCCTTTTTCAAACATGCTCTAGAGCGTATTCACTGATAACATTTCGCGAGGTGTTTTTTGTGAACTGTAAGTGAACATACTTCCATTTTGTTGGGAAATATGATATACTCATCTAAGTTGATATTTTATCCCAAAGGAGACGTGCGGCTATGAGTCAGAAGAAAGTAGATGCCTATAAAGCAGAAAAAGCAAACCGTGAGAAAATTATGAAAAAGGAGAAACTGATCCTTACTATTGAGAAGCTGGCAGCGCTTGTTGCGTGTATGGTTGCTGTATGCTGGATTGGTTATTCTGTTTACGGAAAGGTTACAGAAGGTCAGGAGACTGTGACGACAGAGACTGTTATGGATACTTCTGCACTGGATTCTTATCTGAATGGACTTAGTGCAGATTCAGAGGCGGAATAAGTATGAAATATAAGAAAATATAAGAAAAAACTGCCTGAGGTAGCTTAAAAAGATGGGGATGGATTTCGGATCTGTCCCCATTTTGTTTATATAATAACAATAAAAAGAATCCTGTCTACAGGACTCTCCGCCTACGGTGGGGCGTCTTGGGCGATATTTACCCTTCCGCTGCAGTGTAATCCTGCCAGATAGGGATTTTTTTATAATAGGAAATTCTGAGGAGATTTCTTATTACATAAAAAATTCCCCTCGGATATGATTCCGAGGGGAAATTTCTGCTTCAGTTGCTTCAATTATAACTTAGTAACGTTAGCAGCTTGCATTCCGCGAGCGCCTTCTGTTAAGTCATATGTTACAGCCTGGCCTTCTTCAAGAGATTTGAAGCCTTCACCATTGATTGCAGAAAAATGTACGAATACATCAGCTCCGTCTTCTCCTGTGATGAAACCATAACCTTTTTCAGCGTTGAACCATTTTACAGTGCCCTTGTTCATTTTGAGTTACCTCCATAAAAAATAAAAAATTAAAAAGATGTTCTGGCGAAAAAAATCACCAGATTTTACAGACTATATCATGTAAATATATAATCTCTAAAAACTAGTGATTTTACATTAAATAATCTTCGACATGGATTGATTATATAACCTGAACTAAAAAAAGTCAAGGATAATTAAAATTGTGCAACAAAAAATATAATTGGATGGAAGATATAAGGAAAAATGACGGAAGGGAAAAAAACTCTTTATTAAATGAAAAAATTCGTGTATGATAGGTTGTGATAAAGTTTACGTTATACCAGAAGGGAGAGAACCAAATGGGTATTCTGATTCGAGGCGGACGTGTTGTGGATGCGGCTGCTCAGATTGATAAAATTGCGGATGTTTATCTGGACGACGGCGTAATCCAAAAAGTGGGAGAGAAGCTGGAAGCAAAGGATAAAGATGACAAGATTATAGACGCTAAGGGACTGGTAGTAATGCCAGGCCTTGTGGATCTTCACGTACATTTTCGTGATCCTGGACAGACGGAGAAGGAAGACATTGAAACCGGTTCCCATGCAGCTGCAAGAGGCGGTGTGACTACTGTAGTGGCGATGCCGAACACCACACCGGTTATTGACAGCCCTGACCGTGCAAATTATGTGAAAAATAAAGCTGCGCAGGTTTCCGCTATTCATGTGCTCCAGGCAGGAGCCATGACAAAGGGAGAACTTGGGGAGGAGCTTTCTGATATTGCAGGCATGGCAGCAGCGGGAGTACCTGTTCTTTCCGAAGATGGCAAATCTGTTATGAAAGCAAGCCTTTGCAAGCAGGCGATGGAAGAAGCCGTGAAAGCCGGACTTCCTATTTTTGATCACTGTGAGGATATGTCTCTTCGTGGAAACGGCTGCATGAATGAGGATGAGAACGCCAAACGCCTTGGGCTTCCAGGAATCTGCAATTCCACAGAAGATACTATTGCAGCAAGAGATTCTTTGCTTGCCATTGAGACAGGCGCTAAGCTGCACCTTTGCCACTGTTCTACAAAAGGTGTTGCAATTATGATGAAAATGTTAAAGGCAGAAGGTATTGAGAATGTAACAGCAGAAGTTTGCCCCCATCATTTTATACTCACATCTGATGATATTGAAAGAGATGATCCAAACTATAAAATGAATCCGCCTCTCCGTACCAGGAAAGATGTGGAGGCGCTGATTGAAGGTCTGAAGGAGGGCTACATTCAGGTAATCAGTACGGATCATGCCCCACACACCCAGAAAGACAAAACCGGTTCCATGAGAACCGCAGCTTTCGGAATTGTGGGAATCGAGACCAGCTTTGCACTTAGTTACACCGCTCTTGTAGAGACTGGAATCCTCACTCTTTCCCAGCTTGTAGAGAAGATGAGTTACAATCCGGCTCAGATTCTGAACCTGCCATGTGGAACCTTACAGAAAGGACATCCGGCAGATGTGATAATCGCGGACATTAAGAATCCATATACCATTCACAAAGCAGACTTTGTTTCCAAAGGCAAAAACACCCCATTTGAGGGCAAAGAGGTGAAAGGAAAGATTCTATACACTATTTGCGATGGTAAGATTGCGTACAAGGATTCTGCTGCTAAATAAGAAAAAAATGAAATTTCCAGGAAAACATATTAAGGAGGAAACACCCATGATCAACAAACTTATTGCCAATATCAAGAAAACAGGAGCCCCTATTGTAGTAGGCCTTGACCCAATGCTGAATTATATTCCGAAGCAGATCCAGGAAGCTGCATTCAAGGAATTCGGAGAGACGCTGGAAGGTGCTGCAGAAGCAATCTGGCAGTACAATAAAGGAATTGTGGATGCCACATATGATCTGATTCCTGCTGTGAAGCCGCAGATCGCTATGTATGAACAGTTTGGAATTCCGGGACTTATGGCTTACAAGCGTACTGTAGATTATTGCAAGGAAAAAGACCTTGTAGTAATTGGAGATATTAAACGTGGTGATATCGGTTCCACATCTGCAGCTTATGCCGTCGGACATCTTGGAAAGGTTCAGGTAGGAAGCAAGACTTATGTTCCATTTAATGAGGATTTTGCAACTGTAAACCCATATCTTGGAACAGACGGAGTGAAGCCTTTCATGGATGTTTGTAAAGAAGAGAAAAAAGGAATTTTTGTTCTGGTTAAGACCTCCAATCCGTCCAGCGGTGAGTTCCAGGACAGAATAATTGAAAAACGTCCTCTCTATGAGTGGGTAGGCGAGAAAGTTGCCAAATGGGGAGATGAGCTTATGGGAGACGGTTACAGCTATGTAGGCGCAGTTGCAGGTGCTACCTATCCGGAAATGGGAAAAGTATTAAGAAAACTTATGCCAAAAACCTTTATTCTGGTACCAGGATATGGCGCACAGGGTGGTAAGGGTGCAGATCTTGTACATTTCTTTAACAAAGATGGCCTTGGTGCTATCGTAAACTCCTCCAGAGGAATTATTGCAGCTTACAAGCAGGAGAAATACGCAAAGTTTGGTGAAGCGAACTATGCAGATGCTTCCCGTCAGGCAGTGAAAGACATGATTCTTGATATCAGCACTGCACTTGAGAACCGCTAGGAGGAAGAAAATGGGTACAAAGGTAAAAGAAACCTGTACAGTCCTCAGCCAGGAATGTATTGGAAAAGACATTTACAGCATGTGGATTCAGACAAAGACCATTGCAGGGAATGCGAAGCCTGGACAGTTCGTTTCCGTTTATACACAGGATGGAAGCAAACTGCTGCCACGTCCTATCAGTCTTTGTGAGATTGATAAAGAAAAAGGTGCACTTCGCCTTGTCTATCGTGTAACAGGTCCGAAAACAGGTACAGAAAGCTTTTCCAGACTGCATGCAGGTGCACAGCTTGAACTTCTTGGACCTCTTGGAAATGGATTTCCGCTGGAAGAGGCTGCTGGCAGGAAGGTATTCCTTATGGGCGGAGGAATCGGTGTTCCGCCTATGCTGGAGACCATGAAGCAGCTGGATGCTAAGAAGATTGCAGTTCTTGGCTATCGTGATGAGCTGTTTTTAAATGAGGAATTTGAAAAAAATGGTGAGGTATACATTGCAACAGAAGACGGCTCTGCCGGAACCAAAGGAAATGTAATGGATGCGATCCGGGAGAATGACCTGGAAGCAGACGTGATTTTTGCCTGTGGTCCTAAGCCTATGCTTCGCGCCATCAAGGCCTATGCACTGGAGAAGGGAATCTCCTGCTGGGTTTCCATGGAAGAGCACATGGCTTGTGGAATCGGTGCCTGCCTTGGCTGTGTATGCCAGTCCACAGAAACGGATGCCCATTCTCATGTACACAATAAGCGCGTATGTAAAGACGGCCCGGTGTTCAGAAGTACGGAGGTGGAGTTATGAGCAAAATGAGCGTAAATCTTGCAGGAGTGACTCTGAAAAATCCAGTAATGACTGCATCTGGAACATTTGGTTCCGGTGCGGAATACAGTGAATTTGTAGACCTGAATAATCTTGGTGCAGTCGTGACAAAAGGCGTGGCAAATGTGCCGTGGCCTGGAAATCCTACGCCCCGTGTGGCAGAGACCACAGGAGGAATGCTGAATGCTATCGGTCTTCAGAATCCCGGAATCGATGTTTTCTGTGAGAGAGATATTCCATTTCTGAAGAAATTCGATACGAAGATCATTGTAAATGTATGCGGAAAGACCACAGAGGACTACTGTGAGGTTGTGGAACGTCTTGGAAATGAGCCAGTAGATATGCTGGAGATCAATGTATCCTGCCCGAATGTAAAGGAAGGCGGCATTGCCTTTGGACAGAATCCCAAGGCTCTGGAGGCCATTACAAGAGAAGTAAAAAAATATGCCAGACAGCCGGTGATTATGAAGCTGAGTCCTAATGTAACAGATATTACAGAGATGGCAAGGGCAGCAGAAGCAGGCGGTGCAGATGTGGTTTCCCTTATTAACACCATTACCGGAATGAAGATTGATATTAACCGCAGAACGTTTGCACTGGCAAATAAAACAGGCGGTATGTCCGGTCCGGCTGTGAAGCCTGTGGCAGTGCGTATGGTTTATCAGGTGGCAAATGCAGTGAAGATCCCAATCATCGGAATGGGTGGAATTGCAAGTGCTGAAGATGCCCTGGAATTTATTATGGCGGGCGCCACCGCAGTATCTGTAGGAACTGCAAATTTCATCAATCCATACACTACTCAGGAGGTTGTGGATGGTATGGCTGCATTCCTTGAGAGACAGAAAGTGGAAGATATTAATGAGCTGATTGGATGTGTGAAATAGGTTACTGTTCACTGGTGACATTCCGCGAAGCGTGTTACTGTGAACGGAGTGAACAGTAACACTGAAATAGGTTTTACTTCGCGGTTTAAAAGAGATTTTGACCATGCCCATATTTTGTGCTACTATAAAGAGAGCGCGAAGGTTACATTACTGATTACGGAGTGAACAATAATGTAACCGGGTTTTACTTTGAAACCGGCGTATGCAAGAGCTTTTTCAAATATGATTTAAGAAAGACCAATAACAGATACAGCCCATATACGAGGAGGATAAAAATGGAACAGTATAAACAGGAATTTATTGAGTTTATGATTGATTGCAATGTATTGAAATTTGGAGATTTCGTAACCAAATCCGGAAGAAAAACTCCGTTTTTTGTAAACACAGGATTTTATCGTACAGGAGCTCAGTTAAGAAAATTAGGACAGTATTATGCAAAAGCAATTGAGAGCAAATTTGGTCTGGATTTTGATGTGCTTTTTGGACCTGCATACAAGGGAATTCCGCTGACTGTTGCAGCGACAATGGCAATCAGCGAGGAGTATGGCAAGGATATCCGCTATTGCTCCAATCGTAAAGAGGTAAAGGATCATGGGGATAAGGGAATTCTTCTTGGAAGCCCGATTGAGGACGGAGATAAGGTTGTGATCATCGAGGACGTTACGACAGCCGGAACTTCTATTCAGGAGACGCTGCCGATCATCAAAGCTCAGGGTGACGTTTCCCCAATCGGTCTTGTGGTTTCTGTAGACCGTATGGAGCGCGGACAGGGTACCAAGAGCGCTTTAAAGGAGATTGAGGAAAAATATGGTCTTAAGACAACTGCTATTGTAACTATGGCAGAGGTGGTAGAGCATCTTTACAACAAAGAGTATAAAGGGAAAGTCATCATTGATGACACATTAAAAGCTGCTATTGATGCATACTATGAGCAGTACGGCGCAGAATAAGAAAATTCTATGCAGCATTAAAAATTCTGAAAGTGTGCTGCGGCAACTGGCGGCATAATGATAAAAGGAGGAAATGCTGATGAGTGAAAAGCTTTATAAAATCGTATCTGGCGTGGGTGCCGGAAGTATTGCACTTGGGATCATCACACTGGTGACGGGTGTGTCCACTGGTATTCTCATGATCGTGAACGGTGCCAGACTTCTGAAGGGCAAATCCGATATGATGATTTAAGGGGATTTTTTTTGAAAAAGGAAACGAAGACTTTAATTCGCCGTATGGGAATCCTGCTGTTCGTCATCTATATAATCTTTCTTGTCTACTTTCTGTTCTTTTCAGAGGAATATGGAAGGGCGGCAGAGGCGCAACGGGTATACAGGTATAATCTGATTCCCTTTGTGGAAATCAGAAGGTTCTGGATATACCGGGAGCAGCTTGGCACATTTGCAGTATTTTCCAACATATTCGGAAATGTGATAGGCTTCCTGCCTTTCGGGTTTATCCTTCCTGTTATTTTCCGAAGAATGAACAGCGGTTTTCTCATCTGTGTATCAGGATTTATATTAAGTCTGACTGTGGAAGTGATCCAGCTGGTCACGAAGGTTGGCTGTTTTGATGTGGATGATATGATTTTGAACACCCTGGGGGCAACCTTGGGGTATGTTCTTTTTTTCGTCTGTAATCATATTGTTACTGTTCACTGGTAACATTCCGCGAGGTGTTTTTTGTGAACAAAGTTCACAGAAAACCCGAGAGTTGCGGCGCGAAATCATGCAAAGCATGATTTCTGTGCATCGCGAAGCGTGTTACTGTGAACGAAGTGAACAGTAACATCATATTCGAAGGAAAGTCCTGGATAGCAGCCATGAATGAGCCATGCTTACCTAAGCGGATTTATGGATATTGTATGGCAGCAGCTGACTTTCATATTTTGACATGCCTGCGTGGGCAGACATGTCCATTTAGGAGAAAGTTCCATTATGGCAAGAAGATATAGATATTCATTTACAAAGAAAAAAGAAGCGAAAAAAGGGAAGCTGTCTGCCGGTCTGGCGGCAGCGTCCTTTTTGTTGTTTATAACGGCTGTTGTCATGGCGTATCTTTTGGATGACAGCTTTGGGTTTCTGGTAGGAGGAGTGGGCTTATTTGCCACCCTTCTTTCCGTATACGGATTTATTATGGGACTGCTCAGCTTTTCTGAAGAGGGCAGAAGCCATAAAACCAGCATTATCGGTTCAATCAGCAATGGATTGTTTCTGATTGTGTGGATCGGAGTATACCTGACTGGATTGTAGAGCACGGCGTATGTATTGCGGAAATACGTTTGAAAGCAATAATAATTGATCAGACAGGGGAAAGGGGAATATATATGGATGAACGTTTAAAAAAGCAATTAGACTTTATTCTGGAAGCAGATAAAGTGAAAAATATTATGCGTCAGACCTATCTGGCGGATGGAAAACGCAAGGAAAACGATGCAGAACATTCCTGGCACCTGGCACTTATGGCAGTACTTTTGAAAGAATATGCACCAGAGGAAGTTGATCTTTCCAAAGTCATTCCTATGGTACTGATTCACGATCTGGTAGAGATTGATGCCGGAGATACCTATGCTTATGACGCTGTTGGGGGAGCTACCCAGCATACAAGAGAAGAAGCTGCTGCACAGCGCATTTACGGCCTTCTTCCAGAAGACCAGGGAAAATGGCTTTATGATCTTTGGGAAGAGTTCGAAGCTTATGAAACACCAGAGGCCAAATATGCGCACATGCTGGACAACAGTCAGCCACTTTTTCTGAACAATGCTACAGATGGAATCAGCTGGGTAGAGCATGGCGTGAAGAAAAGTCAGATTTACACACGAAACCGCCGTACTGGTGAGGGAGCACCAAAAATCTGGGAATATATGCAGGAATTGATTGACCAGCATGTAGAAAAAGGACATGTGATCGACGATATGTCCTAAAAAGAATAAGAAGTGTGCTGATCGCGGAAAAAAATTATTCAAACAGGCGCTGTCGGTGCCGTGACGGATAGCTTTGTATAAAAATGAAAAGTGAGGGAAACGTGTGGACGAATTACTGATGGAACGTTATGCTCTTGCAAAAGAAAGAGTATGTGAGATCAAAGAGGAGAAAGCAGTACAGATGCCATATCTGGACTTTTTCCAGAAAACAGCTGCTTTTCTTGAAAAAAATGTGGAAATTATGGATGGCGTTGTATTTTTGGGAGAAGCCAGGGAACCAAGGAAACTTGCAGATGCGGCTGATTTATCTATAGATGAATGGAAAGAACTGAATCGTGATCTGTATGCAGATATCCTTCCGGAAAATTATAGAAACAGCTACGGAAATCCGGTTTATGCCTGTGAAAAGCTTGGGGAATACGGAAAAGACTTTTCTTTCCTGTATGCAGAGCTGCGTGGTATTGTGGTCTATGCCTTTGAAAAGAGGCTGTGGGACATAACTGTGCTTCTGGAGCTGTTTCTGGAAGTTTATGGCGCTTTTGCTCAGGAAGAGGTTCCTACAGAGGAAGAATTGAGGGGGATTTTAAATTCCTATGCAAATGATTACTGCCAGGATATGATAGAGTACCGCACTAGAGAGTGCGTGGACCCGGAGCTGGATTTTGCGGCAAAAATTATTATGAATTCTGATTTTTCAGACCTTCGTTACCTGTATCTGTTTGGAGAATGCATTACAGAGAATGAACTTGGAGTGGCTGCATTTCTTAACGGTCTTTCCCAGGAAGAAATCGATTCCTGCGCAAGAACCTATACAGAGGGCTACCGTTTGGGATTTGTAAATGGACACAAAGACCTGAGCAAAAAGAAAACAGTCAATATCCGCTACAACCTTGGTTTTGAACGTATGGTAAAAGCGGCAATTCTTCAGTTTGAGGAGATGGGGCTGAAGCCAGTTATATATCGCTATCCGACCCATGCGGTAAACAGGCGTGGCTCTTATAGAATTGGCTATACAGGCGCTGTTGCAAACCCGCAGTTTGACTATGATCATCGACAGGACGGGGCACTTTTTTTGGATCAGGATTTTGTGCAGAAGCGCCTTCGTGCCCTGCAGACTTCCTATGAGAAATATAAGGAGCTGGCGTATGTTCACGCTGGTCCAGCCTGCATTGAGGTATTTGGGGAAGCTCCGTTTTCACCGGTGAGTGTAAAAGAGGCATGGCAGTTCAGTGATGTCCAGCAGAAGCTGGAAATTGAGATGCAAAATGAAGCTGGACAGATTACAAACCGCTACATAAAAGGTGATGAGAGAAGCTTTACCATTATTGCATATCCGGTCCCTGAGATCGGCGGTGATTATGAGGAGATTTTCCGCCAGATCGTGAAAATCAACACCCTGGATTACCAGCTTTATCAGAAAATCCAGCAGACCCTTATTGATACTCTGGATACTGCAGAATGGGTATCTGTAAAGGGAAAAGGAGCAAATGAAACAGATCTCAGGATACATCTGCACACTCTTACCGACCCGGCGAAGCAGTCCAATTTCGAGAACTGTGTAGCGGATGTAAATATTCCCGTTGGTGAAGTGTTTACTTCCCCGGTTCTTTCCGGAACAGACGGTCTTCTTCATGTAAGCCAGGTATATCTGGAAGGCCTTCAGTTTCGTGATCTGAAGCTTGAATTTAAAGATGGAAAAATTGCATCCTATTCCTGCGGAAATTTTGAAAATGAAGAAGAGAATAAAAAATATATTGAGGATAATATCCTGTTCCATCATCCAACACTTCCAATGGGTGAATTTGCAATCGGAACGAATACTACGGCTTATGTAGCTGCGAAGAAATACAACATTGCAGATAAGCTGCCTATTCTGATCGCAGAAAAAATGGGACCTCATTTTGCAGTAGGTGATACCTGTTACAGCTGGTCTGAGGATACTGCCGTGTACAATCCGGATGGAAAAGAGATCATTGCAAGAGATAATGAAATCTCCATTTTGAGAAAAGAAGATATAAGCAAGGCGTACTTTGGCTGTCATACAGATATTACCATTCCTTATGATGAATTGGGAAGCATCTGTGTTCCTGGAAAGAATGGGGAGAAAATTTCGATTATTGAGGATGGCAGATTTGTGCTGGCCGGAACGGAAGAATTGAATAAACCTTTTGAGGAATAAAGGAAAGTTTAAAATCTAACAGCAAAATTAATTAGCCCTATAAAATTTTTCTTTGCCTCAATCGTATTGACAGAAAATGTTATTCTTAGTAGAATTTACGCGAATGGTAGTTCTAAATATAACTAAAAGAGGAGAATATTATGCCAAAAGTAGGAATTGTAATGGGCAGTGATTCAGATATGCCGGTAATGAGCAAGGCAGCAGACATTCTGGAGAAACTTGGGATTGATTACGAAATGCGTATCATCTCCGCACACAGAGAGCCGGACGTGTTCTTTGATTATGCGAAGACAGCTGAGGAAAAAGGATTTAAGGTCATCATTGCAGGTGCCGGTATGGCAGCACATTTACCAGGAATGTGCGCAGCGATTTTCCCGATGCCGGTTATCGGAATTCCTATGCACACTACATCACTTGGGGGAAGAGATTCCCTGTATTCCATTGTACAGATGCCATCCGGCATTCCGGTAGCAACTGTTGCAATTAACGGAGGGGCAAATGCTGGTCTTCTTGCAGCGAAGATTCTTGCAACATCCGATCCGGAGCTTCTTGCACGTCTGAAAGCCTACAGCCAGGAGCTGAAAGAGCAGGTCGAAGCCAAGGATGCGAAATTACAGGAAGTGGGACATAAGGCTTATACAAAATAGAATTATACAGCAGGGGCAGAATAACCTTTTCTGCTGATGCAGGTGAAGAATCCTGCGAGGCAGGATCTTTCTATGAAAACCATAATAAACACCATAATAGAAACCATAAAATTCTGGGAGGAAAAAGGCATGGATTACAAGAACGCGGGCGTTGATATTGAGGCAGGATACAAATCAGTAGAATTAATGAAACAGCATATTGCAAAGACTATGAGACCAGAGGTACTTGGAGGAATCGGCGGATTCTCAGGTGCTTTTTCCATGAACAGCTTCAAGGATATGGAAGAGCCTACACTGGTTTCCGGAACTGACGGAGTTGGAACCAAGCTGAAACTGGCATTTATTATGGATAAACATGACACTGTTGGAATCGACTGTGTGGCAATGTGTGTAAACGATATTGCATGTGCAGGCGGAGAACCTCTTTTCTTCCTGGACTACATTGCCTGTGGAAAGAACTATCCAGAGAAGATTGCTGAGATCGTAAAAGGTGTTGCAGAAGGCTGCAGCCAGTCAAGCGCAGCCCTCATCGGCGGCGAAACTGCTGAGATGCCAGGATTTTATCCGGTAGACGAGTATGACCTGGCTGGATTTGCAGTTGGCGTTGTTGATAAAAAAGACCTGATTAGAGGAGAGAATTTAAATACCGGAGATGTGCTGATCGGAATGGCATCCTCAGGCGTACACAGCAATGGTTTTTCTCTTGTCCGCAAAGTGTTTGAGATGACAAAAGAGTCTCTGGACACATATTATGATGAACTTGGAACTACCCTTGGTGAGGCCTTGATCGCACCAACCAAGATTTATGTAAAAGCTCTTAAGAGCATTAAAGATGCAGGGGTTAAGATCCACGCATGCAGCCATATCACAGGCGGTGGTTTCTATGAGAATGTACCTCGTATGCTGAAAGAGGGCACAAGAGCCGTGATTGAGAAAGACAGTTATCCGGTGCTTCCGATCTTTAAGCTTCTTGCAAAGACTGGAGACATTGAAGAAAAGATGATGTACAACACCTACAACATGGGACTTGGTATGGTTCTGGCAGTTGATCCGGCTGATGTAGATAAGACTATGGAAGCAATCAAGGCAGCAGGTGAGACACCGTACGTAGTAGGACGTATTGAAGCAGGAGAAAAGGGAGTGACATTATGCTAAAGGTTGCTGTCCTGGTATCAGGAGGCGGTACCAATCTCCAGGCAATCCTGGATGCCATTGATTCCGGCAGGATCACCAATGCGGAAGTTTCCCTTGTGATCAGCAATAATCCAAATGCTTACGCACTGGAAAGAGCGAAGAACCATGGTATAGAGGCTGTCTGTATTTCTCCTAAAGAATTTGAAAAACGTGAAGAATTTCATAAGGCACTGTTAAAGAAATTGCAGGAAAGCGGTGCAGAACTGATTGTTCTTGCTGGCTATCTGGTTGCAATTCCACCTATGATCGTGGAGGCATTTCCAAATAAGATTATCAACATCCACCCATCCCTGATCCCATCCTTTTGCGGTGTAGGATACTATGGACTTCATGTTCATGAAGCTGCCTTAAAAAGAGGAGTGAAGGTAACAGGTGCTACTGTTCATTTCGTGGATACAGGTACAGATACCGGCCCTATTATTTTGCAGAAAGCAGTAAAAATCGAGCCGGATGATACCCCCCAGTCTCTTCAGAGAAGTGTAATGGAAAAGGCAGAGTGGAAGATCCTTCCGAAAGCAATTAATCTTATTGCCAATGGAAAGATTTCGGTAGAAGATCATATTGTGACTATCAGCGATTAAGGAGGAGATTATGAAGGTACTGATCGTAGGAAGCGGCGGAAGAGAGCATGCAATCGCATGGAGTGTATCCAGAAGCCCTAATGCAGATAAGATTTACTGTGCACCGGGAAATGCAGGAATTGCAGAGTATGCAGAGTGCGTGAACATTGGTGCTATGGAATTTGAAAAACTTGCTGATTTTGCTCAGGAAAATCAGATAGACCTTACCATCATCGGTATGGATGATCCGTTGGTAGGCGGTATAGTAGACGAGTTTGAATCCCGTGGTTTACGGGTATTCGGACCTCGTAAAAATGCAGCAATCCTGGAAGGCTCCAAGGCATTTTCCAAGGATCTGATGAAGAAATACAACATTCCAACGGCCGCATACGAGAATTTTGATGACCCGGAAAAGGCACTGGTTTATCTTCGCACCGAAGCAAAATTCCCTATCGTCCTCAAAGCAGACGGACTTGCTCTTGGAAAAGGTGTTCTGATCTGTCAGAATCTTCAGGAAGCAGAAGCTGGTGTGAAAGAGATCATGGAAGATAAGAAGTTTGGAAGCGCCGGAAATACCATGGTTATTGAGGAATTTATGACTGGTCGTGAAGTTTCCGTTCTTTCTTTTGTAGATGGAAAAACAATTAAAACCATGACCTCCGCACAGGATCATAAGCGTGCAAAGGACGGTGACCAGGGCTTAAATACAGGCGGAATGGGAACCTTTTCTCCCAGTCCTTTCTACACAAAAGAGGTGGATGAGTTCTGTAAGAAATATGTATATCAGCCAACTGTGGATGCAATGGCCGCTGAGGGAAGAGAATTTAAAGGAATCATTTTCTTTGGTCTGATGCTGACAGCAGATGGTCCGAAGGTACTGGAATACAATGCCCGTTTCGGAGATCCGGAAGCACAGGTTGTTCTTCCGCGTATGAAGAACGACATTGTAGAAGTTATGGAAGCCTGCATTGATGGAACTCTGGATCAGATCGATCTTCAGTTTGAGGACAATGCCGCTGTTTGTGTAGTTCTCGCAAGTGACGGATATCCGGTGAAATATGAGAAAGAAATCCCGATGTATGGATTTGAGAATTTCAAGGATAAAGAGGGATATTACTGTTTCCATGCCGGAACCAAGTTTAAGGATGGACAGATCGTTACAAATGGTGGACGTGTTGTAGGAATCACAGCCACAGGCAGCAATCTGAAAGAGGCCAGAAAAAATGCCTATGCGGCAACAGAGTGGATCACTTTCGCAAATAAATATATGCGCCATGATATTGGAAAAGCAATTGACGAAGCATAATTAAGTGGTATAAAATAGGCAGGAGACAAGAGTGTTTCCTGTCTGTTTTTGGTTATAGAAGTCCTGACAGGATGAAAATACAAAAGTCAGAGAATTCTGTATTGCAGAATTTGTTTAGCAAAAGCATTAGGAGGAACCATTATGTACAATGTGAAGAAAGTAAACGAAGATTTATACTGGATCGGTGCAAGTGACAGAAGACTTGCCCTTTTTGAAAATATTTACCCGATTCCAAGAGGAGTTTCCTACAACTCTTATGTGATCCTGGATGAGCAGACCGTGCTTCTGGATACAGTTGACAAGTCTGTAAGCGGACAGTTTTTTGAAAATCTGGAGCATGTTCTTGGAAACAGACCTTTGGATTATATGATCGTAAACCATATGGAACCAGATCATTGTGCAATTGTGGAAGAGGTGGTAAGAAGATTCCCGGAAGTGAAGGTTGTGGGAAATGCCAAGACCTTTAACATGATGAAACAGTTCTTTACCTTTGACGTGGACGCCCATGCAGTTGTGATCAAAGAGGGAGATACCATCAGTACAGGTAAACATACCCTTGCGTTTGCCATGATCCCCATGGTTCACTGGCCGGAGGCAATGGTTACATACGATGCATATGACAAAGTGCTTTTCAGCGCAGATGCTTTTGGTACTTTTGGGGCGCTGAATGGAAATGTGTTTGCAGATGAAGTAAACTTTAAAGAAGAGTGGCTGGATGACGCCAGAAGATATCTAGTAAATATTGTTGGAAAATACGGCGGACCGGTTCAGAGTGCCCTGAAAAAGGCCCTTACACTTGATATCGCCATGATCTGCCCACTTCATGGTCCTATCTGGAGAGAGGATCTTGGATGGTTTATTGACAAGTATCAGAAATGGAGCACTTATACCCCTGAAGACCATAATGTTGTGGTTATGTATGCCTCCATTTATGGAAATACTGAGAATGCAGCTGATGTTCTGGCAGGCAGACTGGCAGATGCAGGGGAGAAGAATGTGAAGGTTTATGATGTTTCTGTAACAGATCCTTCCTATCTGGTAGCGGAAGCATTCCGCTGTGACAGAATCGTATTTGCCTGCCCGACTTATAATGCAGGACTTTTCCCGAAGATGGAAACCCTGCTTCATGAACTTGCTGCCCACAATCTGCAGAAGAGAAAAGTGGCAGTTCTGGAAAACGGTACCTGGGCTTCTACTGCAGGTAAGCAGATGAAGGAGATCCTTTCTGGTATGAAAGATATGGAAATCTATGAAGAGACGGTAACGGTAAAGTCTGCCCTGAAAGAAGACCAGCTGGCACAGCTTGATAAGATTGTAGAATTTATGACAAAATAAGAGGAAGTTTGTCGGATCAGTGGATGCCAGGAACGCGGTAAAATTGCATAAAAACACTGACGGTTAGACTTTACTTTTTTGCAATTTTGTTATAAAATAAAACCTATATTAGGTTTTTGTCGATATGTTTTGAAATCTGCCAGACAGGACAAGGTTCATAGAATTTTCGTATACGACAGCAGGAAACCAGGACTGAGAGGATAATGACATGGGAATCACTGAACAGGAAGCAATTAAGGAATTACAGACAAGAGACGAAATCTTTGTAGCGTATTCACAGGCTACGAAGCTTCCATATGTAATTTGCGATCAGGAGAGCTTTAATGATCAGGTGTGGGTATTTGCCACAGAAGAAGAGATTAAAGCATTTGGCAAGAAGAAATTAGAGGATAAGATTCTTCTTATGGGAATGAAATATGAGAAGAAAGACTACCCAAGATTCTACGGCACACTTTATGCAATCGGTGTAAACAGTGTAGTATGGGTTGATGGAGAGAATCAGATTGAGGTTGAGCTTACCAGAATTGCCAGACAGGCAGACTTTAGCCAGCTTGAGCCGAAGAAGCAGCCACTTTTTAATTCCACTCTTCAGCTTTCGGGTATCTATTTTATGCAGGAACTCCGTCGCCCGATTAAGAAAGAGGAGCGCACTGTGAACCTTCGTGAAATGGAAGAAGAGCTGATCGTGAATCTTAAGAAATCCGAATTCCTGGTAGCTATGGCTACTGATCCGGAAGACCCGACCAAGGTTAACATTCCATATCTTAAGAACAAACAGGGTGATATTCTTCAGCCGGCTTTTACAGATGTTATGGAATTTGATAAATTTGCAAGAGGCAAGAAGCTTCGGGCAGCCAAGGTTCCATTTGCCAAACTGCCAGGTCTTATCATTAACCAGGCGAAGGCATTTGTGATCAACCCGATGGGATTCAATCTGATCCTTGACAGAGTACAGCTTGGAAAGATTCTGGGTGTTGAGATCCCTCCAGCTGCAGCACCGGCTGAGAATGCGCCTGCTGAGGCAGCAGCTCAGGAGACTAAGGCATCAAAGGGTGAAGTAAAGGCAGAAGAAGCACCGGCAGCTGAGACACCGGTTCAGTAGGAATAGGGAGCGCTGCCAGCTTTGCAGATGGCTTATATTTAGACAAAGTGTTTATTACGAAAGACAGGAAGAGACCGGGGCAGTATGACTCCGGTCCCTTTGTTTTTGTAATATTCACTATTTTTTACAGGGAGGGATAAAATGGTAATAGAGATAGATTTCCAGAGTGACGAGGCACTTTATACCCAGCTGATGAATCAGATCATTATGGGAATTGCCACATCCCGGCTGCAGGAAGGAGATCCCCTTCCATCTGTCAGACAGCTTGCGGATACCATTGGAATTAATATGCATACAGTAAACAAGGCCTATTCCTTGTTACGCCAGGAAGGATTTGTCTCCATTGACAGAAGAAAAGGCGCGGTAATCTGCCTGGATGTGGATAAATTAAGGGCTATGGAGGAACTGAAGCAGAATTTGCGTGTTGCGCTGGCAAGAGGCTGCTGCAATAATGTGACCAGGGAAGAAGTGCATAGTCTTATAGATGAGATTTTGGATGAATATGAGAAATAAAAGCGAGATTGTTCGAGAAATCAACTTGTTTGTACACTAGCGTAAGGAGGAACAATTGATCAATGCGAAATAAATTTACGAAACAGGCTCAGACAGCCCTGACACTGGCAAAGGCAGCAGCCATTGACTTTGAACTGGGCTATATTGGTACAGAACATCTTTTGCTGGGACTTTTAAGTGAGACAGAAGGCGCTGCCGGAAGAGTCCTGGAGGAATTTCAGGTAGATGGCAAGAAGCTGGTGGAACTGATCGACAAGCTGGTGACTCCGGCAGAAGTGGGAAATGTAACTGAGATTGAAATGAAGCCGGTATACAGTCCGAGAACAGAGAAGGTTCTGGAAAGTGCTGTGGCAGAGGCACAGAATTCTGGCTGTGAGAAGGCCGGAACGGAGCATTTGCTCCTTGCCATGCTCCGCGAGACGGACTGTGTTGGAACCAGGCTTTTATATACGATGGGAGTGAATATCCAGAAGCTTTATGCAGCAGTCCTTGGAGCCATGGGCTATGACAATGAGTCTATTCAGGAAGAGTTCCAGGCTGCCAAGGCCATGCAAAATCCCGGAGGCAGCCCGACACCGGCACTTGACCAGTACAGCCGTGATCTGACCCAGATGGCAGCAGAGGGCAAACTGGATCCTGTTGTGGGAAGGGAAAAGGAAATCAGCAGACTGATCCAGATCTTAAGCCGTAGAACCAAGAACAATCCATGTCTGGTAGGCGAACCCGGGGTAGGCAAGACTGCTATTGCAGAGGGGCTTGCCCAGAGGATTCTTGCAGGTAGTGTTCCGGAGACGATTAAAGACAAGCGTCTGGTAGTGCTGGATCTGTCTGGAATGGTGGCTGGAAGCAAGTACAGAGGTGAATTTGAAGAGCGTATCCGTAAGGTCGTGGATGAAGTACGTGAGAATCAGGGGATTCTTCTGTTCATTGACGAGCTTCATACAATTATTGGAGCTGGCGGTGCGGAAGGCGCCCTTGACGCTTCCAATATTCTGAAGCCATCTCTTTCCCGTGGAGAATTGCAGATCATAGGTGCGACCACTCTGGAAGAGTACCGCAAATATATAGAGAAGGATGCTGCTCTGGAGCGACGCTTCCAGCCGGTCACCGTGGAAGAGCCTTCTGAAGAGGAGGCTTACGAGATCCTGAAAGGACTTCGCCCATACTATGAAAGACATCATAAAGTAGAAATATCAGATGAAGCTTTGGAAGCAGCAGTTAAAATGTCAGTACGTTATATTAACGACAGATTTCTTCCGGATAAAGCAATCGACCTGATTGATGAAGCTGCTTCTAAGGTACAGCTTTCCGGATATCAGGCTTCTTCCGAGATTGAGGATTTAAGCCGTGAGATTCAGGAAATCCTTCAGGAGAAAGAGCGTGCCATCAAAACTGGTTATTTAAGTCTTGCCAAAGAATGTCAGGAGAAACAGAAGGAAGCAGAAGCCAGACTTGAGCAGCTTCAAGTAAAAGAAGAAAAGAAGAATCAGAGAAAATCCGGAAAAGTGGACGAAAAAGCCGTAGCTTCCATTGTATCCGACTGGACCAAAATTCCGGTACAAAGATTGACAGAAGGAGAAACCAGACGCCTTGCTCAATTGGAAAAAGAACTTCACAAACGCGTGATTGGTCAGGAGGAAGCGGTTCGTGCTGTTTCTCAGGCTGTAAAACGTGGTCGTGTAGGATTGAAGGATCCGAACCGTCCAATTGGTTCTTTCCTGTTTCTGGGACCAACAGGCGTTGGAAAAACAGAACTTTCCAAGGCGCTGGCTCAGGCTGTATTTGGCAGCGAACAGGCTATGATTCGTGTAGACATGTCTGAATATATGGAGAAACATAGTGTTTCCAAGCTGATCGGTTCTCCGCCAGGATATGTGGGATATGATGAGGGCGGACAGCTCAGTGAAAAAGTACGCAGAAATCCATACAGTGTTATTCTTTTTGATGAGATCGAGAAAGCACATCCGGATGTGTTTAATATTTTGCTTCAGGTGCTGGATGACGGACATATTACAGATGCCCACGGAAGAAAAGTGGATTTTAAACAGACAATCATTATCATGACTTCCAATGCGGGCGCACAGGCAATCGTAGAACCGAAGCAGCTTGGGTTTATTTCCCAGAAAGATGAGAAAAAGGATTATGAAAAAATGAAATCCGGCGTTATGGAAGAAGTGCGCCGTCTTTTCAAACCAGAATTCCTGAATCGAATTGACGAGATTATGGTATTCCACACCCTGAATAAGGAGGAAATCCGTAAAATTGTACTTCTACTCCTGAAATCACTGGAAAAACGTTGTGAGGAACAGATGGATATTCATCTGAATGTGACGAATTCTGCAGTAGATTATATTGCAGAAGCCGGATTTGATGCTAAATACGGTGCAAGACCTCTTCGCCGGGCCATTCAGTCCAAGATAGAAGACCGGCTGGCAAATGAGCTCCTGGAGGGCAAAATCAAGCGGGGAGACATCGTGCAGGTACAGTATAGAAATAAAGAAATTCGTTTTATAGTGAAGTAAGATTCTGTTTGAACAGTAACGTAATCTTCTAAAATTACTATAAATTTTATATAAGGTACTGGCAAAGAAAAAAGTTTTATTATATAATATGTACAACATCGGGGAAACCGGTGAAAAGGATCTGGCGAGGAGAAATCCGCCGGAGAACATAACGAAAGAGTCTTAGGGAGGACAAGCATCATGGCAGTAGTAAAGGAACTGATCCGTACAGAGGAAAATGGTACCATCAGCTTTGGAGATTATGAGAAGAACCAGAAATCAAAGGTTTCTGATTACCCACATCAGGGAGATATGTATAAAGTAAAAACATTCAAGGAGATCACCAAGCTGGAACGCAACGGTATGTTTGTATATGAGTCCGTACCAGGTACCGCTGTATTCAATCTTGCACAGGACGGAAACCAGATGAGTTTTCGCGTAGAGGGACCGGAGGATGCACAGATTACTGTAGAACTTGAAGCAGAAGCACAGTATGAGGTATATCTTGACGGAGCAAGTACAGGTAAAATGGAGACTAACCTTGGCGGAAAGCTTTCTTTCAGCGTAGAGCTTGGAAATGGCTCAGCTGTTGATGTAAAAATTGTAAAATGCTAAAAAACAAAAAAATGGTATATTTTTGCCAGGAGTGCGGTTACGAATCCTCGAAATGGATGGGACAGTGCCCTGGATGTAAGGCCTGGAATTCTTTTGCGGAAGAACCTGTATCCACAGGGAAAAAGGCATCAGGAGGCGGTAAGTCCGTTTCCAGGCAGCAGTCTGAACCAGTGATTCTGAAGGAGATCAGTCTGAAAGAGGATGAACGTCAGACAACGAACATAGGGGAACTTGACAGAGTACTCGGGGGCGGCATTGTCCCCGGGTCTTTGGTTCTTGTGGGGGGAGATCCGGGTATTGGAAAATCCACCCTTCTTTTACAGGTGTGCCGGAATCTGGCAGAGAATGGAAGCTCTGTCCTTTACATTTCTGGAGAGGAATCCCTGCGTCAGATCAAGCTTCGTGCGAATCGTATCGGTACTTTCAACGAGAATCTTCAGCTTTTATGCGAGACCAATCTGGATACAGTGCGTGAAGTGATGGAGCGGAAGAAACCGGATGTAGCAATCATAGATTCCATCCAGACCATGTTTGACGAAGAAATCGGATCTGCGCCGGGAAGTGTTTCCCAGGTGAGAGAATCTACCAATGTACTGATGCAGATTGCAAAAGGATTTGGAATCACGATTTTCATCGTTGGTCATGTTACAAAGGAGGGGAACGTGGCTGGACCGAGAGTGTTGGAGCACATGGTAGACACAGTGCTCTATTTTGAAGGAGACAGACATGCCTCCTATCGAATCCTGCGTGCTGTAAAGAACCGGTTTGGTTCTACCAATGAGATTGGCGTATTCGAGATGCAGGGCTCAGGTCTTGAGGAGGTTTCCAACCCTTCTGAATATCTTCTGGAGGGGCGGCCTGAGAATGCGTCGGGATGCGTAGTGGCGTGCTCTATGGAAGGAACACGTCCGATTCTGGTGGAAATCCAGGCGTTGGTCTGCGAGAGTAATTTTGGCATTCCCAGGAGAACCGCAGTGGGAACAGATTTTAACAGAGTGAATCTTCTGATGGCTGTATTGGAGAAGAAGGTGGGACTTCGCCTTGCTTCTTCCGATGCCTATGTAAATATTGCCGGCGGTATGAAGATGACAGAACCGGCGATTGATCTTGGAATCTGTTTGGCAATTGCATCCAGCATGAAAGATATCGTGATCCCGGATAAACTGATGGCTTTTGGAGAGATCGGACTTAGCGGTGAAGTGCGTGCTGTGAGTATGGCAGGACAGAGGGTACAGGAAGCGAAAAAACTGGGCTTTGATACAGTGATCCTGCCGGAAGTGTGCAGAAGCTCGGTGGAAAAAGCTGATGGAATTAAGCTGGTGTATGTGAGACAGATTCAGGATGCGATTCGGTATATTATGGGAGGACACTAGTATAGTATCCATCTAGTAATAATAGTTTACAGTTACTTGCTTTTTTGCTAT
>NZ_JAJCIA010000005.1 GCF_020554845.1 Blautia faecis | reverse complement strand
GAAGTGTGGTAACACACGGAGCTGACTGTTACTAATAGGGTGAGGGCTTGACCAAGAAATGAGAAAGACGGCTGCAAAGCGGCTGCCGGACTCACGCAGAGGTAAAATGATTCCATTAGGATGTAACATGTATGTAGTTTTGAAGATACAGTAAATGAGACGGTAACCATTTGGTTATCGTTTTTTTATTTGCTGAAACTATACTGCTGTGTTATCATGTTTATATAAAAAATATCTGTTTAGGAAGGAAGGGCATATGGGAAATCCTAATATTCCAGTAGGTATCTCTGATTTTAAAGAGATACGTGAGAATAATAACTATTATATTGATAAAAGCGGTTTCATATCTGAACTCCTAACCGATGGTGCAGCGAAAGTAACATTGATTACCAGACCGAGACGATTTGGGAAAACATTGGGCATGAGCATGCTCTACTATTTCTTTAATGTTCGAAATGAGAGTCAGAAATTATTCGAAGGGCTTGAAATTTCAAGAAATCACGAGCTTTGTGAAAAATGGTTGAATAAGTGGCCTACTATTTTTTTGACATTTAAAGATATAGATGGACTTGATTTTGCAAGTGCGTATGACCAGCTGGTATTTACCATCTCTGATTTGTATCAGAAATACAGTTTTTTGCTGGAAAGCGAAGAAATTGATGAAGAAGATCGTAAGCGCTTTAAACTTCTGAAATCTGGTGAGGGAAGCAAAATTTTGGTTATCAGATCTCTTAGTCTGCTTATGCGTCTGCTCGAGAATTATTACCATAAGCAGATGATTTTGCTTATAGATGAATATGACGTTCCTATAGCAAAAGCCAGCAGCAAAGGATATTACCAGCAAATGCTGGAAATTATCAGAGGTATGATGAGTACTGCATTAAAAGATAATACTTCATTGAAATTTGCTGTTATCACAGGCTGTTTGCAGATTGCAAAAGAGAGCATTTTTACAGGGACAAATAACTTTGTTACAGATACGATTGCAAATACCGGATTCAATGAATATTTCGGATTTACCCAGCAGGAGGTCAACAAAATCCTGGAAGATACAGGGACAGTGCAGTATGCAAAGCAGATGAAGGAATGGTACGATGGATATCATATGGGAGAAATTGATGTGTACTGCCCGTGGGATGTTATGAATTATTTGCGGGAACTTCAGAGAAATCCCAAAGCGCAGCCAGTCAGTTATTGGAAAAATACCAGTGACAACGCAATTATCCGCTCTTTCATCGATTTTGCAGGCAATAGCATTACGGACAAAATGGAAACATTGCTTTCTGGTGGATATATTCTTCAGGATATTGATGAGAACCTGACTTATGATTATTTGCATTCATCCGAAAGTAATCTTTGGAGTATTCTTTACATGACTGGTTATCTGACAGAAGCGCGGATTTCAGAAGGGAAAACTGCATTTTCACCGGATACCAAAGCATTAAAGATACCAAATGCGGAAATAAGAGAAATTTTTGAAACTACGGTAATGAAGTGGTTTGCTGACAGTGTGAAAAAATGGAATCGAACAGCGATTTTTCAGGCTCTCTGGAATCAAAAACCAGAAATTATAACCAGAGAAATGAATCTATTGCTGTGGAATACCATCAGTTATCATGATTATAAAGAAGACTTCTATCATGCGTTTCTCACAGGCATTTTTATGGGAGATGGTGAACAGATTGAATCGAACAAAGAGCATGGATTGGGAAGACCAGATCTTGTGATTATTGATAAAGCCAATGGAAAGGTAGCGATTTTCGAAGTAAAATATTCGCAAAGCATGAAACAGTTAAATAAAGATTGTGATAAAGCACTGGCGCAGATGAAAGAGAGAAAGTATGCAGAGGATTATAAGGACAGGTATAAAGATATCTTTTGTTATGGAATCTCATTTTATAAAAAGGAATGTCTGGTGAAAATGCTGGAGTCTTAGAACCTGTTTAAACACGCTCTGGAAAAGGTGAGGAAGCATTCCCTCACCTTTTTCCAAGTTCCCAGAAAGCCACAGCACTTGCGGCAGCTACATTCAGGGAATCCACTTCATGGGACATGGGGATTTTTACGGTGTAATCGCAGCCGGTGATGGTTGCATCCACCAGTCCGTCTCCTTCAGCTCCAAGGATAATCGCCAGTTTTTCTTCGGCTTGAAGGGCTGGGGCGTCAATGCTGATGGAATCGTTCCGAAGAGCCATTGCTACAGTTTTAAATCCGAGAGAGCGAAGCTGCTCCATTCCAGCTTCCGGCCAGGACACTTTTTTATGAAAATAAGTCCATGGAATCTGAAAAACAGTACCCATACTTACCCGGGTGGCTCTGCGGTAAAGAGGATCACAACAGCCTGGGGTGAGAAGAACCGCATCCATATGAAGCGCGGCAGCTGAACGAAAAATGGCTCCGATATTGGTTGGGTTCACTACATTTTCCAGAATGGCGATACGGCGGGCATTTTTGCAGATATCTTCCACAGAGGGAAGGTCCCGGCGAGTCATGGCACAAAGCATTCCACGGGTAAGTGCAAAGCCTGTAAGCTTTACAAGTACCTCATAATCTGCTGTATAAACCGGAATTCCCGGGAACTTTTGTAACAATTCTTTTCCTTCTTTTTCCAGATCCTTGTGTTGAACTAAAAAAGAAACCGGCTGATATCCGGCATTGGCCGCGCGTTGGATTACCTTTGGGCTTTCTGCGATAAAAAGTCCTGGTTTGGGCTCATAGAATCGTAGAAGCTGCACCTCCGGAATTCTGGCGTAAACATCCAGCTCCGGGGCAGTGAAATCTGTTATTTCAATTCGGTTACTCATTTCGTTTTCTCCTGTTTTTCAAGTGCTTTTTAAATGATACTTGTTTGATAAAGCATTTTATTATCAGCATTATTATAAGGGAAAGACAGGTAAATTGCGATTCTTTTTTCAGCATATTTCTGCAATCGACACGCTCTAGCTCGGGAAAGGAAACGATATGAGAAAAATTAGAATTTTAGGGACTGCTGTTATTACCCGCCAATTGATGGGGAAAAGGATGTCACGTTTAAAATCATCCAGAATGATCAGGCAGTTGAAACTCTTGACAGCCTTATGACGACACAGCAGTTCCGGTAATTTATGAGGGAACATCAGAGAGTGAGAAAAAGTTCACATTGCGAACCGGCTTATCAGTTCGCGCAGCGGCTCATGCGCAGACGATAACTATTTCCGGAATACTGGATTATCTGCGAATAAAAAGGTAATTTCCTATTGAAATAATAGGAATTAGAAGGTATAATCTTCTGTAGAGTGATTTTGCATTTGCAGAATCACAGAGCAGGAGGAATGAAGATGAGAATATCCACTAAGGGTAGATATGCAATAAAGTTAATGCTTGATCTGGCTACCAATGACAATGGAGAGCCGATCAGGTTAAAGGATGTAGCGCGCAGACAGGAGATTTCTGAGAAATATCTGGAGCAGATCATTTCTGTATTAAATAAGGCTGGATATGTGAAGAGTGTCCGCGGACCACAGGGCGGTTACTCCCTGCAGCGAAGACCAGAAGAGTACACAGTAGGCATGATCCTCAGACTGACAGAAGGCTGTCTGTCACCGGTAGACTGTGTCGCACCAGACGGAGGCGGCTGCGAGAAAGGTGATGCATGCGTCACACGTATCCTCTGGAAGAAGATTGATGATGCTATCAATGAAGTGGTAGATAATATTACATTAGGAGACCTTCTTGACTGGCAGGCTGCAAGCGCAGATGATTATGTAATTTAATTGTAACTATTCAGAAGGCAGTATTCCGCCAGGTGTTTTTTGTAAACGTAGTTCACAGAAAATCCGAGAATTGCGGCGCGAAATCATGCAAAGCATGATTTCTGTGCATCGCGGAGCGTGTAACTGTGAAGGTACTGAACAGTTACATTTAATTATAAAATGCATATTGAAAAGAAAAAAACATATGCTATAATGCCAATGGGCAAAGAGATGTGAAAAATCCATGTAGTTCAACTACAAACGAAAACCCCAGTGTTGCAGCACTGGGGTTTTCTATTCCAAATTTTTGATGGAATGTCCGCCGCATAAACACACCTGCCCTGCGTGAAGCGCTGTATGTAAAGTACGGTCTGGATCAGCCAGTAGCTGTCCAGTTTGTGAACTACGCAAAAAATATGTTAAAAGGTGATCTTGGTGTCAGCTACAATATTTCCAAGAACACTCCTATTTCCCAGATGATTCAGACAAGACTTCCAATTTCTATTGGAATCGGAGGACTTGCCGTTATCATCGGAGCGATAGTAGGACTGCTACTGGGACTATTGGCAGCCCTGAAATATAACACCATATGGGATTCGCTGGCCACGGTCATATCGGTAATCGGTGTGTCGGTGCCGTCTTACGTATTTGCTCTTGCTCTTAGCTACAGCCTTGGTTTCCGCCTCCAGTGGTTCCCGATGCTGTACAAAGCGAACAATGCAGGCATGTCCAGTGTACTTCCAAGCATTGCTCTTTCCATGTTTACCATTGGAGAGTTTGAGAAATTTAAGAGTATGCCGAGACTGGAATATTAATTGCAAAACAGCAGCAGAAGTAAACTAATCGCTTACTCCTGCTGCTATTTTTATAGCTGCATATGATAAAAATCATCTCGCTTCCGGTTTGGGCTGAGCAGGGACTTCTGCGTCAGTGCACTTGGAATTCTGCGCCTGGAAGGTGATAGTCACTTTGAATAAATCCCCATCCAGGTAAAGCTGGAATTTGCCGCCCTGGAGCTCAGTAAGACTTTTGGCGATGCTAAGTCCAAGCCCGCTTCCCTCGGTGCCACGGGCTACGTCACCGCGGACGAAACGCTCGGTAAGTTCCTCGGCAGCGAAATTTAACGGCTGGGCGGAAATATTTTTCAGGGTGAAAACCACCTGACCGTGGGCGTTCATTACTTCCGCGTAAACCCGGGTGTCTTCCATGGCATATTTTGTTACATTTCCGAAAATATTTTCCAAAACACGCCACAGCCGCTGGCCATCCGCATAGATTACAGAAGGCACATCTGGAAAATGTACTATCATGGTAAGATGGTGTTCTTCGAAACGCTCCTCGAACTCTCCGATTACCTGATGGAGCATTTCTACGAAATCAAGATTATTCATGTTCAGTGTCAGATTTCCGGTGCTGGCCTTGGAGGCTTCTACCACATCCTCTGTGAGTACTTTCAGCCGGGCTGCCTTGGCTTCCAGAATATCCAGATATTCCAGAACCTTAGGATCTGTAAAATTCTCACGTTTCAGAAGATCAACGTAGCTGATAATGGAAGTCAGTGGGGTCTTCAGATCGTGGGAAACGTTGGTGATCAGCTCGGTTTTCATTCGCTCATTTTTCACACTGTTTTCTACGGCTGCGTCAAGACCGCTTCCAATGTTATTAATATATTCTGCAATATGTTTATCATCGCCCCAAAGCCGTTCCAGAGGAATTTTATATTGCAGGTTTCCATTGGAAATTTCTCTCAGTCCTTTTATGATCTGTTCTCTGCTGCAGGCTTTTGTAATGACATATAGCAGTATCAAAAGATCAGCCAGACAGCTGAAGAAAAAGAACAGCTGCATGCTGCCAAGTAAGGGACCGCAGATTATATATTTGATGAAAAGAAAGCAAAGAAAAGCGAAGGTTGCTTTCAGTCTGGCAGCAGTGTTTCTGGAGTAGAGATCAGCAAGGGCGTGAAGCTTGTGACTGGCTGAATGAATCAGTCTGGAGGTCAGGACAAGAAGACGGCGCAGGATGCTGTTTTTCCAGAGCTGCTTTGCCTTGATCCGCCGTACCAGGCTAAGGTAGCCAATCTGGAACCAGAATAAAGTGTAAAGCCCCAGAATCATAAGCTTCAGCAACAGACTCACATCAAGGAGCGATGTGGCACGCAGTCGGTCAGTCTGATAGTCTGCAAAGGACAGGCATTGTAAAAGGAATATCAGGACAGGAAACCATGCAAGCAGAATCAGTCCTGCAGAAAGCTCGGTTGGCCAGCGGTCAAAAAAGCAAAGGTGCAGCTTTTGGTCGCTGTTTTTTCTTCCGGCAATTGCTGTTAGCCATACAAACGCAGCCAGGAAAAGAAAGCCGCACAGCAGGAAGAAAAGAAATACCGGCTTCTGATATCTGGAATAGTTTTCAAAAAATGTTTTGTCAGTGGCAAAGGTATCGGAAACAGGAAATGCCTGATCCACATAGGCGGCAAAGATGAAATTGCTGTTTACTGCTGGCAGCAGGGAGTTTGCCACCTCCTTCCAGGAGTCGCAGGTAACATTGTTTCCGGGGAAAGTATTGTATTTCCTGAGCCCTGCCAGGTTGCTGGTAAATCCATCTGGTTGATATTGGATAAGAACATAGGAAATACCATTTATAGATTTTAAAAGATCTGTCAGTTTTGTGCAATAATCGATGGTGCCCCCCATATTGTCAGCTGTAGGATTTTCTATGGCTGAATCAGCGTGTGTTACACTGCGTTCCAAGGTATAGCCCAGCTGGGCTTTCAGCTTGCTGTTATTGGAAATAACCTGTCCGTCATCCTCGTTAATGTAAATGTAACTCATGTTGGAGTGACCCTGGGAATAATTTTTCAGAATCTGCTCCTGCTGGATATAAAAGTCAGTTCTGGAAAGAAGGCTGTAAAGAGATTCGAAAGCCTCATCTATGCGGTCGTTCCATTTGGCATTGGAATTTAGAACATCCAGAATGCTGTCTGCGCCTTGGGGCGGATAAGCCTCTGTTGGTTCATAATATCCATCATAGAGGGAGATGGAATCATAGAGCACTTTGCCGCCCCCGGATGTGATCTGAATGCCGGAAAGATCATCCATTACACCATATTGCATGTCGTCTTTGATGTCTTCGATAAGCTGTTTGAGATTTTCATCGTAGGATGCTATTTCAGTTGCAGAGTCACTGAATCCGTAATACTCCATATCCACAGAAAAATCCAGTTCTCCGCTGTCAATTTTTTCCAGAAAATCCTGAACATAATAATAATGCCGGGAAAGTGACTCGCCGGCAGAAGAAGCCTGGTGGCAGATCACAATGGGATTTCCACTGGAGGTATCAAAGTCCTGCGCCCATTTTTCCAGGTCTGAAACTGAATAGGCCAGACCGGAGGTGTTTTGAAAAGAGATTTCTTCATCGTTGGCAATTTCATTAAGATCAACTACTTGGGATGCAGATGTCTGATTTAAAGAAGCGTGAGCCTCAGATGAGGCATTTTTGTCAGATGACTGGGAAGCTTCATTTTGGGCAAGGCCTTTCCAGGATACATTAGTATAGGGAAATGTAACAGAAATTCCGTACATCACGTCATAGGCTGCGTCGTAGAGGGTATTGGCAAATGCCGTGGAATCCAGATAATCTTTCCCGGAATCAGAAAGCCTCAGACCATGTGCCAAAGAGGTAATTAAAAATAAACCTGAGAAGATTACAGCTCCCAGAAAAATATATTGAAATAGGAGCAAAAGCCCTTTGATACCAGGGCTGCGGTGCCATTTTTTCTTTTCCATATGATTAATCCCTTTCTTGATAATGTGCTGCTTATCGTATTGGTAACGCCATTTGGCATATTCAATAGCGAATCTTTCAAATACTTTTAATCAAAGCTTTTCAATTTTATATCCAAGTCCCCAGACAACTTTTAAATACCTGGGCTCCTTGGGATTGATCTCAATCTTTTCCCGGATATGCCGGATATGCACGGCAATTGTGTTATCTGCCGCAATTGCTTCTTCATTCCAGATATTTTCATAAATTTGATTGATGGAAAATACCCGGCCCTGATTCTTTATGAGAAGAAGCAGAATATTATATTCAATTGGCGTAAGCCTCAGGGTTTCGCCATCCACCTGAACTTCTTTCTGATCGTCATTCACCGTCAGCCCGCCGGTTGTATAAATATGCTGACTTTCACAGGAAACCGCTGCACCCAGCTGGGTATATCTTCGAAGCTGGGAACGAACCCTGGCAATCAGCTCTAAAGGACTAAAGGGCTTGGTTACGTAATCGTCAGCTCCAACATTCAATCCAAGAATTTTATCTGCATCCTCGGACTTTGCTGAAAGAATAATAATAGGAAGAGAATGTTCCTCCCTGATTTTCAAAGTTGCCCTGATGCCATCCAGCTTCGGCATCATTACGTCGATGATCAACAGATCTACCTCATTTTTCTGTAAAACCAAAAGTGCCTGTTGTCCATCGTAAGCCTTTAGAATCTGGTGACCTTCCTGTTCCAGATAAATGCTGATGGCTTCTACAATATCTTTATCATCATCACATACAAGAATTGTTGCCATTTTCTTTTTCACCTCCCCTGTAATATATAAGGTATCAGACAAAATTTAAGATGAAAGGGGTAAAATCTTAAGATATTCTTATGAAAATATTGTACGTAAGCTTATGGATACACTGCACTGTGTAAAAACGTACTTGTCCGATAAATATAAGTGTAAAAGAAAGCCCCGCTAAATGCAACAATATTGTCGGCTTTTGTCAGCTTTTAGCTGCTCCACTCTTTTTTGAAAGTGAGCAATAGGGTCATCATACTGTTTTTCCAATTCATCCAGCCAGCCAATAGATTCTATTGTTTTCTGGCGGGAGTATTTCTTAGCTTTATCGTAATATGTGTCATTATGCCTAAAAAAAACAGAAAAACTTTCGCGAGTTGACCTGTTGCGTATTGAAAAGGAATAGCTTATAATATTTTTAATAGTTTTAATCGTTGGATTTACATTCAGAAATGGAAAAGGACGCGTATGAGACAGGAGAAGAGAACTGAGACAATTACATACATAGTAGATGAGTCATATCGAATTCAGTATATGAGTAAAGCACTGATGAAACAGTTTTCGGATTTTGAGCCCGGAGAGATCTGTTATGAGAAGTTTCGGGGAAGAGAGAAGCCCTGTCGTAATTGCCCGTTGGCACATCCGAACCGGAAGACCGATTTATTCTATAATGAAGATCAGAGGAAATGGCTGAAAATCAATGCCGGAGAGGTCGAGTGGCCGGGAGCAAGGAACTGTCATGTAATTTTGGCAAAGGATATTTACGAGGAAGATATGGATAATCTTTGCCGTTTTGTAAATATGAAGAAGGAGATCCTGGAACGGAGAAACCCGGGCAAGACGGAGAAGAATAAGCTTACAGGTTTATTTGCCAGAATTCCTTTTTTTACACAGACAGAAACCTTTCTCAGAATAAATGAAGCTGCGGCAGGGAAATACTGTCTGGTAGCCATTGATATTGAACATTTTAAGCTTTTTAACGAATGGTATGGTCAGGTGGCAGGAGACAAGCTCCTGAGAGAAATCGGGGCGCATCTTAATAAAATGCGTCAGGAATTTGGCGGGATTGCCGGATATATGGGTGGGGATGACTTTGTAATTGTTCTTCCAAATGATGAAAAAGTTCTCGAAAATCTGAAATGCCGTATTACCGGATTTGTGCGTGCATACGGTGGACATACCGGATTCCTTCCTGCTTTTGGTTTTTATGTAATTGATGATATCAGTCTCAGTGCTTCACAGATGTATGACCGGGCAATTCTTGCGCAGGAGACAGTAAAGGGAAATTATGCTGTACGCTGTGCTTATTACAGCTCAGATATGAAGACACGCCTGGAGAATAATCATGTGCTCCTTGCTGAAGTGCAGGCCGGTCTGGAAAGAGATGAGTTTATCTACTATCTTCAGCCGAAATGTAATCTGAACACAGGTAAGATCGTCGGACTGGAATCTCTGGTGCGCTGGAAGCATCCTGAGAAGGGAATTGTGGCACCTGGATATTTTATTCCGGTTATGGAGAGTAACGGACTGATCACAGAACTGGACATGAAGGTGTGGGAGCAGGTTTGCCAGACGCTGCAGGACTGGATAAAAAGCGGACACAAGGTAATTCCTATTTCTGTCAATGTATCCAGTGTGGATATTTATGCAATTGATGTAGTAGAGCATTTTAAAAATCTGGTTCGCAAATATGGGCTTCCGCCGGAATATGTAGAGCTGGAGATTACAGAAAGTGCTTATGTAGAAGAATATAAGGTGATTACCGGTGTGGCAGAGGCACTGCGAAATGCAGGCTTTACCGTTCTGATGGATGATTTTGGAAGCGGATATTCTTCTTTGAATATGCTGAAGGATGTAAATGTAGACGTTCTGAAGATTGACATGAAGTTCCTGAAAATGGATGAGAATACCATGGACAAGGGAATGGGAATTCTTGAGGCTGTTACCAGAATGGCAAATATTATGGGACTTCGCATGATCGCAGAGGGCGTTGAGACGGAAGACCAGATCAATTATCTGCTGAATATGGGCTGTATTTATGGCCAGGGTTATTTCTTCTACAAGCCTCTTCCGGTTGAAGAAATAAAAGTACTTCTCAATGATGAGAATAATGTGGATTACCGGGGGATTCAGGCACGAAAAATTGAGCATGTACGTTTCAAGGATCTGTTTCAGTCTGAGCTGGCAAGTGACAGCATACTGAATAATATTCTTGGACCAATTGCCATTTATGATGTATATTGTAATAATGTAGAATTGCTGCAGGTAAATGATAAATACTGTCTGCTGGTTGGACAGGATCCTGTGGATCTGGCAGAGAATGTTCAGGTTATGGAGGCAATACACCCGGATGACAGGAAAAAAATGCAGAATATTTTCCAACGGTCTTTCCAGAGACTGGCTGAAGGTGCAGAGGGAACTGTGCGCCGCAGAAGAGAAGACGGTCAGTATATATGGATAAATATCAAAGCATTTTTCCTGAGAGAACAGGATGGACATAAAATGTTTTATGGAGCTGTCCGGGACGTATCCGAAGAAATGAATCAGTTCCAGAAATTGATGTTTTATCAGAACAGGGGAAATTAATGTAAATGCAAGGGCGCGTTGTCCTTGCATTTTAAATTGGTTTGTGGCATAATCTGTGATAATAACTTAACAAGCCGGAAACATAGCCGATTAGGCTTTTTTACGGCTTCATTTCAAGATGACAGGTGAGAAAATGTCTGGTTTTACGAAAGAAATTATTATCAGGACTTTGTTTGAACTGCTTAATGAGAAACCTCTTGCGAAAATTACAGTGAAGGATATTGTGGAGCGCTGCGGTGTGAACCGGAATACTTTCTATTATCATTTCCGCGATATTTCTGATGTTGTGGAATCAGCTCTTCTTCGGGAAGTAGACAACGCTTTTGAACATCCGGTGGAAGTGGATTCTATGCTGGAATGCCTTGAGGTACTGGTGAAGCTGATCGGAGAGAACAAGAAGGCCATGCTCCATATTTACTGTTCCGTGCAGAGAGAAACGTTTACCAGTGCACTGGATAAAATGTGCCAGTATGTTATAAAGCAGTATATCGTACATAATTTTAAAGAAGAAATTATGGAAAAAGAAGATATGAAGGTGCTCATGCATTTTTATAAATGTGTAATGATCGGAGTGATTCTGGACTGGATGGATCACAGGATGTCTTATGATCTGACAGAATATGCAGGGAAGCTGCGTGAACTCTATGAAAATACTTTTGAGAAAACATTGGAAAAGGCGGCAGGAACCAAACCTGCTTATCTGAAAATCGTATAGGGAATTTATAAATCTGCTTTTTTCCTCGGAGAATGGAAATGCGGTAAGCTTTTAGGCAAATACAGGATTGTGTCTGAATTTCAGACACAGTCCTTTTTTTGTCCGTTCCTTTTTGAAATTTATCTTACTATAATAAATCCATGAAAAGCAGAAAGGAGAATCAGAATGAATTCGTCAGGAACTTTGAAAATAGCACGAAATGGATATATAGTGATAGCAGTTGTTTTCTGTGCTTTGGGAATTTTTTTGATGGCTGTTCCGGAAAAAGCCGTGAAAATAATTTGTGTTCTTGCAGGAATTCTGTTTATTGCAGATGGAATTATAAAAATAATCGGATATTTTTCCAGAGATTTTTACTGTCTGGCTTTTCAATTTGACCTTGGCTTTGGAATTCTCATGATTGCAGTTGGAATTCTGATTCTGGTGAGAAGGGAAGCCATACTAAGACTGATTTTCGTGATTTTCGGTCTGGTGATTCTGACCGATGCATTGCTTCGGATCCAAATGTCAGTGGAAGCGAAAAAATTCGGCTTGAAGCTCTGGTGGGCAGTTTTGCTTATCGCAGTAGCAACCGGAATATTTGGAATGCTTCTTCTTGTTGATCCGGCAGGAGGTGCAAAGCTGACTGTGGTTTTTACAGGCGTGGCATTTCTGCTGGAGGGAATACTGAAGCTTTGCGTGGTAGTATACACTGTGAAAATCCGTGAGAATGAAAATGTAGTCTGGGAAGATGAATTCAGAGAAATTTAAAGGAGGAGCATTATGAAACTGATTGATAAAGCAAAACAGGCCGCTATGGAAGGTGCTGTAACAAAAGCATTAGAATATCTGGAAAAGGATCCGGAGACAAACATTCCGAAGCTGATGGAGCTGGTAGATAAATTCACTCCGCAGGACTGGTATAAAGGTCAGAGAGATGCCATTCGTAATGCAATCCAGGACACAGACAGCAACTGGTATAAGCTGATCATGAACCTGTATCAGCTGGATCCAGGTGTTCGAAAAGTATTTTTCCAGAACTTTATTGTAAATGCCAGCTTAAAGGGAAGTGCAAGACAGGAAGAGGTTGCTGCACAGAACAATTGCAATGTTCCGTGGGCAATCCTTCTGGATCCTACAAGTGCCTGTAATCTGCATTGCACAGGATGCTGGGCAGCAGAGTATGGTCACAAGCTGAACCTGGATCTGGAGACCATTGACTCCATTATCAGACAGGGTAAAGAGCTTGGTGTTTACATGTATATTTATACCGGTGGTGAACCTACTGTACGTAAGAAGGATCTTATTAAACTTTGTGAGATGCATCCGGATTGTGAGTTCCTTTCCTTCTCAAACGGGACACTTTTCGATGAGGAATTCTGTGATGAAATCTTAAGAGTAAAGAACTTCGTTCCGGCATTCAGTCTGGAAGGTTCCGAGGAAGCCAACGACGGACGCCGTGGAGAGGGAATCTATCAGAAGGTTATGCATGCAATGAAACTGTTGAAGGACAGAGGTCTTCCATTTGGAGTTTCCACCTGCTATACAGGCATGAACGTAGACAGTGTAAGCAGTGAGGAATATTTTGACAAGCTGATTGACTGTGGTGCATTATTTGCATGGTTCTTCCATTACATGCCAGTTGGAAATGATGCTTCACCGGAGCTTCTTCTGACACCGGACCAGCGAGAAGAAATGTATCATGCAATTCGTAAATTCAGAAGCACAAAAGCAATCTTTACGCTGGATTTCCAGAATGATGCTGAATTTGTACATGGATGTATTGCAGGTGGAAGACATTATCTGCATATTAATGCAAATGGTGATGTGGAGCCTTGTGTATTCATCCATTATTCAAACTGCAATATCAAAGATACTTCTCTTCTGGACGCACTGAAGAGCCCGATTTTCCAGGCTTATCATGATAACCAGCCTTTCAACGAGAACATGCTTCGTCCATGTCCAATGCTGGAGAATCCGGAGATCCTGCGTAAATTAGTTGCAGAGACCGGCGCGAAATCCACTGATCTTCAGTCACCGGAGAGTGCAGAGCATCTTTGCGGCAAATGTGATAAATATGCAGCCTGCTGGAAAGAGAGAGCAGATCAGCTGTGGGATGAGAGACAGAAGGAAAAGGCAGAAAAAGCCAGATGCTGATAGTTTGCTGCAGGAATATGCAGAAAGAATGATTTCATAATAAAGTCTGAGTATAGTATGTCACTTGCAACGGCATCTGTACTCAGACTTTTTGTGCATGAGGAGCAAAAAACAGAGGACTAATAATTGTATGCACCCTCATAAGCATTGCAGCGCTCCTTGCGCTTCGACTGATTTTCGCAGCTGCTGCACCTGTCGCAGAATTCCTGTTCATAGCAGGTGGAACAGACGCAGCCCTTGCAGGCGTTGCGGTCGTAGGCGGAGGTACAGGTGTAAGGAAGTTTATTATCGGTAGTCTTTTCTGACATTTGAATCACGCTCCTTTTTAATGTGATTATAGTGCGAAAAAATATGTGGTTCAATGGGAAAAATCCGAAAAAAGTGAGGCAGATTTTTGGGCACTTTTTCAGGGAAGAAGATGAACAAAATTGACGTGGGTACAGTTTTCTGCTATCATAAATTTGTTCTTTGATATTAGGCGAAATGAAAGTCAGTTACATTGCGTTTGTGGCGATTCCCAGGGGTTGTCCGCATTCGTGCTATAAATGATTCATGATTTTACTTATACAGATATGATTCATGGATGACATTTAGGACTTTTGTGCGAAATAATAGAAAATGAGGTAAAAATAAAATGTGGATAGCAAATGGCTGGAAAGAATACGAAGTAATTGATACTTCCTGCGGCGAGAAACTGGAGAGATGGGGGAAATATCTCCTTGTCCGTCCGGATCCGCAGGTAATCTGGGATACACCGAAGACAGAGCCAGGATGGCGCAAGATGAACGCACACTATCACCGCAGCTCCAAGGGAGGCGGTGAATGGGAGTTCTTTGATCTGCCCCAGCAGTGGGATCTTCATTACAAGAATCTTACGTTCCATCTGAAACCATTCAGCTTCAAGCACACCGGTCTTTTCCCGGAGCAGGCAGCAAACTGGGACTGGTTTGGAGACAAGATCCGCAAGGCTGGCAGACCGATCAAGGTTCTGAATCTGTTTGCTTATACAGGTGGTGCAACTCTTGCGGCGGCAGCCGCAGGTGCATCCGTTACACACGTAGATGCCTCTAAGGGAATGGTTACCTGGGCGAAAGAGAATGCGGCAGCAAGTGGTCTTGCTGATGCACCAATCCGCTGGCTGGTAGATGACTGCGTGAAGTTTGTAGAGCGTGAAATCCGCCGGGGGAATCACTATGACGCAATTATCATGGATCCTCCGTCCTATGGAAGAGGACCAAAAGGCGAAATCTGGAAAATTGAGGATGCCATTCATCCCCTGGTGAAGCTTTGCACAAAGATTCTCAGCGATGATCCCCTGTTTTTCCTGATCAATTCCTACACCACCGGACTTGCTCCGGCTGTACTTACTTATATGCTGGCAACAGAGATGAAGAAGTATAAGGGACATGTAGATTCCCAGGAAATTGGTCTTCCGGTGAAGTCAAATGGGCTGGTATTGCCATGCGGTGCTTCTGGAAGATGGGAAGCGGTTTAAGTTACTGTTCACTGGTAACATTCCGCGAAGTGTTTTTTGTGAACAAAGTTCACAGAAAACCCGAGAGTTGCGGCGCGAAATCATGCAAAGCATGATTTCTGTGCATCGCGAAGCGTGTTACTGTGAACGAAGTGAACAGTAACCGGTTTAAGAGGGATTTTATATAAAATAGAGCCAAACACTTGACAACCGACAATTTAGCATACTAAAATGGAAAAGATATACGAGGAGGATACACCAAACAGGCAATTGCCGAAGGAGGAATTTATGAAAAAATATACCGAAATGAATCATGAAGAGCTTCTGGCACTGAAAAAAGAGCTGGACAAAGAATTTGAAGAGATCAAGGCACAGGGACTTGCCCTTGACATGTCAAGAGGAAAGCCAAGCAATGCACAGCTGGAACTTTCTATGGAAATGATGGACGTTCTGAAGGGCAATTCAGATCTGAAATGCGAGACTGGAGTAGATTGCCGTAACTACGGTGTGATCGACGGTATTCCGGAAGCCAAGCGTCTTCTTGGAGAAATGTCTGAGGTAGATCCGGAACACATTATCATATATGGAAACTCAAGCCTGAACGTTATGTTCGACAGTATCGCACGTTCCATGACTCAGGGTGTAATGGGAAATACTCCATGGTGCAAACTTGACAAGGTGAAATTCCTCTGTCCGGTACCAGGTTATGACCGTCACTTCAAGATCACCGAATTTTTCGGAATCGAGATGATCAATGTTCCGATGACTCCACAGGGACCGGATATGGACATGGTAGAGAAGCTGGTAAGTGAAGATGCAGCGATCAAGGGAATCTGGTGTGTTCCGAAATACTCAAACCCACAGGGTTACACTTACTCCAAAGAAACCGTAGAGCGTTTTGCAAGACTGAAACCGGCAGCACCGGACTTCCGTATTTACTGGGATAATGCATACAGCATCCATCATCTCTATGATGATAATCAGGATTTCCTGGTTGAAATTCTTGGTGAGTGTGCAAAAGCTGGTAACCCTGATCTTGTTTATAAATTTACATCCACTTCAAAGGTAAGCTTCCCAGGCTCCGGAATCGCTGCCGTTGCAGCTTCCAAGGCAAACCTGGATGATTTTCGCAAATATATGCAGGTTCAGACCATCGGTCATGATAAACTGAACCAGCTCCGTCACGTAAGATTTTTCAAGAATCTTGACGGACTTCACGCCCACATGAGAAAACACGCAGATATCCTCCGCCCGAAATTCGAGCTGGTTCTGGATACGCTTGACAAAGAACTTTCCGGACTTGGAATCGGTGAGTGGACAAAGCCCCACGGCGGATATTTCATTTCTTTTGATTCCCTGGATGGCTGCGCAAAGGCAATTGTAGCCAGAGCAAAAGAGGCTGGTGTTGTCCTTACTGGCGCAGGTGCTACTTATCCATACGGCAAGGATCCGAAAGACTCCAACATCCGTATCGCACCATCCTTCCCTACACTTGAGGATCTTGGCAAAGCAGCACAGGTATTCGTACTTTGTGTGAAGCTTGTCAGTGTAGAAAAACTTCTCGGCTAAAAGCGTGTTGCTGTGAACGGCAACCTTTCCGTAAAAGGTGAGCCACAATTTTCAAACAGGCTCTGAAATCGGAAATTTGCGCATAGAATGTAACCATGCCAGATCAGGAAAAGTACCTGATCTGGCATATAAAAAGAGGCAGAGTAATCTACTGTTATCTGTGAACAGTAATCATCTGCTTTTTATTGTCTTTACCCGTCTGCATTTGGAAGGCATAAATAAATGCCGACTATGGAGTTTATTTCCTGCATAAGGTTAAACAGAAGATGTGGTCGTGTAAAGGCAATAAGAATTCATCATAAGCAGGGAGGAATTTATGGCAAAAAATAAGGAAAAAGCAGGCGCAGGAAGAACGATTATTATTTTACTTGTGGTTTTGCTGCTGCTTCTTACAGCAGGAGCTTATGGATATGGCGTGCACTACTTTTCCAGTCATTTTCTTCCAGGCTCTATGGTGAATGGATTTAATTGTTCCTACATGACTTCGGAAGACACCGAGGACCTTCTGAACCAGCGTGTAAGCGCTTATGTTCTTGCTGTGGAGACCATGAAAAACGGTCAGGAAGCCATTTCCGCCCAGGATGTGGGGCTTTCCTATGTGTCTACCGGCATTGTGAAGCAGTTGATCAAAGATCAGGATCGATTTACCTGGTTTCTTGCTTTTAACCAGGATAAGAATTATGATATTTCAGAATCCCTCAGCTATAACGTGGAGCTGATGGGGCAGGCTGTTGATAATCTGAAATGCATGCAGCCAGAGAATGTAGTCCAGCCTGTGGATGCCCAGATCCAGGATACCGGAGATACTTTTGAAATCATTCCGGAAGTAGTGGGAAATGCTCTGGATCGCACTAAGACGGAGGAAGTGATTTCCGCAGCCATGCTCCGGGGAAAAACTTCTGTAAATCTGGAGGACGAGAGCTGCTACCGGAAGCCTTCGGTGTACAGCACAGATGAGCTGCTGAAAGCCAATTGTGAAAAAATGAATCAGCTTGTCAAGGTGATCATAACTTATGACTTTGCTGATCGTACTGAGACTGTGGACCGTACCCTGATCAAGAACTGGTTCGGTTATGATGAGGATGGCAATGTGATCCTGGATGAAAACCTGGTGCGGCAGTATGTGGCAGACCTTGGACTGAAATATGATACTATGGGACAGACCAGGACTTTTCTGACTTACGATAATCGCCAGGTGGAAATTAAAGGCGGCGATTACGGCTGGGTGATCGATCAGGACGAAGAAGTAAAAGCGCTGATCGCTGCTATCGAAAGCGGTGTTACCCAGGTTCGTGAGCCTGTTTATCTGTATTCAGGCTATAGTCGCGGAACCAATGATATTGGTTCCACCTACGTGGAGATAGATCTGACAAACCAGCGTCTTGTTTTTTACCAGAAGGGAACTCCAATCGTGGACACACCTATTGTAAGCGGAAATCCGGATATAGAAGGCTGTGGCACTCCTACAGGCTGTTATGCACTGGATGCCAAGGAATCTCCGGCAGTGCTTACAGGAGAGGACTACGAAGCAAATGTGACCTATTGGATGCCTTTTGCAGGAAATGTGGGAATCCACGACGCTTCCTGGCGGTCTGAGTTTGGAGGAAATCTTTATCTGTGGGAAGGCTCCCATGGATGTGTAAATGTTCCATATGACAAGGCTGCCGAGATTTATGCAAATATTGAGGTTGGCATGCCGGTGGTTGTGTATGAGTAACTATTCAGTAGAGAATATTCCGCGAGGTGTTTTGGGAAATTCAGCGCGAAATCATGCGAATGCATGATTTCTGTGCATGGCAAAGCGTGTAACTGTGAAGGAACTGAACAGTTACGTTTACGAACAAAAAAGGAGATATAAGATTATGAAGATAGTAGTTTTGGCTGGAGGAACCAGTACGGAGAGAGAGATTTCCATTGTATCCGGTACCGGAATCTGCGGTGCGCTGCGCCAGAAAGGCCATGAGGCAATACTTGTAGATATTTTCTGTGGAGTTGAGAATGTAGACTGGGAGAATCCTTTCCCGGCTGAATATGATGTGGAAAAGGCAGCAGAGTATATGAGCAGCTTCAATCCGCAGATCAAGGAGATGGAGAAAAAACGCAGAAGCTTTTTCGGACCAAATGTTCTGGAACTTTGCGAAAAATGTGACATTGTGTTCCTTGGACTTCACGGCGCAAATGGTGAGGATGGCAAGGTGCAGGCTGCATTTGACTTGATGGGAATCCGTTATACAGGAACCGGTTATCTCAGCAGCGCCATGGCAATGGATAAGCGCATTACAAAAGAAGTCTTTCTGATGAATAATGTGCCTACACCAGGCGGTTTTACTATGACAAGAGACAATCTGGAGAAAGACATTGCCAAATATAACCTGCAGTTCCCGGTAGTTGTAAAAACAAGCTGCGGCGGTTCCAGCGTAGGTGTTTATATTGTAAATGACCAGAAAGAGTACGAAGAGGCTCTTACAGATGCATGCCAGTATGGCGCAGACATTGTTGTGGAGGAATATATCAAAGGCCGTGAATTTTCTGTTGCAGTTGTAGATGAAAAAGCATATCCGATTATTGAAATTGCACCAATCCAGGGCTTCTATGATTATAAGAATAAATACCAGGCTGGCTCTACTGTAGAGACCTGCCCGGCTGAGATTTCTCCGGAGCTTACAGCAAAAATGCAGGAGAATGCAGTGAAGGCAGCGAAAGCACTGGGACTTACCGGCTACAGCCGTCTGGATTTCATGATGAAAGAGAACGGAGATATGTACTGTCTGGAAGCAAATACCCTTCCGGGAATGACTCCTACCAGTCTGATTCCTCAGGAGGCGAAGGTACTGGGAATGGATTATCCGACGCTTTGCGAGGAACTGATCCGGATTTCATTAAAGAAGTACGAATAATAGTAAAAGACAGGTCAAAAGAACGTTCGTGATACGTTCTATTGCATATATGAAATGAAATTACTTTAATTTGCATATTTCGTTTAGATTATTTATGAAAGTAACACTTTGATTTGTATGTTATAAATTGTGAAATAGTTATTTTAAATTAAAATGTCTTGCAAAGTATTATTTACCGAATGTTTATATTAAATATAAAAAGGATTAAATAAAATGAAAAATCTTACCCTGGAAAACCTGACCAAGGTCTGCGGCGGTGTTTATTTCGGACCGTCTGACAAGCTGGAGCAGGAGGTTTCCTCTATTACAACAGACAGCCGGAAAGCAGAAGCCGGAACCTTATTTGTTCCCATCGTAGGCGAACGTGTAGATGCCCATAAATTTATTCCCCAGGTGATGGAGGCAGGTGCGCTTGCTACCTTATCTGAGAGAATCCTGGAGAATGCTGATTTCCCATATATCAAGGTGGAATCTTCCCTTCAGGCTGTAAAGGACATTGCAGAATTTTACCTGCAGCAGCTTCAGATTCCGGTTGTTGGAATTACCGGAAGTGTGGGAAAAACAAGTACAAAAGAGGTAATTGCCTCTGTGCTGAAAGAGAAATACCGTACCCTGAAAACACAGGGAAACTTTAACAATGAGTTAGGTCTTCCTCTCACCGTTTTCCGTCTTCGTGACGAGGATGAGATCGCAGTTCTGGAAATGGGAATCAGCGATTTCGGTGAAATGACCCGTCTGGCAAAAATTGCAAGACCGAATACCTGTGTGATCACCAATATCGGTACCTGCCACCTGGAGAATCTTGGGGACAGAGACGGTGTACTGAAAGCAAAAACTGAGATCTTTAAATATCTGCAAAAAGATGGTCATATCGTGTTAAACGGTGATGACGATAAGCTTTGCATGGTAAAAGAGTACGAAGGAATCAAGCCTGTATTCTTCGGCATGGAAGCTGACAAGGATGTATATGCAGACGAGATTACAAGCAGAGGCTTAAAGGGAATGACCTGCCGTATTCATATAGGCGGAGAATCCTTTATGGCAGATATTCCGATGCCGGGAATCCATATGGTATACAATGCGCTGGCTGCTACAGCGGTAGGCCGCATTTATGGGCTGACACTGGAGCAGATCCGTCACGGAATTGAGACCCTGGAAGCCATCAGCGGCAGATTCCACATGATCGAGACAGACCGTTTCCTTATCGTAGACGATTGTTATAATGCCAACCCAATGTCCATGAAAGCATCACTGGATGTGCTGAAAGATGGTGCTGGCAGAAGAGTGGCAATCTTAGGCGACATGGGAGAGCTTGGAGAGAATGAAGTTCAGCTTCACGCAGAGGTAGGCGAGCATGCAGCCCAGTGTGGAATTGACGTATGCATCTGCACCGGTCCTCTTTCCGCAAACATTGCGAAGATGGCGAGAAAGAACCCGGAGCTTATCGTTATAGAAGAACCGGATCGTGACAGCCTTTTGTCCCATCTGTCTGATTATGTGCAGACTGGTGATACCATTTTGGTAAAGGCGTCTCACTTTATGCAGTTTGAGAAAGTGGTAGCTGCATTACAGGAAATGTAAGGAAGATAATATATTGCCCCTTAAACAGACTCTGTAGAAATAAGTAGAATCTGTTTAAGGGGCATTTATATTTATTTTCGCAATAAATCAAAAACTAATTGATATATTGTGGAAAGTCTTTATATAAGTGATCGTAAAATAGAAAAATATGCAGAAAAACAACAGAATAAGTGAAATTCTCCGAGAATTTGACGAACGATTTATGTTTCATACAGAGCAGGACAGCGGTATAATGGTCCTAAAAGTTAAGAGTATGGGAGGACATTATGCTGGAGAAAATTATGGATCTGCAGATATTGCTCTACAGTATGGCAGCCCTGGGGGCTCTTGGAGCAATTGGAATGCTGACGACAAACCTCACCTACAGAAGAATGCTGAAAAGTACCGGAAGCAAAACCACAGGCGCGAAAAACACCCAAGGAACAGGCAGCAGCCAGCGGATCAGCCTGAAGGAAAAATGGCTGAGGCTTTGGAAAACACGGGACAGGCTTCTTCACAGAATGAATCGGCTGGTGTGGTATCCGGCACTTTTGTCCACTGTGATCCTTGGCTGTGCCATCTATTTTTCCCAGACGTTAAGGATAGAAGAGGGGCTTCCTCTGACCTATCTGTATGTGGGCGCCACTGTACCAGTTACATTATTGCTTTTGCGTCAGGCTCTGGATTTTTCTTACAAAGAAGAGCTGGTGATGGACACGCTGACAGATTATGTGGAGCAGATGAGAAGCTGGGCAGAAGAGATTCCTGCTGCGAAAAAAGCGGACCCCGTTTTACAGGAAGAAATCGTGGACAAGATTACCAGCAGCATTAAGCAGACCGCTGCTTCCGGAAGTCATTTCAGTAAGATGCTGACTCCTGAGGAAGAGAAGATTATGCGTGAGATCATCCGGGAATTTATGGCTTGATAATTACAGACTGCTAAATAAGGGCGCAGGCACTATCAGCTTTGCGCTCTTATATTTTGGGGATTGCATTTTCCTGGAGAAAACGGTATTTTATAAAACAGATGAGGAAACGTACGACTATATAAGTGAGCACAGAAGAAAGAGAGGAGTACATTATGAAAATTGTAATTCTGGAAGCAGACAGCCTGGGACAGGATATGGTATTTACCCCATTTGAGGCGCTGGGCGAGGTAGTTATTTATCCTACTACAACCGCAGATGAAATGGAAGAAAAGACAAAAGACGCAGATGTGATCGTAGCTAACAAGGTTCCAATCTGCGAGTCTACCATTGGAAAAGCCCAGAACCTGAAGCTGGTCTGCCTGACCGCAACTGGCTTTAACAACCTGGATGGAGACTATCTGAAAAAGAGAGGAATTGCAGCTTACAATGTTGCCGGATACTCCACAAACGGAGTGGCACAGCATACCTTTGCTCTTCTTTTCTATGTTCTGGAAAAACTGAATTATTACGACAATTACGTAAAATCCGGAGAATATGCAAGAGGCACCTGCTTCTCTCACTTCGGTCAGAATTTCTTCGAGCTGGATGGGAAAACCTGGGGAATCATTGGACTTGGCGCAATCGGAAACAAGGTGGCGCAGATCGCTAAGGCATTCGGCTGCCATATTATCTGCTACTCCGCTTCCGGGAAGAAATACAATACAGAATATGAACAGGTAAGCCTGGATGAGCTTCTTTCCCGCTCCGATATTCTTTCTGTCCATGCGCCGCTGAATGGGTACACGGAGAACCTGATGACACTGGGAAAATTCCGTAAGATGAAGAAAACCGCTATTTTCCTGAATGTTGCGCGAGGCGCCATTGTAAATGAGCCAGATTTGTATACAGCTCTTACCGAAGGCTCCATTGCAGGTGCAGGCCTTGATGTTCTTTGCAAAGAGCCAATGGATCCGGAGAATCCGCTTCTTAAGATCCAGGACAGCAATAAACTGATCATTACTCCGCATATTGCATGGGCTGCGAAAGAGACCAGATTCCGCGTAGTGGATGAAGTGGTGAAAAACATTCAGCGGTTCCAACGTGACGACAGGACAAACAGGGTATATTAAAGTTTCGGGCCAGGGATAGATTAGAGTGTGTTGTGGACATGCTCTAATCTATTATTGAAGATAAGAAACAGTTTCGTTATAATTAAAGAAAAAGTGTTTGAGAATGTCTGATACAGAAGGGAGACTACATGGCAAAGAAATACTATGCAGTAAGAACAGGCAGAAAAACAGGTGTATTTATGACCTGGGCAGAGTGCCAGAAACAGGTCATGGGATTTTCGGGAGCAGAATTTAAGAGCTTTTCCACTATGGAAGAGGCACAGGCATTTGCCGGTGTGAGTGCAGAGGGCATCCCGGATACACTTTCCAGGGCAGAAAAACCTGCGTCAGACCAGGTGATTGCCTACGTAGATGGCAGTTACCGCTCTGACACCGGCGAATTTTCCTACGGAATGGTCATCCTGAAGGATGGAGAAGAGCACACATTCTGCGAAAAAATGACAGACAAAGAGCTGGCACTGATGCATAATGTAGCAGGAGAAATCAAAGGCTCCGAAGCGGCAATGCAGTATGCTGTGGATCATAATATTCCGGAAATCACCATTTACCATGATTATGAAGGCATTGCCAAATGGTGCACCGGTGCCTGGAAAGCTACCAAACCCGGAACAATTGCGTATCAGAGCTTTTACCGGGGGGTCATGAAGAAAGTAAAAGTCCATTTTGTAAAAGTAAAAGGACACTCCAACGACAAATACAACGATATGGCTGACCAGCTTGCAAAAAAAGCTCTCGGAATCCTGTAGCGGATCCGGGAGCTTTTGTAATCTGTGCGCCGCATATATTTTGTCTGAATTTAGTTGTTGTAGCCAGTACAGCGAATATTAACTATTTATGAGATCTTATATTTCAAAACCGGGTAAAGTCCATAAGAACCATAGGTTGCACCGTAATACTTGCTGTAACTCTTTGCCTCTGCGAAAAGCGGGTCATAAACATACCCGTTGATCTCACACCATGCGTGGGCATTGTTGTTGCTTTGCACAGCGTCGGCACATACATAAACATTCTTGTATCCGATTGCCTTGGCGAGGTAAGCAAATGCGCCAGCGTCAGAAACGCAGTCTCCGTTGTGATGCAGAAAATGGTCATTTGCAAAAGTAGCCGGCCAGTCCTTGCCGCCCTGGTCAAAATCACGCCAGATATTATAATAGCCCTTGATCACCCAGTTGAAACATGTCTGAAGCTTCTGGGATTTGGACATGCTGGAATTGGTGATCTCTGCTGCAATCTGCTTGGAGCGGAGGTTGGCAATCTGAACCTGAGTCATTCTCTTTCCGCTGGCAGTATAGTAGGTAGAACCCTTTTTTCTGCCGATTACATGACTTTTATTGTCGATGTAGTAAGTAAATCCCCTGTAACCTTTATTAACAGTAGTATTTTTTAATAGGGTTCCCTTGGCACTGAAATAGAAATAATTCTTGCCAATCTTCTGGAAACCGGTGAGGCGTTTTCCTTTTCGATAGTATCTTCTGATTCCGGATTTGGTCTTCACCCAGCCTTTTTTCTGTGGCTTTTTGGGTGTCGGAGTAGGGGTGGCAATAACAGTTTCCGTTACCTGAGAAGGTGCAGCTTCAGCTGCGTTTGCAGTTACCGGAGTAAGGGCAAGTACTGCGCTGGTGAGAACCAGCATAAACATTTTTGTCTTTTTCATCATTCTTCTCCATCTTCCTCTATTACCTGTATTTCCAGGTAATCAAAGTCAATCTGTTCAATAAAATTATCCTGATAAAAACGTGTTTTACTGTGCTTCTTAAAATCCCGCACCGTAGTATCCAGCCAGATTGGATTACCAAGATCCAGCTCATAACAGATCTGCTCCAGACAGTGAAAAACCTTGTGCGTTCTGGTCTCCTGGCGGTCATCACAGATCACGGTATCCTTCAGCATATGGTTATCTTTCCAGATTCGTCCCCAAAGGCGAAACATCTTAGAACACCTCCCATTATTTCAGTGTTGGTAGATTCTACCTTATCACTGATTTGAAAAAGTTGCAACAGAAATGTGGAGCAAAATTACAGACCATTTTTTGCAAAAAAAGCTTTTTAGCACGCTAAAGTGTTTTTGCTTGACCCTTTCGGAGAAATCTACTATAATTAACGATAATGTTGCTGCTGTTCACAAAAAATACCTCTCAGAATGTTGCTGGTGAACAGCTGCATAATATTTGTTACTTATAAATCTCTCAAGATGAGGAGGAGCTTTATTATGAAATTATATGATACTGGCGTGTATCTGCAGAATGGAAAGGAAATCATTCCGGCAGCTGAAGCCCAGCTTCCTGTTTCCAGAGAAGATGCAGCAAGAAATACCATTGCCTATTCTATTTTAAAAGCCCATAATACTTCCGGTAATATGGACAAGCTTCAGATTAAATTTGATAAACTGACATCCCATGATATTACTTTTGTAGGAATTATCCAGACTGCACGTGCTTCCGGACTGGAGCGTTTTCCGGTACCGTATGTTCTGACCAACTGTCACAACTCCCTCTGTGCAGTTGGCGGTACTATTAATGAGGATGACCATATGTTTGGTCTTACCTGTGCGAAAAAATACGGCGGTGTCTATGTTCCGCCACATCAGGCAGTTATCCATCAGTTTGCCCGCGAAATGCTTGCTGAGTGCGGCAAGATGATTCTTGGCTCAGACAGCCATACCCGTTATGGCGCTCTTGGTACCATGGCTATGGGAGAGGGGGGACCGGAGCTTGTGAAGCAGCTTCTTTCCCAGACATATGATATCAATATGCCAGGAGTTGTTGCTATTTATCTGAAAGGAAGCCCACGTCCGGGCGTAGGACCGCAGGACGTTGCTCTTGCTATCATTGGTAAAGTATTTGCAAATGGTTATGTGAAGAATAAAGTAATGGAGTTCGTAGGTCCTGGCGTAGCTAATTTAAGTGCTGATTTCCGTATTGGAATCGATGTTATGACTACTGAGACTACCTGCCTTTCCTCCATCTGGCAGACAGATGAGAAGATTCAGGAGTTTTACGAGATCCATGGAAGAGCCCAGAGCTATAAAGAGCTGAAACCGGGAGATGTGGCTTACTATGACGGCTGTGTGGAGATTGACCTTGGCGAGATCAAGCCAATGATCGCTATGCCGTTCCATCCAAGCAATACTTATACAATTGATGAACTGAATGCAAATCTGGATGACATCCTTGCCGATGTTGAGAAAAAAGCTCTGGTAAGTCTGGACGGCAAGGTTCCTTATACTCTCCGTAATAAGGTTGTAGACGGAAAGCTTTATGTTGACCAGGGAATTATTGCAGGATGTGCAGGCGGTGGATTTGAGAATATCTGTGCTGCAGCGGATATTCTCCGCGGAACCAGCATCGGTGCAGATGCCTTTACTTTAAGCGTATATCCGGCAAGTACTCCGATTTATATGGAGCTGGCTAAGAATGGAGTTCTGGCAGATCTTCTTGAGACAGGTGCTGTTGTGAAAACTGCATTCTGCGGTCCATGCTTCGGTGCTGGAGATACTCCGGCAAACAATGCTTTCAGTATCCGCCATACCACCAGAAACTTCCCGAACCGTGAAGGTTCCAAGATCCAGAATGGTCAGATTTCTTCTGTTGCACTTATGGATGCCCGTTCTATCGCTGCTACAGCTGCAAACAAGGGATTCCTTACCTCTGCTGAGAATTTCACAGGAGAGTACAGAGGACAGAAATATTTCTTTGATAAAACGATTTACGATAACCGTGTATTTGACAGCAAAGGCGTGGCTGATCCGTCTGTTGAGATCCAGTTTGGACCGAACATCAAAGACTGGCCGAAGATGCCGGCACTTGCAGAGAATCTGGTTCTGAAGGTTGTTTCCGAAATTCACGATCCGGTAACTACTACCGACGAGCTGATCCCATCCGGTGAGACTTCCTCCTACCGTTCCAATCCTCTTGGACTGGCTGAGTTTACTCTTTCCAGAAAGGATCCGGCTTATGTTGGACGGGCAAAAGAGGTTCAGAAAGCAGAGCATGCCATTGAGAACGGCGAATGTCCGCTGGATGCACTGCCAGAGCTGAAGCCGGTTATGGAAGCGGTGAACAAAGAGTATCCGGAAGCTGGCAAAGGCAATCTTGGCGTTGGAAGTACTATTTTCGCAGTGAAGCCCGGAGATGGTTCTGCCCGTGAGCAGGCTGCTTCCTGTCAGAAAGTACTTGGCGGGTGGGCAAACATTGCCAACGAATACGCTACCAAACGTTACCGTTCCAACCTGATTAACTGGGGAATGCTTCCATTCCTGATCCCGGCCGGTGATCTTCCGTTTGTAAACGGTGATTACCTGTTCTTCCCGGAAATCCGCAAGGCAGTGGAAGAGAAAGCCGACAGCATTACCGGTTATGTGGTAAAAGAGAGCGGACTGGTTCCGTTTACCGTAACACTTGGAGAGCTGACAGATGATGAGCGGGAAATCATCCTGAAAGGCTGTCTGATCAACTACAATAGAAAATAAAATGTTATGAGGCAGGTCATTCTTTTTGAGAGCGACCTGCCTTTTTATCAGAATTCCCTGTTACATAAAAAGTTCTACATGGTATGATCACACTGCAACGAAAAGGCAAATATCGCTCAATGTGTTTCTACATAGGCTAGAACGTGTTTAAAAAAGCATTTCCGCAATCTGCACGTCCCACTTTGCGGTATATTTTTCCCGAATTCGGTTGTCGTAGCCCGCTATGATACCCTCAACCGGACAAAATCTCCCACAAATCATGACGTATATCTTGCAGAAAGCCTTTTTTAAACACCCATTTAGCCTTTTGCAAAAAGGAGTCTTTCTTGTTATATAAACAAATATTCTGAATAATTACAATAATTAGTAAAAAACACAGAAATACAACGTGAAGTGCCAAAATAAAACAGAAATAAAACAAAAAATACAAGAAAAAGTATTGACAAATAAGATCAGAGATGGTAATATAAGCTCATCAAAAGAAAAACAACTTTATAAAGAAAGGAGCTTAGTGATTCCAATGGGAACATAAAATCTTTCTAATCAATATAAGAGAGACAGGAATCGCATTTCCTGCAAGAAGACCTGATACGAGAACCGTGTAAATAGAAAATAAAGTATCACTTGATTCAGCTGATACTTATAAACGTATCCAAGGTAAATAGAAGCGATTACTTATATTGAATAACTGTCCACCACTAATACAAAGATCTGGAACTTGTGTAAAGAAACATTTCTCCAGAGGATATAACCCCTTATCACAGATAAGCAGGATATCTTGAGATTCCTATTGAACCTTTAGAATATGAATCGAAACTTTGCATTAGAAGAATATCATAATTGATATTCCAGTCAGAAATAGATCAGGAACTTCCGCTCAAACTTTTTTGTATAATACATATAAGAGAGCATATGAACCAGTAAGTGGTTTTGGATTTAACCGAATTAAGTTTGAAATTGTTTATGATAATGATTCAGAGCCTGAGAAGTATATCCGATATTTCTGCAGAAGAAATTATAAAACGTGAATTATAATTTCAATCTATCAAACTTCTAAATAAACCGAATGATAAACATCATATCGTTTATGAGCAGGAAATAAGATAAGATATTTTAAATAAAAACTTAAAACTGAATATAGAACAACTGAATAAAGACCACGTAAATATTAAATTGTAAATCAATTTGAAAAACGAGGAAAAGACCATTGAATACTGAAGAATTTTAGGACGGTCATCATTTGAAATATAAGTAAAATGATGACCGTCCTTTTCCATGCTGTGAGAGACAAAAAAGCGGGATGATGTATTGGATACGAAGTGAACAGGAACCGATATGCAGCATAAAGCATACCGGAATAGAAAGTGTGAGCTTGTAAATCAGGCTTTAATCCGCTATAATGAGCGGAGAAAATTGGAAACTATGAGGGAAGCAGACGATGTTTAGTGGGAAAATAGAGGACTACATTCTTTTCGAAGATAAAGAAATTATAGTTTGCCGTAAGCCAGCGGGAATTGCGGTACAGAATGCAAGAATCGGTGCCATGGATCTGGAGAGCAGCCTGAAAAATTATCTGGCAATGCAAGACGGTGGTGGGAGAAGGATTCCATATCTGGCAGTAATCCACAGGCTGGATCAGCCGGTAGAAGGTATTCTTGTATTTGGGAAGACACCTGAGGCCGCGAAATCGTTAAGTGCACAGATTACAGCTGGAAAGATGGAAAAAATTTATCTGGCAGTAACATATGGAAAGCAGGCCGAGGCTGGGAAAAAAGAAAAAGTTCTGGAGGATTATCTGAAAAAAGATGGAAAATCCAATACTTCTTCCGTGGTAAATGCGCACACTCCTGGTGCGAAGAAGGCCAGACTTTCCTATGAGGTTCTCGGTGAGGCTGTGGATGCAATTTCCGGAAAGAAAAAATGGCTGCTTCGAATTCATCTGGATACAGGCCGTCATCACCAGATCCGGGTTCAGATGGCTCATGCAGGAATGCCTTTGGCTGGTGACCGGAAATATGGTGCCGGAACGAATGTGACCATCGGGGCAGGCAGCCTGGCTCTGTGCGCCGCAAGCCTTACCTTTTTCCATCCGGTAACCGGAAAGGTGATGAAATTCGTGACAAAGCCGGAAGGGACTGAGTTTAAGGGGATTTCTATCCCGCAAATGTGAAAAAACCATAAAAACTATAGACGTGGAACCGAAATTGTGTATAATGTAAAAGCAAGATTAAACAAAGATGAAGACTGCGAAAAATAGTTATAAAAAGTTTTTTTGAAAAAACTTTAAACATTCAGATGAGGAGTGAATAAAATGAAAAAAGTAGCAGTGATACCTGCTGTTGTTCTGGCTGCATTATGCACCTTCACAGGCTGTAAGAAAGAAGAAGTGGAGAAAGTGATCGCGCCACTGGTTTCTGACGGGCAGACTACGGAATCCACAGAAGAAGCCCAGGAAGAAAAGGATCCTCTTATTCCTGAAATTGATACATCTGTAGAACTCCAGGCAGGATCCCGGGTGGCAGTTGTAAGCAAGAGTACAAGCGGAGAGTTCTGGGGACTGGTTAAGAAAGGAATGGAGCAGGCAATTGCCGATGTAAACGAGGCATATGGCTTCAAGAAAGAAGATCAGGTGACCATGACCTTTGAAGGCGCCAGCGATGAGAAAGATGTGGAGAGCCAGGTAAATACCATAGATGCGGTAATTGCAGAGAATCCGGATGTACTTTGTGTTTCTGCCAGCGATATGGATTCCCTTCAGGCGCAGCTGGAAGCTGCCAAGGAGAATGGAATCCCGGTTGTGGCATTTGACTCTGGTGTTACAGACAGCAAGATGGTCCGTGCATTTCGTGGTACGGATAATACCAGGGTGGGCGAAATCGCTGCGTATAGATTAGCCACAGCCATCGGAAAAATGGGTAAGGTTGCAGTCTTTTCTGCGCAGGAAAAGACGCAGAGCATTCAGGAACGTGTAAGCGGTTTTACCAATTATATCACCAATTATCCGGATATTGAAGTTGTGGAGATTGTTTATCAGGATCAGGTAGATGATATGACAGCTGCCATGCAGGAGGTTCTTGACAAATATCCGCAGCTGGACGGTGTTTTCTGCGATAATGCAGATATTGCCGATCTGTATCTGGACATGAAAAAGGATGAGACAAAGGATTCCATTGTGATGGTTGGTGTGGATGCCACAGCGAAACAACAGGAGGCTATCTGGAATAGTAAAGAGGTCGGCGTGGTTTCCCAGCAGCCTTACGCGATGGGATATCAGACCATCTGGACAGCACTTTTGACTACAGCACCAAAGAAGAGTGTGGAAATCAAGCGGAATGTGCGTATCGACCCGGCATGGATTGATTCCTCAAACATTGATGATCCTACATACAGTTCTTATTTGTATGCAAATTAAAACAGCTTTCATAAGAGGCACGTCATAATTTTCAGGAATGATTTCACAAACACGCTCTACGAATTTGGGCAAAATATGCTGCAAACCGGGGCGTGCAGATTGCGAGAATGATTTTACAAATACACTCTAAAATAAGATAGAGCGGTTCATAAGAAACTATGAAAGAGAAACTGCTTTGTACAGCATGAATTTACCAGGAATGGGAATGCTGATACAAGGCGGTTTTTTGCATATCAAAGGATATTGCAGCTAGAGCGTGTTTCAAAAATCATTCCCGCAATCTGCACGCCCCACTTTGCGGTATATTTTGCCCTCTTTCAGTCGACGTAGCCCGCTACGCCGCCCTCAATCGGACAAATCTCCCACAAATTGTGAAGTACATCTTGCAGAAAGCCTTTTTCAAACACGCTCTAGAGCCTGTTTCAAACACATTCTAGACAATACTACCTGCCGTGTCTGAATTTTAGTCAATGTTTAACGATTGTATAACGACAAAATAACAAGAATTTGTTAGCATGTAATTACTTTTTGAAGTGTGAAAAAATTGACGATATGCAATAAAATGGAAGTCGATTTTTAAATAATGTGCACAATAAAAGTTGCTATCCACACTGAATTGTGTTAAAATCTGTCTATAAAATGAGACTTGAGACAGGAGGCTTTTATGAAAAAATGGGGAGATATTATCAAGAATATGACTTTGCTTAGTCAATTTAGTTTATCCTTTATCACTCCTCTGCTTCTGTGCCTGCTGATCTGCTGGTGGATGAGTACCAGCCTGGGAATAGGAGAATGGATTTTTATTCCTGGCTTTTTTTTCGGACTGGGAGGTTCCTTTACAGTAGCTTATAAGCTTTACCAGTCTGTAACCGGCCATCAGAAGAAAGAGAAAAAGAAGAATAAAGTTTCGTTTAACAGACATCATTAGAGTGTGTTTGAGAAATCATTCCCGCAAAGTGTGACGTACATTTTGCAGAAAGCCTTTTTCAAACACGTTTCAGAAGGGAGATTTGTATGAGCAAAATGTTTGCAGATGTGCAGCCGGCAGTGAGGAAAGAGACTAAGAAGGTGGCGATTGGTACATTTGTATGCGTAGTCCTGATGTGGGCTGTATTTGGAATCGGACATCTGGCAGTGCCGGAGCAGATTCCGTTTGATTATACAGTGCTTCTCGCCGGATTTATTGGCGGGATGGTGGCAGTACTGAACTTTTTCCTTATGGGACTGACCGTTCAGAAGATAGTTTCCATGGAGGACGATAAACAGGCTGCAGCGAAGATGAAGGCCAGCTATAGTCAGAGAATGATGCTTCAGCTTATCTGGGGCGTTCTGGCGATTGCGGTTCCCTGTTTTCAGTTTGTAGCCGGAATCTTACCATTGCTTTTTCCAAACATTGTGATCAAGACAGTTGGAATCATTGGGGGGAGGAAGGCCGCATAATGATATATACAATTTTATGTAACTATTCAGCAGGTACTGCTCCGCGAAGTGTGTGACAGATGTGGTACGGAACAGTTACAAATTTATAATGACAGGAGGTGAGAGTACATGGATATCGAAATAACCGGTGGCAGGATATTCTATACGTTTCCGTTCGAGATTCCCATCCTGGGGAAATTCCAGATCACGGAGACTCTGGTTGTAAGCTGGCTGGTTATGCTGTTGATCACAGGACTTTGTATCTGGCTGACACATGATCTGAAGGTGGAGAAAATATCCAGGAGACAGGCTGTGGCTGAGCTACTGGTGGAGACAGCAAATAAGTTCGTCATCGGAAATATGGGGGAGAAATTCAGCTATATGATTCCTTTTGTGGCGGCGCTTTTTGCTACCAGTGTGGTATCCAACCTGATCAGCCTTGTAGGACTGCGAAGCCCTACAGCAGATCTTTCCACAGAAGCTGCATGGGCAGTTGTTGTATTTACCATGATCACGGCACAGAAGATCAAGACAAATGGTTTCGGTGGATATATGAAGGGATTTACAACTCCAATCCCTATTATGACACCATTTAATATTCTTTCTGAGATTGCCACACCGATCAGTATGGCATGCCGTCATTTTGGAAATATTCTTTCCGGTGTAGTTATCAATGGTTTGATCTATGCAGCGCTGGCGCTGGCAAGCTCCAAACTGTTTGGACTGATTCCGGGTATTGTGGGAGAGGTTTTGTCGAAGATCCCATTCCTGGACGTTGGTATTCCGGCAATTATGTCAGTTTATTTTGACTGGTTTTCCGGAATCATGCAGGCATTTATTTTCTGTATGCTGACTGTAATGTATATCGCGAATGCAGCAGAAGAGTAGCGTAAAGAAGGCGGATGTTCACGAAGTGGGCAGAAAATCGGAAAATGCAGAAAATATTTTGCAGTTTCCGGATGAATTGAATTTTTAACAAGAGAAATCATAAATAACAGGAGGATTTGATTATGGATTTTACAGTATTGGCAAAAGGTATCGCACTGGCTGGTTGTGCAATTGGTGCTGGTCTTGCACTGATCGCAGGTATCGGACCTGGTATTGGAGAAGGTAACGCAGTTGCAAAAGCTCTGGAAGCAATCGGACGTCAGCCAGAGTGTAAAGGTGATGTAACCTCTACCATGCTTCTTGGTTGTGCGATCGCAGAGACTACAGGTATTTACGGTTTCGTAACCGGTCTGCTTCTGATCTTTGTTGCACCTGGTACCTTCATGAAGTTCCTTGGATAATTAAGGACAAGTATCACAGGCGTTACCATTCACAGACCGCTGTTATGGAAGCTCCATAGAGACGGCACCAAAGCAGCTGGTTTCTATACTGGTAAGATACTGGAACGGTATAAATGGTAGCAGTTACAACAGGAGGTTAGAACATGCAGGTACAGGAACTTGTAGGAATTGTGCCGTGGACGTTTATCGCACAGATCTGCAATCTTTTTCTTCAAATGTATCTGATAAAAAGATTTTTGTTTAAGCCTGTCAATGAAATGCTTCAGAAGAGAAGAGCAATGGCAGATGCCGAAATCCAGGATGCTACAAAGGCGAAGGAAGAAGCTCTTGCCATGAAGACAGAGTATGAACAGAATATGCAGCAGGCCAAAGCAAAGGCCAGCGATATTGTCACAGAGGCACAGAGGACAGCTTCCCTCCAGAGTGAGGAGATCCTGAAAAGTGCAGCCCAGGAAGCCCGTGCTATGAAAGAGAAGGCTGAGAGCGACATTGCACAGGAGAAACGAAAAGCTGTCAATGAGGTGAAGAATGAGATCGGCGGCATGGCAATGGAGATTGCCGGCAAGGTGATCGAGCGTGAGATCAAAGAAGAGGATCACGCGAAACTGATCGACGAGTTTATTTCGAATGTAGGTGAGGCATCATGACGCAGATTGCCAGATTATATGGCAGCAGCATGTATGATCTTGCTGCTGAAGAACAGCTTACCGACACTGTGCTGGAGCAGATGCAGACAATCCGGCAGCTTTTCCGGGAGAATCCCGATTATGTGAAATTGTTGTCAGAGCCTTCAATCCCGAAGGAAGAGAGGACAAAACTTCTTGATACTGCATTTGGAACAGAAGCAGAACGGTATCTGGTGAATTTTCTGAAACTGCTGTGTGAGCGCGGAATCCTGGGAGAGTATTCCGGATGCTGTGAGGAATTTACACGGCGGTACAATGTGGACCATAACATTGCCACTGCAGTGGTGACCAGCGCGGTTGCACTGACAGATGAGCAGATGGCAGCGCTTAAGGACAAGCTGGAGAAGATAAGCGGTAAGACCGTTACCCTGACCCAGAAGACAGATCCTACAGTGCTTGCAGGTCTTAAAGTGGAACTGGAGGGCAGACAGCTGGACGGTACAGTAAAGAGCCGTCTGGATGATCTTTCCAGGAAATTAAACGAGCTTATAGTATAAGGATGGATAGAGAAAATGCAGCTTAAACCTGAAGAAATTTCAAAAGTCATCCGCAGTCAGATCAAATACTACGATAACGCTATCAAACAGAATGAGACCGGTACGGTTCTTATGGTTGGTGATGGTATTGCAAGAGCCAGCGGTCTTATCAACTGTATGGCAGGAGAGCTTCTTGAGTTTGAGGACGGAAGCTTCGGAATGGCGCAGAACCTGGAAGAAAACAGTGTTTCTATCGTTTTATTTGGGGATGATTCCGGTATTGGCGAAGGTCAGACCGTAAAGCGCACCGGAAAGGTGGTATCCGTTCCGGTTGGTGAGGCTATGATCGGGCGAGTTGTAAATGCCCTTGGACAGCCTATTGACGGTGCAGGACCTGTAGTGACAAGTGAATACAGGGCGATTGAGAGCCCGGCACCAGGTATCTGCGAGAGACAGGGCGTTAACCAGCCTCTGCAGACCGGTATTAAGGCAATTGACTCCATGGTTCCCATTGGAAGAGGTCAGCGTGAGCTGATTATCGGTGACCGTCAGACTGGTAAGACCACTCTGGCAGCAGATACTATTATCAATCAGAAGGGGAAGGACGTGATCTGTATCTATGTTGCAATTGGTCAGAAGCGTTCCACCGTATCTTCCCTGGTTGAGACTCTTACAAGAAATGGCGCTATGGATTATACCATCGTTGTAGCGGCTACTGCTTCAGAAGCCAGCCCGCTGCAGTACATTGCACCGTATTCCGGATGTGCAATGGGTGAATATTTTATGTATAAGGGAAAAGATGTACTTATCATTTACGATGATTTAAGTAAGCATGCGGTTGCTTATCGTGCACTTTCCCTGCTGATCCGTCGTCCACCGGGACGTGAGGCATATCCTGGAGATGTTTTCTATCTCCATTCCAGACTTCTGGAGCGTGCCGCAAGACTGGATGAGGCACACGGCGGCGGTTCCCTGACTGCACTTCCGATCATCGAGACACAGGCAGGAGACGTTTCCGCATATATTCCCACTAACGTTATTTCCATCACAGACGGACAGATTTTCCTGGAGACAGAGCTGTTCCATTCCGGTGTTATGCCGGCTGTAAACCCTGGTATTTCCGTATCACGAGTTGGTGGAAATGCACAGATCAAGGCAATGAAGAAGGTTGCCGGTACTTTGAAGCTGATTTATTCCCAGTATCGAGAGCTGCAGAGCTTTGCTCAGTTTGGATCTGATCTGGATGCAGATACCAAGGCCAGACTGGAGCAGGGAGCCCGTATTGTGGAGGTTCTGAAGCAGAACCAGAATGCGCCGGTTCCAGTTGAGAAGCAGGTAGCTATCCTTTATGCAGTAACCAAGGGAATCCTTTCCCGGGTTGCTACAGAGGATGTAAGAACCTATGAAGCTGGTCTTTATACCTGGATTGACAGTGATGCACAGGGTGCTGCTGCAATGCAGGAAATCCGTTCCACAGGTGCATTATCTGCGGAGACAGAAGAGAAGCTGAAGGGCGCATTGGAACAGTATACTGAGAATTTTGTAAATACAAGACCTGAGAAATAAATTGTGACAAGGAGGACTTTTTATGGCTGCAAACATGAAAGCGGTAAAGCTGCGGATCAAAAGTGTGCAGAGCACTATGCAGATTACCAAGGCAATGGAGCTTGTAGCATCCTCCAAACTGCGTAAAGCAAAAGAAAGGGCGGAAGTCTGCCGGCCCTATTTTGAGACTATGCATCAGACTCTGGTGGATATTGCACAGGGGAATACAGATTTTTCTTCTGTATATGCCAGAGAATCCGGGAATGAGAAGTGCTGCTATGTACTGATCGCCGGAGACCGTGGTCTGGCTGGCGGATATAACACCAACTTGTTTAAATGTCTGGAAGCAGCCTCTGTGAATCAGGATTTCCTGGTTCTTCCCATTGGGAAAAAGGCTGTGGAGTATTCGAAGCGAAATGGATTTGCCTGTGTTACAGAAAGCTTTGGCGAAATTGCCGATGTTTCTGTTGCAGACTGCTTTGAGATGGCGAATCTGCTCTGCGGGGAATTTAAGAAGGGAGAATTTGGACACATTGATCTTTGTTACACAAAATTTGTTTCCATGCTTTCCCAGCAGCCATCAGCGATACCGGTGCTGCCTCTGAAGGACCTGACAGATGAACAGGATACAAAGAGCATCCGGAATCTGATTCTGTATGAGCCGGATGCGTCGGAAGTATTTGATGCCATCGTTCCAGAGTATCTGGCTGGTTTGATCTATGGTGCGGTTTGTGAGAGCGTAGCCAGTGAGCTGGCTGCAAGACGTACCGCCATGGAGGCTGCGACCAACAATGCCGAGGAAATGATCGAGAAGCTGAATCTGCATTACAACCGGGCACGTCAGGCAAGCATCACGCAGGAGATCACAGAGATTGTTGGAGGTGCGGAGGGAGTATAAGATAGGTGCAAAATATATTGCTGCCACGAAAAAGACAGTATTTACAATAGTAGTTGATATTTTGCATTTATAGAATATTCATCCGCGTGCTGGCTGGACAAAAAATAAGATATAGTGAAAAATATAACGAAATATCACTATATGGATTTTTCGGATGGTCAGTCACAGAAATAATGATGATTATGAAGGATTTTACCCTTCAATCTATAAGGAGATTGCTAAATGAGCGAAAAACACATTGGCGAGGTGGTGCAGGTAATCGGTCCGGTACTGGATATCCGGTTCGGGCATGACGAGCTGCCGGCACTTCTCAATGCCATCGAAATTGATCATGAAGGCACAAAGCTCACAGCAGAGGTTGCTCAGCAGATCGGGGATAATACGGTACGCTGTATCGCCATGAATTCCACCGATGGTCTGGTAAGAGGAACCAAGGCTGTAGATACTGGTGAACCCATCAAGGTTCCGGTTGGAGAAGAGTGCCTTGGACGAGTATTTAATCTTCTTGGTGATCCGGTAGACAATCTTCCGGCACCAGAGACGAAAGAGCACTGGGCAATCCACCGTCCGGCACCATCCTATGAGGAGCAGATGCCGGCAACCGAGATCCTGGAGACCGGTATCAAGGTCGTTGACCTGATCTGCCCGTATGCAAAGGGTGGTAAGATCGGTCTGTTCGGAGGTGCTGGTGTTGGCAAAACAGTTCTTATCATGGAGCTGATCCACAATGTTGCCACAGCACACGGCGGACTTTCCGTATTTACAGGTGTTGGAGAGCGTACCCGTGAGGGTAATGACCTTTACAATGAAATGAAGGAAAGCGGCGTTATCGACAAGACTGCACTGGTTTATGGTCAGATGAACGAGCCGCCGGGAGCACGTATGCGAGTTGGTCTTTCCGGACTGACTATGGCAGAGTATTTCCGTGATGTGAAGAATCAGGACGTGCTTCTTTTCATTGATAATATTTTCCGTTTTACACAGGCTGGCTCAGAGGTTTCCGCACTTCTTGGACGTATGCCTTCCGCTGTAGGTTATCAGCCAACTCTGGCTACTGAGATGGGTGCCCTTCAGGAGCGTATCACTTCTACCAGAAAGGGTTCCATCACATCTGTACAGGCTGTTTATGTACCTGCCGATGACCTTACAGACCCGGCTCCGGCTACTACATTTACCCATCTGGATGCGACCACCGTACTTTCCCGTGAGATCGCCAGCCAGGGTATTTATCCGGCAGTGGATCCGCTTGATTCCACCAGCCGTATCCTTTCCCCGGAGGTAGTTGGACAGGAGCATTATGAGATTGCACGTGCAGTACAGAGAGTTCTGCAGCGTTATAAAGAACTGCAGGATATTATTGCAATTATGGGTATGGATGAGCTTTCAGAAGAGGATAAGCTGACAGTAAGCCGCGCGCGTAAGGTGCAGCGATTCCTGTCACAGAGCTTCTCTGTAGCAGAGCAGTTTACAGGTATGCCGGGACAGTACGTTCCGCTGAAAGAGACTCTCCGTGGATTTAAGATGATCCTGGATGGCGAGTGCGACAGTATTCCAGAGAGCTGCTTCCTGTTTGCCGGAACTATTGACGATGTATTTGAGAAAGCAAAAAATAACCAGAATCAGTAAAGGAGGCTGCCTATGAGGACATTTCCCCTTAGAATCGGTACCCCCGACGGCCTGCTTTTTGAGGGAGAGGTGCAGCGCATTGTGTGCCGCAGCATTACCGGTGATCTGGCAATCCTGGCAGGACACTGCAACTTCTGTACCGCTCTTGGAATGGGCGAGGCCCATGTGATACTGGAGAATGGCACCAGCCGCAGTGCAGCCTGCATCGGTGGCATGCTCACCGTAATGGATGGCAATTGCAGTCTTCTTGCAACCACCTGGGAATGGCAGGAGGACATCGACGCCGACCGCGCTGGAAAAGCCAAAGAGCGTGCCCAGGAAAAGCTGGCCAAGGGTGGACTTTCCGATAAGGAATACAAGATCGTTGAAGCCAAGCTGCAGAGGGCGCTGGTGAGACTTAGTGTGAAAAGTTAAGGAATAATGAAAGAGGACAGTTTTGCCTGGAAAATGGTGTTTAAGGTGAGACTGTTCTTTTTATGTATAAAAGTTTGCGGACACCAATACATTGGTCTCTGTTACTGCGAAAAAAATCGTAAATTATCACCAATGATTTATTTTCGACTTTAAAACGTCAAATTTCCATCACATAAAAGCGTTGACATAAAAGTGTGGGCGCGTTACAATAAGATATCAGGAAAAATATGAAAAAGGGCTGGATATAACCGGTCCTTTTTATTACTTTCCAACAAAAACAAAGCCTGGAAGGTGCAGCTGCCAGGCACTATAAAATGAAAAAGAAAACAAGGGGGACGATTTGAAAGAACGAGAAACCTTTGGATCACGGCTGGGATTTATCCTGGTCTCTGCAGGATGCGCCATTGGACTTGGAAACGTGTGGAAGTTTCCGTATATGGCGGGAAAATATGGTGGAGCGGCATTTATTCTGATTTACCTGATATTTCTGGTTTTGTTGGGATTGCCAGTACTGGTATGTGAATTCGCAGTAGGACGTGCAAGCCGTAAAAGCACGGCAAGGGCATTTCACGACCTGGAACCGGAGGGCGCCAACTTCCATAATTTCAGCTACATGAGCATGGTTTCCAACTATGTGCTGATGATGTTCTACACCATGGTTGCAGGATGGATGCTTTACTACTGTTATGCAATGGCAGCCGGCAAACTGGACGGGAAAGATTCTGCACAGGTGGCAGACTATTTTACAGGACTTCAGGATTCAGCTGGTACAATGACTTTATGGATGATCATTGTAGTTGTTTTATCCTTCGGAGTGTGCTCTTTGGGAGTGCAGCGTGGCCTGGAGAAAATCACAAAAGTAATGATGATATGTCTTCTGGCGCTGATCGTAGTGCTTGCGGTTCATTCGCTTACGCTTGACGGAGCGATGGAGGGAGTGAAATTTTACCTGGTGCCGGATTTTGCCGCTATGGCCGAGATCGGAATCGGAAATGTGATCTTTGGGGCACTGTCGCAGGCATTTTTTACATTAAGTATTGGTGCAGGCTCTATGACGATTTTCGGAAGCTATCTTGGAAAGGATAGATCCCTTCTGGGAGAATCTCTGCATATTACGATTCTGGATACCTTTGTCGCATTGATGGCAGGATTGATCATTATTCCGGCATGCTTCGCATTTGGTGTGGAGCCAGGAGCAGGCCCGGGACTTGTATTTATTACATTGCCTAATGTATTTAACCAGATGACAGGAGGGAAAATCTGGGGAGCTCTGTTTTTCCTGTTTATGTCCTTTGCCTCCCTGTCTACTGTAATTGCGGTCTTTGAAAATATTATATCCTATTCAATGGACAGAAAAGGCTGGAGCCGTGGAAAAGCTGTTATAGTCAACATGGTGGCAATGATCCTTCTTTCTCTGCCGGCAGTATTTGGCTTCAACATTTTGTCAGGAATACAGCCGCTTGGAGCAGGAACGAACATCATGGATCTGGAAGATTTCATTGTATCCAATAATATTCTTCCACTGGGTTCTGTAGTATTTGTAATGTTCTGCGTGTCCAAATATGGCTGGGGCTGGAAGCGCTTTATTAAAGAGGCGGATACCGGAGAAGGGCTGAAATTCCCTGCAAACGTACAGAAATACATGCTGTATGTGATTCCGGCGATTGTAGTTGTGATTTATCTGAAAGGATATTATGATATGTTCAGCCCGAAGGGACCGGTTGTGCTGACCGTGTGGATGATTGTGAGTCTGCTGGTGCTGGGACTTGTAGGATGGATTATATTTGGGAAAAATAAGACGAAATAATAGAGAAATCTTAATAAGAAATAAGCAAAAGAGGAGTGACATAAAATGATAGCAGAAAAAATGAAACCATATGTAAAAAACAATTCTGCAATCCGTATGATGTTCGAGGAAGGCAATCGCCTTCGCGCGATTTACGGACCGGAAAATGTATTTGATTTCAGCCTTGGAAATCCAAGCGTTCCCGCACCGGATTGTGTTCGTCAGGCCATTATTGATCTGGTAAATGAGGAAGAACCGACAGTTCTCCATGGCTATATGAGCAATGCAGGATTCGAGGATGTTCGCCAGACAATTGCAGAGTCCCTGAACCGTCGATTTGGCACTTCTTTTGCAGCAAAAAATCTGATCATGACAGTTGGTGCAGCCAGCGGATTGAACGTAGCATTTAAGACAATCCTGAATCCTGGAGAAGAGGTGATCGTTTTTGCACCTTATTTTCTGGAGTATGGTGCATATGTACGCAATTATGACGGCAATCTTGTGGAAATCTCACCGGATACTACCACATTCCAGCCGAATCTGAAGGAATTTGAGGAGAAAATCACACCGAAGACCCGTGCTGTCATTGTGAATACTCCTCACAATCCGACTGGAGTTGTTTATTCAGAAGAAACAATCAGGAAACTTACGTCAATTCTGGAAGCGAAGCAGAAAGAATTTGGCACAGTGATTTACCTGATTTCTGATGAGCCATATAGAGAACTGGCCTATGACGGCGTACAGGTACCCTATCTGACAAAATATTATGCAAATACAATCGTAGGCTATTCCTACAGCAAATCCCTTTCTCTTCCAGGTGAGCGTATCGGTTATCTGGTTATTCCAGACGAGGCAGACGGAAGCGAGGAACTGATCGCAGCAGCAGCCATTGCTAATCGTACTATCGGCTGCGTAAATGCTCCATCCCTGATCCAGAAAGTAATCGCGAAATGCGTAGATGCAGAGGTAGATGTGGCAGCTTACGACAAGAACCGCCTTGCTCTTTACAATGGACTGAAAGAACTGGGATTTGAATGTATCAAGCCACAGGGAGCGTTTTATTTATTCGTGAAATCTCCAGTTACAGATGAAAAAGCCTTCTGCGAAGCTGGCAAAAAATACAATATCCTTATGGTGCCAGGAAGCTCCTTTGCCTGCCCTGGATATGTAAGACTGGCTTATTGTGTATCGTATGACACGATTATGAACTCTTTGCCCCAGTTTGGAAAATTAGCAGAAGAATTTGGGCTGAAAGCGTGATTTCTGTGTACCGCGAAGCGTGTAGCAGTGAAGGTACTGAACAGTTACAATATGATATATAAAGTACGGTTAAAGATATGCTGTTAAAGCTTAAAGCCTGTTTGAAAAATCAGTAAATGGGAGGAAGTTATGTCCAGTTTATATATCGTAATTCCGGCATATAATGAATCGGAGAATATTGAGAAAACCATTGACCAGTGGTACCCAGTAGTGGAACGTCATAACGACGAGGGAAATTCCAGACTGGTGATTATTAACGATGGAAGTAAAGACAACACCTACGAACTTCTGCAGAAATGTGCCGCTACAAGACCCCTTCTTGTCCCACTGGATAAACCAAACGGCGGTCACGGTCCTACAGTACTTTATGGATATCGCTACGCCATCCGGCAGAAAGCCGATTATATTTTCCAGACTGATTCCGACGGTCAGACCAATCCAGACGAATTCGAGCCATTTTGGAACCAGAGGGGCCGGTATGATGCAATAATCGGCAGCCGCGCTGTACGTGGCGACGGAAAATCCAGAAAATTCGTAGAGAATGTTGTATGCTTTCTGCTGAGAATGATCTTCGGTGTAAAAGTTTCCGACGCCAATGCGCCGTACCGCCTGATGAAATCCAGCCTGGTAGCCAAATATATCGACAAACTCCCAGAAGATTTCAACATCCCCAACATTATGTTTACAACATACTTCGTCCATTACAAAGAGAAAGTTAAATTCATTGAAATCACCTTCAAACCCAGACAGGGCGGAACTAATTCCATTAATGTGAAGAAGATTGTGAAAATTGGCTGGAAGGCTGTGAAGGACTTCTATAAACTAAAAAAAGAATTGTAAGGGCTTGCCTTTCCAGTAACCAGCGATTTTGCAATGTATATTCGCAAGCCGCGCATTTTAGGAGCGGTTTTAGTGGAGGCGAGATCCATGACTTACGGAGACTTAGGCGCGAAGGCTTTTCTGAGCGTCTTAGTCTCCGTAAGTCATTAGCTTGCCGGAACACCTGGACGCGCGGCGGTGAATATACATTGTGAAATCGCGTCCGGAATAACGACCAACTCACTAAATCGCAATTATACAAAAGAGCAGATAAATCTTACTCAACCTAAGATCTATCTGCTCTATTTTCTTATAATCCCTTACGCATTTTTCTTAATAGAAGCTCTCTTACGATCACGGGAATCCAGAATCTTCTTACGGATACGAAGGCTGCTTGGAGTAACCTCCAGAAGCTCATCTGTATCGATAAACTCAATAGCCTGCTCCAAACTGAGAACTCTTGGCGGAGTCAGTTTCAGTGCCTCATCAGCAGAAGAGGAACGAGTATTGGTCAGATGCTTGGTCTTGCAGACATTCAGCTCGATATCCTCTGCCTTGCCATTCTGTCCGATAACCATACCACTGTAAACCTTTGCACCAGGTCCGATAAATAAAGTACCACGCTCCTGAGCTGCAAACAGACCATAAGTAACAGCCTCGCCGCCCTCGAAAGCAATCAGGGAACCCTGTTTACGATACTGGAAATCTCCCTTATATGGAGAATAGCCATCAAAAATAGTATTGATAATACCAGTTCCCTTTGTGGAAGTAAGGAAATTTCCTCGGAAACCAATCAGTCCACGGGAAGGAATGTGGAACTCAAGACGAACGGAACCGTCGCTTGCAGTGCTCATTCCCTGCAGTTCACCCTTACGCTCGCTGAGCATCTGGATAACGGTACCGGAAAATTCCTCCGGAACATCAATGTAGGCAATTTCCATTGGCTCTAATTTCTTGCCACGTTCATCAATTTTGTAAAGTACCTCTGGCTTGCTGACTGCAAATTCATATCCCTCACGTCTCATATTCTCAATAAGAACGGAAAGATGAAGCTCACCACGTCCGGAAACCTTAAAGCACTCAGTTGTCTCAGTGTCTTCTACGCGAAGGCTGACATCTGTGTTCAACTCTCTGTAAAGTCTGTCACGGAGATGACGGGAGGTGATGTATTTACCCTCCTGTCCTGCAAGCGGGCTGTCATTTACCAGGAAGTTCATGGCGATAGTCGGCTCAGAAATCTTCTGGAATGGAATTGCCTCCGGGTTATCTCCGCCGCAAAGGGTATCTCCGATATGAATTTCAGCAATACCGGAAATTGCAACAATTGATCCGATAGTTGCCTCTTTTACCTCAACTTTATTCAGACCGTCAAACTCATAAAGCTTGCTGATCTTAACCTTCTGTTTTTTGTCCGGATCGTGGTGGTTCAGAAGAGTAAGCTCCTGGTTTACGGCAATAGTGCCGCTCTCAACCTTACCAACGCCGATACGTCCAACATATTCGTTATAATCAATGGTACTGATCAGTACCTGTGTGTCTGCATCCGGGTCTCCCTCCGGAGCCGGAATGTATTTCAGAATAGCCTCAAACAGCGGCTCCATGTTCTCTGGTGTATCCTTCAGATCCAGAACAGCGTGTCCTGTTTTTGCAGATGCATAGAGGAATGGGCAGTCGAGCTGCTCATCGGAAGCACCAAGATCCATAAGAAGTTCCAGAACCTCGTCAACAACCTCGTCTGGCCTTGCTTCTGGACGGTCTATCTTATTAATGCAGACGATTACGTGCAGATCCAGCTCAAGAGCTTTTTTCAGAACGAATTTGGTCTGAGGCATAGCGCCTTCGAAAGCGTCAACCAGAAGGATAACGCCGTCTACCATTTTCAGTACACGCTCAACCTCGCCGCCGAAGTCAGCATGTCCTGGGGTATCGATAATGTTGATCTTTGTGTCTTTGTAATGAACTGCTGTGTTCTTGGAGAGAATTGTGATACCACGCTCTCTCTCAATATCGTTGGAGTCCATGACACGTTCCTGAACCTCCTGATTGGCACGGAAAACACCGCTCTGTTTCAGAAGCTGGTCTACCAGAGTGGTTTTACCATGGTCAACGTGGGCAATGATGGCTACGTTACGTACATCTTCGCGTTTCGTCTTCATAAAAATCGAAATCCTTTCTTTATCGGGCAGAGGGATTCTGCCTCTTTCTTTCCATATTAATGTAGTTTCTTCTTTATATTGTCCAAAACCTCAGTTTACCACATTTTTCGCGAATTACAAGGTGTTGAAAAAAATTTTTGAATTTCTATGAAAAAAATATTTTAAATTTCTGGTTCTAAACAGGGTGATTTTCTCATAGATATTATAGACCAACAAGTAAGACAAGTATTATATGTCTGCAGAAAAAAGTGAAAATAAGGAAGGAGAACTACAACATGGCAGATAAAATTATTGAAAACAATCAGGTTTCCATCACGGGAAAAATCGTTACAGGTTTCACATTCAGCCACCAGGTTTACGGAGAAGGATTTTATACCATGGATCTTCTGGTAAAGAGGCTTAGCGATTCTGAAGACAGGATTCCGGTGATGGTATCTGAAAGGCTGGTGGACGTTACCCAGGATTACGTGGGACAGTATGTGGAAATTCACGGACAGTTCCGTTCCTATAACCGTCATGAAGAAAAACACAACCGGCTGGTGCTTTCCGCATTTGCACGGGAATTAAAATTTCTGGAAGAAGAGGATTCTCTGGCACCGGTAAACCAGATTTTCCTGGACGGATATATCTGTAAGCCGCCTGTTTACCGGAAAACACCGCTGGGAAGAGAGATTGCCGATCTGCTTCTTGCAGTGAACCGACCTTATGGAAAATCAGATTACATACCGTGTATTTGCTGGGGACGAAATGCCCGCTATGCTTCAGCCTTTGAAGTGGGCGGTCATGTACTGATCTGGGGCAGGATCCAAAGCAGGGAATACATGAAGCGAATCGGGGAAAATGAGACACAGAAGAGAATCGCTTATGAGGTATCGGTGAGCAAGCTGGAGTATGTGTAAACCAACTGCAGTGGCGGGAAATACGCCATGGTCTGCTAGTTGCTTTATGGAAGGCAGCCAGCCCAATTTTTCTCCAAGTTTCTTCTGCTTGCATTTCTGCTGGTTTTGCGGTAATATAAGCATATTAAAAATGGCGCAGTTTGCGGTTTCTATTTGCAAAGCGCGATATCTGAATGAATGGTATCATTTGCGGAGACGGCATTGCGAGGAATGTTATTGATCTATGGCAGACGGTAACATTATTTTTAACAATAAGAGGAATCAGTATGGAAAAAGAAATAACAGAAGTATATTGCGGAAATGGCAGAGGTAAGACCACACTGGCAATTGGTCAGGCACTGCGGGCATCTTCTCAGGGCAAAAGTGTGATCATCATTCAGTTCCTGAAAGGAAATGAACGGCGCGAGCTGGACTTTCTGGAAGAACTGGATCAGCTGGATATCAAGATCTTCCGCTTCGAAAAGATGGAGACCTGTTACGACCAGTTGAATGAGGAAGAGCAGGTTGAAGAGGAGCGCAATATTCTCAATGGTTTAAATTTTGCCCGTAAAGTGATTGCTACACAGGAATGTGATTTCCTGGTACTGGATGAAATTCTGGGACTTCTGGATAAGCATATTGCTACTGTTGATATGGTTGTCGGGCTTTTGAAACAGAAGGACGAATCTATGCATTTGATACTTACAGGAAATCGGGTAGACCCTGGCATTTTGGATTATGTGGACAGTGTGACTACCATTACCACTCTTGGAAGAGAGCAGAACTCATGATAAAGATGAATAGGAGGAAATAATATGGCAATTTTCAAAGGTGCAGCCGTTGCAATTGTAACCCCGATGCATGAAGATGGAAAGGTAAATTATGAGAAACTGGAAGAACTTCTGGAATATCAGATTGCGAACAGCACAGATGCAATCGTTATCTGCGGCACTACAGGCGAGTCTTCTACATTGACACACGGAGAACATCTCCAGACCATCAAATTTGCAATTGACAAGGTAGCTGGAAGAGTTCCTGTTATTGCAGGTACCGGTTCTAATTGCACAGAGACTGCAGTCATGATGTCGCAGGAAGCTGCTTCTTATGGCGCTGATGCACTTCTGATCGTGACTCCATATTACAACAAGGCAAGCCAGAAGGGTCTTATCCGTCATTATACAGAGATTGCCAATTCTGTACCGGAAACTCCGATCATTATGTATAATGTGCCAAGTCGTACAGGCTGCAATATCCAGCCTGCTACAGCAGTTGCTCTTGCGAAGAATGTGAAGAACATTGTGGGAATCAAGGCTGCAAGCGGAGATCTTTCCCAGATCGCCAAGATGATGTCCATGGCTGACGGAGCTCTCGAGCTTTATTCCGGAAATGATGACCAGGTACTTCCGATTCTTTCCCTTGGCGGACTTGGAGTAATCTCTGTTTTATCCAATGTTGCTCCGAAGAATACACATGACATGGTTATGAAATTTATGGAGGGAGACCTTGCTGGTGCTGCCAGACTTCAGCTTGAGGCTGTTCCTCTTATCAATGCACTGTTCTGCGAGGTAAACCCGATTCCGGTTAAGACTGCCCTGAACCTGATGGGCTGGAAAGTGGGACCGACCCGTATGCCTCTTTGTGAGATGGAGCCGGAGAACGAGGAGAGACTGAAAAAAGCTCTTGCTGATTACGGAATTAAGCTTGCATAAATAATGTTGAAATCCCGGACAGAGCCTGTCAGCTCTGGTGTGCGGCAGCATATTGTCTGACAGCGGCTGACGGGATTTCTTTGTAATATGTAAGCAGAGAAAAACAGAGCGCGTATATTGTTGAAATAATTTTTACAAGCTCGTTAATTTACAGTAAGAAAGGAAAAAATAAAATGGTTAAAATTATCATGCACGGATGTAACGGTCATATGGGACAGGTTATTTCCAATATTGTTGAGAAGGATGCAAATGCCCAGATCGTAGCAGGAATCGACATTGCAGACCAGGGGAAAAACAGCTATCCGGTATTCACAAACATTGACGATTGCCAGGTGGAAGCAGATGCTGTTATCGATTTTTCCTCCCCGAAGGCTTTTGATAAGCTGATGGACTACTGCGAGAAGAAAAATATGCCGGTAGTTCTTTGCACCACAGGTTTAAGTGAAGAGCAGCTTGCAAGAGTAGAAGAGAGTGCAAAAAAGATCGCCGTTCTGAAATCTGCCAACATGTCCCTTGGAATCAATACTCTTTTGAAACTGGTTCAGGATGCAGCTAAGGTTTTGGCAGCAGCTGGTTTTGACATGGAGATTGTAGAGAAGCACCATAACCTGAAAGTGGATGCACCAAGCGGAACAGCTCTTGCCCTTGCAGATAGTCTGAACGAGGCAATGGACAACCAGTATCATTACGTATATGACCGCAGCCAGAGAAGAGAGAAACGTGACGCTAAGGAGATCGGTATTTCCGCAGTTCGCGGAGGCTCTATTGTTGGCGAGCATGAAGTGATTTTTGCCGGACCGGATGAAGTGATCGAATTTAAGCACACAGCATATTCTAAGGCTGTATTTGGCAAGGGTGCTGTAGAAGCAGCGAAATATCTTGCCGGAAAACCAGCTGGAAGATATGATATGAGCAACGTGATCGAAGGTTAACAGAAATATACAAAAATTGTAAAATGCATACAAAATAATTGCTGAATTTATGGATTTACAGATAGCAATGTGTTTGCTATAATTCCATCATAAGTTGCAACGGAGCAAACTACTTAGAGAGTTTGCTCCGTTTTTTGCGTTTATGGTATGGCAGGTCAGAGTATTTGCTGATAAAGCATTTTTGCACTTGTTTCCATAACGTACCGAAACTTCATAAGAGAGAAATGCAATATCGCATTTCTGCCATGCAGAAAGGGCTGCCACAGGGCGGTCCTTTTTGCGTTAGTAAAGCTGGAAATTGGGATAGCATAACTGCGATGGTCTGAAGGTTGCCGTAAAAGAGGGCGCAACTTCTTATAATGTAGTGCAGAGCTTTCTGGATGAGAATCCGGATGTTTCCTATGAGATTGTTCAGTACAAGGATACAGTAGGATGTGTATCAGATCTTCTGGCTGGTCGTGTGGACGTTGTGGTAAACGACCTTTTGAACCAGAAGATCCTTTCCCAGGAATACGAAGGTGCCAAAATCGTGTGTGATCCATTTACCCACGCAGAGAACGCCATTGCCGTACAGAAGGGAAAAGATGATCTTCTTGCATTTATCAATGAATGTATTGACGAGTATTATGCAGACGGCACTTATGATACACTCTGGACAAAATGGATCGATGCTTCCGGTGAGGGAGAAGAAGCAGCTGCAGCAGAAGATGCGGAAACCGCTGAATAAAACAGGCATATACTTCTATGCAGAAAACAAGTTGCTGTGAACAAAGTGAACAGTAACCGGAAAGTTACTGTTCACTGGTAACATTCCGCGAGGTGTTTTTGTGAACAAAGTTCACAGAAAACCCGAGAATTAAGTTTGCGCAGCAAACGCTACTTCTTGTGCTTGTCACAAGAAGGTTCGTCTTTCTGTGCATCGCGAAGCGCGTTACTGGTCACGGAGTGAACAGTAATACCGGAAAAGTAAGGAAGAAAGGATAAACCGGCTATAATTACTGGTCACAGGGGAAATAGTATGGTAACATTGAAATGGTCACTTGTATTTGACAAAATGACATCACTGCTCCAGGGATGCGCAGTGACGATGGAAATATCGGTTCTCACGCTTATTTTTGGTACGATTCTGGGCGTTGTGCTTGCGCTGATGAGGGACAGCCATATAAAAGTGGTATCCAGACTGGCACAGCTGTACATCTGGATCTGGAGAGGAACCCCGCTGATGGTGCAGGCATTTCTGATCTATTTCGGTTTGCCAAACCTGGGCATTACTTTCAGCGCTATGACAGCAGGTGTGCTTTCCATGTCTTTAAATACAGGCGCATACATTGCAGAAATTGTCCGTTCCGGTATCCATGCTATTGACCCGGGGCAGAGAGAAGCAGCCAAAGCACTTGGAATGCCCTGGCATCTGGAAATGCTTCGAATTGTGGCACCACAGGCAACCAAGATCTGCATTCTTCCTCTTGTAAACCAGTTTATTGCCACCATCAAAAATACCTCTATTTTGTCCGCCATCACTTTGACAGAGCTGACAAGAGAGGGAACCCTGATCGCTTATAATTCTTTCCACTATTTTGAGCCGTACATAGCTGTTGCGGTATTATATCTGATCCTGACAACTATATTTACCCAGATTGCAGGAGTTTTGGAAAGGAGGATGGCATAAATGGCAGAAGATGTTATTTTAAGTGTAAAAAATATCAGCAAAAGCTTTGGGGATCTTCAGGTGCTGAAGGAAATCGGTTTTGACATACATAAAGGGGAAAAGATTGCAATCCTTGGTCCCAGCGGTTCTGGTAAATCCACAATTCTCCGGTGTATCAACCAGCTGGAAACCTACGACAGCGGCGAAATCGATTATATGGGAAAACCTGTGAATTCCGGTCAGGCACTGCATGAGCTGCGGCAGCATATTGGAATGGTTTTCCAGAGATTTAACGTTTTTACCCATATGAGTGTGCTGCAGAATGTGATCGAGGCACCGGTCCATGTGAAAAAAGTTCCCAAACAGGAGGCAATTGCAAAGGCAAAAGATTTGCTGAAAATGGTTGGGCTGGAAGGCAGGGAAGAGGCAATGGCAAAGAATCTTTCCGGCGGCCAGCAGCAGAGGGTTGCGATCGCAAGAGCAATGGCTATGAATCCGGAAGTGATCCTTTTTGATGAGCCTACCAGCGCACTGGATCCGGAACTGGTTGGAGAGGTCTTAAGTGTTATCCGTAAAGTAGCAGCGGAAGGAGTATCCATGGTCATTGTCACCCATGAGATGAATTTTGCCAGAGAAGTAGCGGATCGGATTTTGTTTATGGAAGATGGCGTGATCGTGGAGGATGCGCCTCCGGAAGAGTTTTTTGAGCATCCGAAGAATGATCGTATTCGTCAGTTTATCAGGAAAGTTGAGGAAAGGTAATTCGGGATGGACTACATAATCAAAGATGGCTGGATCGTAAATGGGAAAAAGGAAAAGCCATTTCATGGAGATCTTGTAATAGAAAATGGGAAAATTGCGGAAGTGGGAACTCATGTGGAGATTCCAGCCGATTTTCCAAAAGAGCGTGTTTTGAATGCGGCCGGTGGTTATATAACCCCCGGCTTCCTTGACATTCACAGACACGGAGACTGGCAGGCCTTTGGAAACGGGGATGATGAGCTTTTGAACCGGCAGGGACTGACGACTGTTGTGAATGGAAACTGTGGGCTTTCGGTGGCTCCGGCCGGGGAGAAATTTGGGAAAGAGATTGCCAGATTTCTCAGCAGTGTGACTGGGGATTTTCGTTGGGGAAAAGATGAAAATACAGATGATACCGAAGGTGTACTTTTCTCAAAAAAGAAAGAGGAGTCTTGCGGAATTTCAGAGAAAGAAATCGAGATAGCTGCTCTTAGAATTATGTCAACCATGTCCGCCTACATGTCAGCTCTTGGAAAAGAAAAGCGCAGCGTCAACACTGGAATGCTTGCAGGAAATGGAACCATCCGCGCCAGTGTAAAAGGCTATGCTTCCGGGAAGCTTTCCAAGGAAGAATTACATCAGGTGTGGAAGGCTGTGGAGGAAGCTCTGTCAGCAGGAGCGCTTGGAATCAGCCTTGGAATTGCCTATGCCCCGGAATTTGAATATGACAGAGATGGGCTTGTGGAAGCACTGCAGCCCTTGAAGGGGACGGACATTCCCATTACCACCCATATCCGAAATGAAGGAGATGGAATCCTGCTGGCTCTGCAGGAAGTGATTTCCGTGGCGGAAGAGCTGCAGATTCCCTTGCATGTAAGCCATATGAAGTGTATCGGGCGGAAAAACTGGGGCGGGACTCCGGTGAAAATCCTGAAGCTGTTTGACCAGGCGGCAGAGCGGGGCGTGAAGGTGGATTTTGACCTGTATCCCTATCTGACTGGTTCCACCCAGCTGGTACATCTTCTTCCCCCACAGTTTCAGGAGGGCGGTACCGATGCAATCTGCGCAAGGCTGGCAGATCCGTTTTGCAGGAAGGAGATTACGAAGGTGCTGAAGCAGCCTTCCGATATTTTTGAGAACATTGTGGAGCTGGCTGGCTTTGATATGATCTATGCCAGCACTTTACATACGGAGAAATTCGGCAGCTTTGCAGGACAGTCTATTGCGAAGATCGCAGAGCAGTTTGGACAGGATCCTTATGATACCCTGTATGACATTCTCCTGGAAGAGCGCTGCCAGGTTACCATGCTGGATACCATTGCCTCAGAGGAGGACATGCTGTATTTTTTGAAAGACAGCCGGGCAAATCTGATCTCAGATGCGATCTATCCCGCAGGGGGCAAATATCATCCCAGAGTTTACGGGGCTTTTCCGAAGCTGCTTACCGCTTATGTGCGTGATAAAAAGATTTTTTCCATAGAAGATGCTGTGTATAAGATGACGGCAAAACCGGCGCATGTTCTGGGTCTTCCTCTGGGAATCCTGGAAAAAGGAATGCCCGCAGATATCAATGTATTTCATCTGGACCGGTTAAATGTTCATGCAGATTTCCAGAATCCAAACCAGTATTGTACAGGATTTGATTATGTGCTGGTGGGCGGAGAGATTGCGGTAGCCCATGACGTGTGGAGAAATTCCAAAAGCGGCAGGATCGTGCGGAAACAACAGTGATAAGTGAAGAATGGAAATGTCCGGATTGATGGATTTTTAAAATGTAAATTTCTTCCAGAATAGTTTCTTTCTCATCTGTACATATTAGGAGCATACAGCAATGTTTACTGTTCGCAGGCTGAGTTCCGCCAGGCGGAACGGTCATTTTCGCGAAAGTGGACAGTAACGTGTTTTCAGCTGAAAATAAGAAAAGGAGACAGATGAGATGAAAAAAATGAAACGAATGCTCATAGGTACTTTGCTGGTATTTACATTATGTATGCTTACAGCCTGTGGAAATGACAATAACAATGCAGCGGATGAGGTTCAAAATAATGCAAATGAGGACGCCATTGATAAGGATAACGTGGAGAATGGAACTGCAGAGGATGAAAACATGGTGGATGACGCGGGCGACAGCGTAAATAATGGTGCAGACGGAGCTGGAACTGCTGATACCGCAGTACCAGATGATGCAGGCACTGCCGGAGATGCAGATGTTCCCGGTGATAATGTGACAGACAATAACAATTCCGTTTCCGGTGCTCTCGGAGAAGGTGTGGAAGAATTAGGTGATGGAGTAGCTGATGGTGTCCGTGATGTTGGTGAAGGTGTGGGCAACGCTGTAGAAGATGTTGGAGATGCTGTGGATAATGCAGCGAATGGAAGATAATAAAAAAATAGAGGTAAAATGAAAAGGTGTTGAATGAAGAGAGGTGTTTCATTCAACGCCTTTTTGTGATATGATTTCAATAAATTTGTGAGCAAAATACAGGATAGCTACAACTTAATTACAAATGCAAGAAAAGGAGGATCATCATGAAATTTCGTCCCTGCATAGATATACATAATGGAAAGGTAAAGCAGATCGTAGGAGGAAGTCTGAAGGATGAGGGAAACCAGGCACAGGAGAATTTTGTGTCAGAGCAGGATGCAGCTTTTTATGCTTCCTTGTATAAAGAAAAAGGTCTGAAGGGAGGACATATTATCCTTCTGAACAGTGCGGATTCTGAATACTTCCAGGCTACAAAAGCCCAGGCCATGCTGGCCCTTGACGCTTATCCAGGAGGTCTTCAGATCGGAGGCGGTGTAAACCCGGACAATGCGGCAGATTATCTTGCTGCTGGAGCCAGTCATGTGATCGTCACCTCCTATGTGTTCCGTGATGGCCATATTTCCTGGAAAAATCTGGAGAAGATGGTAGATGCAGCCGGAAAAGAACACCTTGTCCTTGATCTCAGCTGTCGTAAAAAAGAGGATGCATACTATGTAGTCACAGACCGCTGGCAGAAATTTACAGAGGAGGAGGTAACTCTGGAACTGATGGAAAAGCTGGGTGCCTATTGCGATGAATTTCTCATCCATGCAGTGGATGTGGAGGGCAAGGCAAAAGGTATAGAAGTTTCCCTGGCGAAGTTGCTTGGTGAATACAATGGGCACCCAGTCACTTACGCTGGCGGCGTTGGCAGCATGGAGGATATCCAGACCCTCAAAATGGCAGCAGGCGGAAAACTGGATGTGACGGTAGGAAGTGCCCTGGATCTGTTCGGTGGCACCATACCATTTGAAAAATTGATAGGTAATTTATAAATGTGAAAAAATTCGTAATTTTTTCAGAAAATGATGTTAATTTTTAGAGTAATGTGTTATAATATACCCATCAAACAGCAAAGGGGATGGAAGCATGAAATTCATTATCAGCGGAAAGAACATCACAGTGACAGACGGGCTTCGTACAGCAGTAGAGGATAAGCTCGGTAAACTGGAAAGGTATTTCACTCCTGACACTGAAGTTGTCGTAACTCTTAGTGTAGAAAAAGAAAGACAGAAAATCGAGGTGACGATCCCGGTTAAGGGCAACATCATCCGTTCCGAGCAGGTCAGCAACGATATGTATGTATCAATCGACCTTGTAGAGGAAGTAATTGAACGTCAGCTCAGGAAATACAAGAACAAGATCGTAGATAAGCAGCAGTCAGCTGCCAACTTCCAGAAAGCATATCTGGACAAGGATTATGAAGAGGACGAAGAGGTTAAGATCATTCGTACCAAGAAATTCGATATCAAGCCTATGTATCCAGAAGATGCATGTGTCCAGATGGAACTTCTTGGACATAATTTCTTCGTATTCTGCAATGCAGAGACTGATCAGGTGAATGTAGTTTACAAGCGTAAGGGGAATACCTACGGACTGATCGAGCCGGAGGATTAATAGAGATATATCCGTTTGAAAAATAAAACAGGTGAATAGGAAGGGCGTGTGAAAAAACGAAAGTTTTTTCACATGCCCTTGTTTTTTTGCTTTGACGGAGCAGCTGGAATTGGTCTGGCACTGCTGCAGCTTCATCTGGCAGAAACGGATCAGTATCATGTGACCAGATTTCTGGATGATCCGTTCCCTGATGAAAAAATTATAAAAGTTTGAATTTTAAAGTAATTCTTCAGCAAGCTCCCTGGCGGATAGTACGCGGACAGGGAGCTTGCTTTCGTCATAAATACTGTAGGCCAGAAATCCGGTTCCATTTTCTAATGGGATGGTATGGGTGTGCATATCCGGATGTAGAGTGAGAATCTCCCGGAAATTTCCGGTGATCCCTTCTCCGGTAAGTTTGACGGCGCTTTCCTTCATAGCCCAGATCCGGCAGAAATCCTGGGGGGACTTTAGGAAAATAAGCTCCTCCTGAGTGCAGACTCTTCGGATAAGAGATTCCCGGGGCTCGGTGAGCTTCTGGATATCCAGACCAATTTCTCTGTCATGCAAGGCACAGCCTACGAAATTTCCGCTGTGGCTGAGATTAAAAAACGGCATATTTTCCCCACGGAAAAATGGTTTCCCAGAAGAGGTTTTCTGGAAATCCGGGATTTCCCGGAAACCATATTCCTGTTTAAGTCCATAACGCAAAAGCAGCCAGGCCAGGGCAGAACGCTTCTGGTCTTCCGGCAATTTAAAATGCTGAACATATTCCCTGCGTGCAACAGGCAATGAGAAAATCATCTGGTGAAGCAATTCGTTTGAAATTAAGTCCAGTTCCTGAAAAAGATAAATCATATAAAAATTCTCCTAAAACATAAAATAATTTGAGGCTGATTTGGGGTATAAATTCATTTTACTTTAATATATCATATGGGAGACATATTTTGTTCATCAAATATTTATTGTTTTCCATGACAAAAAGTGTTAAAATAGACTGGTATGTTAAACAAAATAAATAATTTTAAATGAAATGAAATCAGTTATATTACACAATATAGCATCTAAAAAGATAGACAGGAGTATAAAAGCTAAATGAACATGTTTTCAAAAGTTTTCGGAACCCGCAGCCAGCGAGAGGTTAAGCGTATCATGCCTCTCGTTAAGAAAATCGAGGATCTGCGTCCCGAAATGCAGAAATTAACCGACGAAGAACTTCGTGGTAAGACAAGAGAGTTTAAGAAACGCCTGGAAGAGGGAGCTACCCTGGATGATCTTTTACCAGAGGCATTTGCTACCGTCCGTGAGGCTGCCAAGCGAGTACTGGGAATGGAGCATTTCGAAGTACAGCTCATCGGTGGAATCGTACTTCACCAGGGTCGTATTGCCGAGATGAAAACTGGTGAAGGTAAGACCCTTGTAGCTACATTGCCATCCTATCTGAATGCCCTGGAAGGCAAAGGTGTTCACGTTGTCACAGTCAATGATTACCTGGCGAAACGTGATGCCGACGAGATGGGACAGGTTCACAGATTCCTTGGGCTGACTGTAGGCGTAGTTCTGAACGACATGAAGCCGGAAGAACGCCGCGAGGCATATAACTGTGATATTACTTATGTTACAAATAACGAACTTGGATTTGACTATCTTCGTGATAACATGGTTATCTACAAGGAGCAGCTGGTACAGCGTGACCTTCACTACTGTATCATCGACGAGGTCGACTCCATTTTAATCGATGAGGCTCGTACTCCTCTGATCATTTCCGGTCAGAGCGGCAAGTCCACCAAGCTGTATGAGGTTTGCGATATCCTTGCACAGCAGCTGGAGCGTGGAGAAGCCAGCCATGAGATGACTAAGATGGCAGCCATCATGGGTGAGGAAGTTATCGAGACTGGTGACTTTGTTGTAAATGAGAAGGATAAGATTGTCAACCTTACCGAGCAGGGTGTGAAGAAGGTTGAGAAATTCTTTAATATTGAGAATCTTGCAGATCCGGAGAACCTTGAGATCCAGCACAACATTATCCTTGCACTTCGTGCTCATAATCTGATGCACCGTGATCAGGATTACGTTGTAAAAGATGACGAGGTTATGATTGTTGATGAGTTTACCGGACGTATCATGCCGGGCCGTCGTTATTCGGATGGTCTCCACCAGGCAATCGAGGCGAAAGAGCATGTTAAGGTAAAACGCGAGAGCAAAACTCTTGCAACCATCACCTTCCAGAACTTCTTTAACAAATACGATAAGAAAGGCGGTATGACCGGTACTGCCCTTACTGAGGAGAAAGAGTTCCGTGATATCTATGCTATGGACGTTGTTGAGATCCCGACCAATAAGCCGGTTCAGCGTAAGGATTTAGATGATGCCGTATATATGACAAAGAAAGAGAAATTCAATGCAGTTGTCCAGTCTGTAAAGGAAGCTCATGAGAAGCAGCAGCCTGTACTGGTTGGTACTATTACCATTGAGACTTCTGAGCTCATCAGCCGTATGCTGAAGAGAGAGGGAATCCCGCACAATGTATTGAATGCCAAGTTCCATGAGCTTGAGGCTGAGATCGTAGCACAGGCGGGTCAGGCCGGTGCAGTTACCATTGCAACCAATATGGCAGGTCGTGGTACAGATATTAAGCTTGATGATGTATCAAGAGCAGCTGGCGGTCTGAAGATCATCGGTACAGAGCGTCATGAGTCCAGACGTATTGATAACCAGCTGCGTGGACGTTCCGGACGTCAGGGAGATCCGGGAGAATCCCGCTTCTACATTTCCCTGGAGGATGACCTGATGCGTCTGTTCGGATCTGAGCGTCTGATGAAGGTGTTCACTTCCCTTGGTGTAGCTGAGAATGAGCAGATCGAGCACAAGATGCTTTCCAATGCAATCGAGAAGGCACAGGAGAAGATCGAGTTTAACAACTTCGGTATCCGTAAGAATCTTCTTGATTACGACCAGGTTAACAATGAGCAGCGTGAGATCATCTACAAAGAGCGTCGCCAGGTACTGGATGGTGAGAACATGCGCGATGCCATCTACAAGATGATTACAGATATTGTAGATAATGCAGTAGATATGTGTTTCTCTGAGGATGTAGATTCTGAAGAGTGGGATCTGAATGAGTTCAACAGTGTTCTCCGTCAGATCATCCCAATCGAGCCGCTTACATCTGAGAAGGTTAAGGGTAAGAAAAAGAATGAGATGAAGCATCTGATCAAGGAGGAGGCTGTGAAGCTTTACGAGGCGAAGGAGTCCGAATTCCCGGAGCCAGAGCAGCTGCGTGAGCTTGAGCGCGTTATCCTTCTGAAGAGCATTGACAGCAAGTGGATGGATCACATTGATGACATGGAGATTCTCCGCCAGGGTATCGGTCTGACTGCTTATGGACAGAGAGATCCGGTTGTTGAGTATAAGATGGCCGCATTTGATATGTTTAACAGCATGATCACTTCCATTCAGGAGGACACCGTCAGAATGCTGTATCATGTTCATGTGGAGCAGAAAATCGAGCGTGAGCAGGTGGCTAAGGTTACTGGTACTAACAAGGATGATTCCAGTGTTCGTAAGCCGGTTCAGAGAAAAGAAATTAAGGTTTATCCGAATGATCCGTGTCCTTGCGGAAGCGGTAAGAAGTATAAACAGTGCTGCGGCAGAAAGACTGCTAATGTTTAAATCAGAGTGACTAGAGAGAGCGAATTTCCAGAGGCGGGAGGTCTTGGAAATTCGCTCTTTTGCTATTTAGTGTGTTGAAAGTTGTTCAAGGCGGACGCATTCGGACAATGGTGATTGCTCACTCGCCGGCGCAACGCTCCAGCGAACTAACTGCTAACTGCGACTAAATCGTTCAGGAGAGCCTTCACGATTAAGTCTCCGTAAGCAGTGGATTTCGCCTACGCTAAAACCGCGCCTGAAATGGCTCGCTAGAGCAATCACCATTGCCCGAATGCTGTGTACTGGATGGGACTTATCTGTACATAGGAACTTTCAACAGGTGGGGAGGGTGAGTGACTGGTTTCCCTATACTGTATCGGAAACAAAAGTTTATGGGAATTTTGCCGGAAATTAGCGGCTTTTATAATTTCTATGAAGTATTTGCACATTCTTAGGGCTGTTTTGCAAACAAAGAACTTGACATATTATTTTATGTGTCTTCAATACCCCATTTAGATGGTTGATACTTCGCAGCTTTATTGGTTTTACCTAATCTATCATTGGTAAGAAAGTATCGGGAAACCAATCACTCCCCCTCCCCTCGTTAAAAGTTCCTAAATAACCTCAGTTCCAGCCGACACACAGCATTTGGGCAATGTGTATTACTCCAGCGAGCCATTTCAGGCGCGCTCTTAGCGTAAGCGAAATCCAGCGCTTACGGAGACTTATGCGTGAGGGCTCTCCCGAACGCATTAGTCGCAGTTAGCGATTAGTTTGCTGGAGCGTTGCGCCGGCGAGTGAGTAATACACATTGTCCAAATGCGTCCGCATTGAAGAACTTTTAATCAACTAAATAGCAATAATATTGTCTGGCTTGGCCCGGTGCCAAATTGTTTTTTATAGGCCCGGGAGAAGGTGGTATAGTCGGAGAAGCCGCTTAACTGGGCGGCCTTCAGGATGGGGGTGCCTTCGGAAATTTTTGTGCGGGCGAGAAGAAGGCGCTTGCTAATGATGTAGTTGTGGACGGTGTAACCGGTTTCCTCCTTGAATTTCCGCATCATGTGATACTTGCTCAGGTAGTATTTCCGTGCAAGGGTCTCAATGGAAAGATCTTCAGTAAGGTTGTGGTTAATATAACGTAGAAGCTCTTCTATCTGGGAATCACTGCTGTAGGAATGAGCGTCATAAATGTACTGCTTTTCCAGAAAAATGCGGTTTACATAAACCATGAACTGGGTGAAAAGAGCTGAGCCAAGAAGCTCGCTTCCAAATTTTTCGTCTTTCAGGGCAGCTTCCAGTTCGTAGAGAAGCTGCTTTAATTTTTCCTGAGTGTCAGAGTCCAGACGGATTAGATTGTAACTCCGGTCAATCGCCTTCTGAAAACAGCGGAGTAGTTCTGTGGATTTGATGTCGTCGCGGATCCATAGTACAAAACGTTCGTATGGAACCGAAAAATCAATTTCCGGTTTGTGGATGGCGTGACGGTTCACGAGGAGAATGTCCCAGGGCTTCAGGTAGTAGGACTTTCCCTCAATGTGGTAGGCTGCCTTTCCGGAAAGAAAGATGATCACCTTGTGAAAATCATGATAATGGTAGGAAAATTCTCGCTTGGTCTGATCCTTGATGTGAAAAAGCCGGAAATCCTGCTCCAGATAGCCGGTTTTTTCAGTAGGCTCATTGAAAGAATTCATATGTTATGGCTCCTGTTTTTACTATAGTGTGTATGGAACCGCAAACTTTGCTTGCAGCTACGTTTGCGTAGCGTCATAATTCAATTCTGCGCTTGAAATATGACTTTATTATAATTGAAATACCGCATTTTTTGCAATATATTTCGCAAGTTATTCTATGTACATGGGAAAAATAAACGCTATACTGGATATATAAGATGTGATTTGAGAAAAAAGATCACGGGCGCTTCGTCAGAAAGGAATTGAAAACAATGAGAGACAGCATTATCATGACAAAATATCAGGGCTTTGGAAATGATTATCTGGTACTGGATGCGAAGAAAAACCAGCTTCAGCTGCAGGGTAAAAAAGTTGCGCTTCTTTGCCAGCGGGGGTTCGGACTTGGAGCGGATGGTGTGCTTTACGGACCAGTTGACATTAACGGAAAAATGGGAATGCGTATTTTTAATTCCGATGGAAGTGAAGCTGCAATCAGTGGAAACGGTGTCTGTATTTTTGCAAAATATCTTATGGACAATGAGTATGTTACAGAGAAAAAATTTGCCATTGAGACTTTATCCGGAACAATCGAAGTAGAGTGTCTGAATGCCAGAGCGACAGAGTTCCGCGTAAATATGGGCAAAGCCTCTTTCCTTTCCAGAGAGATTCCGGTAACTGGCGAGGTGCGTGAGGTGATCGATGAGCCATTTACATTTAACAAGAAAGAATACAAGGCAACTTGTCTCACAGTAGGAAATCCACACTGCATTATTTTCATGGATCAAGTATCTCAGGAAAAAGTAAGGGAGCTGGGGCCATATGTGGAAAATGCAGATGAGTTCCCGGAAAGAGTGAACCTGCAGATCTGCCGCCAGATTGATAAAGGAAATCTGGATATCGAGATCTGGGAGCGTGGCTCCGGTTATACAAAAGCTTCCGGTACAGGAAGCTGTGCGGCAGCCATTGCAGCCTACCGAAAAGGTCGGATGGAAAACAGAATCAATGTAAACCAGCCAGGTGGTATGATCCAGATCGACATTAAAGAAGACGGAACTATTTTTATGACAGGAACTGTTGGATATATTGCGGAGATGAGCGTGGCTGAGAGCTTTTTCTCATAGAAAGAAAATATGGTGCATATGGCGCATCCCAACGGCCGGGGCTGTGTAGCGGTAGCTACGGCGACTGACGTAGGAGCAGCAGATGAAAAATCAGACAAGTCAATATGGCAGTTGCTTAATTTTCAATGTAGGAGAATCCAGGTATAGAAGTAAGAAGACTTCCGTGCCTGGATTCTTTTTTGCTGCAAATGGGGGGATGATGTCTGTAAGCGATATCATTATGCCTAAAGAGAGGAAAGCATTTTTTATATAAAATATGGAGACGGAATCAGCATGTTGATATACGAAACAGCCCCTCTTGTTGATAAAAAAAGTGCAATGTCTAAACTAAAAATAGATAGACATTTCTAACACAATTCTGTAAAATAAACAAAGATTAGAAAACACTAATAATAGTTAAACAAGGAGGAAGAGAATGGCTGACAAAAAGTTATTAAGAAAAATTGCTCCGATCATTATGAGTGCAGCTGTAGCGATGACCAGTTCACCGGTTGGAGTTATGGCAGAGGACTTTATTTCTGGAGAAGTAGCTGTTGAGGTATCTGAGGAGACTACATATGGTTCTGATGAGATTTCAGACGACTATGACGAATCATCAGAGGCTGACGATTCAGCAGATTTTGCTACAGACACAGAGGATGGTTTTGAGTCTGGAGAAGCCGCAGAAGAGGAGTCTGGATTCGAGGATGGTGAAACCGGAGACACAGAAGATGCTTTTTTAGCAGACACTGAGGGCGAAACCAACAATGAAGCGGGAGCTTTGAAAACAGTGGAGGATGGTCAGATCGTACTGATGAACATTCCCTATGAAGCTTTTTACAGATCTGAGTTGAAAAACAATGATGTAAAAGTAGATGCATTTACATCCGCGACGAAAGCAAAAACAAAGATGAGCGGCGTGATGAATGGAAATGCTGCTTATCATACAAGCGCGGAAGGAAATGAACTTGCAGGTGTTACTTTTCCGGTAAAAGTGAATAAAGCTTCTGATTTGGAAAATTTTAAACAGATTACAGACAGCACTACTATAGAGATTACTACGAACATGAAAGGCCAGGTAAGTACTAATACATATACTGGTGCAGCGGCTCTTATTGAACAGCCAAGCTATACTTATTATGTTCCGGCAGAAACTCCTGCATATTACAAGGAAATGAGCGTAGATGAGAACGAAAATATTTCTTTTGGCGCTGTTCAGGGAATGTCCGAACAGAATGTTAGTGTGAATGCTGAATTAAAGCTTAATTCCAAATATGGAGATTATCAGCTTGAGCTGGATGAGACAGCAGTAAAGGCAGTAGTAAATGCATCTAATGGTGATAAGATTTATGGTGTAATCATCAATACAACAGACGGAACCACTTATGCACTCCGTCATCTTGAGAATATCTGGAAAGGAAAAGAACTTGCATGGAGCACCGGCTTTACAACAGAATCTCACGGTTGCCCAATAAGCTCTGATCACTACAAATCCATGATGGGAAAAACTATTTCCAGCGTAACGTACTATACGGATAAGGGGGAAATTAATTTTGATATTCCAGATACTTATGTTCCGGTAAAAACAGGTGTCAGTGCAACCGTTGACAACATCAAGGTAACAGATGCAGAGGTTAAAGTTGAATTATCTGAAGCACTTCCATCTGATTATTCAAAGAAATATGCAGTTGATGATGTGGAAGCAGCGACAACAGAGACAGGAGTAAAGGTTACAAATCTTACACCTGGAACACATACTCTGACAATTTCCGATGCAAATGGAAAATATGCTCCTGTCAGCGCTACTTTTACAGCAACAACAGATACTGTAATGGCTTCCTATGATGAGTATGAAGGAAAACTGGTTGCTGCGGCAGATATTACCGCTGAGCAGTTTGTTGCATTTACCAAAACAGTTTCAAAAGTAAAAATTGGTGACCAAGAGTATGCTGCAAGCGGAAAAGGTGCTGTGAAGATTGTTCAGGAGGATGGAACTCTTGATTATTCTAAAACAGCTGTAAACGATGGAGATACAGTAGTTGTAAGTGCTGCCGGATACCCAGATGTAACATTTGTTTACAACGAAAACGTATATGTATACGCAGGTCTTACATGGGCTGAATACTGGTCTTCCGAGGATGTATACAATGCAGGCTCCACCGCTTCTTCTGAAGAAAAAGACAGAAGAGGTGAGTCAGACCTTGGAGCATTTGATGCTGTAACAAGAGCAACTGCAAACCATGGCCTTCACAGAGGAAGCTTCCAGGCAATCGCGGTTCTTAATGGAAAAACAGTTTCCCACTGGAGCGCAGACGGAAAAACAGTTTATTATGCCGATGGAACATCAGAAGTATTTAACCGGAACAATGTAACCGGATATACCGTAACTGGACTGAAATATGTACCGGTTGAGATTAAGAGAGCTGACCTTGCTGCTTTTGCAGAAAGCCATACAATTGTAAAAAATGGCGGACAGCTGATCGGCGGTTATGGCGAGAAAGAACTGAAATCCTATGAAGCTGTTGCAAATGTAACTGCAAATACAAATGGTTTGAAAAAAGTTACAAAAGCTGAAGACGGAAGCTTTGTAATCGGAGCAAGACAGAACGGAACTGAGTCTGGTATCAAAGATGCAGAGCTGAAAGTGGCAGACGGAATTACAGCAACTGTAAAACCTGGAAATGGTTCTTATGGTGAGTTCCTGAGAGTTGACCTGACTGGAAACTATGGCGATCTTGGTGCACATATGCAGTCTGTTGAGTGGGCATATTATGGAAATGATTCCACTTATACAAACAGACTTGCAAACTATGGAACAAAATTTGCAGCTGATAACTGGATGCATAAAATGATGGGTATCCAGCTTGGTCTTACAGAATCTGGAAGATGCAAGCTTCCGGAAGGAACTGACGGAACTGGTTACTGGATCCTTACTGTTCATGCCCTTGGATACCAGGATTACGTTGTAAAATTCCAGGCAACAGCTGAGAATATTGCAAAACCTGCAGGTGATGCAGATTCCACGCCACTGGAAAACATTATCGCAGAAGCAAAAGCCCTGAACGAGGCTGATTATACTCCGGAGAGCTGGGCTGCTGCAAAAGACAGCATTGCAAATGAGCTTGAAGAGTGCGAGGAAATGCTTGCAAATATTAAGAATCAGACAACTTATGGCGTAGAAGAGCAGATCGGACATTTAAGAGAAGCTCTCAACATGCTTGTAAAGGCTCCGGCTCCAACCGCAACACCGGCACAGCCGACTGCAACACCAGCCCCGGCACAGCCAACTGCAGCACCTGCACAGCCAACTGCAACTCCGGCACCGACTACAGCACCGGCCAAAGGAATTACAGCAACTGCAAAAGCTTCCACAATTTACACCAAAGGAAAAACATCTACAACCATTACGGTTGTAAAAAATGATGTAACTGGAAAAGTTAAATTTACATCCAGCAACAAGAAAGTAGCTACTGTTTCTTCCAAAGGCGTTGTAAAAGCGAAAAAAGCGGGAAAGACAACCATTACGGTAAAGGTTGGAAATTACACTAAGAAGGTAGTAATCCAGGTTAAGAAACCTTCTCTGAAGCTTGCAAAATCTTCTGCAACAATCAAGAAAGGCAAAACAGTAAAAATCAAAGCAACCGCAACACCATCCGGAAAAGTAACATACAAGTCCAGCAACAAGAAAGTAGCGACTGTTACTGCAAAAGGTGTTGTAAAAGGTAAGAAGAAAGGTACTGCAACCATCACTGTTACAAGTAATGGAGTATCTAAGAAATTCAAAGTAAAAGTAAAATAATGATTACAAAGCTTTTACGATAACAAATAATACTTGTGCAAAAACAAGGCAAAGGAACGGGGGCCGTTTTTAACAGCCCCTGCTTTTGCTTGTAAAGAGAAATTTAATTTGCTACATATTTTAACAGGAGACAGCATGAAAAAACGAGACAGTGATAAGAATCCTTTTGAAAAAAAGAATCTGGTGAAACTTGCTCCAGCAGCAGTGGTTATTGCGGCTGTGGCTGCAGCAGGTGCTCAGGCTGGCAGCAGTGGAAAAGAAGTGACTGCTGAAACCAGAGAGGTTGTAAAATCCCAGGATCTGGAATCGCTTCTGAAAACAGCCTATTCCTATGAGGCAGCAGATGACGAGGCAAAAGAGGAGAGTCTGCTGAAAGCAGGCAAAAATACATCATCATCTTCAAAGAAAAAAACCTCCAAAATTTCAAAGAAAAAAAGTGGTATAAAAAAAGGAAGCTCAAAGACCCTTCCAGTAAAAACGGCTGCATCTTCAGGGGTAGGTCAGGGCTCCACCACTACACCAACTACAGAAGTTCCAGAAGGCGGCTATAAAGATGGAACTTATCAGGGCAGCGGTACTGGCTTTGGAGGAACGATTACCGTACAGGTAACTGTATCAGGTGGGAAAATCACAGCTGTTGATATATTGAGTGCCTCTGGAGAAACAGGCTCTTATTTTGCCTCTGCACAGGGCGTTGTAAGTAAGGTTTTATCAAGCCAGTCCCCGAATGTGGATGCAGTCAGCGGTGCAACTTATTCCTCAAACGGGATTATCCAGGCAGTACAGAATGCCCTTTCACAGGCAGGAAACAGTGATTCTGCCACACCGGCTGCCACACCAACTCCAACGCCAAAACCTGCAAAGAAACCGAAGAAAGATACTTCTGTCAGCTATAAAGATGGCGTATATGAGGGACAGGCAGAAAGCTTTGATGGAATCGTAACGGTAAAGGTTACAATAAAAAATGGAAAAATCAAAAAAATAAGCAACACAAATACAGACACACCTGAATTTTTTAATAAAGCATGGAAAACAATCAAGTCCAATGTGATTTCCAGACAGAGTACTTCTGAAATTGATACTGTAAGTGGTGCAACATTTTCTTCCAATGGAATTCTTGGAGCTTTATCCCAGGCTCTTTCAAAGGCTGATCAATCAGGAACTACAGACTCAAAGGAAGAAGATATAACTCCAACCCCGACTACTGTACCTGATGAAACTGTAACACCAATTCCAACGGAGATTCCACATCCTACCAAGACTCCGGATAATCCGTCAGATGAACAGCCGGTTGTAAAGCTTTTGAAAGATGGTACCTATACAGGGTCTGCAATGGGATATTCTGGAAAGGTTAACATAACACTGACAATTAAAGACGGAAAAATTACGGAAGTAACCAATACAAACTCAGATACCAGAAGCTTTTTCAATAAGGCATGGAGATCCATACAGCCTAAAATACTGGAAAAGCAGAGTACAGAAGGAATTGACACTGTAAGTGGTGCAACATTTTCTTCTATGGGAATTCTGGATGCGTCCAAAATAGCATTGGAGCAGGCAAAAAATACAGAGGTACAGCCTTCAGTAACGCCAGAGCCCACTGAGGCGCCGGATTCCACCGAGAAGCCAGAACCCACAAATACGCCAAAGCCGACTTCTGTTCCGGAACCAACGACTGCACCGGAGCCTACAGCTGTACCAGAGCCTACTGAAACGCCAGCGCCAACTTCTGCACCGGAACCGACGGATACACCGGAGAATTCTGTGACGCCGGAACCGACAGCTACGCCAGAACCCACGCCTGTGCCTGCTGGTGCATATACAGATGGAACCTACACTGGCATTGGAGAAGGCAATGACGGACCAGACAGTGTACAGGTTACCGTAACAATATCCGGAGGACAGATTGTGGGAGCAACTTATTTTTCCTATGATGATGAAGAATATGCAGATACAGCCTGGGAGGGAATTCTTGGACAGGTTATGGGAAAGCAGTCCGCAGACAGTGTAGATACAGTATCTGGATGCACATATTCCTCCCAGGGATTTATTCAGGCATTTAGAAATGCATTAAATCAGGCAAAAGGAGCATAACCCATGAAATACCAGAGTTTTATTATGAGAGTTTTATGTCTGCTTCTGATCGTTGGTGCCGTCCTTGGCTACAACTCCATGCAGAAAAAAGATAGTGATACCGAAAAAGACCAGCAGATCGCCAGTCTGACAACCAGAGTGGAGGCCTTGGAAAAACAGCAGGATGAGATATTAAGTGCCCTTGAAGAGGCTGCAAAAGCGCAGGAAGAGGCGAAGAAAAAGGCAGAAGAGGAAGCGAAGAATCAGAAAGCCCAGACGGAAGAAGCGGCTTCCGGGGATGCTTCCGAGGACGCGAAAAAAGATGACAAGAATACAGATGAGACAGAGGCTGAGGACGCTTCTTCTGAGGAAGAAAGTGAAGATCTTGTCTACAAAAACGGGACCTACACAGGAGACGGCCAGGGCTTTGGCGGCAATATCCAGGTTCAGGTTACACTTGAAAATGACACGATTACAGACATTCAGGTGGTAAGTGCACCAGGCGAAGACTCTGCATACCTTTCCCAGGGACAGGGCGTGATCAGTACCATTCTGGCTGCCCAGAGTACAGATGTTGACACCATTTCCGGAGCAACCTTCAGTTCCACTGGAATTATCAACGCTGTAAATGATGCACTTGGAAAGGCGGAAAATCAATGAAAAAGAGACAGAGAAAAATCCGGCTGATCCGCGCCGGCATCCAGCTTCTGTTTTTCATTTTTGCTCCGGCACTTTTTTCCACAGCATTCGCAGGCGTGAAGTCCGTTTTTCAGGCAATCGCAGCACATCAGGCAATCAGCTGGAATTCCTTTCTGGATGTGACTGCTGTGCTGCTGGTGGTAACCTGCCTGTTCGGACGGCATTTCTGCGGATATGCCTGCGCATTTGGTTCCCTTGGGGATGCATTGTACGAGCTGACTGTGTTTATCCGCCAGAAGGTTTTTCATAAAAAAGGCCGTCACGGATACTCAGAAAAAGCCATCCGCATTTTGCAGAAGGTGAAATATATCTGGCTTCTGGTGCTTCTTGTATCTATCCTTACCGGCTGGTACAGCAAGCTTCAGGGCATGAGCCCCTGGGATGTGTTTTCCATGCTCACCGCTGGCAGACTTCCCGGTGCTACCTACAAGGTGGGGATTGTGCTGCTGATTCTGCTCATGATCGGAATGTGCACTCAGGAAAGATTTTTCTGCCAGTTCCTCTGCCCAATGGGCACAATTTTTGCTATAATGCCTATAGCGCCCTCTGCGCTGTTCAACCGTGACAGAGGCACCTGTCCGGCGAAATGCGGAGCCTGCAAAAAGAGCTGTCCTGCTCATCTGGACATTGACGGTGATACCCCTCTCTCAGGAGAATGTATCTGCTGCCACGCCTGCCAGGGAATCTGCCCGAAGAGGAACATCCGGATCGGGATTCCGAAGGCGAAAGATGAGAGCCTTTTTTAAACACGAGCTGGGAAAAGATGGGCGAACGCTATTGGAAAATAAGAGAAAATAAAATCAGAAAGAACAGGATATGAGTAAAAAAAGAAGTAAAGTAAGATTTCAGAATGAAGTCGATTTAATTAAGGTACATTATAAAAAGCAGTCCAGAGGTCAATCACTTACCTGCTTGGATATGTTTAATGGGAGAAGGCATTTGAGAAAGAGAAGTGCGGCAGGAATCCTCTGCGGCAGCCTGCTTCTCACTGTCATTTCTGCAATAGTACTGGGAAAAACAATTACAGTTGTTTATGCATCTGACATAGAAAAATACACCAACGCAGATTTCGCAATGGACACGGTAGTTTCCGAAACCCTTTACACCTCAGGCGCGGACATCAATACCCAGATTGGTGAAAAGCTCCGCGAAATGGAAACCACCCTCCTTTCCTGGACAGAGGAAAACTCCCAGATTTCCCAGCTGAACAATGCTGATGGCAAGACCATGGAAGTTTCTGATGATCTTGCCGCCGACCTTGAGAAAATCCGCCAGCTTTCCCAGGATTCCAACGGTGCTTTTGACCCCACCCTTGGAAAAATTATCCGCCTGTGGGACATTGCCGGCGAGAACCCTCATGTCCCAGATCAGTCCGAAATCGACACCCTTCTTCCCGAAGTGGGCTACGAGAAAATTCAGGTGGACGGAAACAATGTAACCCTTCTTGATGGCTGTACCCTGGATCTTGGTGCCGTTGGAAAAGGCATGGGCTGTGATTTGATCATGGATTACCTGCAAACCCAGCCAGATGTCTTCGGTATGATCCTGAACCTTGGCGGCAGCAGTGTCATGACCTACGGCGAAAAGCCCGACGGCTCCTCCTGGAAAGTAGCCCTTACCGATCCCCGTGACACGGAAGGCGACTATCTTGGAGCCATCACCCTGGACGCCAACCAGTTCCTTTCCACCTCTGGTGACTACGAAAAATACTTCATAGAAGATGGAATCCGCTACCACCACATTCTGGATCCAAAGACCGGCTATCCTGTACAGAACGGTCTCACCTCCGTCACCATCGTCTGCGACCAGGGTTACCTGGCCGACGGCCTCTCCACTGCCTGCTTCGTTCTGGGTCTGGACGCCGCGAAACCTCTTTTAGAGAAATATGATGCAGAAGCCGTATTCGTTGATGAAGACAAAAATGTGTATGTGACAAGTGGATTGATGGATAAATTCGAATTAATGAAAGACGGATATGTAGTAAACGAATTATAAGTTGTCCATGATAAATTCATAGAAAATGATAACTTATGGAATAGCAAGAAGAGCTCCCGACGATAGTTCAAAACTATCGTCAGGAGCTCTTTTTCAATCAACAGCATTTGGGCTGAATATATTCCTAAGCGGGGCATTCAAGGCGCGCCTTTAATGGAGCGGAGATCCACTGCTTACGAAGACTTAACATCGAAGGCTCTCCTGAGATGTTTAGTCGCAGTTAGCAGTTAGCTCCGCGGAATGTTGCGCCTCCCCGCGTGGAATATATTCAGCCCAGATGCGTACGGTGGTAACATATTACGGAATCCTCTTAAGCACTTCCTTCGTCAGCACTCCAATCAGCAGTCCTGTAATCACTCCCGACACCATCAGCGCCGGAGCATAATAATACAACAGTCCCACCGTATGTGTTGCCGGAATCGCCACCAGCAGCTGACCAATGTTATGGGAAACGCCACCAGCCACACTTACACCCAGCTGCCCGAATCCAATCTTATTTTTTACAAAAACCATCACGATCAAACTAAGGGTCGCCCCCGCCAGACTATACATAATACTGGAGCCGCTTCCAAACATAAAACCGATAATAAAAATTCTCACAATGGAAACCAGCGCCGCTTCTTTCCACGTATATCTCTCCAGCACAAAAAGCACCGCCAGATTTGCAAGCCCCAGCTTCATTCCCGGAATTCCCGCAAAAAATGGAATCAACGACTCCACATACCCGAAAATAATGGCAATGGCTGCAAACAGCCCAAGATACGCTGTCTTTTTCTGATCCATCACTTACACCACTGCGTCAAATCCACTCTCGGAATCCTGTGAATCTGAATCGCCCTCTCCCTGAATGACTACTCTGTTTGGCAGGCACACAATATATCCGCCTGCACTGCCCACTGCCGGCTGCTTCATGCAAAGATGATCCGGACAGTCCGCATCTGTCATCTTTACCTCGCCGTCCTTAATTTCACACACATTGGTATCCCCAATCTGGATCACCTGATCCTCCGCCAGTGAATAAGTCCCATAAAGCTCCCCATCCACCATAATCTGAATCGACCCATGAGTTCCATGTGGAACCGCATAAACAAAAATACAAAGCACCACTGAAATAACCAATAGTGCACCAATAAATACCGCTTCTTTTTTCTTCAAAAATGATACCTCTTCATTAATCGCTTTAACCAAAATCATTATATCATAGAACCATGACCCACAAACGGACTATTAGTTTATGATATAAGAAATACAGAAATTTTTCAACCTATTCTAAAATCCATTTTTGAGAAAAAATCGCAACAGAGAGAATGCCTGTTATTCATAAAGAAAACGGTAACGTGTGGCTGTTCCTTTCCACACCGCTTTTTATTGTAATTTTCCACGGAATATGCTATTGTATAGTTTGAAAGTCTGTGTGCCGTGCGGATCGCGGGAATGATTTTTCAAACACGTTCCAGGCCGGCGGCATTGTTGGAGAAATGTAACGATTCAGAAAACACTGGACTGTTACACAGAAATATTAGAAAGAAGGTGAAGCTATGGTTGAATTAGACCAGTTCAAGAGCATTCTTGCAACATACACAGAACCATTAGTGGAAGTGAGGGATTCACTTTGACCTGGCTAACAAAGAAAAGCGGGTTGAAGAATTAGAGCGCGAAATGGAAGCGCCTGATTTCTGGGACAATGCAGAAGTATCCCAGAAGAAAATGAAAGAATTAAAGAGCATGAAGGACGACATGGAAACCTATCAGAATCTGGTAACCCAGAAAGAAGATATGGAGACCCTGATCGAGATGAGCTATGAGGAAAATGATCCGTCCATGATCGAAGAAATCCAGGAAATGCTGGATGAGTTCCAGGCACAGTTTGACAGTATCCGCGTGAAGACACTTCTTTCAGGAGAGTATGACGGCGAGAATGCTATTATCAAACTGAACGCAGGAGCTGGTGGAACAGAAGCCTGCGACTGGTGCAGTATGCTGTATCGTATGTATACACGCTGGGCTGAACGCAAGGGCTTTTCAATTGAAGTTCTGGACTATCTGGACGGCGATGAAGCTGGTATCAAATCTGTTACGTTCCAGGTAAACGGAGAGAACGCATACGGACTTCTGAAGTCTGAGAAAGGTGTTCACCGTCTGGTACGTATTTCCCCGTTCAATGCGGCTGGAAAGCGCCAGACCTCTTTCGTATCCTGCGATGTAATGCCGGATATTGAGAAAGATCTGGACGTAGAGGTCAATGATGAGGACATCCGTATTGATACCTACCGAAGCAGTGGTGCCGGCGGACAGCATATCAACAAGACCTCATCCGCTATCCGTATCACTCATTTCCCAACAGGAATCGTGGTACAGTGTCAGAATGAGCGTTCCCAGCATATGAATAAAGATAAGGCTATGCAGATGCTGAAAGCGAAGTTATATCTTCTGAAACAGCAGGAAGCAGAAGCCAAGCTTTCCGGAATCCGAGGCGAAGTAACGGATATCGGCTGGGGCAACCAGATCCGTTCCTACGTTATGCAGCCATATACCATGGTCAAAGATCACCGTACCAATGAAGAAACCGGAAATGTAGATGCAGTTATGGATGGTGCCATTGATATCTTTATTAATGCATATCTGAAATGGATCGCACTTGCGAAGAGACCTGCAGAGCAGCAGTAAAAGCATGCTGCTGTTCACGAAGTAACGGTAACAGGGCAATGCCAGTTTCCGGATTATGTCTGGATACAGCGGCTGTAATGGCAGAGATTTGCAGGGCGCAGTGAAAGTGGAAGGAAATGCAGGATGCCAAAGACAACAGATAAGAATAAATATTTTGTAGTAAAAGAGCGGGCTGTGCCGGAAGTGCTTCTGAATGTAGTTGCAGCGAAGAAGCTTCTGGAATCAAAGCGGGCAGTTACAGTTCAGGAAGCTGCAGACGCTGTGGGAATCAGCCGAAGCTCTTTCTATAAATATAAAGATGATATTTTTCCCTTCCACGAGGAAGCCAAGGGAAAGACCATCACTTTTATTATACAGATGGATGATGAGCCGGGAATTTTATCCAATGTTCTTCGGGCTATTGCGGAAAATCATGGCAATATTCTGACTATACATCAGAGTATTCCCATCAGTGGTATTGCCACTCTTACCTTAAGTGTGCAGATCCTTCAGGGAGAAGGGGATGCAGAGGCAATGGTGGATGACATTGAACAGATGGAAGGAATCCATTATTTAAAAATTTTAGGCAGGGAGTAACGGACAGATGATAAATATTGCAGTGTTAGGATATGGCACAGTTGGAAGTGGTGTAGTAGAAGTCATCCGCACCAATCATGAATTGATTAACAAAAGAGCCGGGGAAGAGATTAAGATCAAATATGTACTGGATCTTCGTGAGTTCCCGGGAGATCCGGTAGAAGAGATTCTTGTTCATGATTTTGAGCAGATCGTAAATGATCCGGAAGTTAAAATTGTAGTAGAAGTAATGGGAGGAACCGGTGCTGCCTATACTTTTACAAAAAGAGCACTTGAAGCCGGCAAGAGTGTGTGCACCTCAAATAAAGCTCTGGTTGCCAAATACGGTCCTGAGCTTATGGAAATTGCAAAAGAGAAAAAGATCAACTTCCTTTTCGAGGCAAGCTGCGGCGGTGGAATCCCGATCATTCGTGCCATCAACGGTTCTCTTACCGCAGATGAGATCGATGAGGTCAGCGGAATTCTGAACGGAACTACCAACTATATGCTGGATAAGATGATCACAGAAGGTGCTGATTTCAATACTGTTCTGAAAGAGGCTCAGGAAAAAGGCTACGCAGAGGCTGATCCTACCGCTGACGTGGAAGGACAGGACGCATGCCGTAAGATTGCCATTCTTTCCTCTCTGGCATATGGAAAATTCCTGAATTTTGAAAATGTTTATACAGAAGGAATTACAAAGATCACACCAGAGGATATGGAATACGCAAGAGAAATGGGCAGAAGCATCAAGCTTCTTGGCACAAGCAAGAAATTGGGAGACGATTCCTTCTACGCACTTGTAGCACCTTTCCTTGTTGGACAGGATAATCCTCTTTATGGCGTAAAAGGTGTGTTCAACAGTATTTTTGTACATGGAAATATGCTTGGCGATGCCATGTTCTATGGAAGCGGAGCTGGCAAGCTTCCTACTGCCAGTGCAGTTGCAGCAGACGTTGTGGAGGCTGCAAAGCATCTTCATGACACCATTCCGAATAACTGGAGCAATGAAGAGATGACCCTGATGGAGCCGGATTCTGTAGAAGGCCGTTTCTTTGTCCGTGTGAAGGATACTTCCCTGGATGAGGTGGATAAGGCTTTTGGTAAGGTTGAGGCTGTGATCGAGCCGGATTCCCTTCCGGAAGAATTTGGTTTTATTACCAGACTTATGACACAGGGCGAGTACAAAGCGCGTGTGAAAGCGCTTGGAGAGAATGTTCTGGGCATGATCCGCGTGAAAGACTGATAACATGAAACCGCAGTTATTCAGGTAATGGGCAGCTGCGTGAAACTGTCTGTATGCGCAGATAAAAAATAAAACTGACAGCGTGAAAGGAAAAACTATGCTGATAGTTAAGAAATTCGGCGGTACTTCCGTTGGGGACAAACAGAGAATGTATAATGTTGCCAACCGTTGTATCGAGGAATATAAAAAAGGAAATGACGTGGTGGTGGTTTTGTCCGCCATGGGAAAATATACAGATGAGCTGATCCGTATGGCTCATGATATGGACGACAAGCCTCCGAAGCGTGAGATGGATATGCTCCTTACCATCGGTGAGCAGATGTCCGTATCTCTGATGGCCATGGTAATGCACAAGCTGGGCGTTCCGGCGGTTTCCCTGAATGCTTTTCAGGTGACCATGCATACCACAAGCAGCCATCAGAATGCAAGATTGAAAAGAATTGACACAGAGCGTATCCGCCGTGAGCTGGATGCCCGCAGGATTGTCATCGTTACCGGATTCCAGGGAGTGGATAAGTATGATGATTATACCACCCTGGGACGAGGCGGTTCTGATACCACTGCCGTGGCACTGGCAGCAGCGCTTCATGCAGACGCCTGCGAGATTTATACAGATGTGGACGGCGTTTATACAGCCGACCCACGTAAGGTTCCAAATGCCAGAAAGCTGAAAGAGATCACATACGATGAGATGCTGGATCTGGCAACATCAGGAGCGGGTGTACTTCACAACCGTTCTGTGGAAATGGCGAAGAAATACGGAGTGCCCCTTGTGGTCCGCTCCAGCCTGAATAACAGTGAAGGAACGGTAGTTAAGGAGGTAGTTAGCGTGGAAAGAATGCTGATCAGCGGTGTTGCGCTGGATACAGACGCTGTGAGGATCGCAGTACTGGGACTTCGTGATGTGCCTGGTGTTGCATTTAAGGTATTTGATACCCTTGCAAAGAAAAATATTAATGTAGATGTTATCCTGCAGTCTATCGGACGTGCAGGAACAAAGGACATTTCTTTTACCGTAAATAAGGATGATCTGGATGATGCAGTTGCCACTCTGGAGGAGAGCCAGGAGCGCCTTGGCTTCAAGGAGCTTCACTCTGAGCGCAATATCGCCAAGCTTTCCATTGTTGGCTCCGGTATGCTCAGCAATCCTGGCGTGGCTGCCAAGATGTTTGAGAGCCTTTACAATGAAGGCGTAAACATTAATATGATCTCCACATCTGAAATCCGTATTACCGTCCTTATCAACGAAAAAGACGGAATCCGGGCTATGAATGCAGTACACGATGCTTTCGGCCTTGCCGACTGATCAAATATACATTCTAAGGAGGAATTTCTGTATGAAAAGAAAAGTATTGGGAGTGCTTTTTACAGCAATGTGCCTGTGTGCGGTTCCGTCCGCGGCTTATGCAGAGGCACAGGAAGCCGAAACTACAGAGGCAGCAGGAGAGGCTGCTGATGAGCCTGAGGCTGGTGCAGAAACGGTTACAGAGCTGTCCGACAGCCTGTACGATTTTCAGGTGAAGATCGGGGATAAGGTTTACCAGTTCCCTATGTATTACCAGGATTTTGCAGCAGACTGGACACTTGGCAAGAACGAGGACCCGGAGATGGGCGTTGGAACCAATTCCTATGGTTCCATCAGTTTTTACAAAGGGGACGACCGCGTTTCCGTAGATGTGATCAATCTTGGAATCAACCAGCTGCCATTAAACCAGTGTCTGGTAGCAGGAATTGATATTGATGCAAGCTATGATTTTGATGTGGCGGCTACTCCTGTAGAACTGCCTGGCGGAATCGTAATGGGAAAATCCAATTTTGATGATATCAAAGCTGCTTATGGTGATCCAAGCGATACTTACGAGGGAGACCTGTATACCAAGTATTCCTACTCGAAAGATTATTACGAGGAAGTTCATTTCTATGTATATAAGGATGACAATACTCTGAAGCAGGTAGATATGCGTAACTTCGTAGAGCCAGAAGGATATGACAAGGGAAGTGTAAGCGAGGAAGTTCCAGAAATCGTATCTTCCTATACCGCTCCTACTGAGCTGGGAGATGATCTGCTGGCTCCACAGTTGGAATTCTGCGGAGATCTTTATTCCCTTCCGGCTCCGGTGTCTGCATTCCTTGAGAATGGCTGGGAGCTTCAGGATGTGGAAGATGGCGCTTATGTGGCTGGCCGGGATCTGGAATTTGTAGACATGATGAAGAATAACCAGAGTGTGCATTTCAGTGTTTACAATTTTACCCAGGATGCAACTGCCATCGAGAACTGTTTTGTACGGGAGCTTGAGGTAGGCAATTACGACAGTGATGCTCTTACCCTTACTCTTTCCGGTGGATTTACCCTGGGTGCGAAGAAGGCGGACCTGATCGCAGCTGCAGAGGAAAAAGGCTATGCGTGTGATGAGGACGGAGATTACCTGAATATTTATAAGACTGCAGATACCAAGATTGACAACCGGGCACAGTTCTGGTTTAACAAGGATGAGGATCCGGATACAGTGGCAAGTGTTGCGTACAGAAATGAAATTCTTCCAGAATAAGGGAGAACCCGATCTGGAGGTTTTGCAAAATTAGTAACAGGAGGGAAATATGAGCGACTATGTGATCAGCTGCTGTTCCACAGCAGACCTTACGAAAGAACATTTTGAGAAAAGAAATATTTCCTATATCTGCTTTCATTATGAACTAAATGGAAAAGAATATGCAGATGATCTGGGACAGTCTATGCCATTTGACCAATTTTATAAGGCCATGCAGGATGGTGCATCCACCAAGACTTCCCAGGTAAATGCAGATGAATTCGAAGAATATTTCGAAGGATTTCTGAAAGAGGGAAAAGATGTGCTCCATGTCTGCCTGTCTTCAGGAATTTCTGGCGTTATCAATTCAGCTAACGTTGCAAAAGCGGATCTGGAGGAAAAATATCCGGGGCGTAAGATCCTGGTGGTGGATTCTCTGGGAGCATCCTCCGGATATGGGCTTTTTATGGATAAACTTGCAGACCTTCGGGATGAGGGCAGACCCATTGAGGAGGTTCATGCCTGGGCGGAGGAACACAAGCTGAACCTGCATCACTGGTTTTTTTCCACAGATCTTACGTTTTATATCAGAGGAGGCCGTATTTCCAAGGCCAGCGGCTTTTTCGGCACGATGCTGAATATCTGCCCGCTGCTGAATATGGATGATCAGGGAAAACTGATCCCAAGATTTAAGATCCGTACCAAGAAAAAGGTGATCCGGGCTGTTGTAGACAAAATGGAAGAGTACGCTGAGGGCGGACTTGACTATAGTGGGAAATGTTATATTTCCCAGTCCGCATGTATAGAGGATGCCAGGGAAGTGGCAAGGCTGGTGGAAGAGCGTTTCCCGAAATTAAATGGGAAGGTTGAGATCAATAACATCGGAACTACCATCGGAAGCCATACAGGTCCTGGTACGGTAGCGCTGTTTTTCTGGGGAAACAAGAGAACGGCGTAATTAAAAAATTACAGATGTCAGATGGAAGAATGCTATATTGGGAACAACTGGCATGGCTTAATGGAGCAAAAAGTGAAAACAGCGAAATGGTGCTGCAATATATCTGGCCGGGATGCATCAGAATCCCGGCCTGCTGTTTCACTGCAAAGGAGAATGATGATTATGAAAAAAAGAAGTACGAAGGAAATCAAACTGCAGGCAAAAAAGGCATTGCAGGGACATGTTGGAACTGTGATCCTTGGGCTTCTGGCAGTGTATGGTCTGAATACTTTAGGAACAATCCTTTCTACCAATTTATTTTCTGGCACATCCGCGCTGGATCTGGTTCTCAGTGAAGTATTTATGCTGGTGGTGTCACTGATCGTGGGGATCATTTCCGCTGGTCTGGGGTATATGCTTTTGAATATTTCCAGGGGAAAGGAGTTTTCTCTGGGAGATCTGGGCTACTTTTTCAAAAACCAGCCAGACAGGGTGATCGTTGCAGGCTTTGTGCTGGCGCTGATCCAGCTGGTCACAGCAATCCCTTACTATTATGTGAGCTTTACCACAGATCCGGGACTGACTGTGGATTCCCAGATCCAGTGGCTTTCCATGACTCTGGGACTGCTGGCTGTAAGCACTTTGCTGAATTTTCTTATTTCCCTTCCATTTGCCATGACCTACTTTCTCATGGCGGATGACACAGAGCTTGGAGGAATCCAGGCACTGAAAGAGAGCGCAAGGCTGATGAAGGGAAATATCTGGAGATATGTGAAGCTGAATCTCAGCTTTATCCCGCTTTTGTTATTATCTGTGTTCACGTTCTATATTGCACTTTTCTGGATCATGCCTTATATGGAAATGTCCATGGTGGCATTTTATCGGGATCTGGATGGGGAACTGGACTACAGACTGCCAGGAGATGGAACTGCTGACGGCGGCTTTCATAACTGGACCAATGATTCTGGAAACGGATATGATACAGAAAATAATGACGGTTACAGAAATTAGAAATACAAGCAACAAGAGGAGATTGAAAAAATGGATATTTTACAGGTAATCACCCAGGAACTTGGGGTGCAGAAATGGCAGGTAGAAGCTGCTGTTAAATTGATCGATGAGGGAAACACCATCCCTTTTATTTCACGATATAGAAAAGAAGCTACTGGAACCTTAAATGATGAGCAGCTTCGTAACCTGAACGAGAGACTGACTTATCTTCGAAATCTGGAAGACAAGAAGAATCAGGTTCTTTCCAGCATTGAGGACCAGGGAAAACTGACAGAAGAGCTGAAAGCACAGATCCTGGCAGCACAGACACTGGTAGTGGTAGAGGATCTTTATCGTCCGTACCGTCCGAAGAGACGTACCAGGGCAGCAATTGCCAAGGAAAAAGGTCTGGAGCCGCTGGCAAATATTATTATGCTTCAGATGACAGGCAAGTCCATCGAGGAAGAAGCAGAAGCCTTTGTTTCCGAGGAAAAAGAGGTTGCTTCTGTGGCAGATGCCATTGCTGGTGCAAAGGACATTATTGCAGAGCATATTTCCGATGAGGCAGATTATCGAATCCACATCCGTGATCTTACTGCAAAAAAAGGAACCATCAGTTCTACGGCAAAAGATCCGGAGGCACAGTCTGTATACGAGATGTATTATGAGTTTGAGGAGCCGGTGAAGAAGCTGGCTGGACATCGTGTGCTGGCGCTGAACCGTGGTGAGAAAGAGAAATTCCTCACTATCAAGGTAGCTGCACCAGAAGAAGATATTCTTCGTTACCTTGAGAAGCAGGTGATCACCCGAGACAATCCATTTACTACACCGATTCTGAAAGAAGTGACAGAGGACAGTTACAAGCGTCTGATCGCTCCTGCAATCGAGCGCGAGATCAGAAGTGACTTGACTGAGAAGGCAGAGGACGGAGCCATCAAAGTATTTGGCAAAAATCTGGAGCAGCTTCTCATGCAGCCTCCAATCGCCGGACAGACTGTCCTTGGATGGGATCCGGCCTTCCGTACAGGCTGTAAGCTGGCCGTTGTAGATCCTACTGGAAAAGTTCTGGATACCACAGTTGTTTATCCAACTGCTCCTACTAACGAGAAGAAGATTCGCGCTGCGAAGGATACAGTAGAAGCTATGATCAAGAAGTATGGCATTTCCTTGATTTCTGTTGGAAATGGTACTGCTTCCAGAGAGTCTGAGCAGGTTATTGTTGATATGCTGAAGGAGATTCCGGAAGCGAAGGTTCAGTATGTGATTACAAATGAGGCAGGTGCTTCTGTTTACTCTGCAAGCAAGCTTGCTACAGACGAATTCCCAAATTTTGATGTAGGACAGAGAAGTGCTACCTCCATTGCAAGACGTGTGCAGGATCCTCTGGCTGAGCTGGTTAAGATCGATCCGAAATCCATTGGTGTAGGGCAGTATCAGCATGATATGAACCAGAAGAAGCTTGGCGAGGCTCTGACAGGTGTGGTTGAGGATTCTGTAAATAAAGTAGGTGTGGATTTAAATACTGCTTCTGCTTCCCTTCTTGAGTATATTTCCGGTGTTTCCAAGGCTATTGCAAAGAACATTGTAATTTACCGTGAGGAGAATGGCCGTTTCACAAGCCGAAAAGATCTTCTGAAGGTTGCGAAGCTTGGACCGAAAGCATTCGAGCAGTGCGCTGGTTTCATGCGTATTACAGGCGGCTCCAATCCTCTTGACGCGACAAGCGTTCACCCGGAGAGCTATGAGGCGGCTTCCAGGCTTCTTGAGAAACTGGGATATTCCGCTGAAGATATTGCAGGAGGCAAGCTTGCCGGACTTTCCAGACAGATCAGGGATTACAAGAAGACTGCAGATGAGCTGGAAATTGGAGAGATTACTCTTAGGGATATTGTAAAAGAGCTGGAGAAACCGGCACGAGATCCGCGTGATGAGATGCCGAAGCCGATTCTCCGCACAGACGTACTGGATATTAAGGATCTGAAAGAGGGTATGATCCTGAAAGGAACTGTCCGCAACGTAATCGATTTCGGAGCTTTTGTTGATATCGGAGTTCATCAGGACGGACTTGTTCATATTTCCCAGATGAGTGAGAAATTTATCAAACACCCATTGGAAGCTGTAAGCGTTGGAGATGTTGTGGAGGTTCGCGTTCTCGGTGTGGATGAGAAGAAGAACCGGATCAGCCTTTCTATGAAGGGATTAAATAAATAAAGAGAAGAGGGAAAACATTATTTCTCTTCTCTTGCCATTGCCTTGTAGAAAGCCTTTTTCAAACACGCTTTATAGCGTGTTTGGCAGGGAAATTAGAGAGTTGGATTAAAATGTTAGAAAATATTCTTGTTGTATATCTGGTTTTAGTTAATATCGCAGCCTTCGGGATGTACGGCATGGACAAGCAGAAAGCCATCAGAAAACAGTGGCGCATCCCGGAAGCCCAGCTTCTTGCGGTGGCTGCCATTGGCGGTTCCGCTGGAGCTCTTCTTGGAATGCAGTTTTTTCATCATAAAACCAGAAAATGGAAATTCCGTCTGGGTGTGCCGTTAATTCTGGCAGCGCAGTTGCTACTGTGGAGAGTCTTGCAGTAGACGGTGGATAATTTGTTTCCAAAATGAATTTCCGGTGGAAAACAGGCCAGATTGCCCTGTTTTAAATGGTATTAGTTCCTGCCGCCTTTGCGATTTTGAGCGGAGTGGACGAAATTGTTTTTGGATAACAAGGGACAGAGTTGTTTGTGGGAAAGGACTGAAAAAAGGAGATGGGAATTTGGAAGGACAGGTTATAGAGAATGCAGTTCAGGAGACTGTCCAGGAAACAGTGGATAAAGTAAACTCCAACTGGGATCAGATCAAGGCTTACTTTAACGGTCATATTCCGGATTTGATCAGCTTCGGAATGAAAGTGGTTCTTTCTATTGTAGCGTTTTATGTGGGAACAAAGCTGATCAAGTGGCTTCTGAAGGTTGCGAAGAGTTCCATGGAAAAGGCCGGTATAGACATGGGGGTTGCCCAGTTCATCTGTTCTTTTGGAAAATTTTTGCTGTATCTGATTCTGATTTTTAATATAGCTACTAATTTCGGTGTGAAGGAATCTTCCGTAGCAGCTCTTCTGGGAACTGCCGGCGTTACCATTGGTCTTGCTTTGCAGGGCGGTCTGGAGAATCTGTCTGGCGGTGTTATGCTGCTTTTGTTTAAGCCCTTTCAGGTAGGAGATTATATTATACAGGATCAGGCTGGTGGAACGGAGGGAACCGTATATAAGGTTGAGATGTTCTATACGACCCTGATCACCATTGACAATAAGCACGTAATCATTCCAAATGGAAAATTATCCAACAGCACCATTATCAATGTAACTGCGCAGAATTTGCGTAACCTGGAAATCAAAGTGGAAATTTCCTATGATTCCGATATTAAGAAAGCAAAAAAGCTTTTGCAGCACATTTTACAGGAAGATCCCGGAACCAAATCGGACAAAGACATGCTGGTCTTTGTAGACGAACTTGCTGACAGCGCCGTAGTCATGGGCCTTCGCGTCTGGGTGCCCACCGATAAATATTGGAAGATCAAATGGCGCCTCAATGAGAAAATCAAAGAATCTTTTGATGCCAACGGAATTTCCATTCCGTATCCACAGATGGATGTACATGTTGTGGAGACAAATAAAGACAAATGATAATAGATATATAATAGAAAATATGAAATAGATGTACAAATAGATTTCCTATTGAAATTATCTTATTTCTATTGTATAATCCACCATGAAAAGAAAATTTCTTCGGGGCAGGGTGATCGAAATCCTTGGAAATCGAAATTCCCTACCGGCGGTATAGTCCGCGACCCGCTTTGGCGGCTGATTTGGTGAAATTCCAAAACCGACAGTAAAGTCTGGATGAGAGAAGAACGCGCAGAATATTTAGATCGGTTGATTTTTTTGTACGTGCTCATTGCCCCGGAAGAGATTCCGGGGCTTTTTATGTGGTGATTTTAACGTTACTGTTTACTGGTAACATTTTAATCCCATACTTGCAGAAATTTTCTTTAAATATTATAATTTAAGGAGCAATGAGTATGAGCGAACAAGTAATCAAAAATGGAAACGTAATGGAGCGAAGCCGCACCAGAACCATTGCCCAGGTAGCAATGTTAGGTGCTGTGGCAGGTGTGTTGATGAATTTTGAGGTACCGCTGCCATTTCTGGCACCGTCCTTTTATCAGTTGGATTTCTCTGAGATTCCAGCACTGATCGGTTCTTTTGCAATGGGACCTGTAGCAGGTATACTGATCGAACTGGTGAAGATTCTGGTACATCTGGTAACCAAGGGAACTATGACAGCAGGCGTTGGTGATGTGGCAAACTTCCTCTTTGGCTGTTCTTACGTAGTTCCAGCCGGACTGATTTATCGTTATCAGCATAAGAAGACAAGAACACACGCAGTGGCAGGTATGGCAGCAGGTGTAATTCTTACCACAGTGCTTGCATGCTTTGTAAACGCATTTGTACTTCTTCCGGCATACGGCAAGGCATTTGGAATGCCGGTACAGGCATTTATTGAAATGGGTGCAGCAGTACACAGCGGTGTAACCAACCTTCTTACTTTTGCAATTATGATTCTTGTACCATTCAATTTATTCAAATACACATTAACCTCAGTGATCGTGTTCTTTATTTATAAAAGAATCCGTGTGATTCTTCGCGGTGACTGATTCTCTGTTCCTTGGTGAGATCTAGAGCCTGTTTGAAAAATCATTCCCGCAATCTGCACGCCCCACTTTGCGGTGTATTTTGCCCGAATTCGGTTGCCGTAGCCCGCTACGGCGCCCTTATCCGGACAAAATCTCCCACAAATTGTGACGCACATCTTGCAGAAAGCCTTTTTCAAACACGCTCTAGCGAGACCTCTGACCAGAACAGCAAGAACTGACGAAAAGAGGTTCCTATGGGAAAAATCAACAGCATTACCAAACAGACAGATAATCGTTATGTAAACCTTTATAATGTAAAAGCCACCAGTGTGCACAATACCCCGGTAAACTATTTTGTGTCTTCCCGTGCAAAAGATGTAGACAGCCTGAAAATGGTGACACATAAGAACAATCCGGACGGTGTGATCATTTATAGCATTTATGGCGAAAAACATGACAAAGTGGTGTTGATTCGCCAGTATCGTTATACATTAGGTGATTATATTTATGAATTTCCAGCTGGTCTGGTAGAGCCAGATGAGAATTACCATGAAGGCGCAATTCGTGAAATGTACGAGGAAACCGGACTGAAGCTTGATCCTATTCCGGTAGCAGAAGCTTACCAGAAGCCCTATTTCACTACTGTAGGAATGACAGACGAGTCTTGTGCGACTGTATATGGATATGCCAGCGGCGAAATCAGTTCCAAGGCACAGGAAGATACGGAAGAGATTGAAGTGATTCTGGCGGACCGCGAGGAAGTGAAGCGGATTCTGAAGGAAGAGAATGTAGCAATCATGACGGCATATATGCTGATGCATTTTCTGGAAGATAAGGAACCATTTGGATTTTTGAATAAAATCAGATAATAATAAAATCCCCGGAAATCCGGGGATTTTTATTATGTAACAGGAAATTCCGTTGGAATTTCCAAGCCCTGCCAGGCAGGATTCTTTTTTATTCATAGTATTCAATATCCTGATCGGAGGTATCCTCCGTATAGTCTCCTTCGCTATCGGAACCAGAACCATCTCCATTATCAATATAATCCCAGTTCTCATTGTTATCTTGTCCGGAATCATCGGAGGTATCTTCTGTATAATCCGGAATATCGGAAGTGTCACTTCCTGAGCTATCTCCAGAATCCTCAGTAGGATAAGTGATCTGGTCGCTTCCAGAAGAATCACCGCCAGAAGAATCATAGCTGTCATCGTAGGAACTATCTTCCTGGCTGTAATCGTAAGTCTCGTCATAATTACTGTCCTGACTGTAAATTGGAAATTCTTCCTGCTGTGCAGCTTCCGCTTCTGCAGCTGTTTCAGGAGCCTCTGTTAATGTGGTCTTGGCAGTTGGCACTCTGCTTTCTTTGGGAACGACTACGGAAATTCCAACCATAGCCACACTGAGCAGAATCGCAGTGGATGCAATGTGGAACTCATCTCTGTATTTCATAAGCTTTACACCTCGTAAGTATCTTTCATTAATGATTCAATGTTCTATGCTGAACGGAATCATAATATTTCTTTTAACGATATTCAACAGATATTCCCATTATAACATATCTTCAGATGATTTTGTAAAAATAGTATCGTTTTTTACAATACATATCCATTCCCATAAACTATAATACGAACAACTTAAGAAAAAGAACCAACAACGTAAAAGACAAAGGCGTCTGCAATTTATTTTGCAGGCGCCTTTTTGGCGAAGAAAGTCCCGGACAGCAGATTTGTCCGTCTATCAAAAAAGGGGGAAATACCATGGGTACACGTATTACAGAGCATCCGATTTTAGGAGTACCGCAGAAGGGAAGATTAGTAAATTTCACATATGATGGTCAGAAGATTCAGGGGTATGAAGGGGAACCAATCGCAGCGGCATTAAAAGCGGCGGGAATTTTGATTCACCGTTACACGAAGAAGGAGCATACGCCTCGAGGAATCTTTTGTGCAATTGGCCGCTGCACAGACTGTGTTATGGTTGTGGACGGAGTTCCAAACGTGAGAACCTGTGTAACCCCGCTGAAGGCAGGAATGAAGGTTCAGACACAATATGGTGTATCGGCAGAGCCATTTGAGGAACAGAAAACAGGAGGACAGACAAGATGAAAAGATATGATTTGATCGTAGTTGGCGCAGGCCCGTCTGGTCTGTCAGCGGCAATTGAGGCAGCAAAAAGAGGATTGAAGGTAGTTGTATTTGATGAGAATGAAAAGCCTGGAGGACAGCTGTTTAAGCAGATCCATAAATTTTTTGGCTCCAAAGAGCATAAGGCGAAGATCAGAGGCTTTGTAATCGGTGAAGAGCTTCTTGCAGAGGCGGCTAAGGCAGGTGTTGATGTAGAACTGAATTCCACAGTCATTGGAATGTATCAGGACAAAGAAATCGTGGTAAAAAAGGGAGAAGAAATTTTCCATTATAAAGGAGATGCCATTATTATTGCCACAGGAGCAGCAGAAAATATGGTTACCTTCGAGGGCTGGACGCTTCCGGGTGTGATTGGAGCAGGAGCCGCACAGACCATGATGAACCTTCACGGTGTAAAGCCTGGAAACCGGATCCTGATGCTGGGAAGCGGAAATGTTGGTCTGGTTGTCAGCTTCCAGCTGAAACAGTGTGGCTGTGATGTGGTTGCATTGGTTGACGCGGCACCGAGAATCGGAGGTTATGGCGTACATGCTGCAAAGGTTGCCAGAACGGGAGTTCCATTTTACCTTTCCCATACCATTGTGAAAGCAGAAGGAAAAGATCATGTGACAGGTGTAACGATTGCGGAAGTTGACAATCATTTTCAGTTTATTCCAGGAACAGAAAAGCATTTCGACGTGGATACCATTTGCCTGGCAGTTGGTCTTTCCCCAATGTCACAGCTGTTAAAAATGGCCGGCTGTGAGATGGAAGATAATCCGAAGCGCGGTGGCCAGGTGCCAATCGTAGATGAGTATGGGGAGACCTCCATTAAAGGAATTTTCGTAGCGGGCGATGTATCCGGAATCGAGGAAGCAAGCTCCGCTATGATCGAGGGAAGAATTGCTGGAATTGCAGCTTCCAGATATCTTGGCTACATAGAGGAGGCAGAACTGGAAGAAGGGGCAAAGGTAAACGAGGCAGCCCTTGACGGACTTCGCCAAGGCATGTTTGCCCCTAAGAACAGAGGCAGGCTGATCGAAAAGACAGAAGAGGGAATCGATGTTTCCATGAATCTTCTCACAAAAGGCTATGTGGCAGATGAGGAAATTGAACGCTTTCCGGGAGTTACCCACAGAGCAGGCGTTCATCCGGTGATGGAATGCACACAGAACATTCCCTGCAACCCCTGTCAGGATGCATGTCCAAAGCACTGCATTAAGATTGGGGCACATATTACCTCCCTTCCGGCTGTGGAGGAAAACGCCACATGTGTTGGATGCGGAATGTGTGTAGCCTCCTGTTCAGGACAGGCCATCTTCCTGGTAGACGAAACCTTTGAACCTGGTTTTGCCACAGTCACCATTCCTTATGAATTTCTTCCTTTGCCGGAAAAAGGGGAAAAAGGACTGGGACTTGGAAGAAACGGTCAGTCGGTTTGTGAGGCAGAGGTGATATCGGTAAAGAGTGCGAAAGCCTTTGACCATACCAATCTTCTTACCATAAAGGTTCCGGCAGATATGGCAATGAAGGCCAGATTTTACAGAGCAAAATAAGGCGGAGGGATTGTATGATGGAAAGTATTTATGACAGAACCGTTCAGCTGGGAGAATACGTCCCGGAGCCTGACGATGACAGAATTATATGCAGATGTGAGGAAGTAACAAAAGGAGAAATCAGAAGAGCAGTTCACGATGGAATGTTTACCATCACAGAGATCAGAAGATATCTCCGCTGTGGAATGGGGCTTTGCCAGGGACAGACCTGTGCCAAGCTGGTAAAGAGGATCGTGGCGGCAGAGCTTGGAGTTTCCCCGGCACTTCTGGAACCGGCAACCTCAAGAGCTCCCATGAGACCCTTAGAGATGAAAATTTACGCAAAGGAAGGTGAGGACGATGAGTAAGACAGCAGATGTGATCATTGTGGGAAGCGGCGTAATTGGATGTGCTACAGCCTATTATCTGGCCCAAAAGGGGACTTCCGTAATCGTCCTTGACCGTGATGAGAGTATTGGAAATGGCGGTTCTGCCAGAAATGGAGGCGGTGTCCGCCAGTCAGGCCGAGATCCAAGGGAGTTGCCACTTGCCATGTATGCAGTGAAAAATATGTGGCCGGTTCTTTCAGAGGAGCTTGGAATCAATGTGGAATATCACAAAGAGGGCAACCTGCGGCTTGGAAAAACAGCTCGTCATATGGAAATCCTCCAGGGGCTTACAGACCGGGCAACTGCCTGTGGGCTGGATGTAAAAATGATCGATGGAAAAGAGGTTCGGGAAATCAATCCTTTCTTAAGTGATGAGGTAATTGGAGCCAGCTGGTGCGCTACAGACGGACATGCAAACCCTCTTCTGACCACTCTGGGCTATTACAGGGCAGCAAGGAGACTGGGCGTTCAGTTTTTCACCGGGGAAGAAGTTGTGGAGCTTCAGAAGGTGAAGGGAAAGCTGAGAAAGGTTGTTACGCAGAAAAACGTTTACGAGGGCGATAAGGTAATTGTGGCGGCTGGTTATGCCAGCAGGAAGCTTCTTGGTACTGTGGGAATTGATGTTCCAATGTCAAATGATCTGATCGAGGCGCTGGTTACAGAGGCAGAGCCGAAAATGTTTGGTCAGATGCTTGGTACTGCGGATGCAGATTTCTACGGACACCAGACAGACCATGGCTCTTTTGTATTCGGCGGAGCTTCCGGATTTGAAACAGTGAATAAAGATAATGGACATAATATGACTTCGGGGATTACAGCTCCTTGTATCTGCCGTGGAATTATGAAGTATATCCCGAAGCTGGCAAATGCAAAGATTGTAAGGACCTGGGCTGGTTATGAGGATGTTTGCATTGACGGTGTACCGGTTCTGGGAAATGTGGACGAGGTACCGGGGCTGATCGTGGCCTGTGCATTTACCGGACATGGATTTGGAATTTCACCGATTGTGGGAAAATTGCTGGCGGAGACGGCACTGGAAGAGGAGACAACGTTGGATCTGTCAGCGTTCAGGTATGATAGGTTTCATGCCGCAATTTAAAATAAGCTAAAAATTTCACACGTTAAAATGCTAGTGTACAAAAATAAAAAGATGTGCTATACTCCATCCTAGCGAAGCCAAGCGAAATAAAGCGGCTCCTGGATGAGTATATATTTGACAGCTACAGACTCAGAAGGGAGACATGGATATGGATGCTAAAATTGATTTTTTATATTTAAGTGAACCGGATATGATCAAAGCAGGTGTGAAGGATATGAAATCCTGCGTGGATGTGATGGAGGATCTTTTGATTACATTATATAAAGGCGACTATGTAATGGGAGGTGCTAATCATAATTCCCATGGCTGCATGATCATGTTCCCGGATGATCCACAGTTTCCAGGAATGCCGAAGAATGCAGATGACAGAAGATTTATGGCAATGCCGGCGTACCTGGGCGGCAGTTATCAGATGGCTGGAATGAAATGGTATGGTTCCAATGTAGAGAACAAGAAAGTGGGATTGCCCAGATCTATTCTTATGATGATGCTGAACGATAAGGATACTGGTGCTCCACTGGCGCTGATGTCAGCAAATCTGGTAAGCGCTTACCGTACCGGTGGAATTCCTGGAGTTGGCGCGAAATATCTGGCGCGTAAAGACTCCAGGGTAGTGTCCATTATCGGACCTGGTGTTATGGGAAAAACATCTCTGGCAGCTTTCGTCAGTGTCTGCCCGAACCTGGATACGGTAAAAATAAAGGGAAGAAGCCAGCGGTCTCTGGATGCTTTTACCAGGTTTATCAGGGAGGAGCTACCTCAGATCAAAAATATTGAGATCTGTGATTCTGTGGAGGAAGCAGTAAAGGACAGTGATATCATCAGCTTTACCACAACTGTCCGCGATGATGTTTCTTCCTTCCCTTATATTAACGGAGACTGGATCAAAAAGGGCGCGCTGGTCAGTATGCCGTCAGCTGCAAGATTTGACGATGATTTTCTTGCAGGCTGTAAGCTGGTGGTAGATAACTCCAAGCTTTATGAGGCCTGGGAGGAAGAGTATCCTTATCCTACCTATCCGCAGGTTCAGATCATCGGAACCAAGTTCACAGACCTGAAGCATGATGGAAAAATTGAGGCAGAGGATATTATCGACATTACAGACATTATTGAGAAGAGACATCCGGGAAGAACAAGTGATGACGAGATTATTGTATATTCTGTAGGAGGCATGCCAGTTGAGGACATTGCCTGGGGGGGAACCGTTTATCGCAATGCAGTGAAGCTTGGCATCGGAATAAAATTACCGCTGTGGGACAAACCGGAGATGGCGTGAGGAAAGGCTCCATAGCGGTGAATTTCAGGAGCTGAGCCTATGGAAGACAAGAAAATCGTAACCCCGGTGCAGCCTTATCTGACACTGGATGCGGAAGATTATCAGGAATTATTGAACAGAAGAATGGGAATTTCCAGTTTTTATGAATTTAATGTAAAAAATGGAAACTCAGGGAATTTTCGGGCAGTTCCAGATGGGAGCACAGATCTTGTTTTTGGAATTGGAGAAAAAGATGTAAAAGTTCTGGTTGGTGGAACGGTGCTGAAGGCAAAGAACTGGGAGTTTGATGATGGTAGATATTATTTTGGGGCAAGATTTTTGCCAGGAAAATGTATTTTGCCAAAATCTCTTTCCATAAAAGAAGTGGTAAATGCAGACATGGAGATCGACCGGAATGAGTATGGAAGCGGACTTACGGAGTGCCTGGCGGAGGCGGCGGATGTGAAGCAGAGGGCGCAGATCCTGATGCAGTATCTTTCTAGCAATCAGGGAAATCATTCAAAGGATTCTGCACATGTTCTGGAAGAATATATGCGGCAGAGGATTTACGCTACAGATGGAAATATTTCCATTCAGATGCTAAGCCGTGAGACAGGATATTCTGAGTGTTACATCCGCAGAGTGTTTAAGGAAATCCATGGGATCTCGCCCAAAGAGTTTGAGCGGTTTATCCGTTTTCAGGCTTTTCTGGGAGAAATTACCAAGTCGCCAGAGCAGGCGGGAAGTGAGGAGACGGCTCTGAACTGCGGGTATTATGACCAGTCTCATATGCTGAAGGATTTCCGGGCTTTTGCAGGGACCACACCGGAGAAATATAAAAAGTATCTGGCGGCGAAGGACAGAAGTAAGAACTTAGCAGCGGGGAAAATAGAATAGAGAGTTTAAAATTCCAATTTTAGGATGAAAGATAACGGGAATAGAGGATAAAGATATTAATCTGGCTGGAGGATGATTGTTATGGAATTATCAAGAATTGAGATTATCACAGGAATGTCAAAATTTAACGGATTGAAATCTGCTTTGAGCAAGGCTGGCGTTCGCGGAATGACAGTGACACAGGTGCTGGGATGCGGTATTGAGAAAGGCACTAAGGAATATGAAGTGGATGAAAACTATGAGATGGAGCTGCTTCCGAAGCAGCAGATTGCGGTGGTTGTAGAGAAGTCCAGGGTGCCGGAGATCGTGGAGCTGATCAAACAGGAGCTTTATACAGGACATATTGGTGACGGAAAGATTTTTGTTTATGATATTACAAACGTGATCCGTGTGAGAACTGGCGATGAGGGAATCGATGCACTATAGAGCGTGTTTGAAAAAGGCTTTCTGCAAGCTATTCAGACAAAGCGCCAGCGTTATTCCCCTCAGACCGGTGCAGCGCGATATTTGATCAGTAATGAAGGAGAGTGATTCAGGATGGAAGAAAAGGACAGAACTTTGGGACTGCGAAGTGTGGTTTCCATCTCAGTGGGACTTGTTATTGCGACCAGTTGTCTGGTTTCTCTGGGACAGGGAGCCGGAAGTATTGGTGTGGTATTTATCGGGGCGATGGTGATTGCCTGTCTTTTAAATATGACCACGGTGGCATCGCTCTCTGAGCTGAATGCTCTGATGCCAAATACCACAGGAGGTCTGGCTCAGTATACCCTGGCCTGTATGGGACCTTTTCCGACACTGATTTCTATGGTAGGCGGATACTTGATCTGCAATATCATGTCATCAGGTGTTGAGGCTTCTATTTTTGCTTATGCTATGGCATCTACCATTCATCTGCCGATTCCAAGCCTGATGTACACCTTCATTATGACAGTAGTGGTTATGATAGCCAACCTGTACGGTGTGGATATGTTTGCCAAGATCCAGGATCTGGTAGCATTTCTTCTGGTCGGTTCCATGCTGATCCTTGGAGTGATCGGTATGCTGGGACTTGGTACTGGGGAAGTGGTGCATCAGCCTTACAGTATGGCTACGGATTTTAAAGGTGTTGTGTCCACCATAGCAGTGGCATTCTGGCTGTTTATCGGAGCGGAATATGTAATACCGGTATCTAAGAATGTGAAAAATGCCAGAAGAAATGTCCCTCTTGGAATGATGATCGGACTTGCCCTGATCTGTCTGGTGCAGTCTGTGATGGTTCTTGGTTTCCATAACTATACACCCTGGGCGGAACTGGAAAATTCCGCTGCACCACACCTGCTTTATGGTGGAAATCTTCTTGGTAATGCGGGAAAAGTGTGGATGACGTTTGTCTCGGCACTCGCAGTTGTAAGTACCCAGAATTCTACAGTAAACGGTCTGGCAGGAATCTGTCAGGGAATGGCGAAAATGAACATGATGCCTCGTGTTTTTGCAAAAACAAATAAACATGGGGTTCCGTATTTCGGAGTTGTATTTGTAAGTGCATTTATTTTCGTATTCGCAGCCCTCAGTGATGGCTCATCAGATGCCATTTCCTTCCTGATCCTGGTTGGCTCTGTTTTCTGGATGATCTCTTACATACTGGCTCATATTGATGTACTGATTTTGCGAAAAAGACTTCCAAAGGCACCTCGTTCCTTCAAGGTTCCCTGTGGTCCTCTTTTCCCAATTATCGGAATCTGTGGAACAGTATATATGATTCTGAATATTTCTACAGATCCTGTAGAGCGGAACATGATCTGGCTGGTAACCGGCATTACCTTCCTGATGCTTGGTATTTACTCCTTCTTCTGGATCAAATACAAGATGAAAATGCCCGTATTCAAAAGCGTGCCTCTTCAGAAGGTTATGGCCATGGAGAACAGTATGTATTATACCATTCGGAAAAGGCGGGGAATGTGGCGGTAATGCGTAGAATGCGGTAACAGATAAATAGTTTATAAAGAATGAGACGTTTTCTTTTCTGGCGAAGAAAGAGAACGTCTTTTTTGGCTTTTTAGAATTTTTGTAGATAATTTGAAGGCAGAATAGTCACAAAGACTGGATAAAATAGTCAGTTTGTGTTAAATTATAAAGGAAAAACAGTAACTTATTTATCTGCTTTTATAAGTTTTTTTGTGGAGGGAACGGATAAGAACAGATAGTATAAGAATATAATTTCTATTATAAGGAAGGTGAGCAATTGGAAAATTATACTAAGTACAAGCTGAAAAGCAGTGATGAGCTTGCATCAGTGCTGAACGGCAAGGACAACCTGTTTGTGATTGCCTGTAATAAGTGCTTTAAGGAATTTGAGACGGTTGAGGAACCGGATTGCGATGAATTCCTGAAGTTTGCCAAAGAACAGGGAAAGACGGTCACAGGTAATGCGAAAGTTGATTTCTTATGCAACAAAATGCACACAGAAAGAAAATTGCAGGACCTGCTTCCGGAAGGAACAGAGAATGTGGTAGTAATTTCCTGTGGCCTTGGTATTCAGACTGTTGCAGATCTGGCAGGTAAGCCGGTTGTTGCTGCAAGCAATACCCTTAACTACAGAGGTCATCATGGCATGGCACTTACCAAGAAGAGCTGTGATGCATGTGCACAGTGTTATCTGAATATTACCGGTGGTGTCTGTCCCATCGTTGACTGTTCCAAGAGTCTTGTGAATGGTCAGTGCGGTGGAGCAAAGAATGGAAAATGCGAAGTAGATCCCAATAAGGACTGCGCATGGGAGAAAATTTACCAGAGACTGGCGAAACAGGGACGTCTGGAAGAATTCCTCAATCAGCCCGTACAGGTTCGTGATTTCTCCAAGGTTAATTTCAAGGTGATCAACGATTATGTGAAATCAATCAGAGAAAACAGATTAGATGGTTACTATGGCGGTGTTCATCCGTCAGAGCGCAAGGAATTCAGTGAGCACATTGCTCTTAAGAAGTTCCCGGATCCGAAGACAGTTGTAATTTCCATGTCTCAGCATCTGGGTGCTCCGGCGAATCCCATCGTTCAGGTTGGTGATACAGTAAAAGTCGGTCAGAAGATCGGCGAAGCTGCTGGATTTATCAGCGCTCCTGTACATTCCAGCGTAAGCGGAACGGTAGTTGCTGTTGAACCTCGTATGCACGGCACAAGAGGCAGTGAAGTGATGGCTGTTGTTATTGAATCGGATGGAAAAAATACTCTGCACGAATCCGTACAGCCACATGGAGACCTTGACAAGCTTACTCAGGATGAAATCATTGATATCATTCGTGAAGCAGGAATCGTTGGTATGGGTGGTGCAGGTTTCCCGACCTGTGTCAAGCTGAAACCGGCGAAACCAGTTGATACCATCCTTCTCAATGGATGCGAATGTGAACCGCTTTTGACAGCAGATCACAGAGTACTTCTTGAGTATGCAGATGATATTATTTTTGGTCTGCGAGCAGTTCTTAAGACAACCGGTGCCCAGAAGGGTATCATTGTTATTGAGGATAACAAGCAGGATGCCATTGAATTAATGCAGGAAAAAGTTGCCAATATCGGAGATATGGAAGTATTTGTTGCCAGAACCAAATACCCACAGGGCGCTGAGAAAACTCTGATCAAGCGTGTTATGGGCAGAATTGTTCCAAGCGGCGGTCTTCCGGCAGATGTTGGTGTTGTAGTAGATAATATCAGTACAGTAAAGGCAATTTCAGATGCGATCCAGACAGGAATGCCTCTGATTGAGCGTGTTGCAACTGTTACAGGTGAGAAGATCAAGAATCCTGGAAACTTTATCATCAAAATTGGTACAAGTGTAAGAGAGTTGATCGACTACTGCGGTGGATTTACAGATGAGGATGTTCTGGTTAAGATGGGCGGACCAATGATGGGATTCCCACTGAATACACTGGATGTTCCTATGATGAAGGGATCCAACGGAATTATTGCCATTGATACAGATGAGACAAAAGAGCAGCCATGTATCAAATGCGGACGCTGTGTAGATGTCTGTCCGATGGAACTGTCTCCGCTGTACTTTGTAAAATATGCCAAAGATGAGAACTGGCAGGGCATGAAAGACATGAACGTTATGGATTGTGTTGAGTGCAGATGCTGTCAGTATATCTGTTCTTCCAAGATTCCGATCATCGACAGTATTAAAGCCGGAAAAAATGCAGTAAGGGGGATGAAGTGATATGTTGATTACCCAGTTAAAAGCAAAAGAAGCAATCACATCACTGACAGCCGGAAAAAAAGTTTTCATTATTAACTGTCATGGATGTAAAGAGGTTCATTTTCCGGAAAAAGAAGCTGTTGAACTTCAGAAGGAGCTTTCCGCTGAGGGAAATGTGACAGGAATTATGACTACTGATTATATTTGTAATCCGGAGAACATGGAGCTGCGTCTTCAGAAACATATGATCAAAATTCAGGAAGCAGATCTGGTTCTTGTATTTTCCTGTGGTGTTGGTGTGCAGACAATTTCTGAATATCTGGAAGATAAGATGGTCTGTGCTGCCTGTGATACATATCCGGTACCTGGTTTCCAGGGAGTGACACCATTAGAATATAAATGCGATCAGTGCGGTGAGTGTTATCTGAATCTGACAGGTGGAATCTGCCCGATCACAGCATGTTCCAAGAGCCTTGTGAATGGTCAGTGCGGCGGTTCCAAGAATGGAAAATGCGAAGTGGACAGCGAAATGGAGTGTGGATGGGAGCGTATTTACAGACGCCTGAAAGAGATTGGACGCCTTGATGTGCTGAAATGCCCGACACAGATCCACAATTTTGCTACAGATGATGAAGTGAAATAAAAGGTTAATCCTAAATTTTTAATGATTGGAGCAAATATAATATGAAAATGAAAGAATTATTCGATCGTGGTGAATTTGCAGTTTCAGCAGAAGTAGGACCGCCGAAAGGAATCCATGTAGATGAGCTGGTAGAAGAAGCAAAAACATACCTTACAGGTGTTCATGCAGTTAACGTAACAGATAACCAGTCTTCTGTTATGCGTCTTGGATCTCTTGCAATGTGTAAGGTTCTTAAAGATGCAGGCATGAATCCCATTTTCCAGCTTGCATGCCGTGACAGAAACCGTATCGCTCTGGAGTCTGATCTTCTCAGCGCAGCTATGTTCGGTATTGACAATATTCTCTGCCTTACTGGTGACCATACCAAGATGGGTGATCATCCACAGGCAAAACCGGTCTTCGACCTTGATTCCGTATCCCTTCTTCACACAGTGAAGCTTCTGGAGTCCGGTGTGGATCTTGGCGGAAACCAGCTTGTTGGAGAGCCTCCGAAATTCTCCAAGGGTGCTGTCGTGTCTCCATGCAGTGATTCTGTTGATGCACAGCTTGCGAAGATGGAGAGAAAGGTTGCAGCAGGCGCTGACTATTTCCAGACACAGGCTGTATTTGAGCCGGAGAAATTTATCAAATTTATGGAAAAAGCAAAACAGTTCGGAAAACCTGTACAGGTTGGAATTATTATTCCGAAATCCGCTGGAATGGCGAAATTCATGAATAATAACGTTGCCGGCATTCATGTTCCGGATGAGATGATCGAGGAGCTGAAGGCTGACAAAGAAAAGACAAAAGCTGGAATTACCGGTGTTGAGATCGCTGCACGTATTATCAAAGAGTGCAAGCCATACTGCCAGGGTGTTCATATCATGGCACTTGGCTGGGAGTCCAAGATTCCGGATCTGCTGAAATTAGCTGAAATCTAAAAAGTCAAGCGGATATTCGCAACCCCAGCAGGGGACTTACTTTATTCGGTAAAATTACACGGGCCGTCCGAACCATGAATGCAGGAATCTGCGTTTGTGGAGGATGGCTCGTTTTTTTATTTGCTATGAAAGTCCTGGACGGCAACCAAGAATGAGCCATGCTTGCATCAGCGAATTCTTGGGTATCGGACGGGCTAGACCGTATGAGTAAGTAGGGCGATAGCCCGGATTACGAATGCGGTCGGCAGCTGTGGGAGTGCCATAGGCGCGGAACAGCTGACTTTCATATAAAAATAGTATTGTTTTAAACAGAAATGAACGATATAATTTTATTATTGGGAAGTGATGGGCAGGAGGAAAATTATATGGAAACAAACTATGCAAAAAGTGCATACAGAACCTTTTTATTCTGGGGAGTATGTTCTTCTCTTGGGGTTACCGTATCCACCCTTGTGGATGCTACTCTGGTAGGAAATTTTATAGGCAGTACCGGCCTGGCTGTGGCGAACATTGCAACACCGGTATTTCTGCTTTATCTACTTATGGGAATCACCTTAGGCGGCGGTGCAGGCGTCTTAATTGGGAAAAAACTTGGTGAAGCAGATCTGAAAGGTGCAAATCGGGTTTTCGGCTCCGTATTAAGTGCAGGACTGATAACAGGTGTGCTTTTCGCAGCAGCATCGCTCGTATTTCGCAGCGCATTATGCAGTCTGCTTGGTGCCACACCGGAGCTTTTGCCACAGGCACTGCAGTATCTGACTGTGGTATTTGCTTTTGCCCCGATTTATGTAGTGTATAATATTCTTTCCATAGCAGTGCGTACAGACGGCGCACCAAAGCTGGCTGCCATTTCTTCTGCTGGCGTTATTGTCACCAATTTAAGCCTGGATCTGTTATTTATGAAAGTGCTGAACTGGGGACTGGTTGGGGCTTCGGCGTCTTTATGTATTGCGGAAACAGTAGGAACTCTGATTCTGCTTACTCATTTTTGGAACAAGCAGGCGCTTTTAAGCTTTCATTTTCACATTCCTACAGGAAATGAGATCAAAGAATATGTGGAAAATGGATTTGGCGTAGGCTCTGCATTTATTTTTCAGGCGGTGGTTATGCTGGTGTTTAATACTATGCTGTTAAAGGGAAACTCAGAAAATGGCACTTTTTCTGTGGCTGTATTTGGTGTTATTTATACCATGAGTACCATTCCGGGGGCTATGTTTGACGGTGCCGGAGCCGCGGCATCCACGGTTATCTCTATTTTAGGTGGTGAGAAGGACTGGAAAGGAATGCTGGCGGTGTACCACGATGGACTGCGGATTGTTGCAGCAGCAGGAATGATTATGGCATTGTTTTTTGCAGCCGGGGCAAAAAACATACTGATATTCTTCGGTCTGAATGATGGTCCTGCATTGGAAACAGCAGCAGCTGCATTTCGTATTTATGCATTAAGCGTTGCTCTGGCAGGAGTGAATGTGGTAACGACATCTTTCTGGCAAACAATTGGAAAGACAAGGTATGCTTCCGGGTTATCTGTTTTACGCAACTTCATTCTCATGCTGGTGGCCGGATTTTTGCTGATTGAGAAAAAGGGAATCGTAGGGCTTGCGCTTGTGTATGTGATAAGTGAGGGAGTTTGCCTGCTGCTGGTTTTGGCAATACAGATATTTGGAAAAATAAAAGATTATATAAAAGAAAAATACAGCTTTACCAACCGGGTTTTTGAGGAATATTATCCTATCGGGGAAGGCAGTATGGAAAAAATGTCCCAGAATCTGGAAGGGTTGTGCGATGAATGGGAACTTGATTTTAAACAGTCCTTTTTTATCCATCTGATCGTGGAGGAGCTGCTTCTGAATATTATGAAATTTGGTATCGGCAAAACAGATAAGAAATATTATGTATCCGTAAAAGTAATGGATAACAACGGTGAATGCATCCTGCGGATCCGGGATAATGTCAATTCCTACAATCCCTTCGACCTTCGCGGTGACGAGGTTGACCGTGCTGTAATGGAAATGATCAAGAAAAAGGCGAAGTATTATGAGTATCAGAGAAAGCTGGTGTTCAATTATCTTTATGTGACGATCTAACTTGTTTTACATATGGCAACATGCTAAACTGAGTTTAAATAAATTACCAGATGGAGGTGACCACTCATGAGCCAGACTGTGTCTCTGGGAGAATAAGGATTCTGTTACCTTGATCACACGTTCCCGGTATTTGGAAAGACATTTGTACTTGATAAAAAGGTAAAGAAAGTCCGCCTGTATGCAACCGCATATGGTGTTTATGAAGTGGCAGAGCTGCTTGGGGCTGCACCGCAGGCGAAACCGCTTTATGACGCTGTTGTGAATGCACTGAATGCGAAATGTAAAAATAACAAATAACAGCTATTTATCCCACTTTTCTTTTCGATATTCCCCAGGTGTCACCTGGTAGTGCTTTTTGAAAGCTCTGCAAAAATAATCTACATTGTGAAAACCGGTTTCGGCTGAAATGGTGCTGACTTTTTTCTCTGTATGGGAAAGCAGAAGGGCAGCCTGTTTCAGCCGATAGTTTATGAGATAATTGACCGGCGTGATGTAAAGATAGCGCCGAAAAAGGTTTAAGGCAGAGCTTTTACTGATCATAGACTGTGCAGCAATCTCATCCAAGGAAAGATTTTTTCTGTAATTTTCGTGAATAAACTGCATCATCAGCTGGAGCCTTGCGCGGTTTACAGAGAACTGTCCAGTGATTTCCGGTGAAGTGGAAAGGTCTGTATGTTCGTATATTTCCAGCCAGAGCTGCTGCATAAGGGCAGAGGTCAGAAGATGGCAGGAAGAACCGGAAGTCTGCGCAGAAAAAATCTGCTTCATAAGATCAAGAACTCTGGCCTGCCAGGAAATCTCTCTGCAAAAAATCCAAAAAGGAATATTCGATGTAACGATAGGCTTTACATAGTTCTGGTAGATATAGCTGTCTGTAGCTGCAAGGAAAGAGGGCATGCAGAGAAAGTTTGGGATGACAGCATCCACAGGAGAGGAAAAACGGTGAAGGAATTTGGAATTAATAAAAATGCCGCTGTCAGCTGGCAGCTCCAGCTGTTTTTCCCCAATCCATGCAGTTACGGTTCCGGATTGAATATACACAAATTCCAGCTCCGTATGCCAGTGCCAGTCTATGCAGTTAAAATCAAATTGGGCTAAATGCTCATAATAGTAGCGAAAGGGATAGTCCTGGCTTCCGTGGGGAATGGTCTCCATTAAATTTTCGTCGGTAATAATTTTGGTATATACGTTGGTTTCTTTCATATCTTGTTTATCCTCAAATCGAGACCTGGAGCCTGTTTGAAAATCATTCCCGCAATCTGCTCGTCCCACTTTGCGGTATATTTTGCAGAAAACCTTTTTCGAACCGCTCTGGGAAGTGCCCCGAAAAAATAGAAAATTAATGTTTTTACGATATTATACAATAAAAATCAGAAATAATCCAATGAAAAACACATTTAAATATAATATAATCCAATAAGACAAAAATCTTCTTTAAAGAAGAAAAAAAGGAGAACCAATCATGCCAAATTACCAGAAAACCAAACGAGCCTGTTATATGGGCTTTATCACCCAGGCTATAGCAGCAAATTTTGCACCTTTGCTGTTTCTGAAATTTCACACAGATTATCATATTTCCCTTGGAAATATTGCACTGATCTCCACCTGCTTTTTCTTTACCCAGTTGCTGGTTGACTTGTTTTGTGCCCGATTTGTGGACAAAATCGGATATCGCGTGTGCATTGTAACCTCTGAGATCAGTTCCGCTTTAGGACTGGTGGGGCTGGCATTTCTTCCGGAGCTTTTGCCAGATCCTTTTATGGGAATTATCATCAGTGTTATTGTTTATGCTGTTGGAAGCGGACTGATTGAAGTGCTGTGCAGTCCTATTATGGAAGCATGTCCTTTCAAAAATAAAGAAGCGACCATGAGTCTTCTTCATTCCTTCTACTGCTGGGGCTCTGTGGGAACCATTGCAGTTTCCACCCTGTTTTTCGCAGTTTTTGGAATGGACAGCTGGAAGTGGCTGGCAGTTTTGTGGGCAATCGTTCCGGCCGTTAATGTTTACAACTTTGCCACCTGTCCCATCGAACATCTGGTGGATGAAGGGGAAGGCATGAAAATCAGGGAACTGTTTCGTAAGCCTGTGTTCTGGATTGCCGTGTGTCTGATGGTGTGTTCAGGGGCATCAGAGCTGTCCATGTCCCAGTGGGCATCTGCCTATGCAGAGGCGGCACTTGGACTGTCAAAGACCATCGGAGACCTGGCCGGTCCCTGCATGTTTGCCATTACGATGGGAATCAGCCGTATGATCTTTGGAAAATACGGAGATAAAATGGACTTGATGAAATTTATGGCAGGCTCCGGAATTTTATGCGTATTCTGCTATCTTCTTGCATCTCTGTCCTCCAATCCGGCAGCAGGACTGATCGGCTGTATTGTCTGTGGATTTTCTGTTGGAATCATGTGGCCTGGAACCATCAGTATTTCCTCTAAGAAATTTCCGGCAGGTGGAACTGCCATGTTTGCCCTTCTTGCCATGGCAGGAGACCTTGGAGGCAGCATAGGCCCTGGAATCGTGGGCCGTGTCACACAGAATGCAGGAGATAATATCCGCGTGGGTATGGGCGTAGGACTGATTTTCCCAGTGGTGCTGCTGGTGATGATTTTTCTGCTGAAAAAGGTGAAAGTAGAGGAAAAATAACTGGTATTTGAAAATCTACAGAGGGTTTAGAACGTGTTTGAAAAAGGCTTTCTGCAAAAAAATTCCATAAAGCAGGGAGTACAGATGGTGGGAATGATTTTCAAACACGCTCTGAAATATAATAGGAAGGCTGAGGTATTATTTAAAACGGGTTGGCGTAAATTAAAGATAAGTATATTCTGAGTATGCATATGCTGCAAAATGGAGGAAATATGCCAGATCAGAAGCTGGATAATCTTTTGAACCTTGCGCTGGATGCCACAGAAGAGGAAAGAGAGAAATCCCGAAATCTGAATGTGGGGTATGAGAAGCAGACACGAAAGTGGGAAATTATTGTGAAGTATAGTGAAATGGGTGATTCTGTTGAGGCGTTGCTTGGTGGATCCGGAATTTCCGTGGTTCCTCTCCTTGGCGGGTATGCCATTGTGACGCTTCCTGAAAGTATGCTGGAAGAATATTCCCGACGTCCCCAGATAGAATTTATAGAAAAGCCCACCCGTCTGTATTTTGAAGATCTTTTTTCAAAAGAGGCAAGCTGTATTACCCAGGTACAGCGCGATGAACCGGGGAATCTGCAGCTGACAGGGCGCGGCGTGTTGATCGGAATTGTGGATTCCGGGGTGGATTACAGGCATCCTGCATTTCTTACAGCAGATGGAAAGTCCAGGATTCTGCGTTTGTGGGATCAGAGCATTCCCGGTAATCCCCCGGAGGGCTATGCAACAGGAACTGAATATACCAATGAGGAAATCAATGAGGCGTTGTCCCTCTCTGTGCAGGAGGGGCGGCGCCTTGTTCCGTCTGAAGATGGAAGCGGTCATGGAACCGCTGTGCTTGGAGTGGCAGCTGGCAGCGATTTTTCCCGTGGGGCAGTGAACCGGGGTGTGGCATATGAAAGTGACCTTCTGGTTGTGAAAATGGGTATTCCAAGACAGGACTCTTTTCCAAGAACTACAGAGCTGATGCAAGGTGTAGATTATCTGGTTCGGCAGGCTATACGGCTTGGAAGACCAATCGCGATCAATTTAAGCTTTGGAAATAATTATGGCTCACACAGAGGCGATTCTCTGCTGGAAACTTACCTGGACAATGTGTCCGGCATGGGGAAAAATGTGATCTGTGTAGGAATGGGCAACAATGGAAATGATGCTCTGCATACCGGAGGAAAGCTTTCGCCAGGTGAAATCCAGGAAATTGAACTTGGTGTTGGTGCCTTTGAGCCTACCTTAAATGTGCAGCTTTGGAAAAATTACGAAGATGAGATGGAAATCTATCTGGAACATCCAGCCGGGGAGCGTGTTGGCCCCCTTTTTGAAACACTGGGCGCCCAGCGTTGGCAGGCGGGAAATACGGAACTTCTGATTTATTATGGAAAACCGGCACCGTATCATGTGACGCAGGAGATTTATGTAGATTTTCTGCCGCAGGATGAGAAAACCCCCTATGTAGACAGCGGTGTGTGGAAAATAATCTTAGCAGCAAGAAATATAAAAAACGGGGAATATTTCCTGTGGCTTCCAGGTGGCAAAACGCTAAACCCAGGCACAGCCTTCTATCTTCCACGTCCTCAGGGAACCCTTACAATCCCTGCCACTGCCAGACGCGTGATCAGCGTCGGCGCCTACGACGCCCGTCAAAACACCTATGCTGATTTCTCTGGCCGCGGCTGTCGTGCCCTCCCCTATCCAAAACCCGACCTTGTCGCTCCCGGTGTTGATATCTATGCTCCCCGCTCTGGTGGAGGCTATGCATCCTTCACTGGCACTTCCTTTTCCACGCCTTTCGTTACCGGTGCAGCCGCCCTCCTTATGGAATGGGGAATCACCCGCCGAAAAGATCCCTACCTCTATGGCGAAAAACTAAAAGCCTATCTCCGTCGTGGTGCAAAAGCCTTGCAAGGAGTGGAAAAGTTGCCGAATGACTTAATTGGGTGGGGATATCTCTGCGTAGCGGATAGCTTGTTTGATTAAACAAAAGTAATTGCATATAAGTATGGAAAAAATGTTGAAAAGAATAACGAAACGTGGTAGCATTTTGAAAAATAATAAACATATATAATAAAATTGAACATTAAAATACTCAAACTGAACAAAGGGGAAAGAATGAGAATATCAACAGCTGAAATAAAAATAATGATAAAAGAGTGTATTAGGATACCTGGAATGTATACTGCAACTGATTTTTGAAATTATATAAATATGAATAGTCAGAAAGAAGTGACTCGAGGTCAAATTTCTGGCGCAATTTCTTAGTTGATTGATTCTAAGGAAATTATAAGAGTCGGAAGAGGGTTATATTCAAAAGATACCCTATCTATTAAAAAGACTACAAATGACGAAGCAGAAGACACTTTAAAAAATGACATTTATAGCATATTGAGTAAGATTGAAGATGAGTTAAAGAAATATAAAATTCATACGATTTTAGGAGAAAAACACGTCATGAAACAGGATTTTTTACACTTGAAAGCACCTGGAAACTGGATTAATGATCCAAATGGTTTTATATATTATGAAGGCAAATACCATCTCTTTTACCAGCATTTTCCCTATGCACCCATGTGGGGAACCATGCATTGGGGACATGCGGTAAGCACAGACCTGGTGCAGTGGCAGCATGAAAAAATAGCTCTTTTTCCTACGAAAAATTATGACCGGAACGGCGTTTTTTCTGGAAGTGCAGTAGAAAAAGACGGTAAAATGTATCTTTACTATACTGCCAACCGTTACCTGAAAGAACAGGATGAAAATATCCATGTGGCAGATGGCGGATACGAGGAAAGCCAGGCTATGATCATATCTGAAGATGGTTTCCACTTCGACAATTGGAATGGGAAGAAGCAGATTATTCCGGCTGTCAGGGATGATGAAATCGCAGATTCCATGGACACCAGAGATCCGAAAGTATGGGAAGAAAATGGCGTTTATTATATGATTTTGGGCAGTACATATAGACATGAAACAGGCAGAGTAATTCTGTATTCCAGTCCAGATGGGGAGAACTGGAGTTATCTTTCCCAGTGCAGAATGGAGAATTATGGCTATATGATCGAGTGCCCGGATTTGTTTGAGGTCAATGGATATCGCATATTTACAGGCTGTCCGGTGACTCCGGTAAAGTGTGGGGATGAGGTGGAATATGTGGCTGTTTCCGGTTATTGTTTTGCTGATTTTAATACGGAAACAGGGAAGTTGATGTTGGAAGATAACTATTCTCTGATCGACTATGGCGGCGACTTCTACGCCCAGCAGAGTAATCTGGATGAAGAAGGACGCAGAGTGATGATTGGCTGGATGCGTATGCCGAAGGCTGTGGAAGAAATTATACCCTGGAACGGTATGATGAGTCTGCCTCGCGTAGTAGAAGTTCAGGACGGCAAGGTTCGATTTCGGGTTCATCCAAACGTGAGAAGAGGATTGCTGGAAAAGTCCTTTAGCCGGAAAATTCCAGAAAGTCGAGAACCATTTTGTATTAAAAAAACATTTCATGAGGGAGATTGGCTGAACATCGGCGGTTATCAGATTTCTATGGAAAAAGGGGCCATTTGCACAGATCGTTCATTAGTATTTACGCATATAGATAGCAAAAAGCTACATTGCACCATTCCATATGGAGGAGAAAAAGCGGAACTGGAAATTTTTGTAGAGCCTAATTTAATTGAGATTTTTGTTAATGATGGGGAATATGTATTGAGTAATGTGGTGTATGAGTTGCAAAGAGAAATACAAGGCGAGATATATACGATATTCGGGTATTGATGCCTGCGTATGAAGATACACATGAAATTCTGACAGAATGGGACGAATGGGACAAGATTATCAATATCCAATAGATGCATGGCTGCAGGACTTGGAAATGGAACTGAGTAATGCAGGTGAGCATAAAAAGCGTGTGGAATTTTGCAGAAGAATTCTGGAAATGTTGGACTGGAGTTTTGATGATGCAAGCAACTTTAAATCCGCAATCGGAGAAGAGTTATATGCGGAAGGAAAAGTTGAACAGGGGAGAAAGCGGAACTCTATAATGACCTATATGATGATTTTGCACAGCCGATTCAGCAGCCAATTGTAAAAGAGAAGAAAGTGTATCCAAATGGTCCTTGTCCATGTGGCAGAGGAAAAAAATATAAGAAATGCTGTGGAAGGAAAAAGTAAGGGAGAACTGCCTTAAATGAAAGAAGAAGATATAAAAAAATTATCAAAAAAAGAATTGCAGAATATTGTCCTTAAAATGCAAAATATGATGTCAGGTAAACAAAAAAAGAATTTCAAAAGATAGTTGAAGCATCCGGAATTCAGTTTGGAAACGAGAAAGCATAGATAGTGCAGGTGAGAATGTCTGATGAGCTTGTAAATGAAAAAATGACACAAATACAGAAGTGGAAGGATCTTTGGGGTGGAGTAGCTCGTTTATAGATTATGGAATCAGATTGTTTTTACTTTATTTATATAATCGTCCATTTCCTTCAACAGCAGCAAAAAGTATCGCATCCTATATAGGATTTCATGATGAAAAAGAGAGAAAGAATCTGCTGAAGTTCGAAACAGACATTCAAAGTGAGTGTCAGGAACATAAAGTAACTGAATTCTGGAATTATTTTCAACGGTGGAAAACGTATTTTCCAATAGAAAAAACAGAATGTGAAAAATATCTGATATGGGCGGAAAGCATTGTATATAAAAGAGCAGATGCAATTGTATCCGGACAGCACAGAAGCCACTATGGCGAGGTTGCAGGACTTTTGGCAACTGTAGGAAAAATAAAAGAAAATATGGGAATGCTGGGGGCTAAAAGACATATTTATGAGCAATACAGGAAAAAATTTCCAAGACATTCTTCTTTTCAGGGAGAAATGAGAACGTATTTTAATATACAAAAGTGAAGTTATCATTTTGTGACAATTATATAACATCCTCTATACAGAAATATGCGGTTTTAAGCCATTTTCGTGGCAAAAAAGCCGCATATTTTTTGTAGCAATGATTTGACATCCTCAGGGGCACTGTGTACAGCTGGAAGTATACCAAAATAAAGATGATAAACGTTGTGACTGATAAAAAAATATGTTACAATATATACACAATGTGTAAAAAGAAAGAGGAAAAGAAATGGAAATAAAAGATGAAATAAAAAGATTACGGGAAAGTACCGGAATGAACAGAAAAGAATTCTGTGAATATTTTGAAATCCCGTACAGAACGGTAACAGAATGGGAACGAGGAACCAGAAAGATGCCGGATTATGTATTACGTTTGTTAGCGTATAAGGTAAAGATGGATAATCTTATTGTAAAGGAAGATGTGTATGAAGAATAAAGTGATCGAAGTACAAAATGTGCAGATTTCTATTTCAAAACAAGAGTTAGATGATTATATTTGTATTACAGATATTGCTAAGGCGAAGTCAGGAGATTCACGTTGTGCAGATATTGTGAAAAACTGGTTAAGAAACAGAAATACATTGGAGTTTTTGGGAACTTGGGAGAAAATTTATAATTCCGATTTTAAAGTGGTCGAATTCGACCACTTTAAAGCAGAGGCAGGGTTACATACATTTGTATTAAGTGCAGCGGAATGGATCAATAAAACAAATGCCATTGGATTATACGTAAAGCGTGGAAAATACGGTGGTACATATGCACACAAAGATATTGCGTTTGAATTTGCATCTGCAATCAGTCCAGTGTTTAAGCTATATTTGATAAAAGAATTTCAGCGTTTGAAGGAAGAAGAAAACAATTCTGAGCAGAAGGAATGGGATGCAAAACGTTTCTTGAGTAAAAATAATTATCTGATTCAGACGGATGCTGTAAAAAAATATTTGCTTCCTCAAATGAATTACAGAGAAAACCTTCAATGGCTGGCATATGCGGAAGAGGCAGATATATTAAATGTGGCATTATTTGGATTTACGGCGAAAGCATGGAGAGAGGCAAATCCTGAACTTGCAAAGAAAAACAATGTCAGAGATTTTGCAACAATTAATGAATTAACAGTTCTTTCTAATCTGGAATCACATAATGCACAGATGCTGCGTGAAGGAAAAGAAAAAGAAGAAAGATTCAAAATATTACAAGAGATTGCGGAATATCAGCTGAATGTCTTGAATGCAGCTGAAGAGATCAAAATGATAGAGAGTGATGGAGCATTGTCAGAGGTATGAACCACCGGGTGAGTATTTTGTGAAATGTTTTGCTTATGTAGCTTATTTTATAAAAGTTGAATTGTCATTGCCATTACCATTGCCAATGGCGATGATAATGGCAATGAAAGTGGCGATGATGATATGACAATGACGTTACATCCTCCCTACTGTTTTTGTGACAACAATATAACGTCCTCCGTTCTAAAACAACGGTTTTATGGGAAAAATCGAAGAAAAAAAGGTCAAAAAGTTTGTAGTAATGACTTGACGTCCTCGGGGAGGTTGTGTGGTTCAGAGAGTTTGCCATGAAAACTAAACAATATTTAAACGAAAGTAAACTTGTGCTTGCGATTGTCTAAACGCTTGTTATAATAAAAATAGATAAACGCGATGTAAGGGGAAAATGAATGATTGCTGATGAAATGAAAGTCGATAAACTTCAAACAGGAAAAAAGATACGAAGTTTAATGGAAAAAAATGGAGATTCAGTTCAGGTTCTATCACAACGGATAGGGCTATCTAAGAGTGCAATTAGAAATGCTCTTTCCTTCTCACATTTGCTTCCGAGCAGACAATCCGTGAAGGATATCTGAAAGCATTCGAGCTTGCAACAAAGGGCTTTGAAGGAAAAGCAATGGCAGTTATGTCCTCCTTCAACTGGATCGGTACAGTACCAAGCTGTGCAAACAACGAGCTTTTGAACAACGTGCTCCGTGGAGAATGGGGATTTGTTGGAATGGTAGAAACCGATTATGACGGTTCCTATGGTTACATGATCACCGATCATTGTATCAGAAACGGAAATGATCTGATGCTTGGATTTAACAGTGCAGAGTCCAACAAACTGACAGACGAGAGCGCAACAGCAGTACTTGCAATGCGTCAGGCTTGCAAAAATATCCTTTATACAGTAGCAAACAGTGGATATTATGCAGATGGAAATCCGGCAACCGGAATGACCAATATGACAAAACTGTTTGTAATGATTGATGTGATTCTTGCAGTTGTTCTTATTGTAGTTGATACAATTGTAATTGTACGCTGGAGAAAAAAGAAAAAACAGGCTGCAAACGAATAATTAAACAATAATCTGGAGACATAAGTCCCCCTTTTAAATCTGGAATAAGAAGAGCAAGGAATCTGTGAAATTTCCAGAGCAAAAAAGGGGGATTTTTTTATATGATTTTTGTCTTGCAGAGTGAGGGAAAATTATTTATTATGAAAGGAGGCGTAATAACAGGAAAAAAGGAGGACTGGCATGATCAGCATTGCGATTGTAGAAGATGAAGAACTGTATGCAAAGCAGCTTCAGCAGTTTCTGCATCAATATGAAAAAGAGAACAAAGAGATGTTTGACATTACAGTCTATTCAGACGGCGATCAGATTGTAAATAAATATAAATCCCAGTACGATATTATCCTGATGGATGTGGAAATGAAATTCATGGACGGAATGTCTGCCGCTGAAGAAATACGCAAAATTGACACGGAGGTTGTGATCATTTTTATTACGAATATGGCACAATATGCAATCAGAGGATATGCAGTGGATGCGCTGGATTATGTACTGAAGCCGGTGTCCTATTTCGCATTTTCCCAGAGACTTAACCGCGCCATCAGCCGGATGAAAAAAAGGGAAACGAAGATCATCATGGTGAATATGAAGGGCGGCATGGTTAGGATCAATGTTGCAAATATTTATTATATTGAAAGTCAGGGACATACTCTGATACTCCATACCATACTGGGTGACTATGAGACAACAGGGAAAATGAAGGAGATGGAGGAAAAGCTTTCGGAGATGAATTTCTGCCGTGGAAATAAGGGATATCTGATCAACCTCCAGCATGTGGACCGAATCCAGGATGGATGCGCTTTGGTGAAGGGAGAAAATCTGACATTAAGCCGTGCACGCAGAAAGGCCTTCATGGAAGCCCTGACCAGATATTGGGGAGAGGTGATAAAATGACAGAATATTATCTGCCGGATATTCCAAGACTTTATACGGCACTTGCAGAGTGGATGGCTTGTCTGATTTTTATTCTGCCTTTCAAAAAAAGATTTTCACCGGCTGTAACAGGTTGTCTTGTGGCAGGCGCATTTGGAATACAGGGCGTATTTCTGATTTCTACCGGTGGGGTAAGATTGATTTTATGGATCCCTTGTATGATATTTGCAGTTTTTTTGATGGTTGCTTTTGTTTTTTGCTGCTGTGAGATAAGGATGACAGATGCGGCATATTTTGGAATGATTGCTTTTGTAGCAGCTGAATTTATGGCTTCTGCTGGGTGGCAGATTCTGTGTTATACAAGGAAAGAAGCATGGATGTCCTGGTGGCTGCAGGGAATGGCAATTCTTCTGATCTATGGTGTGATTGCAGTGATATTGTACAAAATTCTCCATGTTCATCTGCCAAAGGATGGACAGATGGAAATCACCAGAAGGGAATATTTTTCCGGACTTCTGATCGGTATTGCTGTATTTGCTGTCAGTAATATGAGTTATGTGAATGTGAACACTCCATTTACAGGCAGATATTCTTTTGAAATAGGGAATATCCGTACTATAGTAGATGTTGCAGGAATTGCAATTCTATATGCACATTTGATACAGTGCTGTGAACTTCGGGTAAGAAAAGAACTGGAGGCGGTGCAGAATGTGCTTCAGAATCAGTATGCGCAATACAAGCAGTCAAAGGAAAGCATTGAGCTGATCAATTATAAGTATCATGATCTGAAGCATCAGATCGCTGTGTTAAGAAGTGAAACTGATTCTGGGAAAAGAGAAGAATTTCTGGATAAAATGGAAGCGGATATAAAGAAATATGAAAACCAGAACAAAACAGGAAATAAAGTGTTGGATACTGTGCTGACTACCAAGAGCCTTTATTGCGCAAAGCATAACATTACCTTTACCTGCGTTGCAGATGGAACCTTGCTGAATTTTATGGACGTTATGGATATCTGCAGTATTTTTGGAAATGCACTGGATAATGCTATTGAATGCGAGTTGAAGATTCCGGATAAAGAAAAAAGGCTGATACACGTCAGTGTCTCAAAACAGAAAAACTTTCTGCTTCTCCGGTTTGAAAATTATTATGATACCGAACTAAACTATCAGGACGGAGCATTTATCACAACGAAGCGGGACAAGGAATTCCATGGTTATGGACTGAAAAGCATTCGCTATACGGTAAATAAATATGATGGCGCTGTCTCCATTGACACAAAGGAAAATTGGTTTGACCTGAAAATACTGATACCGGTCGGTGAAAATGCACAAAATAGATAAAGAAAACTATATAATATATACAAATACGGTATTGCAATTTTCTAAAAAAAGTAGTAAAACTTTAGTTAGATAAAGAGAAATGCATGGAACAGGACAAATTACAAAAGATAACCGGAACACAGAGAGCCGCAGACTGGTGAGAGGCGGCAGAAGGTATTTTGTGGTATCACCTGGGAGCATCCCGCTGAAAAAATAATAACTAATTTCAGTAAGCCGGGACGTAGTCTTCACGTTACAGAAGAAGCTGTTTATACAGACAGCAATGAGTGGTCGTATTTAGTAATAGATACGATAATACAAAGTGGTACCACGGAAATTCCGCCTTTGTTATCCATTGGATAGCAAGGGCGTTTTTTATATATATTAACCACTTGACTAAAAATGAAAGACGAGGAGAAAGATTATGAGTGGAATTATGATGATGGTAATCGCTATCGTAGTTCTGGGCGGCGCCTATCTTCTGTATGGCCGTTACCTCCAGAACAAATGGGGAATTGACCCGAAAGCAAAAACTCCGGCTTACGAAATGGAGGATGGAGTTGATTATGTACCGGCTGATACCAATGTAGTATTTGGACATCAGTTCGCATCCATTGCCGGTGCCGGCCCGATCAACGGACCAATCCAGGCAGCCATTTTTGGATGGCTTCCGGTACTGCTTTGGATCCTGATCGGTGGTGTGTTCTTTGGAGCAGTTCAGGACTTTGCATCTATGTATGCCTCTGTAAAGAACAAAGGACGTACAATCGGATACATTATTGAAGCGTACATTGGAAAACTTGGAAAAAAATTATTCCTTTTATTCTGCTGGCTGTTCTGTATTCTGGTTGTTGCGGCATTCGCAGATGTTGTAGCCGGAACCTTTAACGGATTTGCCACAAATGATGCAGGAGAAGTGACAAAGGTAGTGGCAAACGGAGCTGTTGCAACTACTTCCATGTTATTCATTTTTGAAGCAGTTGGACTTGGATTTTTCCTGAAATATACAAAGTTCAATAAATGGGTTAATACTGCTTTTGCAATTGTGCTGTTGGTCGCAGCAATTGTGCTGGGACTTCAGTTCCCAATGTATGTAAGCCTTGGAACCTGGCACATTATTATCTTTGTATATATTCTGATTGCCAGTGTAGCTCCTGTATGGGCATTGCTTCAGCCACGTGATTATCTGAACAGTTATCTGCTGATTTTCATGATCGTTGGCGCTGTTATCGGTGTATTTGCAGCGAACCCGGCATGTAATCTTCAGGCATTTACAAGCTTTAATGTAGATGGACAATACATGTTCCCAATCTTATTTGTAACAATCGCCTGTGGTGCAGTTTCCGGCTTCCATTCCCTGGTATCTTCCGGTACTGCTTCCAAGCAGATTAAAAATGAAAAGAATATGCTGCCGGTTTCCTTTGGTGCAATGCTTATGGAAAGTATGCTTGCAATTATCGCATTGATCGCAGTTGCATCCTTTGGACAGGGCGAGGCAGCAGCACAGGGACTTACCACTCAGCCACAGATTTTTGCAGGTGCGATTGCAAACTTCCTTTCTGTGATTGGTTTGCCTCACTCCCTTGTGTTCACGCTGATCAATCTTGCGGTATCCGCATTTGCGCTTACATCTCTTGATTCTGTAGCCAGAGTAGGACGTCTGTCCTTCCAGGAATTTTTCCTTGATTCCGACACAGATGAGAAAAATATGAGTTCGTTCCAGAAAGTGGTAACAAACAAATACTTTGCAACCATCATTACACTTGTACTTGCTTACCTGCTTACAAAGGTTGGATACGCGGAAATCTGGCCGTTGTTCGGTTCTGCAAACCAGCTGTTATCCGTACTTGCATTGGTAGCCTGCGCCGTATTCTTAAAGAAGACCAAGCGTCAGGGCTGGATGCTCTGGGTACCAATGGTATTTATGATGGCAGTTACCTTTACCGCACTTGGAATGACAATTGTAAAGCTTTCCAAAGCATTTGCAACAACAGGTCTGGATCTTGGAAATTCTTTACAGCTGATATTTGCAGTATTACTGTTAATACTGGGTGTGCTGGTTGCAATCCAGGGTATTAAGAAGCTTTTGGAAAAACCAGAGGCTGAAAAAGCAGCAAAACGGGCATAATAAGAATAACCCCGTCACAAAACAAGTCCCCTACGCAGTATATTTTACAGACTGCGCAGGGGACTTTTTTTATACGGCTTTCGCCTGTTCAAAATGTCTACGCATCGTGTAGACACTTTGAATTTTTACTTATTGCCTGTTATTAATTTTTTTGTTGAAATACAGAAAGAAAATCATATTAAGCAAAATTCCAACCAGTGTGGAGGCAGGTGCCGCTAGGCCGATTTTTGTCAGGCTGGCATCAGGCTGAATGCTCATATAATATGACATTGGAAGACGTACCAGAAGCGTCTGAAACAATCCCTGGAACATAACCCACAAGGTCTGATTATTTCCGTTAAAATAACCAACCATACTGAACATAATTGCTGTTAAAATTATTTCAGGAGCGAAGCCCTTCAGATAATCAAAGCCTTTCTGGATAACTGCTGCATCAGTTGAGAACAGGCTGGCAAGTACATCGCCCTTCAATAGAATCAGAACAAAAACCAGACATCCGAATAGCAGTCCGACTCCGATTCCGGTGAACATAGACTGCTTTGCACGCTTTGATTTTCCTGCGCCTACGTTCTGGGAAACGAAGGAGGCCATGGACTGCATCAGTGCGCTTGGAATCAGCATGGCAAAGTTTACAATTTTGCAGGCAACCCCATATCCGGAGGAGGCTTCCAGCCCTAATCTGTTTACAAATGCACAAAGTGCCAGGAAGGACATCTGGGTAAGAAATTCCTGGAGAGCCAGAGGCAGTCCGATTCCCAGAAAACGTTTACATTGGGAATTAAAACATAAGTCGGATTTTTTGATGGAAAAGGGAAGCTCCTTTTTCAGCAGGATGACGATCGCACATACTACACTGACCGCCTGTGCGAAAACGGTTGCGAGAGCTGCACCGGTGGCATCCAGATGAAGTCCTGCAACCAGAAATAAATCTCCGAAAATATTTACGATACAGGCTACCAGAACAAATAAAAGCGGCGATTTACTATCACCAAGCCCGCGGAAAATAGCAGAAAGCAGGTTATAGGCAACAATGAAGAAAATACCGCTTCCACAGATTCTTACATAGCTTGTGGTAAGTGAAACAGCCTCCTCAGGAGCCTGCATAAGTACGGAAATAGGGTGGGCGAAAGCAATCATTACAATAAAAAGTATGGCAGAAATGACAGCAAAAACAACTGCAGCACCGCCAATAACAGAGCCAATCTGTTCAGGCTTTTTTTCGCCAAGATAGCGGGCTATGAGGACTGTGATTCCCATAGCAAACTGTGTTACCACAAAGGTAACAAGGTTCAGCACCTGACTGCCGGTAGAAACAGCAGACAGTCCGGATGTAGAGCCGAAGCGTCCAACTACCAGAAGGTCTACTGCACCATATGCTGCCTGCAGTACAAGGGCTCCCAGAATCGGCAGCATAAAAAGGGCAAGCTTTTTCAGAATGCTGCCCTGGGTGAAATCATTTTTTTCATTTGTCAAGGTCAATTCTCCTTTCACACATAATTTTGTAAAATTTCTCCATGGTCCGGATGGTACACAGAATGTCCTCATCTGGAATACTGTCTACATAACCGGACAGGATAGTAAAGTACTGCTTATTGTACTTTTCGGAAAGGGCTTTTCCGGCTTCTGTGACAGTAAGATAAGTAACCCGGCCGTCCTCTGCAGATGCAAACTTTTTCACATAGCCTTTGGTTTCCATGTCCTTCACTGTACGGGTTACACCGGGACGCGGGAGAGAAAGAGCATCACTTACATCTGATACCTTCACTTGAATTCCCTGCTTTTCCAGCTTTTCAATGATATCCAGATATTGAATATAAGAAGATGCAACTCCATCTGGCAGAGGCGGCAGCATATCCCGGATCCGCTTGCCCTGATAACAGGCATCCATCATACGTTTGATAAGTTCAATGTCCATGTGTATTTCTCCTCACAAAAAATAATTACCACCGTTAATTATCAGTGGTAATTATAATAAGAGCAAAAACTTTTGTCAAGAAAAATGTGTAATTACATGTTTTGCATTGATTTTTTTGTATTAAACCGAGTGGATAAATTCCTCCACATAAAAAAGTGCAGCCCCGATTGCCGGCGTAGACTGCCCATGAGTTTCCACAAGAAGCTGTTCTTCTTCCAGCTCAAAAGGAGTCATGGAATTAATCTGTTTCAGCAGATAACACCAATGGAAATTCTGAAATCCGAAACAATCTAAATGGCATTGGCCTTTCGTTCTCCGCGCACTTGAAACAGGGGAATTCTTATCTGCGTTCAAATTGTCCAAATGGGTACAATATAATTTTCCCTGTCGATTACGCCTACGCTAGGCTTCATACAAATAATTGCACCTTTTCCTCGGGGAACAGAAGCCTTGTCCAGAAGTGCGAATACTTTAGTGAGTTCGGAACCTGGATTAGAGGTTTTTTTGATTTCCAAAGGATTCAATATCCCATCATGTTCCAGAACAATGTCAATTTCTCTGGCATCTTTATCACGGTAGTAATACATATATGGTTCTTGTCCACAGTTCAAATAGGTTTTTGCAATTTCAGACACAACATAGTTCTCCAAAATAGCACCGTTCATTGCTCCATATTCTAATACCTCAGCATTACTCCAACGAGTCAGATGGCTTACAAGACCAGTGTCATAAAAATAGAGTTTGGGTGTTTTTACCAGTCTTTTCAAAAGATTATTTGAATACGGGTGCAGATAAAATATAATTCCTAAAGTTTCCAGAATCTGTAGCCAGTCTTTTGCCTGCTTCTGATTAATATCCGCATCAACTGCGATTTCTGCAACATTTAGCATTTGAGAACATCTGGCGGCAACTGCTGTCATAAAGCGGAGAAATTTCAGTGAGTCAATGGAAGCTGAAAGTTCTTTAACGTCACGTTCAATGTAAGTGGACAGGTAGCTGCTATAAAAAATCTGGCTGTTTGTGTTCTTACCACTTGCAATAGCAGGCATGGAACCTCTATAAATTCTTTCAAATATTTCTCGTGTATCTGCTGGCGTACGTTGTTTTTCTCTGGAAACCAGCGAATTCAGTTCTATCTCAAATGGACTCATTTGCGCACCGCATATCTCAGCTTGTGATAAAGATGTCATTGGTAATACAGCCACTCGTCCTGCAAGAGATTCCTGTACGCCTTTCATTAATTTAAAAATCTGAGAGCCAGTAAGCCAAAATGCTCCAGGCTCCTGGTGTGAATCGGCATATATTTTTATATAAGTGAACAATTCAGGCGCATATTGAACTTCATCGATGAGGATTGGTGGTTTATGCAGCTGTAAAAAAAGTTCAGGATCATTTTTTGCAAGGTCACGCTCATTCAGGTCATCCAGTGAAACATAACTGCGAGGACTGTCATTCATTAATTTCTGTAGCATTGTAGTCTTTCCTACCTGCCTGGGACCAGTTACTAAAACTACAGGATATTCTTTGGTAACACTTTCAACAACGCTTTCCAAGCTTCTTGAGATATAACTCATAAGAACTCCTCCTTCGGCTCATATGTACTATGAATATATTTTAGCCGAAAATAAAAAGCATTTCAAGAGAAAAACGGCTGATTTTACATTATATGCAAGATTAGCCGGATTATTCTTTCGAAAATAGAAGTGGAAATGTTAATCATATTAGGTGTTGACGAAAAGTATAGCTGAATATATTATGAAAATAGTGAAAAAATATGTGATTTTACAGATGATATAAAGGGAATAAATAAAAATGAATGATAAAAATGAATTATATTATGCCAAGTCAAAGCGTGAAGATGGAACACAGGAATTATTGTGCAAGCATTTGAAAAAAGTTAGTGAAATGGCAGGGAAATTTGGCGCGCAGATTGATAATAAAAGAGCGGCAGAATTATGCGGGAAATTGCATGATTTTGGAAAATATAGCGAAAGTTTTAAAGGTGTGTTGGAGGGAAAATGTACTCATATTGACCATGCGCTTTGTGGGGCTGCATTTTTGTTCTGTCTGCTTGTAGAAAAGATGGTTCCGTCTGGTTATCAGGCAGTTATAGAAGCAATAAACGGACATCACGATGGTCTTATTGGTTATGACTATTTGGAAACATATTTAAAACATAGCCTCTTGGAGGATAAGCCTGTAGTGTGTAACTGTGGAAAGAATGCGGCACTAGCAGGACAGAAACAATATAAACAAGCGTCAAGAGCATTTTTTAATGATTTTCCAGAATTTTTATCAGAAGATCTGAAAATAGAAAAAATGAAGAAAAGGGAAGAAATTAATGAATCTATATATTCAATGTTACATACCCGTATGTTATTTTCTTGTTTGGTAGATGCTGATTATACCGTTTCATCAGAAAAAGAACTGCAAAAATCCTTAAATTTCGAAGCCGCTCAATATTTAAATCGTTTATATGAGTATAGAAAAGAACTGAAGAAGGACGGAAGGGGAGCAGAGAAGGTAAACAAAATTCGTGATTTATTATTTGAGCGTTGTGGTGAGGCTGGTGAATTAAAAGAAGGTTTATTCACACTTACAGCACCTACGGGAACTGGAAAAACATTGGCGTTGTTGCATTTTGCGTTAAGACATGCTGTAAAATATGAGAAAAAACGGATTATACTTGTACTGCCCTTTCTTGCATTGACAGAACAGAGCTATGAGGTTTATTCAAAGATTATTCCGGAAATTTTACAGGACCATAGTCAAAGTGAACTTGATGACAGACAGCGTGAATTTGCGGAACGCTGGGAATCCCCTTTTATAATAACTACTTCAGTTAAATTTTTTCAGACACTGTTTGCACAAAAACCAACAGATTGTCGTAAACTACATAATATTGCGAATAGTATTATTTTGTTTGATGAGGCACAGAGTTTACCATCAAATTTGTTGTCAGCAACTTTAAATGCTGTAAATACATTATGTGCCAGATATCATTGTACTATGATTTTTTCTACTGCTACGCAGCCGGAATTTAAATATATACAGGGAGTATCCTGGATGCCAACTGAAATTGTGCCAGAATATCCAATAATGTATGAAAAGCTAAAAAGGACACAAGTAGAATGGATGGTTGAACGACAGATTTCACTGCGAAACATAGCACAAGAAATGCAAAAAGAAGAGAATGTTTGCGTGATTGTAAATCTTCGCAGGCATGCTGCTGAATTATTCAAATTCCTAAAAAGCGACAATTGTGCTCCGGAGGAGCTGTTCTTCTTAACGACAGATCTATGTCCAAAGCATCGAAGCGAAATTATAAGAAAGGTAAAAGAAAGGCAAAGTAAGGGGCTGCCATGTAAAGTGGTTTCCACACAATGTATTGAAGCTGGTGTGGATTTAGATTTTGATGTTTTATATAGAGCCCTGGCTCCTTTAGAGGCTATTATTCAGGCGGCAGGAAGATGTAACAGGAGTGGAAATCAGAAAGTTGGAAGAGTAATAGTTTTTGAACCCAAAGTGGAAGGAAGTTTGTATCCGCCAGATAGATGGTATCAGAATGCAGCAATTGTTGTAAAAGAGATTCTATCAAGAGAAAGCATAGATATTAATGATCCCAAATGTATATCAAACTATTATGAAATACTTTTTAGTGAGTATGCAAAAGATAAAGTGGCTTTAACAAAAGCAATCGAAGAGCGAAATTATGAGAAAATTGCTAAAGAGTATAAATTAATTGAGAATCAGGGCAAAAAAGTTATTGTTCCTTTTAATAAAAGCATGTCGTTATATAGAAATGTAAGAGAAGAGATGCTTAATGGTAATTTAACGCCTGGACTGGTAAAATGTGCAGCGAAAATTACTGTCAATACATTTGAAAAAGATATAGAGAAGTATTGTGAGCAAATTTATTATTTTGACAGAAGGAGGAAGCAAAAAGTAGAGTCAGAATATTATGTTTTGCGTATGCAGTATGAGTATATGTATCGGGAAGATATGGGACTGCAATTTGAAGTGGGAGAAGATAATAATTGTGAGAAAAATTGTCTGATTTTTTGTTGACGAATTATGTGGGGAATGATACAATTAACACGACACCAATAACGAAAACCATATTGAAATATGAAAATGATATGTAAAAGTTTATATTGCGTATGTGGATAAAAATTGGTGAGAATAGAAATGTGTTTATTGTTAATGTGCGTGTATGGGGCTGATTTATCAGCCCCATATTGCCAAATAAAAGGAGAAGGAAGTGATTTGAATGGCGATATCAATTGAAGTTTGGGGGGACTTTGCATGCTTCACACCGCCTTATGCAAAAGTGGAACGTTTGACATATCCCTTTCCAACCCCATCGGCATGTAGAGGAATATTATCTGCTATCTATAGCAAGCCAGCGGAATTTTATTGGCAGATTGATCGGATTGAAATATTAAATCCGATTCAATATATTAGTTTTAAGCGGAATGAAGTGAAAACAAGAGTTAATAATAAAGTAATATATACAGACGAAGAAAGGACACAAAGACAGACTGTAGCGTTAAAGGACGTAAGATATCGGATAACGGCATCTATTTGTCCAAGACCTGATTTCAAAGGCAGAGAGCAGCAACTATATGATCAGGCTTACAGAAGAATAAGAAACGGAAAATGTTATTACCAGCCATCCCTTGGGGTAAGAGAGTTCACAGCTTATTTTGAGGAAAGTGATGGAAGTAAAGAGGCAATTGACATCAATATGGATGGGGGATTAATGGTTTATGATATTTTTGATCTTCATGATTGCGAGATAAGAAAAAAAGTTAAGACACAATTGTCGCTGTATCACGCTGTTGTAGAACATGGCATTATAAATGTTCCGACATATGACAGCCCTGAAGTGTTGAAAGGGGGAAGAAAATGCTGAAGGCATTATATGATTATGCAATGAAAAATAATCTGGTTTTGCCTCCTGGTTATAGCAACAAAACAATAAAAGCGTATGTTTCGTTAAGCAAAAAAGGTGAATTTCTCGGAATTATATTAGGGGATGATACACCTGTTTTATGTCCGGATATTGGAAGTCTTGCAAATGGAAAAGAGAAATGTAACCCAATTGTAGAAAAGAGGTCAGTGATTTTTAAAGATCTTTTAGATCAGGAAGATAAGACAAAAGTAAAAAGAAATTTTTATTACCAGGTTTTGAAGGACGGAAGTGATAGGATTTCGGAATTTGAAGTATGTGTGAAAATGGCAGAGGATGAAAAAACGCTTTTATTAGTTGCGGAAGCCTTAAATGAAAACAAAATAAAAGGATCAGATCGGATTTCTTTTATAGTTGATGGGAAAAAAATCGTACAGGCAAAGTGCTTAAAGGAGTGGTGGGATACATATCGAAAGAAGTTTTTCGATATAGAGAAAAAAGAAAGGTCTTTATGCTTGATTACTGGAGAAGAGACAGTTCCAATGGAAACAGTTCCTCCGGTTAATGGGCTTGCTGTAGTTGGAGGACATGCTCGTGGTGATGCTTTGATCTGTTTTGATAAAAGTGCATTTTGTTCTTATGATCAGAAGAAGAGTGTGAATGCACCAGTATCAGAAAATGCTTTTTTTGCTGTTAAAGCAGCTCTGGATCACTTATTAGAACATGCTCCGGTATTGGCAAATATGAAGTTTGTTCATTGGTATGAGCAGAATATCGAAGACAACAGTGATCCTATTCTGAGGGCTAATTTTCTGGGAATAACTATGGCAGAAAATGTTGATGTGGAAGAGGACATATCAGAGGATGATAGAACTAGAGAGGCTAGAATTGCAGAGATTCAAGCATCAAAATTAGTTAAAAGCGTTACAACAGGTGAAAAAATCCCATCTCTTTCGAATCAATATACTATATGTTTGTTATCTGGCGTTAATGGACGCGTTATGATTCGGCAGTATGAACGTGGTTCATATGAAGAATTACAAAAAAATGTTGCTCTTTGGAATGAGCAGTTGGAATTGAAAGACTTGAATGGAATACAAAATGAAAAAAGTAAAAAATTAAATGCAAGATTATTATGTTTGCTGAAAAAACAAAATTCCGATAGCAAGATATGGGAAAGAGTAGGTAAAGAATTACCAGAAATCACGCAGGCAATTATTGGTGCAATTATAAACGGAACACCATTGCCAGATGTGGTTGCAGTTCGCTCTTTAGCATATATTCGTTCACAGATGTTGGAAAAAGAGGAAAATTCAACTAGCATACAAATTCCAGATGCAACTGCTTGCCAGTGGCTGAAAGTTTGGCTTATGAGAAGAAAGGGGGCTGAAATTATGTCAGAATACGATTCCACACATAAAAGTGCAGCATACCATTGCGGTGCTGCTATGGCGGTTCACGCTGCAATACAGAATGTTGCAATGAAAAATGTAAATGCTACAATTGTACAGCGTTATTATTCAAGTGCAAGTCAGATGCCAGCATTGGTGTTAGGACAGATATCCAGATTATCAGCGTATCATCTTGAAAAAATAGAAAATGAATGGCTGAGAAAACAATATGAAGATACTTTGAATGATGTTTATTGTGCAATAGGAAAAGCAATTCCAGCAACACTGACGTTGGAAGAACAAGCGTATTTTGCGTTGGGATACAGACAGATGTGTACGAAATTGCAGAAAGATAAAAATGAAAGAATTGCAAAGAAGAAAAATAATGTAGAAGATTAATACATATAAGGGGGATTTTACTATGGCAATTAAAAATCGATATGAGTTTATTTATTATGTAGCATGCACCAATGCAAATCCTAATGGTGATCCTGATATGGGAAATACTCCGAGAGTAGATCCGCAAACTATGCAGGGATATATTTCTGATGTATCTACTAAAAGATTGATTAGAAATTATGTAACTATGTCAAAAGCGGGAGAACCAGGAATGGAGATTATCGTGCAGAAATCAACAAACATAAATAGGCATATTGCCAGAGCAAAAAGAGAGGCTGGGGTTGAAGATTGTGCGAAAGCGAAAGAGGCAATTTATGCAGGACGGCAGAAAGCCTGTGAATTGTTTTATGATGTACGTACGTTTGGTGCGGTAATGAGTACCGGACCGAATGCAGGGCAAGTAAGAGGTCCAGTTCAGATTACATTTGGAAAAAGTCTGGATCCGGTTTTACCACTTGATATTTCCATAACTCGTATGGCAGTAACAGATGGAGAAAAGGATTTGAAATTGGAAGATTATCAGCAGATGGAAAATGAGAAATCAGAAGATAAACTTCGGACAATGGGACGAAAACAGCTTATTCCTTTTGGATTATATGAGATAAGGGGATTTATCAGTGCTAATCTAGCAGCAGAAACAGGATTTGATGAAGAAGATTTAAATCTTTTATTTGAAGCGATTATGAATATGTATGAGCACAATCGTTCCGCAAGTAAAGGAGAGATGGAAGTGGTTTCTCCACTGATTATTTTTAAACATGTGGGGACTGATTCTGATCTGGAGCAGAGAGTTCGTCAGGCAAAACTAGGATGCGCACCGGCACATAAATTGTTTGATCTGGTAGAAGTTAAGAAGAAAGAACATGTAGTTTATCCCAGAAGCTATCATGATTATACTGCAGCTGTTCATTTGAATTGTGTTCCAAAAGGAGTTGAAATAGGCTTTAAAGAAGATGCATTCAATGATATAGTATGGAATCATCTTCCTGAAAATGAGGAATGGTTTACAAATGAATGATAAAGAGTATCTTCCTTTAAGTTGGCTTTCTCAGATATGTTATTGCCCAAGACGAGCTGCTATTCTTTTAAATGAACGTGTCTGGGTTGAAAATGTGGAAACTGCGAAAGGGCGTGCTGAACATGAAAGAGTTCATACACAAAGGATTGAGAAAAGAGGAGAATTTCTTAAACTTTATGAATATGAAGTGGTTTCCGAAGAATTGGGATTGAACGGGAAATGCGACTGTATTGAAGCGACAAGAGCTGATAACGGTTGTATAATTCCGGCTGTTGACTTTAAGGTAACTTTATTTCCAATAGAGTATAAGCATGGAAAGGTCCGGGAAGATGAATTAGAGTATAAAATTCAGTTATGTGCAGAGGCAATGTGTCTGGAAGAAATGTATCAGACAAATATTCCAGAAGGAGAAATATTTTTTATATCCTCTCATAAATGTTTGCGCGTTGAGCTTACAGAAGAATTGAGAATAATGGTGCGTAATGCTGCGTCAGAGTTAAGACGAATTCGTGAAGCATTTATCATTCCAGAGGCAAAGTATGGCTCGAAATGTAAAAAATGTTCTATGTTGGAGTATTGTATGCCTAAAGTGAAAAAATCTGCTTCTGAATATTGTGAAAAATTGAAATTGGAAGCGGAGGAGGGCGAATGCATATGAAGAGGCTTTTAAATACAATTTATATTCTTACACCTGGCAGCTATATACACGTGCGTAATCAAAACATAGTTGTGGAAATGGATGGTGAGGAAAAGATTTCAGTGCCAGCGCACACTATTGAAGCGATTATATGTTTTGGGCAAAATACAGTTTCGACACCGTTGATTGGATTTTGTGGAGAAATGGGAATTTCAATTGCATTTTTGTCCGAGAATGGAAAATTTCTTGGAAGAGTATGCGGTCCTGTAAGTGGAAATGTTTTATTACGAAAAAGACAGTATGAAAGTTTAAACGATGATGAATTTTCTGTTAAAATAGTAAGAAATATAATTTATGGGAAAATTCGTAATGCAAAAGCTGTTCTTTTAAGAAGTGCAAGAAATAAAGACGAAGAAGAAAAGAAGAGAGCTTTGATAGAAGCTGCTAATAAACTTAGTGTAAACGCAAGAAAATTGCAAGCTATCAATGATATAGATGCCATTCGAGGGCTGGAAGGGGCTGCTGCGACAATCTATTTTGCGCAGTTTGATAATATGCTGGATTCAAAAGAATTTGTTTTTGAAGTTAGAAGCAGAAGACCTCCTAGGAATGAAGTAAATGCAGCATTATCATTTGTTTATATGTTGTTGACTCGCGAGACACAATCGGCATTGGAAACAGTAGGACTTGATCCTGCCGCAGGGTATTTACATGTGTTACGACCTGGGCGTCCATCTTTTGCGCTAGATCTTGTAGAAGAGCTGCGAGCACCGTTGTGCGACAGATTCGTTTTGTCACTTTTTCATAAAGGACAATTACAAGCTAAGGATTTTGAAACTGATTCGGAAGCGGTATATTTAAACGATAAAGGAAGAAGAAAAGTTCTAAATGCTTGGCAAAAAAGAAAAAAGGAAACTATTAGACATCCTTTCCTGGATGAAAATATTGAAATTGGAATGATTCCATATGCTCAAGCAATGTTATTTGCCAGAGTTCTGCGTGGCGATTTGGATGAATATCCACCGTATTCCTGGAGGTGAAAAATGCTTGTTGTAATAACGTATGATGTAAATACAATGACTGTTGCAGGTGAAAAAAGACTTCGAAGAGTAGCAAAATTGTGCGAGCGGTATGGTGTGAGAGTGCAAAATTCTGTTTTTGAGGTTTTGGTAGATGCAACTCAGCTTACAGCTTTGAAACATGAGTTAAGCAAAGAAATAAATGAAGATGTGGATTCGATTCGATTTTATAGACTAGGGAATTCATATCAGAACAAAATCGATTCTATGGGAAAAAAACTGAAAGTTGAAGCTGGGGAGCCGTTGCTATTCTAAGAACTTGCGCGTATATATCCCATACATAAAACTTCGGGAGACTGGCGCAATATAAAATTATATAAATGTAAAGAACTTTGCTGTTTAATTAGAGAATAATTGAATGAATATAACAAAGTAAACTAATTAAACAAAAATTAAGCTGAAATACAGCTATATATTGTCTGTTTTTGCTGTAGCCTCTCGCAGAGAGGCGTGAATTGAAATATTATGCCAGATTTTAGCATATCGGTCGGCAAGAGTAGCCTCTCGCAGAGAGGCGTGAATTGAAATAAGAACTGCAACAGTGCCAGAAATAAATCTATGTAGCCTCTCGCAGAGAGGCGTGAATTGAAATATCCATCTATAGAATGGTATGAACAACGCCACCAGGGTAGCCTCTCGCAGAGAGGCGTGAATTGAAATCTAAATCAGATTATCAGTAGCAACATGACAATCTGTAGCCTCTCGCAGAGAGGCGTGAATTGAAATATGACAAAAGATGAAATCAAGCAATCAGTGAAAAGTAGCCTCTCGCAGAGAGGCGTGAATTGAAATCAAGGACGCAGAGTGCCGGGAAGAGCGCGATCTTGGTAGCCTCTCGCAGAGAGGCGTGAATTGAAATAGCGAAGAGCGGAAACCAACACAGGTTTGGAACGTAGCCTCTCGCAGAGAGGCGTGAATTGAAATAATAAACACGACCAGGAGGATATATATGCAGAAAGTAGCCTCTCGCAGAGAGGCGTGAATTGAAATGTGTAGAAAACAAATTCAAGCAGATGCACAGAAATGTAGCCTCTCGCAGAGAGGCGTGAATTGAAATAGAGCTTGAGACCCGAAGAACAGAAGCAAAGTTGTAGCCTCTCGCAGAGAGGCGTGAATTGAAATACATTGAAAGTGAAGCAGTAATCTCCGTTAAGGTAGCCTCTCGCAGAGAGGCGTGAATTGAAATAACGAACAGGGTGACACATATGGATATTCTTACCGTAGCCTCTTGCAGAGAGACGTGAATTGAAATAAATCTAGGCTTGTCAGGTCTCTGCAGCCATAGAACAGCAGCCTCTCGCAGAGAGGCGCGAATTGAAATGGTTCCGATAGTGATGTTGATGGAAACGGAATTGTAGCCTCGCTTAGAGAGAAATTTGAAATGTGCGTTAGCAGTTGTAATACTACACAGCAAAATAGAAATGAATAAAAGTAGGTGACAAAAGTTATGATTGATGATCCCTTTTCAGATTTACTGAAAACAAACAAGCGCAAAGAAAATATCTCCAAATTAAACGATGATCTTGCCTATGAGATTCTTTCCGTGGTGGAGGAAATTCCGGCGGGGAGAGTGGCAACCTATGGACAGATCGCGAAGCTGATCGGGCGGGAGAAGAATTCCAGATTGGTGGCGGGAGTGTTGTCACATGCAGAGAACTATGGGAAGTTTCCCTGCCATCGGGTGGTGAACCATATGGGGAGGCTGGCACCGGGGTGGACAGAGCAGGAGTGGCTGCTGAAAGAGGAAGGAGTTACTCTGAAAGAAAATGGTTGTGTAGATTTAAAAAAATATTTGTGGGAATGTTGATTTTAGAAAGGGTGTATAACGATAAAGAAAAATCTAAAACGAATACGGAATATATTTTTATGGTTTTTACTTATTGTAGTACTGGTAAATGTTTTTGCACCGCTGTATTGCAGGAAGCCAGATGAAAAATTTACGGAAACGCTGAAACAGACAGAATTTACTTCCGATACGTCAGGGGGCGAACGGATCCGCTGTATTGATGACAATGAAGAGGCACTTTTGTGGCGTCTGCGGATGATTGGAGCGGCGAAGAAGAGTATTGTACTGGCAACCTTTGATCTGCGGGCAGATGAAAGCGGAACAGATCTTCTTGCAGCATTGGATCAAGCTGCCAAAAGAGGTGTGGAAATCAAACTGTTGATTGATGGTATTTACCAGCAGCTTTTCTTGAATGGAAGTAAAGACTTTCAGGCGTTGGCAGCGAGGGAGAATGTAGTTGTTGGTGTTTACAATCCGGTGACTCCAGCAGGCTTATTTAAGCTGAATTACCGTATGCACGATAAATATGTGATCGTGGATGACGAAATGTATCTACTGGGTGGACGCAACAGCAATGATATTTTCCTTGGAGATTATACCACGGATATCAATGTGGACAGGGATATTCTGGTGTGGGATATCACAAAGGGCGAGGGAGAATCTCTGCAGGAACTGGAAACGTATTTCCGGCAGATATGGAATGAGGACTGCGTGCAAATAAAGGGTGGAAGAAAAAAGAATAGTTCAGATATTTCTGTGTCAGAAGAAGCATCGGATGACAGTGAGGGTGCAGAAAGCAATTCAAAAAACTCAAATATTGTGAATGGAATACCGAATGTTGAAAATGAAATTACAGACGAGACACAGGAAAAACTTTCAAAGTACGAAAAACAGTACCAGTCTTTAGAAATGCGTTACGCTTCCCTGAAAGAAAAATACACCGATATTGAAGATTACAGCTCCTGGCAGGAGGATACCATTCCGGCAAATAAAATTACGCTTGTCAACAACGGAACCCATGCAGGTCCCAAAACGCCCCTGGTACTTCAGACAATCCGCTATCTGGCGCAGAACGCAGAAAATGTAACGATCCAGACCCCATATGTGATCTGCAACGGATACATGTACGACACTTTAAATGAAATCGCGTCCCATGCCCAGTTAAAGATCATTCTTAACGCAGTAGAGAAAGGCTCCAACCCCTGGGGCTGTACCGACTACCTGAATCAGAAAAAGAAAATCCTGAATACCGGTGCCGATGTATATGAGCTGATGAACGAGGTTCCAGTTCACACCAAAGCAGTCCTGCTTGACGACCGACTCTCTGTCGTCGGATCCTATAACCTGGACATGAGAAGTACTTATCTGGATACGGAATTAATGCTTGTTATCGACAGCAAAGAACTGAATCAGCAGATTCAGTCCACGGAAGGTACTTACATAGAAAAAAGTAAAGAAGTTCTGTCAAACGGACAGGAGACCGAAGGGGCACAGTACGAAACGAAAGTGCTGAACTGGCAGAAAAAACTTTTCTATGGAGTTCTGCGGATTATAATCAGACCATTGCGCCAGCTGTTATAAGTATTATATTTCTTGAAGTAAAAACGGTGAAATACAGCAAAGAAGTTACTATTGTTATAAAAAAACAATACAAGAAAAAGGACTTAAGGGGCGTAACTGTCATATAAAAACTATAATAGTACGATTAAAATCTGTTAATATCTTCACTTGCTGTTCCTTGAATCCACATAAAACCACACAGGTTTTTCCAGTATTGTAAAGAAACGGAAAGAAAAAGGAAAAAAGCCAGTGAAAAATCAAATAAATAGTAAATTAGGAATTGATTTTTTTTATAAAAGCAGTTAGAATGACCTGTGGGAACAAAAATAGTTCCCCAAAATTAGAAAATAAAGGCAGGTGAACAGAATGGATAGTTGCGATTCTCATGGGCGAAGTAGTTGCATAGGATGGAAAAACGAAATGACAGATGAGCATCGCGCACATTCTGTTCTTCTTTTCATGTAAAAGGCGCATTGCGCTTAAGAACACTGTTTCATTTCTTTTTTCTATCCTATGAGTTCTTCAGAAGAATCCAATATTCCCTAGAACCTGTTTGAAAAAGCATTCCCGCAATCTGCACGCTCCACTTTGCAGTATATTTTACCCGAATTCGGTTGCCGCAGCTCGCTATGGTGTTCTCATCCGGGCAAAATCCCCCACAAATTGTGACGTACATCTTGCAGAAAACCTTTTTCAAACACGCTCAAAGAACAGAAAAGCTACACGCTAGAATTCTGTTTAAATACGGATTTTACTGTCCGTAAAAACGGACTTTGTATAAGTCTGTCAAAAATACATAAGATAAACACCTGGAAATGGTGAACTGTCTTATTGTCAGATTGGAGAAAGTAGGATGGAGAAAAGAGTGCAGGACTACACCCAGGATATTCTGGCTGTAGTAAGAAGTAATACCTCTCCGGCAGCTATGAGCGATAAGCTGGGAGATTTTCATGCCAATGACATTGCAGATGCAATGCCGAGGCTGACTGTTCAGGAACGCTGCAAACTGTACCGTATTCTGGACCTGAATATGCTGTCCGATGTTTTTGAGTATACGGACTCAGATAATGCAGCAGAATATGTGAAAGAGATGGATGTGAAAAAAGGTGCAGCCATTCTTTCACGTATGGAGACCGATGCCCTTGTGGAAGTTCTTCATAAGATTGATAAAGCCAAAAAGAAATTGCTGTTCGAATTAATGGACGATGATGTCCGCCACGATATTGAGATGATTGCTTCCTTTGATGAGGATGAAATCGGTAGCCGCATGACGACCAATTGCATTATCATTCGTGAGAACCTGACTGTGAAGCAGGCTATGAACAGCCTTGTAGAACAGGCTGCTAAGAACGATAATATTTCCACAATCTTTGTGGTAACCGAGTCACAGAAATTTTACGGAGCCATTGATCTGAAAGACCTGATCATTGCAAGACAGGATAAATCCCTGGAAGATCTGGTGGCAACCTCTTACCCATATGTATATGCCGAAGAGGATATTGACGACTGTATCGAAGAACTGAAAGCGTATTCCGAGGATTCCATCCCCGTGCTGGATAATGACAACCGCCTTTTAGGTGTTATCACATCTTCCAATATCATCGACCTGGTTGATGATGAAATGGGAGAGGATTACGCCATGCTGGCAGGTCTTACCGCAGAGGAAGATCTGAAGGAACCGCTGAAAGAGAGTATGAAGAAACGTATGCCATGGCTGATCGTTCTTCTTGGTCTTGGAATGGTTGTATCCTCTGTAGTTGGTGTCTTTGAGAACGTAGTTACCCATCTTCCCATCATCATGGCCTTCCAGTCCCTTATATTGGATATGGCCGGAAACGTCGGTACGCAGTCCCTGGCTGTTACCATCCGTGTCCTGATGGATGAGTCCCTCACCGGCAAGCAGAAGCTGGAACTTGTATTTAAAGAAATGCGGATTGGTCTTTGCAATGGTGCGTTGCTTGGTATATTGTCCTTTGTACTCATTGGACTTTACATTTACTTATTTAAAGGAAAGACTTTGGTATTTGCATACGCCGTATCCGGCTGCATCGGAGTCGCCCTGCTCCTTGCAATGCTGATCTCCAGTGCCGTAGGTACCTGTATCCCTCTGTTTTTCAAAAAAGTAGGTGTAGACCCCGCCGTAGCCTCTGGTCCATTGATCACCACCGTCAACGACCTTGTTGCTGTTGTGACATATTATGGACTTGGATGGGTATTCCTCATCGGAATACTGCATCTGGCAGGTTAATAAGATTGTATATTGAAAGCTCTTTGGGAAGTTAATAAAAATTCCTAGGGGGCTTTTCTTATTGCTATTTAATTGGTTGGTCGTTATCCCGGACGCGATTTCACAATGTATATTTACCGCCGCGCGTCGCAACGTTCCGGCAAGCTAATGACTAACCTTTTACTGCACAAGTCAAAAAGTGCGTTCAAGTGTTTTTTAGAGAAACAAAAAATGAAACGAATCGACTTTGAAATAGGAATCTGCTTCCCGCTGATCCTAGACTCACTATTCATTTTTGTGTTTGGATTTGGTATCCGGGGAGCTGCCATTGCAACTGTAATCTCCCAGTTTTTATCCGCAGCCTATGTACTTCTTTTCCTTGAGAAAAAGGCAGAAATGAAGGCACGGCTCCTGAAGAAAAAAGAACTTTCAGGATGCATGGAGAATGCAAAAAATATTATCAGCCTGGGTACTGCAGGCGTTATCATGCTGCTGACGGTGCTGCCAGAGCTGAAAAGAATGGAAAATTAAAACAACCGATTTTTGGCCTCCTGTTTTCGATAAGCAGAAGGCGTCATCCCAGTATGTTTTTTAAACTGGCGGATATAATGTTCTGTGGTATCATATCCGATTGCTTCCGCAATATTTGCCACAGTCATAGTTGTATTCGCCAGGAAATCCTGGGACCGTTCGATTCGAACGGTACGGACCACTTCTGTATAGGTCATTCCCATCAGATCTTTAATTAAACGGGAAGTGTATTCATTGGAATAATGAAAACGCTTTGCCACAGTCGAAAGTGTCACATCTCTGTAATTATCCTGGATATACTGAATAATCGCATAACGCTGCACATCAATCTTGCTGTTGAAAAGAGGCATCTGCACAGATTCCGAGTAATTTCGTACCAATAGATAGAAATCCAGAAGCAGTACATTGGTAATGCACTGATAAGAGTATTCCTGTTTATTCATACTTTCCCATAACATCCAGCAAAAAGATTCCCGGATGTAAGAATCCATTCCTGAATGAAAAAGAATATAATCATTTGCTCTTTTTGCATAAATATTATTCAAAAAGAAAGAAGAGAGCTTATTTGGCGTATTCAAAAAATTATAAAACATACTATGCAGAGTGTTGCGGCGGAGCATGATGTTGATAATAATACTATCATCATAAACAGAAATAGAGTGCTCTACAGAAGGGGGGATTACGCAGAAATCTCCTGTTTTCATGGAAATGGTCTGTCCGGAAATCTCCTGTGTACACTTCCCGTCGTAAACATATACCAGCTCAAAAAATGTGTGGGAGTGAATCAGCGCCGGGCTATAGCGGTTATGCTTCTGTACCACAATGCTATCTTTGTCCGCCATATCAAAAAAGAAAGAGTCTTTAAATTCCGGTGGAATGGTTTCTTTCACTTCCGGAATCAGTAAGTGGCGGCGGATCACCTCCTGAATATCCTGTTTTGCGATATAAGCATAAATCTGCCCGGCTTCCCGGGCTTCATACTGTTCTTTATAAAACAATTCTTCATCATTAAACTGATAAATCTGATGTCTCAGTTCTTCAACATCCATAAAAATCCCCCTTTTACAAAATCTATTCACACAATCCAAAATATTAAAATAAAGCTATTTATATGATGTATTTTAACATCTTAGATCAAATACATCAATAAAACTGAGCTAAATTGTGAATTTGAAATTTTAGGGGGAAGAATATAATAATCTCATAAACAGTTTTCAAGTGAACGGAGGGTAAACATGAGTGAACCGATTCTTGAAATGAAAAATATTTCCAAGAATTTTGGAAGCGTAATAGCACTGAAAAATGTAGATCTGGAGGTATATCCAGGGGAAATAAGAGGTTTGATCGGTGAAAATGGTTCTGGAAAGTCTACCATATCTTCTATTGCAGCTGGCATGCAGAAAGCCACCAGTGGAAGAATGACTTTCAAAAAGCAGAGCTGGGAACCAGCGAGTATGATAGATGCGCTACAAAATGGAATCGGAATGGTTGTGCAGGAGAGCGGAACCATTTCGGGGGTAACCGTTGCAGAAAATATTTTTCTGGCAGAGCTTTCCCAGTTTCGGAACAAGCTGGGGATGATCAATAAAAAGGCAATGAACCAGAAAGCGACAGAGGCAATGAGAGCCATTGGAGTAGAACATGTAATCGGCGATATGCCTATTGATTCACTGGATTTTCAGACCAGAAAGCTGGTAGAAATCGCTAAGGTTATGCTGAAAAATCCAGACATTCTGGTAATTGATGAGACAAGCACAGCACTTTCACAGGATGGACGTGAGATCATGTATTCCTTGATCCGAAAGCTGCGGGACAGTGGAAAAGCAATAATCTTTATTTCCCATGACCTGGAAGAGATTATGGAAGTTTGTGATACACTCACTGTTCTCCGTGATGGAAACCTGATCCGTACGTTTAAAAAAGAAGAATTCAATGCGGATGAAATCCGTACAAGTATGATCGGCCGCGAGCTTCAGGGAGATTATTACAGAAGTGATTTTACCCCAAGCAGCCAGAAAGAAGCTGCCATAACAGCCACTAATCTGAAGTACAAAGAGGAGTTAAAATCTGTAAGCATTACTTTGAAAAAAGGCGAAATCTTAGGCATTGGCGGACTTGCCGCCTGCGGAATGCACACTTTGGGAAAAGCCATGTTCGGCGCACTTGCCCTGGAAGAGGGAGAAGTAACCACTTACGATGGAACGAAGATCAACAGTCCCCACATCGCAGTTGCAAACAAGATTGGTTATGTGTCAAAGGACAGGGATGTGGAATCCCTTTGCCTGTCCGCAAGTATCCAGGACAACATTGCAGTTGGCGGAATGGAAAAATATGCCGTAAACGGATTCCTTATAACAAATAAAAAGGAAAAAGAATATGTGGCAAAACAGATAAAAGATCTTTCTATTAAATGTTCTGATGGCGACCAGCTGACAAGCCAGCTGTCCGGTGGAAATAAGCAGAAGGTTGTATTTGGAAAATGGATCGGCTGTGGAAGTGAGATCCTGATCCTGGATTGCCCCACCAGAGGTGTTGACATTGGCGTCAAACAGTCCATGTATCAGCTGATGATGGAGCTGAAAAAAGAGGGAAAAGCAATCCTGCTGATCAGCGAGGAGCTTCCGGAACTGCTGGGAATGAGCGACAGGCTTCTGATTATGAAAGACGGAAGCATTACCGGTGAATTTATGCGAAGTGAAAGCCTGACAGACGCAGATGTAATTGGATATATGATTTAAGGGGGAACATCAGATTATGAAAAATAATATGAATAAATATAAAGCAGCCCAAACTGCGATAAAGGTTCTTCCATTTGCGGCTCTGGTGCTTTTATTCGGAATCTTCCTGGCAGTAGTCAGTGCAAAAGGCTATCGGCTGGATATGTATCTGCAGATTGTTTTTAACGAAGGTGTTGTGTTGGCGGTGGTTGCTACAGGAGCAATTTTCATTTACACATTGGGAACTTTTGATATCAGTCTTGGCGCTGCAACCTTGTTTTCTGCAACCATGGGTGTGGTTACTTACAATACTACACAGAATGTGGTGTTAATGATCCTGGCAATCTTTGTAAGCGGAGTTGCATGTTCCCTTGTAAATTCCCTGCTGGCTTCGGTATTTCATATTCCAGCATTTGTTACTACAGTTGCCATGATGTCTGTGCTTTCTGCGATTGCCTCACAGATCATTACCACAAAGGGTGGTGCACTTGGCGGGATCAGTATTCCGGGAGTAGTGGTAAAGCCGTTTGACAATATAGTTTTTAAAATCGTAGTATTGGCAGTCTTCTTTATTATCAGTTATTTTGTTTTCAATCTTACAAAAGTGGGAAGAAGGCAGAAATTTATCGGAGGAAATCCGGTGTGCGCAGCTCTTACCGGAATTGAATCCAACAAATATACCATTATTGCTTTCGTAATGGCAGGCCTGGGCGTAGGGCTTGGAGCGTTTCTTACTCTGGTTTATACACCATCTGTAACAACCACTACGGCCTCCAGCATTGGTATGAATATTTTTATTGCAATTGTATTTGGCGGAATGCCTATTTCAGGCGGAGCACGTTCCAGAATTTATGCGGCACTGGTTGGCGGTTTTTCCTTTATCCTGCTCAATGACATTCTGGAGCTGGTGATTGACGGAAGTGCGGCTTATGGAATCACCCAGGTGATCAGTGCAGTATTTTTCCTGATCGTTGTATATGTAACAAGCATGAATTATAAGACAAATATACTTCCAAGATAATGGAGAATAAGAAATAACTGTCCGATATATGGGATTTTTAATGGTGAATTAGCGTATAACGCTGCAAATAAAAAGGAGGAAATTCTAATGAAACGAACAATGAAAAAAATGGTAAGCATGGCATTAACAGGAACTATGGCTGTAGCAGTTCTTGCAGGAGCAGGAACAAGTGAAGTAAAGGCTGCTGACAAGGCAAAGATTGGTGTGCTGGTTGCAGACGTAAGTGGCGAGGAAGCACAGGGCTTCCGTTCTTATTATGAGAATTATATCGCTGGTAACTATGACGTAGAATTTAACTACACAGATGCGCTGCAAAGTGCAGAAGATGAGAAAACAGCAATTGAGAAGTTTGCTTCCCAGGGGTGTCAGGCAATCATCTCTTTTTCCAGCAACGATCGTGTACAGCAGATTGAGACTTGTGAAAAATACGGAGTTTACTATGCGGTAGCTTCCGGTGTGCTGGATGACGCACAGTATGAAACTTACAAAACTTATGAATATTTTGCTGGTCAGGTAGGACCTGGAAATGATACAGAGTTTGAAGCTGGAAAAGATATGGGAGCTTACTACAAAGAGCAGGGTGTTTCCAAAGTAGCAATCTATGGAGCTTTTATTCCGAACCCAATGCATGTTTACCGTGTTGCTGGTGTCCTTAACGGACTGGGTTGCACCTATGGCGGAGAAAGCGATATGAACGCTATCGCTGGACAGATTTTCCAGGATCAGACAGTTGATTTATCTAAAGTAGAAGGCGATGTAGAGGTTGTTTCCTATCTTCAGGGATATGGTGACACCACAACGGATGAGTTAAACGCAGCAATCCAGAAAACACCGGATGCATTTATTTCCGTAGGTATGGCAACCACATTCTTTGCACAGTCCTTAAGTGAGGCAGGAATCTCCTTCTCAGATATTGATTCCTTTACTGAGACAAACGGAAATTCTATGAAAAATGGTACCCTTACTTATCTTGCTGGAAAATATTCTTCTTCTATCGGACCAGTTTTTGCACTGGTAATGAATGCAATCAATGGAAATGTGATCAGAGACGAGGACGGAAACGCTCCATCTATCAGCCAGGGATATCTGGTAGCAACTGACAGCGACACATTTGATAAATACTCTGTTTCTGACAGTGGTGATGCACCAATCTATGACAAAGAAACTCTGGACAGTATTATTGGCGATAACGTTACATTTGAGGATGTAAAAACATTAGTAGAATCTAAGTAATTGTTTTGCAGGTAACTGTGAAGACATTAAACAGTTACGAATTTAAATAACTGGAAATTAATTTATGAAAGCTCTGACCGATAACCCTGGATGCCCATATCCAGGAAATCGGACAGGCTGGATGGAGGCTGGAATTTATGAGCACCCCTAAGAAAATAGCGGGAACATTTACGATCCCTGTACTGACCTTACTTATTTTGGAAGTGATCTGTCTGTCACATGGAGAAAACATCATAACAAATCAGAAGGGCTTTGATAATTTTGTGGTCTATACTGCAATTGTTATGATTACAACAATTGCCCTGTCCATTAACCTGAACAGTGGAAGATTTGATTTTTCACTTGGAGCCATGGCTTCTCTGTCTGCTGTAGTGGGAGCGAAGATAAGCTATGCAGTATTAGGCGGCGGCTCAGGAAGTGCAGCACTTATGCTGGTAATCACTATTGCGGCCGGCGCTGTGCTGGGAATGGTATCTGGTCTTATTTATGTGACTCTCAGGATTCCGCCCATCATAACATCTTTGGGTGTAACCCTGATCTATGAAGGTGTTTTGTACACCATTACAAGCGGAAAATATGTAATGACAGAGGTACAGAATTCTTCCATGTCAGGCTTTGTAGGAACCTGGATTTATGCGGCGATTATTATTGCTGTGGTACTGGTCCTTTCCATTCTTCTGTTTGATTATACAAGGTTTGGTTATGACTATAATGCATTGAAAAATGGGCAGAAGGTAGCAGTAAATACAGGAATCAAAGAGATTCCAAATGCCATTGGCTGTTATGGGATCTGCGGTGCGCTGATGGGAATTGTTGGATTTTTGAATGCGGCAAGAAGTACGACCATCAATGGAGGCCAGCTGAACTTTGGCTCTATTTCCATTATGTTTACAGCATTTTTGCCAATGTTTATTGGTTCTTACATAAGCAGGTATAGCAATGAGAAACTTGGATTTTTGCTGGCTGCGGTTTGCATGTCTTTGCTGAATTCCACATTTGCAGTTCTCTCAAATGTGGTGACCGCTTCCATGCAGTCTATTATCAATGCAGTATTGCTGATGGCATTCCTGATTTATCTGAATAATGAAAAATTACTGGTAAGAATTTTCACGGGAAAAATCAGACAATAACTTGAGCCTGTTTGAAAAATCATTCCTGCAATCTGCACGCCCCACTTTGCGGTATATTTCACCCGAATTCGGTTGTCGTAGCCCGCTACGACGCCCTCATCCGGGCAAAATCTCCCACAAATTGTGACGCACATCTTGCAGAAAGCCTTTTTCAAACACGCTCTGAGATTGCAGCGGCCCTGCCGGAAAACTCCGTAGGGTCGCATTTTTATAACAATTTTGACAAAATTCTATGTGACAAGAGGTTTTTATGGCTGAAATGAAAAATCAGAAATTGTTGAATAAAGCATTAAATCTGCTTCCGGATCTGGTTGAGACAAAAGTAGATGCAGTGCAGACAGTAGAACTTTATAAAAATGATAACAGTATTGTCATTGAGCAGGCAGTTGATTACAGAAAGAGAGTTTTGAAAAAGGGAAGCCGGGTATGCCTGGATTTTGGAAATCATCAGGTTGGGTATCTGACTTTAAATCTGAATTACAGGGGGAGTCATCCAGACGCGCCTGTGTGGCTGAAGCTTCACTTTGCAGAAAATGCGACGGAGCTTTTTGAAGATGGAAAAAGCTATCAGGGCTGGATCTGTTCTTCTTGGATCGAAGAGGAACAGCTCCATGTGGATGTGGTTCCTTCCCAGCTGCGCCTGCCAAGGAGATATGCGTTCAGGTATGTGATGATCGAGGTTCTGGATATTAGTTCCAAGTTTGATCTTGTTGTGGAAGATGCTTTTTGTACCGCTGTTTCTTCTGCGAAAGACCAGGAGCTTTCCGCATTTAAGGCGCAGAATCATAAGCTGGCAAAAATGGATCAGATCGCATGCAGAACCCTTCACAATTGTATGCAGCAGGTGTTTGAGGACGGTCCGAAGAGAGACCGCAGACTGTGGATGGGAGATCTTCGTATCCAGGCACTGACCAATTATGAAACTTATAACAATAATGATATGGTGAAAGCCTGCCTGTATCTGTTTGCAGCACTTCCTATGGAAAAAGGAAGGATGGGGGCGTGCTTGTTTCTTTCCCCGGAACCGGAAGTGGATGATACCCAGATGTTTGATTATTCCCTGTTTTTCATAAACACACTTTGGGACTATTACGAAGCTACAAAGGATAAGGAAACTTTGCAGGAGTTATGGCCTGTAGCATTAAGACAGATCGAACTGGCAGAAGAGCAGCTGGATGAGAAAATGTTGGTAGGAGATTCAGATGTGCTGGGCTGGTGCTTTGTGGATTGGAATCTGAATCTGAATAAACAGGCGTCTGCCCAGGGGATTTTTCTTTATGCGCTTAGTGCAGCTATCCGGATTGCCCAGGTGCTAGGAGATGTTATGACGGAGGAAAAACTGGCGGAGCTTTACTGTGAGTGCAGAAATGCGGCGAATTTATATCTCTGGGATGGAGAAAAACAATGCTACATCAGTGGAAAAGAAAGACAGGTTTCAGTTGCTTCCCAGGTGTGGATGATTTTGGGAGAGGCGATTGAAGACCAGGCAGCAGTAAATCTTCTGCGCAGGGTGGAGACCATTTCGGAAGCTGAAAAAATGGTGACGCCATACATGTATCACAATTATATTGCGGCGCTGCTTCTTGTGGGGGAGAAAAAAATGGCTCTGCAGAAAATGGAAGCATACTGGGGCGGCATGACCGATCTGGGAGCGGATACATTCTGGGAATTATATAATCCGGAAAACCCTTCAGAATCACCATATGGCGGCACCATCGTGAACAGCTACTGCCATGCCTGGAGCTGTGGCCCGGCGTATTTTCTTAGAAAGTATTTTACAGCAGACGGCTCATTGAAAGGGGAAAAATAATGACAGAGATCGATATGAAAGGAAATCCTTTTTTTCTGGATGAAGAAGGAGAAAATTGGGTTCTGGATACCTGGAAAAATATGAGTCTGGAGCAGAAATGCGGACAGGTATTTTGCCCCATGGGGTTCAACGGAGAGGAAGAAACGCTGAAGCATTTTACCCAGGATATTCAGGTGGGTGGTCTGATGTATCGTGCAGACAGCGCGGAAAATATTCAGGATATTTATAGAAAGCTGCAGGCGTTTTCCAATATTCCGCTGCTACTTGCGGCTAATACGGAAGCAGGCGGAGACGGACTTGCCTATGAGGGAACTTCCTTCGGAAAACCTATGGCAGTGGCGGCTACAGATGATCCGGAAAATGGATACCGAATGGGATATACCGCCTGCAAAGAGGGTGCAGCTTTGGGGCTGAACTGGTCTTTTGCGCCTATTGTGGATATTAATTATGATTTTCACAATCCCATTACCAATGTAAGAACTTTTGGAAGTGATCCAAAGAAGGTGCTGGATTTTGCCCTGGAATATATGAAGGGAGCAGATGAATGCGGTGTGGCTGTTGCTATCAAACATTTTCCAGGAGATGGGGTGGATGAAAGAGATCAGCATATTCTTACAAGTGTTAATTCTTTTTCTACAGAAAAATGGGATGAAACCTATGGATATGTTTATGGGAATCTGATAAAGAAAGGTGCGAAGACCGTGATGGTAGGGCATATTGCCCAGCCTGCTTATGTGAAGGCGCTCAATCCCCAGGCAACCAGGGAAGAGATGCTGCGTCCGGCTTCTTTATCCAAGGAGCTTCTTACTGGGCTTCTCAGAGGAAAGCTGGGATTTAACGGGCTGATCAGCACAGACGCAACACCTATGGTTGGGTTTACCGCAGCTATGAAGCGCAGCGAGGCGATTGTTCAGGCAATCAATGCAGGCTGTGACATGATTTTGTTCAACAAAAGTCTGGAAGAGGATTTTGGATATCTTCTGGCTGGTGCGAAAACTAGAAATTTGAGCATGGATAGACTGGATGAGGCAGTTCTCAGAATTCTGGCCACAAAAGCGTCACTGGGGCTTCATAAGAAGAAAGCGGAGGGCACTCTGGTTCCAGAAAAAGAGGCGTTGGAAATTGTGGGCTGTGAGAAGCACAAAAGCTGGGCGAAAAAGGTGGCAGACCAGGCAATAACTCTGGTAAGGGATGAGCAGGAACTGCTTCCAATTTCCCCTAAGAAATACAAGCGGGTTTATCTGAATGTAATCCAGAAAGATCTGGATCCAGAGAATGCTTTTGTGCAGTCATGGAAAGAGAAGTTTGAGCAGGAAGGCTTCCAGGTGACGGTCCGTGACCGCCGGGTATCTATCTCTATGGAAGATTTCGTGAATCCGGCAGGTATGACACCGGAAAAAGGAAAACTGATGCACGAAATGTACCGAAGTGTGGAGGAGATGAAGCAGGACTACGACTTGTATGTTTATATCTGTAACATGGAAAATGCTTCCAATAATACCACTCTTCGCTTGAATTGGAATGTGTGCTTCGGGCTTGGAGATGATGCACCCTGGTTTGCTCCGGAGATTCCGGCGCTGATGATTTCTACAGCTTATCCATTCCATCTGTTTGATGCACCGATGGTGAAAACTTACATTAATACATACAGTGGGAACCCGGAATTTATTCAGGCAGCAATGGATAAGATTATGGGACGCTCGGAATTTACAGGGGTAAGTCCGGCGGATCCTTTGTGTGGGAAAAATTATATTTAAGATGATTGCTGGCAGGTTTATTTGCAGTTGTTAACGGAATGGAGAAATATATGAAAGCTTTTATATTTGATTTAGATGGTGTTATTGTTTTCACTGACAAATTTCACTATCAGGCGTGGAAAAAGATGGCGGATGAAATGGGAATTTATTTTGATGAGACCATAAATAACCGTCTTCGCGGTGTGAGCAGATCGGAGAGCCTGGAAATTATTCTGGAGAGATATGAAGGACCGGCTCTTTCCAAGGAGAAAAAAGCAGAACTGATGGAGAGTAAGAACAATACTTACAGAGAGCTTCTGGCATCCATGACACCGGCTGATGTGACGGAAGATGTAAGAAGAACTCTTGCGGAATTACATAACAGGGGGTATAAGCTGGCACTTGGCTCTTCCAGTAAGAACGCAAAATTTATCCTGGAAAAGGTTCAACTGTTGGATGCATTTGATGCGATCTCCGATGGAACGAATATTACCAAGTCCAAACCGGATCCGGAAGTATTTTTGAGAGCAGCAGAGTTCCTTGGAGAAAAGCCTGAGGATTGTTATGTGGTGGAAGATGCTTATGCTGGAATTGACGCAGCGAAGAGCGCGGGAATGCAGGCTGTGGGAATTGGGATTGCAGCTGGATATGCGGCTGCTGATGTGAAGATTCAGAGTTTTGGAGAGCTCCTGACACTGGGAGCCTGAAAATGAATGAGAAAACCTCCAATTTTGGAAATGCTGATGTTTCCATAATTGGAGGTTTTTTGCTAAACCGCGTTTCCCAGTTTTTGAAAAAAAGCTGGTTTTTCCCACTTTTCGTCTATGATATTTGCAGAACAGGTGAAAAAACAATTATTGTCTTTGATTGGTGAAATGGCTACCGTTCCATGGCTGTTTTCCAAAAATACTTCTTTTGGAAACTTGGGCATTTTTGTTTCATGAATTCAATGCTTCTTTTACTCTTGAGAAAAAATACAATGGCTATCAATTATTAGTTTGTGATGGCTCAGATTTAAACATCGCTTGCAATCCCGAAGACAAAGATACCTAATTTGACAAACTCCAAGGAAAAAAGTAAAATACTAATAACTATGCAGAAACATGCATACTACAGATTTTTTCAAAAAGAAATTATAATAAAAATACGAAGAAGCGAGGATGGACCGAAATGAATACATGGGAAGCAAACATTCGTAAAGTAGTACCTTATACACCCGGCGAGCAGCCCAATCAGCCGGACATGATCAAGCTGAACACAAACGAGAACCCATATCCCCCTGCACCAGGCGTGGAGAAAGCATTACACGGGATTCAGCCAGATACCCTCCGCCTTTATCCGGACCCTACAGCTGGCGACCTGGTACACGCAATTGCCTGTAACTATGGGCTGAAAGACGAACAGGTTTTTGTAGGTGTTGGCTCAGATGATGTACTTGCCATGAGCTTCCTCACCTTCTTTAACTCAGATAAACCGATCCTTTTTCCAGATATCACCTATTCTTTCTATGACGTATGGGCGGATCTTTTCAGAATCCCATATGAATGTAAAGCTCTTGATGAGAACTTCTGTATCCGCAAAGAAGATTACTTCGGAGAAAACGGCGGAATTATTTTTCCGAACCCCAATGCACCTACAGGAGTGGAGCTGCCCCTCAGTGACATCGAGGAGATTCTCTTACACAACCGGGACGTCATTGTGATCGTAGATGAAGCATATGTAGATTTTGGAGCGAAATCAGCACTGGAGCTTATAGAGAAATATGACAATCTCCTGGTAGTCCAGACCTTCTCCAAATCCCGTTCCATGGCTGGAATGCGTATCGGCTTTGCATGCGGCAATCCACAGCTGATCAGATTTCTGAACGATGTAAAATATTCCTTCAATTCCTACACTATGGATCGTACCACTCTTGTAACCGGTGTGGCAGCTATCCAGGACAAGGCATATTTTACAGAAACCTGTGAGAAGATCATTGCTACCAGAGAATGGGCGAAGAAAGAACTGGCTGCTCTTGGTTTCACATTCCCGGATTCTAAGACCAACTTTATCTTTGCTTCTCACAAAAGCTGTCCGGCCAAAGAAATTTTTGAGGCCCTTCGTCAGGAGCATATTTATGTAAGATACTTCCCGAAGCCGAGGATTGACAATCATTTGCGGATCACTGTAGGGACTCAGGAAGAAATGGAGAAATTAATACATTTTCTGGAAAAATATCTAAAAAATCATAAATAAGTGAAAAATATCTGTTTGAACGAAAATTCTGTTCTGGTGATTTTTTAAATACACTCTGGAGCCTGTGTGAAAAATACTTCGGAACAGGAAGCTCAGAACGACAGGAGTAAATATGAAATATAAGAAATTATTGAAAAAAGCAGCTGTAAGTCTGTTACTTGCCCAGTCCCTGATTTTTACAGGCTTGCCCATTCAGGCAGCAGATATTGCCGGGCAGGGTATGGTCTGGACAGAAAGTGCGGAAATGGAAAATGCAGGAGACACTGTATCCGCTGTGTCGTCTGATAAGATGGCTGCGGAAGAGTCTTATGTGCAGGATGATTTTTCAGCAGGTGATGATCTGTCAGGGAGCGAAAGCACTTTAGATGATGCCGGTCAGGCTGGCAATGGAAGTACGGAAAACGATGCCAGCTTCACAGGCATGACAGATGGAAATCCCTCCCAATCGGAAGACCTGTCAGACGGTTTCTCAGATGGTGGTACTGATGAACTTCAGGAACAAGATTCTGGCTTTGGCAGCATGGATCCGGATTCTGCCGAAGAAGAGAAAAGTGAAGACGATCTGACCGATGCGGAGATTGAGGCTCAGTTGGAGCCGATCCGTGAGCTGCAGCCCATAAGCTATGTAGACCCGCCATCTGGCAACGGGAATGGTGATACAGGAAGCGTAGGTGCTGCCAGAGCTGCGTCTTATCCTGCGAAATACGATCCCCGAAGCAGTATTTCCATCCCGGTAAGGAATCAAAAGCCTTCCAATATGTGCTGGGCATACACATTGGCTGCCAACCTGGAAATCTCATTTTTGCAGGCAGGAGCTGGACTGTTTGATCTGTCAGAAGAACATCTGGCATATTTCTTTGCCCACCGAATGAACGATCCCCTTGGAAATACAGCTAATGACAAAAACGAGATTCTCCATTCCTACAGAGATGGAGGAAATCAGACCCTGGCTGCCATTTTCCTGAGTACGTGGAGCGGTATGGCTTTGGAATCCCAGGTTCCTTATGAGACAAATGCAGATCATACTCTGGACTCTGACAAGGTGCCGTCCTCCCAAATGGCATACCAGACCACAGCATATCTGGAAAATGCGGCGTTTTCCTCTTATTCTGTAAATAACATTAAAAGTCTGATATCAGAATATGGATCTGTTTCCATGTCCTTTGGAATGTATGATACCTATTATAATCCGTATACGTATGCATACAGCTACCCGGGAAGTGCAGGCGTGAATCATGCAGTAACCCTGATTGGCTGGGATGACAATTATTCCAGGGAAAATTTCAATTCTGCCAGCAATGTTACTTCAAACGGGGCATGGATTGCCAGAAACAGCTGGGGAGATGACTGGGGAGAAGCCGGTTATTTTTATATTTCCTATGAGAATAAATGTAATTATAATATTGTGGCAGCAGAAGCCACCACCAGTCCGAAGTACCGGAACAACTATTTCTATGACGGTTCCAGTGCACTGAGCAAGCTGAAGCTGTATCCTTCCGGCAGCAGTGGGATTTCCTCTATTGCCAATGTTTTTCAGGCAAAAGCCGGAAATGGGAATGGAGAAGCCCTTGGAGAAGTGGTTCTGGCTACTTACACTGACGGAGGAAGCTACAGCATTCAGATTTATACAAATCTGAAGGATAAGAGCAATCCGGTAAGCGGAACTCCGGCATTTGCCAATCCGGTTACTTTTTATCAGGAACATGCCGGTATTTCCACAGTGGAAGTGCCTGAGGTAAATCTGATGAATGGAACCCTGTATTCGGTAGTGCTCACCAATATCGGTTCCGACACAGTGGAATACTTGTGCGAGACTAACAGTGCTTATGACTGGGTGGAGTTTCAGGCTGGTCTGGAGGCGGATCAGAGCTTCTGTTACCATGAGAAAAATGGATGGAGTGATTTTTCCAAAACAAGTCCAAGTGCCTGTGCAAGAATTAAAGCTCACACAAGAACCTTGAGCAGTGCAGTGAATGTAACCAGACCTGCTTCCTTTCAGGCTGCGGCCCACGCCTATAACCAGATCAGTCTGACCTGGAGTAAAGCAGCTGGAGTTTCCGGATATCAGATCTATAGAAGAACCTCCGGCGGAGAGTATCAGAAGGTAGAGACAGCCTCCTGGTCAGATACTTCCTGGACAGATACGAAAGTTCAGCCGGGAATTACGTATACATACAAGATCCGTGCGTACAGTATGGTGAACGGTACTGCGAAATATTCCGATTATACTGCGGAAGCTGCTGCGAAGACCGTGCTTGCCACTCCGTCAGTGTCGGTGAAGGTTTCTTCCGGACTTTACAATACAGTAAACTGGAATAAGATTTCCGGTGCAGCTGGCTATGTGGTTTACAGGAAAACATACTCTGGAAAATGGACGAAGCTTGCAAACATAAAGAAAGTAGCTACTACATCCTACAAAGATAAAAAGATAAAATCAGCTACCGTTTATGAGTATACAGTAAGAGCTTATTGTACTGTGGATAAGAAAACAGTGGCAAGCAGTTACAAGTCCAGTGGAACGTATAAATCAGCACCCTCCAGGCAGACCGTCTCATCGGTTTCCAATACGAAGAAAGGTCTGAAATTAAAGTGGAAGGCACAGAAGAAGTGTGATGGTTATTACATTTACAAAAAAACCGGAAACGGAAAATATAAGCTGGCGGCTACTATTAAGAAGGGAAAAACTTCCACCTGGACAGATACGAAGGTGAAAAAAGGAAAGAAGTACCGTTATTATGTGCGTGCTTATGTAAAAGAGCCAAATGGTGTTGTAAAGGGAAAGTATAAAGCATCGGCGGCTGTTACAAGAAAGTAGGAAATCAATTACAGAGAAGAAACAGAATCTGCAGTAAAGCATTGTGAAATAGAAGACAGTTTATAGTAAAAACTATGATGGCTTTTATGTGACAGAATATTTAGATACTAGAGCGTGTTTGAAAAAGCATTCCCGCAATCTATACGCCCCACTTTGCGGTATATTTTGCCCGAATTGTGACGCACATCTTGCAGAAAGCCTTTTTCAGACACGCTTTAAAAAACGGAAGCCCATTACATGAGCTTCCGTTTTAACATTTCTGGATTAGATGAATATTTAAGTGCAGTTTCTTTTGTGATCTGGCGGTTTCGATAAAGCTCCAGCAGGCTGTTATCCATGGATTTCATGTCTGCCTGGGAGGAAGAGGCGATCACACCGTCAATCTGATAAATTTTGTTGTCGCGGATCATATTTCGAATGGCAGGGGTAAGCCTCATGATCTCAAAAACCGGAATATTGTGCCCATTCACATCCGGCACCAGCTGTTGGGAAATAACAGTCTGCAGAACCATGGAAAGCTGAATGGCAATCTGATGCTGCTGGCTGGGTTCGAAAACATCCATAATACGGCTGATGGTATTGGCAGCTCCGGTAGTATGAAGGCTGGAAAGAATCAGATGTCCGGTTTCAGCAGCAGTCATGGCAGTCTGGATAGTCTCGTGGTCACGCATTTCTCCAAGAAGGATCACATCCGGGCTCTGACGCAGGGTGGCACGCAGGGAAACCAGATAATTGGCAGTATCCGTACAGATCTCGCGCTGGCTGACAATGCATTTGTCATGTCTGTGCAGGTATTCCAAAGGGTCTTCCAACGTGATGATATGGCCTTCACGGCTGTGATTGATCTTGTCGATGATACAAGCCATGGTGGTAGATTTTCCGCTTCCGGCAGGACCTGTGATCAGAACCATTCCCTTGGTAAGATCAGCTGCTTCCATAACAGCTGGAGGAATGTGCAGATCCTGCGGATCAGGCAGATTAAATGCAATAATACGGATGACAGCGGCAAGAGAACCACGCTGCCGGTATGTATTTACACGAAATCTTGAGAGACCCGGGATAGCCATGGAAAAGTCATCGTCACCGGTTTCCAGCATAGGTTCTATATTCCGGTCGTGAGCAAGCTTGTAAATGATCCGGATAAATTCATCTGTCTCCGGAGGCATGAGCCGTTCTTCAAAACCATCCAGCGTACAGAGCTTTCCGTCAATTTTTACGGAAAGGGGACGACCGGCAATAATAAATATATCAGAGGCTTTTTTCTGAGTGGCAAGCTCCAGAAAAGCCTTTACTTTTTCTTCCATAAAATTATTCTCCTTTGTAGACGGACTGGCTGTTGTCCGGATTCCAGTCTGCAGTTACAACCGTATTCCAGGAGAGGATCCCGGCGATATTGCTGCTGGTCATGTTCAATCCTGCATTAATGGTATCAGAGACAGCGTTATCAGAGGAAGCGTTATCAGAGGCAACGTTATCAGAGGCAGCGTTATCAGAGACAACGTTATCAGAAGCAGCGTTATCAGAAGCAGTGGAATCAGCTGTACAGTCAGTCCAGAATACAGCAATTTTCACAGCCAGACTCTGGGTGTCGGAAAATGCTTTCACATATTCAGCAGTATGTTCCTCTGAATTCCATTCTACATTCTCCTGTGAGTTCAGATAATCGGAGACGAGCTGGTAATATGCAGTCTCTGTTTTTGCTTGCTCCTGAAATCCTTCCAATGTCTGAACCAGCTCTGAGTAAAAATCAGCTGCCTCACTGCAGACATTATAATAGGCTGAGGTCTGCTCCAGAGAAAGGCTGCTGGAGCGCAGATCTTGTCTGGAAGTACCATAGCCAAGCAAGGACAGGATCACCAGCATAAGAACTCCGAAGATTAGAAAAAGGGAAGGAATTCCAGTTGCGGAAAAAAGATGATTCTTTTCTTTCATGAATCTGCTTCCTCCTTTGTGGAAAAAACTGGAAAGCGAATTGTCTGTGCATAAAGACTGGGTTCCTCATTTGCATTCTGGAGTTTTATAAAAGTGACCTGAACTTCTTTGACCTTGTCAGAAGCAGAGCAGACAAGCCTCATTTTATAAACCGCGCTTTCTTCGGAAGTATTCTGCCAGTGCCTGTCAAAATAATAGCAAATACTGTCCTGATCTGCAACTCCATCTGGCATCAGTGCCAGAAAATTTTGGACAGTGCCGTCAGTTCCTTCCAGAATTTCACCGGCACTGGTGATAAGCTCCTGGATATGAGAGTCCTCCCGGGCATGTATCCTTGCCATGTAGGAAGCCGCAAACAGTCTTACGCAGACACCGCAGGTCAGTCCCAGAAAAAGAAGGACAAATATCATTTCCATAAGAAAAAGCCCGGATTTGGAATGGGTAGTGATTTTTTTCATAAAAACTTCCTTTCAGCACATCATTCAGAAGTGACCAGCCCCAAATTCAGGAGTCTGTGAATCAGGCAGGAACCCCTGGATGAAGCAGAAAACTGGAACAATGTCCATCTGTGTCCGTTAATGTGATTCTGTAAAAAGTGTTTTCCAAAGTGTCAATTTGGAAATCCTGAAGCTGTGCAAGGTTGGTTCCCATGGAAAGATCGGCCTGGGAATCCGATGCTGTAAAAAGCTCTTTTAAGTGACTGCCATCAAAATAAATGTAAGTGCAGTAATCTTTACCCTCAATAGCTTCCTGAAAGCAAAGAACCTGTGTTCCCTGAAGCTCTGTAAGGGAGGTCATTCCGGGAATATCGTGCTGACGAAACTTGGTAGTGATGTAAGAGGCTGCTGTATAAAGGGTGTTATTAGTGTCCAGGCTTTTTACAGAGGCCTGATAGTTCCCGGCACCAAAAAGCATCAGAAATAGAAGAAACAGCACATACATTGCAAAAAGCAGCAGGGCTGCCAGTGAATCAATGCTGTGGTTCTTCCGGGTAAATCTGGAATTCATCTGGCACCTCCTTTTCTGGCATTTACCGGAAGTACGCTGATCGATGGCAGAAGATTGGATCCGTTTGGAACATATTCTACCACAAATTTCTCGGAGTCATAGGTAATATGGTAATCCGAAAGCAATTCATCCAGGCTCTGAGGGTATTGGCCTGTGAGGGCGTAGGTGCGGATGGCACCTCCTTCAAGTGCCTGCGTTAAAGTAACCTGTTCTTTTTCCAGGGAATCAGTCTGTGTACGTGCAATTCCAAGATAGAAGATCAGGCAGAGGACTGCAGCGAACAGGATTGGAACAATAAAGCGGAAAATCCGCCTGATACGAATGAGTCTGGTTTCAAATATATCCATTTTCACTCTCCCTTACAGCTGTTATGCGATCATTTCAGATAACAGTCCTAGCAGCGGCATCATAACAGAAAGAAGGACCAGTCCTACAAGAATTGAAAGGACGATCACAATAGTAGGCTCCAAAATTGACACAATATGGGAAACAGAGTCTGTGGATTTCTCTTCATACTGCTCAGCCAGTTTTTCCATTACTTCGTCAGATGCACCAGCTTGAAAACCAAGGGAGATCAGACGAAGCTCCATAGCCTTAAAAAGCCCGGATTCCGTGATGGCTTCTGTAAATCCATATCCTTCAGCGAGCTGCTTCTGAATGGAAGCAAGCTTTTCCCTGGTCTCGGTCTGGGAGACAACAGCGCCTGCCAGCTCCACACAAAGCTCAGGGGAAAGTCCGCTTCGGATTCCCAGGGAAATACATTGGCAAAGACGACTGTAATCCAGATTTACCGGTATCTCTTTCGTGCCTGGAAAACGGCAGACGATTTTGCGGATCAGTTCCTGCCCCTTTGGGTGAAGAACCAGGAAAAGGATAAAGCCGATCATCGCGGCCAGAAGAATAAGGAAGGCAGTAGAATAGTGGCTAAGTGTTTCGCCGATTCCAAGAAGGGCACCGGAGATTCCGCTCATTTCCAGTCCAAGCTGGCGGAAAACCTGGCGGAAAACCGGGAGAACCTTTACAAGAAGAATTACAATAACCGCAGTCATCATGCCCAGCATAACAAGGGGATAGGCGACTGCACTCTGGATCTGGTCTGTGATCTGAATCTCCTTCGCATAGAAAGCAGACAGACCCTTTATAACCTCATCCAGACAGCCGGTCTCTTCGCCGGTGCGGACATAGGCAGCAGCAGAAGCAGGAAAAGCACCGGATTGTTCCATGGCGTGCGCCAGAGAGCCGGATTCCTCCATGTCTTTATAAAGAAAGGTCAAAATTTCTTTGCCCCGTTCTGTCTGGCTGTCGTCATTTAAGATGGCAAGTCCCTCAATGGCGGACATTCCGGAACGTAATATGATGGAAAACTGTTCACAGAATTGAAACAGCTCCCGATTGTTTAATTTGGTAATCATATAAAGTCCTCTCTGAAAAAACATCAGGCAGATCCTGAAAAAATCCATGAACCTGCAAGGCGTTTTTCGTTGTGCTATCGGGTAAACTGCAGCGTATAATTTGCGCTGTCACCGATATAGGAATTGATAAGCTCTTCATCTTCACTGTTGGCGGTAAAGGTTGGATCCATGCGGTTCCATTTCTCCCCGTCATAGGTAATTGCCTGTTCCACCCACCCTTTTCCACGTATGTAAACATCAATCCAGGCATGCTTGATGTCACCTGCATATCCGATCTGAAGCTTACAGGGAATATCCCGGCTTCGCAGCATTGCCGTCATCAGGGCAGCATAATCAAAACAGATTCCCTTTCCGGTAGAGAGGGTTTCGTCTATATCAGGAAGATAGCCTGTCTCAACGGTGGCTGCTTTGTCCTCGTCGTAGGTGACATGCTGGGTTACATACTGGAAAACGGTGTCAATGCTTTCCTGTTCCGTGGCATCCTCTGCCAGAAGAGAAAGAGCCAGCTTGCAGGCTTCTGAGTCCGGGGTAAAATTTACATACTGGTTCGGATACAAAAACGGGAGAAATTCATTCTCCAGGGAAACCTCCAGAGCCTGGGCAAAAAGTGCGGCATACTGACTGCCGTTTACCTGCTCATAACAGGATACCTGGTAGGTGCCGCTTCCACTGGTAAACGGAATGACAGCACTTTCGCCGGAGCTTACAAAATAAGAATAAACAACGCCGTCATCCGCGGAAAGCTGGATGTTTTTGGTGGTACCATTGCTGTCACTGACAGCAGTCAGATATCCCTGACTGATATTTGAAATATCCAGTATCAGAGGTGAATATCCTATGGTGTCTGTTCCCGGGGCTTCCGGAACCAGAACCTTCAGCGGGGAAAAAACAGGCGGTTCTTCGCTGGAACCGGATCTGCCGTTCTGACCGCAGCCTGTTGCAGGGAAAACTATTAGCAGGCAAAATAGAAATAAGCAAAGCAGAAGGGCCGAAATGCGTTTAGACATAGCGCCGCTCCTTTTTATAAGTTGATCATTCATTTTCAAACACGTTCCAGGGATTTTTGAAATTCGGGAAGATCGTACCATGCTGGTGGTTCCTTCATACGAACCACGAAATGGCACAGATCAGGACGGATCCTGGCTTCCAGGTATTCCATAGGACCAAGTGAACAGTGTGCTGTTCTGGTGTTGAAAAAAATAGGAGATCCCGGTTCAATGTTGAGAATCTGTGCATCAAGGAAATCAGCTGAGCTGATGTTGATGTGTTCTTCGCCAGTTTCAAATTTAATTCCGTAGTGCTTCTGAATAAAGTAATAGAGATCTACAAGCTGTTCGCGGTAGGTATCTAAATCCGGGAAAAAATCGATACGGATATAATTTGTCTGGATTATCACAGGCTGTTCATTAGAGGAAACCACTCTTTGAAGGCGGAAGACTTCTGTTCCTTCATTAAGCTCCAACGCACTGGCAACCTGGCTGTTTGCAGGAATACGGTCAATCCAGGTTCCGCTGATGGTCAGGGCGGCATTATCCGGAAACAGAGTGTTTATGTCTATTACGTTATGAAATTTTGAGAAGCTGGTAAGCTCCCGTTCTTTGGGATTGATAACCTGTGTGCCGGCCCCCTGTTTCACCTTTATGCATTTGTCTTTAACCAGAAGGTCAATGGCATGCCGGACCGTCGTACGGCTTACCGAAAACATTTTTCCAAGCTCATCTTCTGTGGGAAGATAGGAACCTATGGGATAAACGTTATTATCTATATCGGATTTTAATTTGTTATAACATTTCTTGTATGCAGGAAGTTTTTCCATAATGTTTCCTTTCAAATAAGGTTGTTTAGTAACTTATAGTATATATGTATCAAACAAATAAGTCAAATAATAATTAAAAAAACAGAAGAACTTATACAAAATGCATAAAAATAAGAGGAGTATCTTGTCAAATAAAACACTTTACTAAAAAAGAAAAACATTGTATAGTAATGTTTATAAACATAATCATGAATTTGAAAATAAATTAAAAATAAAGGAGAAACATAATGACGAAAAACAGGAATTTGTACCGCGCGAGATAAGAGAAAAACCATTGTATGAACTGGAAGCGGTAGAAGATATTCCGGTATCAGAGCTGTATCAGGTTAAGGTAAACGGAAAGGAACAGAGAGTATATCATACAGAATTTTTTGATTTTGTTTCTTTCTTGGATGAAAATGAAAAGGCAGAGGTAGAAGTTACAGTAAACGAACCATTTCAGAAAGCTGTTATCCGTCCTGCAGCTGCACAGATACCATTCAAAGAAGAGGGAAACAAAATCAGCATAAGCCTTCCTGCCGGAAAGAGAATTACTCTTGAACTGGACGATAAACTGGAGTCACCACTTTATGTTCTTCCGGGAAAATACATACCGAAGCCTGAGAATGCTGAGAGTTCCGTATGTGATCAGTGGTTCCGGAAAAACAGTTCCGGAGGATACAGGAACTTATCCTAAAAGTGCCCTTGTGACGACTGATACAGAGATTGAGAGCCAGAGTATGGTTGATTATCTGTGCAGCTGCGGACATAAAAGGATCGCCTTTATTACTTCAGGAGATGAAGGTCTTGGAAGATGCCATCTCAATGGCTATAAAAGGTCACTGGAAAAAAATGGACTGGAGTACGATGAGAAGCTTATAATTCGTTTAAAACCAGGTAAAAGAATTTATACGATTGAGAATGGTTATAACTGTACCTGTGAGCTTTTGAAATCGGGGGTGGATTTTTCCTGCATTTATGCAATTTCAGATACTCTGGCGGTAGGAGCATGCAGAGCAGTTATTGACAGCGGCAAAAGAGTACCGGAGGATTATTGTGTGGCAGGAGCAGATGGTCAGGACATTGCGGAATATTATCATCCATCCATCACCACATTGAAATATCCAAGAGTGGAAATTGCCCTGCAGAGCGTCCGTACCTTGTTTGGTCTGATAGACCGGAAAAAGGTAGTGAAACGGCAAATACTGGGCGGAACTCTTATAGAGCGGGAGTCTACGCGCAAACTGTAATGCGTGTCTGCTGTCCTCCAGACATCGAAAAGGAATCTGTGAAAATATTTGAGAATGATTATCATGCGTTACAATCGGCTCAGATATTTTTACAGATTTTTTGCTTTCGTATTTTTTAGACAGATTTTTGTAAGTTTTAACAAGGAAATTCCGTTGACAAAAGTGACAGTTTGCTTTATTATATGAAGTGAATAAAAGGCAAACCTGTTGAAAGACAGGGACGCAAAGCCAAGGGTCTAAGGTCTCAGGACTATGACAGCCGGTTGCCGCATTGATATTGATTAGGTAATGTAATATGACAGGAGACGTGGTTCTTCTATTTGTGGCGACCGTTTATTTAATCTGATAAACGGTTTTTTTATTTTCACAAACTGATGGGACTGATAGTTTCCAGATAGCGGCAAGTCAGTTACATTATGGTTCAAGAAAGGTGTGTTATTTATGAAAGGAAAGAAATTAACAGAGTGGCTCGCAAATAAAAAAGTTGTTTCCAGTTGTGCTGCTATAGCATTGGCAGCAGTGATCGGCGGCGTTTCATTATTCTCAGGAACAGGAGAAACACCTGAATTCCCCAGTTACACAGATCCGATCATGGAGACTTCCATCATAGAAGATGAAACTCCACTGGCTTCCCAGCCGAAGACTACTGTAAAGACTACCTCCAGTACCAAGACAACCAGGAAGACTGTTAAATTAAAAAAGGCTTCCAAGAAGAGCTACACCAAGAAACTGAAAACTAAAACAAAAGTAACCAATAAAACAAATAAATCCGGTAATACAACAGTAGATACCAAGACAACCGTTGTTACCAAAGCAACAGCGAAATACACCAAGAAATCCAAAAAGAAAGTTGTTACATCCAAGATCACAACAACTGTTCAGACAACAACTACACAGCAGGTATCAATTGACAATGAGACCGCTGTAAGCACTACTTCTTCTGGTGCTTCCGCTGCCCAGGTAACTGCAGCAGCAAGCTCTTCACAGAACCAGAGCAAACACGAGGAAAATGTAGCAAGTGTTGCAGGCAAGATGGACAATCGTGTAATTGCAGCATATCAGCAGCTGGGATTTAAGCTTGTTGTTGATCCATCCGTCAACTATTCAGGATATTTTGATGCAAGATCAAGATCTATTACAATGAAGCAGATTGATGATTCTGTTTATCATGAGCTGGGTCATTTCCTTGCATTTATCGCAGGAAATGCAGATAAGACAGCAAGCTTCCAGAGCATTTTTGCAGCTGAGAAGGCAAATGTTACAGCTTTTAATAAAGCCTATGTAACACAGAATGCTTCCGAATATTTTGCAGAATCTGTTAAGGATTACATCCTGAACAATGCTTCCCTGAAGAGTAGCAGACCACAGACTTATGCAGCTGTTCAGAATGCACTGAATCAGATTACAGACGCACAGATCGCTAAGATCCAGAAGATTTACGGAGCGTTCTGGAATTAATAATTTTAAAGATGACCGGCACCCGGAGAAATATCTCCGGGTGTTTTATTGTGAATAGCACAGGCGTGGGAAACCGGTATTTTATAAAAAGGTAAGTGACAGCTGGTACTTATCTTTGGGTCACCGGGAGAACAGGACTCTTATATATGTCGAAGAGTCGGGATATGCGTCGACAGAAAATTCTTGCAATGAAAAACCTTAGGTGTGTATAATACAAAACAAAGGTTATCACTTTCTTGCAGGCAGGGATAGATATATTTGAGTTACTGGTAGGTTACTGGTCACGGGGTGAACAGTAACACTGGTAGAAGTGAACAGTAACATGTATTTGGAATGGATGTAGACACGGCGCCTGAAATGTGTTAAAATAAACTTTAATAAGTTTTTTGAAGGATGTTTTTATAATTCAGTATATAGCTTCTGTCTAATCAGACATTTGTATCCCGTTAAATCAAAATTGAAATGTGTTTTAGAATTGTATTAGTCGAAGAGGTAGATGATTGATGAAAGAAAAGTATGAATCATTATCCCTGGCTACGCTGAAAGACTTGGCAAAAGCCAGAGGACTGAAGGGCATTTCTACTATGAGAAAGCCTGAATTAATTGAACGTATGCTGGAAGAGGACAGGAAAGAACAGACTGCAGAAAATGAGCAGACTATTTCCGGAACAGCAGAAGAGAATACCATACCTGCAAGACCAGAGTATGTGGCAGCAGAAAAAACAGAAAATACGGGAAGTGTTTCTGCACCGGAGAGAAGAGAGGCACCAACCAGATCCCGTACCATTATACGGCGCAATCCTGAGTATCGCAGCAATAACAGCAATAATTATGGCAGAAGTGAAAATACGGGACGTCAGAACAGCTATAATGGAGAAAACAGACCGGAGAACTTTGTGAAGCGCACTACTGTAGCGAAACCTGTAGAAGTGGTTCCGCCAGCCGAATTAAGACCCGAGGAAACGGAGCAGCCCCGTACAGGCGCAGCCAGTGAGAACCGTACAGAAGAGGGAGTAAGCAACGCTTACAATGTTCCGGCTGAAACAGTCCAGCTTGACAGTGGCGAAAAGGCCAATGGAATCCTGGAGGTTATGCCGGATGGTTTTGGATTTATTCGAAGTGAGAATTATCTTCCAGGAGAGAATGATATCTATGTTTCCCCGTCACAGATCCGCAGATTTAATTTGAAGACAGGAGATATTATTCAGGGAAATATCCGTATTAAAACACAGGGGGAGAAATTCAGTGCCCTTTTATATGTAACGTCTATCAATGGTTTCCATCCAAGTGAGGGACAGAAGAGATACAATTTTGAAAATATGACCCCAATCTTCCCAGATGAACGTCTGATCATGGAGCGTCCTGGCGGAACTACTGCCATGCGTATCGTAGATCTGATCAGCCCTATCGGAAAGGGACAGCGTGGTATGATCGTTTCCCCGCCTAAGGCAGGTAAAACTACTTTGCTCAAGGATGTTGCGAAATCTATTCTTAAGAATAACAAGGATATGCATCTGATCATTCTTCTTATTGATGAACGTCCTGAGGAAGTTACCGATATCAGGGAAGCAATACAGGGACCGAACGTGGAAGTTATTTATTCCACATTTGATGAGCTTCCGGAGCATCATAAGCGTGTATCCGAGATGGTTGTAGAGCGTGCACGCCGCCTTGTAGAACATAAGCAGGATGTTGTGATCCTTCTGGATTCCATTACCAGACTGGCAAGAGCCTATAACCTGGTTGTTCCCCCAAGTGGAAGAACTCTGTCAGGAGGTCTTGATCCGGGAGCACTTCATATGCCGAAGCGCTTCTTTGGTGCAGCACGTAATATGCGTGAGGGAGGAAGCCTTACCATTCTTGCCACTGCACTTGTTGACACCGGAAGCAAAATGGATGACGTTATTTACGAGGAATTCAAGGGAACCGGCAATATGGAGCTTGTTCTTGACCGCAAGCTGCAGGAGAAGCGGGTTTTCCCGGCCATCGACATTCAGAAATCCGGTACCAGACGAGAAGATCTGCTTCTGAGCAAAGACGAGCAGGAAGCTGTATATATTATGCGAAAGGCTCTTAACGGAATGAAGTCTGATGAGGCAGTGGAACAGATCCTGAACATGTTTGCACGTACTGCAAATAATGCTGAATTTGTGCAAATGGTAAAAAAACAGAAATTGTAATGTTCACAAAAAACACCGTGCAGAATATTATCTGGGATTAGTTTTAGAAATTTTTATAAATAACTTGCATTTCTCATAACGCCATGCTATAATCAGTAGGCTGTGTAAAGTGTGAATTCGTCAGATTCAACGCAAATAAAATAGAATAAATATAGAGAGGTGAAAATCATGAGAGAAGGAATCCATCCGAATTACTATCAGGCAACTGTAACCTGCAACTGCGGTAATACTTTTGTAACAGGATCTACCAAGCAGGATATCCACGTAGAAATCTGCTCCAAATGTCATCCGTTCTATACAGGACAGCAGAAAGCTACTCAGGCTCGCGGACGTATCAATAAGTTCAACGAGAAATACGGCCTGAATAAATAATTTGAATATTACTGAATGAGAAGGTTGAGGTTGGGAAATCTCAACCTTTCTTTGTAACTGGAGGATAAAATGAAACCATCCAATATCGGTGGACAAGCTGTAATGGAAGGCATTATGATGCGCCATAAGGATAAATACTCCATTGCAGTACGACGTCCTGATAAAGAAATTGAAGTAAAAGTGGAAGATTATAAATGCATTTTCGGGAAAGCCAGGATCTGGCGGAAACCGATCATCCGCGGAATGGTAAGCTTTATCGATTCTCTGGTAACCGGAACGAAATGCCTTATGTATTCAGCTGAAATTGCAGGTGATGAGGAGGACGAGGAAGAGACCAGAAAGAATGCTGCTCTTTCTCCAGAAGAACTGGAAGCCAAGAAGAAAAAAGAAGACAAGGCATTTAAAGCCTTGCTCTATGTAACTGTGGCCATTTCTATTGTAATTTCCATTGCAGCCTTTATGCTGCTTCCTTATGCACTGGCCAGTCTTTGCCGTAAAGTAGGCGCTTCGGAAGTGGTGGTTACCATTGTGGAAGCGTTTGTGAAGCTGGGTCTGTTTATGGGATACATGATCCTGATCTCCAGAATGAAGGATATTCAGAGAACCTTTATGTATCATGGTGCTGAACACAAATGTATCAACTGTGTGGAAAATGGTAAGCCACTTACTGTGGAGAACGTGCTTGAGAGCTCCAGATTCCACAGACGCTGCGGAACAAGCTTTCTGTTCCTGGTTATGATAGTAAGTATTTTCCTACATTTTATTTTTGTACTGGTACCGTCTTACTGGTTCCGTCTTTTCGGCCGTCTGCTCATGGTACCTGTAGTATCTGGAATTTCATTTGAAATTATCCAGTGGGCAGGCAGGACAGACAGTAAATTTGCCTTGATGATGAGCAAACCTGGTATGGTAATGCAGAAATTTACCACAAAAGAACCTACAGCTGATATGGCAGAGGTTGCCATCAAGGCTGTGGAGGCTGTGTTTGACTGGAGAGCATATTTAAAGACAGAATTCAATCTGGATATTCCATATGAGAACAAAGAAAACGGTGATCTTTCCGCTGCTTCCGCGCAATCTGAAAGCGGGGAGAGTGAAGAACGTACCGGGAATGTACCGGAAACGGGAGCTGCACAATGACTTCTCTGGAAACACTATTAAAAGAAGGAACCAAGGTTCTGGAACAGCATAAGATCCAGGAAGCCAGGCTGGATGCCTGGCTTCTTCTGGAGCATGTGACAGGAATGAACAGGGCTTTTTATTTCGCTCATTCAGCTGACGGGATTGAAGAGGAAAAAGCGGACAGATACCGGGAACTGATCCGAAAAAGAGCAGGTCATGTTCCATTACAGCATATTACCCACCAGGCATATTTTATGGGATTTGAATTTTATGTAAATCAAAATGTACTGGTTCCGAGGCAGGATACGGAGACATTGGTGGAGAAGGCTCTGGAAGTCATGAAAGGGAAAAAGACACCAGGGATTCTGGATATGTGCACCGGATCGGGGTGTATTCTTTTAAGTCTTCTGGCACTTACCGGGGATGCATATGGGGTGGGTGCTGATGTTTCCCCACTTGCTCTTCAGGTGGCAGATAAGAATGCGGTAAGCCTGGAAGTGTCAGACAGAGCTGTTTTCGTGGAAAGCGACTTGTTTTCGTCAGCTTTTTTTCAACAAAACACTGGCAAAGATATGCCTCAGTATGATATCCTTATTTCGAATCCCCCCTACATCAGAAGCGCAGAGATTGAAGAGCTTATGGAAGAAGTGCGGGATCACGATCCAAGACTTGCATTGGATGGCCATGAAGATGGTCTGTATTTTTACAGAAAAATCGTATCGGAGGGAAAGGCTTTCCTAAAGGAAAATGGCTGGATGCTGTTTGAAATCGGATATGATCAGGGCGAAGCTGTAAAGGCGCTGATGCGGGAAAATGGCTTTTTTGATGTACAGATTGTTAAAGACCTGACGGGACTTGACAGAGTTGTGTTGGGCAGACGATAGTTTTATATAAGTAAAGAGAAGAACATAACAGGAGGAAAACCATGTTTGACAAGTTGGACGATTTGCTCATACGTTTCGAGGAAGTTCTGAATGAGCTGGGTGAGCCAGATGTAACATCTAATCCAGATCGTTTCCAGAAACTTATGAAGGAACAGAGCGACCTGCAGCCAATTGTGGATACCTATAAGGAATATAAGAAAAATAAAGAAACCATTCAGGACAGCCTTTCCATGCTGGAAGAGGAGAAGGATGAGGATATGAGAGAAATGCTCAAGGAAGAGCTTTCCGATGCCAAGAAGCGTGTGGAAGAGCTGGAGCATGAACTGAAGATCCTTCTTCTGCCTAAGGACCCTAACGATAATAAGAACGTTATCGTGGAGATCCGCGCCGGTGCCGGTGGAGATGAGGCTGCTCTTTTTGCAGCTGAGATCTACAGAATGTATGTAAAATATGCAGAATCCAGGCGCTGGAAAACAGAGATGATGAGCTTAAACGAGAATGGAATCGGCGGATTCAAAGAGGTTACCTTTATGATAAACGGTGCCGGAGCTTATTCCAGACTGAAATATGAGAGTGGCGTACACCGGGTACAGAGGGTTCCGGAGACGGAATCCGGCGGAAGAATCCATACTTCCACCTGTACGGTTGCAATTATGCCGGAAGCTGAGGAGATTGATTTCCATCTGGATATGAACGACTGTAAATTCGACGTATTCCGTGCTTCCGGAAATGGCGGACAGTGCGTCAATACTACAGACTCCGCAGTACGACTGACCCATATTCCTACAGGAATCGTAATTTCCTGTCAGGATGAGAAGTCCCAGCTGAAGAATAAGGATAAGGCGTTAAAGGTTCTTCGCTCACGTCTGTATGAGATGGAGCTGGCCAAACAGCATGACGCAGAAGCAGAGGCGCGAAGAAGTCAGATCGGTACAGGTGATCGTTCTGAGAAGATCAGAACCTACAATTTTCCACAGGGACGTGTAACAGATCACCGTATCAAACTTACACTTCACAGACTGGATAACATTCTGAATGGAGATCTGGATGAAATCATCGACAGCCTGATCGCAGCAGACCAGGCAGCGAAATTGAGCAATCTGCAGGAACAGTAAACTTAGAGCCTTTTTCAAACACGCTCTAAAACAACAATCATATGAAAAATGGGAGGGTATTACCTATGAAAAAAACAGCTCTTGTAATTATGGCAGCCGGAGTTGGAAGCAGATTTGGAAATGGAATCAAGCAGCTTGCACCAGTTGGACCAAATGGTGAGATCATTATGGATTATTCCATCAGAGACGCATTGGAGGCTGGCTTCAATAAAATTGTATTTATTATCCGTAAGGATCTGGAAGAAGAATTTAAAAGCACCATTGGTGCAAGAGTAGAGAAGATCGCAGAAGTTGCGTATGCATATCAGGAAATGGAGAAGCTTCCGGAAGGCTTTGTGAAACCGGCAGACAGAACCAAACCATGGGGAACCGGCCATGCTGTTATCTGCGCAAGAGAGTTCCTTACAGAGCCATTTGCAGTTATCAATGCAGATGACTATTATGGAAAGGAAGCATACGTAAAAGTACATGATTATCTGGTTCGGGAGCAGCCAGCAGATGATGTTCTGCATATTTGCATGGCAGGTTTCCGTCTTGGAAACACCTTAAGTGATAATGGAAGTGTTACAAGAGGACTTTGCCACATTACAGACGGAAAGCTTACAGGTGTTACCGAGACACACAATATTTTTAAAACAGCAGATGGCGCTGAGAGTCGCGAAGATGGCCAGCCGGCAGAGAAGCTTGACTTAAACGAGCTTGTTTCCATGAACATGTGGGGACTGACTCCTGCGTTTATGGATACTTTATACGATGGATTTGTAGAGTTTCTTCAGAATGTAAAAGCTGGTGATATCAAGGCAGAGTATCTTCTTCCGGTTATGATCGATGCATTGATCCAGAAGGGAACTGCCCAGGTAGATGTGCTTGAGACAAAGGATACCTGGTTTGGTGTAACTTACCAGGAAGATAAAGAGGTTGTGATCAAAGCCTTTAAAGAGCTTACCGAGGCTGGCGTATATCCAAACGGACTTTACAAATAAGATTATCGGATACTGTATATTGTAATTGTTTGCAGTTTTGCCTGAAAATATGGAAAAGAATGTATGATTCCTATATGCTTTCAGGTGTAATAAGCAAGGAGGATAATTAGATATGGGAAAATATTTTGGAACAGACGGATTTCGTGGAGAGGCAAATGTTCAGCTGACAGTTGATAATGCGTTTAAAGTAGGACGTTATGTAGGTTGGTATTATGGACGTGACCATAAGGCGAAGATCGTAATCGGAAAAGATACCAGACGAAGCAGCTATATGTTTGAGTATGCCCTTGTTGCAGGACTTACCGCTTCCGGAGCAGATGCTTATCTTCTGCATGTAACCACTACTCCAAGTGTATCCTTTGCGGTTCGTACAGAGGATTTTGACTGCGGTATTATGATTTCCGCAAGCCATAACCCATTCTATGATAATGGAATCAAGCTTCTGAATGGAAACGGACAGAAGATTGAGGCTGAGATCGAGGAGCGTATTGAGGCCTACATTGATGGCGAGATCGAGGAGCTTCCTCTTGCACGCAAAGAAGACATTGGACGTACTGTTGATTTTGCTTCCGGACGAAACCGCTATATCGGATATCTGATCTCCATTCCAAGCCGTGATTTCAAAAATGTAAAAGTCGGACTTGACTGTGCCAACGGAAGCTCATCCGCAATTGCAAAAAGTGTTTTCGAGGCACTTCAGGCGAAAACTTATGTGATCAACAATCAGCCGGATGGAACTAACATCAATACAAACTGTGGATCCACCCATATCGAAGTCCTTCAGAAATATGTGATAGACAATGGCCTGGATATCGGATTTGCTTATGATGGAGATGCTGACCGTTGTATCGCAGTTGATCATCGTGGAAATATCATCGATGGTGACAAGATTATGTATGTCTGCGGTAAATATCTGAAAGAGCAGGGGAAACTGAATGGAAATACTGTTGTTACCACAGTGATGTCCAATATGGGACTTTACAAAGCTCTGGAGCGTGAAGGAATGCGTTATGAGCAGACTGCCGTTGGTGACAAATACGTTGCCGAGAATATGATGGCAAATAACTACAGCATTGGTGGAGAACAGTCCGGACATATTATTTTCAGCCGTTATGCAGCTACAGGTGATGGTATCCTTACTTCTCTTATGGTCATGGAAGCATGTGTAGATAAGAAGTCTACCTTATGTGATCTTGCCAAAGAGATGAAGGTTTATCCTCAGGTTCTTCGAAATGTACGTGTAGCAGATAAGAAGACTGCGCGTGAGAACCCGAAGGTGGTTGAAGCAGTCGAAGCAGCAGGAAAGGCACTTGGCGATTCCGGACGTATTCTGGTCCGCGAGAGTGGTACAGAGCCGCTGATCCGTGTTATGGTGGAGGCCGAGACAGATGAGCTCTGCCATCAGTATGTAGACAGTGTTGTGGAAGTAATGGAAGCCGAAGGACTGATCGTTGGTTGAGAATGAAAATCAGAAAAACAGCATTAATATTGACAGCGGTCATGGGGCTTTCCCTTCTGGCTGGCTGTGATAATGAAAAACAGCAGATTTTTAAGGAAGCAGAGAAAGATCTGGAGCAGGGCAGCTATGAGTATGCGCTGGATGAATTTACTACTTCTGTGAATAATGGTGTGAAGCCTGCAGTGTCTTACCGCGGGATTGGAATCTGTCAGCTGCGTCTGGGAAATTATGAGGATGCCATTACTGCCTTTACCAGTGCTCTTGGCGAGGAGAAAGTAAGTAAAAGTATGGCCCGGGACCTGTATCTGTATCGTGCTACGGCACGTCTGCAGGCTGGGTATCTGGATGATGCCATGGCAGACTGTCAGGTGCTTGCCCAGAATTATGAGATGGATGCAGATGCCTGGTTCCTTACTGGAAAGGTTGCCCTGGAAATGGATGTCTATGATGAAGCTGCCTCTGATTTTGAGCAGGCATATGGGGAAGATTCCAGCTATGACCGGGCCATCCAGATCTACGAGACGTACCTGGATAAGGACATGGAAGCGGATGGAACCAGGTATCTGGAGGCTGTTTTGTCTACAGATGCAAAGGGAGCAGAGGATCTTTGCAGCCGGGGAAGAATCTATTACTATATGGGAGATTATACCAATGCCCAGAAAGAGCTGACAGATGCTTCCAATCAGGGAAGTACAGAGGCGCTTCTGGTCCTTGGAATGGTCTATGGCGCTCAGTCAGATTACGCAAATGCCCGGGCAATGTACCAGCAGTACATCAATCAGAAGCTGGATGATACGTCCGGGGATCAGACACAGACTGCCGCACAGGGATACAATGGACTGGCAGTGTGCGATATGGCAGAAGGAAACTATGATTCTGCTTTGGAAAATATCAGCAGCGGAATTTCCATTGCTTCCGATGATGAAATGCAGAGCTTGTTATTTAATGAAATTGTAGCTTATGAGAAAAAACTGGATTTTTCCACAGCGCAGGAGAAAGCTGTGTCTTATGTCGGAATGTATCCGGAGGATGAAGAAGCTGCGAAAGAGCTTGATTTCCTGAAATCCAGGACTGGAAGTAATGAATAGGAAACAGAGAAGGTTCTTGAAGCTATTTTTATAATCATAAAAGGATTTGAAATCTGAGGCAATATTGAATGCCGGATTTCAAATCCTTTTTTGGTAATATACTCAGATCTTTTTTACATAAAGGCGGTTGCCACGATACATGGGGCGGCCGTTCACGCCACTGAGATCGTAGGACATTGCAAAGTAGGAATCCACGCTGCTTACAAGCGCCCAGTCAGGATCATAGACCTTTCCACCAATTTCAGCCCAGCCGTGACCGCCGGAGCAGATTACATAAACTTTTTTCATTCCTACGCGTTTGCAAGGTAGGCGAAAGCTGCTGCATAGGAAACACAGTCACCTCGTCCGCCGCGGAAAAACATATCTTCAGCGAAATCCTTTTCCCAGTCCTGTGTATTTCTGAATTCACGCCAGCAATAGTAGGTGTACTGCTTCTTGACGTAATCAAAGCTGGCACGGAGGCGCTGCATTTTGTTCATTCCTGGTCTGCTGATCTTTTCTACAATCTTGTTCGCTTCTGTCATTAGCTTCAGCTTGCGCAGGTTAGAACCGGATTTGCTGGCACGTCCGGAAGCATCAAGGGCGATACCGTTTATAGTGGTGGAGGTCAGCATGTATGCGCCGGTGGTTCCTGTGCTGATACGGAAAAAGTAGTAATTATTTTTGATTTTTTTCCAGCCGTAGCGCTGAATTCCATTTTTGTCAAAAAAGTAATAGCGGGATCCGATTTTGACTTTGCCTTTGACTTTCTTGCCGCGGGCATTGTAATAGTAGTGGCGGCCCTTGATGGTCTTCCAGGTATCAGAAGAGGAACTGGAAGCTTGTCCCTTACCAGAATGGGTCTTCTTATTGGTGACAGTGAAAGAAGATTTCGCAGTTTGGGAAACAGATGTCCGGGCAGCTGCCTGGGTGGGAAGAGTACCTGTCAGGAGCGTACAGGACAGGCAAAGGCATGCTGCAAGAGTTTTGAGATTTTTCTTTTTCATAGGTTCCTCCTTTTTGGGTCTTTTACTATTATTATATACTATATGAGATCTGAACTGTAGTTGTTGTTTTCAGATCTGAAATATGTTACTGTTCACTCCGTTCACAGTAACGCGCTTCGCGATGCACAGAAATCATG
>NZ_JAJCIA010000049.1 GCF_020554845.1 Blautia faecis | reverse complement strand
AACTGGCAAAGCTATATCCAACAACACTTTAAAAACTAGATGGATGCAGTACTAGGATTGTACATCGTATCTCCCAGAAGAGGGTGACCTATCCCTGCCATGTGAACCCGGATCTGATGGGTTCGTCCGGTTTCCAGCTGAAGCTCAACAAGAGTCACATTGCCGAAACTTTTTATGTTCTTATAATACGTAACTGCATTCCTGCTTCCTGGCAACAGTCCATCTGGAGAAATTGTCATTTTCATGGGATTTTCCGGATCCGGGGCAAGTGGTATAGCAATTTCTTTCCAGAATACAGAATCATTTGCTTCTGATAAATCTCCTTCTGCAAGCGCCAGATATTTCTTCTGCAGCTTTCCTTCTTCCCTCTGCTTCTGCAATCTGGCTGCCGCCACCTGGTTTCTGGCAAAAAGTAAAATCCCGGAGGTCTCTTTATCCAGACGTCCAATGGACCGAATGCGTGTTGTCTCATTTTTTTCACGAAAATAGGCTGCAAGCAGGTTAGAAATGCTGTCCTGATAATGGCTTCCGGATGGGTGCGTCACCATACCAGCCGGCTTGTTTACTACAAGTAAATCCTGGTCTTCATAAAGGATCTGAAGTTTCTGGGGTTTTAATCCTTCTTCCAGCTCTTGTCTTTCGAAATCCAATAATTGTTTTTTTCCTCGTTCTATGAAACTACTTGTATCTGGACACACCAGTTGCTTTGAATCAATCCCTTTCGCTTCCAGACATACCTGAAGCCGATCACCAGGCACTGCTATTTCCGTTACACGGCACTGTTTTCCATTTTTAAGGATACCTCCCGGCCTGAACTTTGCCTGACTGATCTGCCTCTTTGTAAGCCCTGCCTCAGCCCGCAAAACCTCTCCTACTTTTCCAGACTCTGTGATCCTTATCTCAAGATATCTTTCCATATCTGCATCCTTGATAGCTCCTGCCCATATCTTTGTCAAAATGAAATCTCCGCTGCTCAAAACACGAAGCTTGTTTAGCTTTATCACATAGTTTATCACAAAATGAAAGCTTATGAAATCCCCTATGATCTTAAAACAGTAAATAATAAGCAAGCCGAAATACACATAGGTATTCGGCTTGCAAAATTTGTCATATATTTTTCAGGAAATTCTTTTTGTCCACGTCCCAGAGCGTGTTTGAAAAAGGCTTTCTGCAATCTGCACACTCGAATCCCCATCCTACGCGATTGGTATAGTTATTTACGAAACGATGTACTAGTTTTACCTGCTTATCAGTATTCCATCAGCCTTCCTGCCTCATCAATATAGAACACGTCATCCGGTCCTATATAATAGCTGTCGGAACCATCAAAGTACATTACATTTCCTTCCCCATCATACCAGTAATAAGTATCTCCCGGATCACTTTCCTCTACATAATCTTCATCAGGAATGTAGTCTCCGTATCCTTCACCATCGTCAGCTGTCTGGGCTTCGTAGGCGATAGAATCGGACTCTCGTAAAAAAGCTGCACCTGCATAAATATTTCCATATCCGGAAATCACAGGACTGAGCATCAGATCGCCATCTCCATCCAAAGTAACATCTGCCACATAGATTCCGCTGTCATTGACCAATTTCAGGGCAGTTGTGCCAAGTGTGGTAAAAGTACCGCTGTCAAAAAAATATCCCCCTGTTTTATCACTATTCAGGCTGTTGTAGATTTCCCAGGTTCCTTCTCCATAAAGCCGGATATTCATGGCATTTAAATCTCCATACTGGTACCAGCTGTCAAAATAAGAGATAAACATTTCCAGGCTCTCTCCTTCGGCACTTGGATCATAATCTTCCCCTTGAGTGAAAGTGGTTTCTGTATTTTCAACGCCCTCAATCTCCGTCAGCTCCAGAGAAGAAATGGCATCCCGGTATTCCGCCTCCATCTCCTCAGCAAAATCCGCTGAAACTCTGTAAGCATAAGCAAAGGTATTGGTATCCGTCTGGAAATACAGCATTTTCCATTTGCAGGTATCTTCATTTGCTCCGGTGGTAAATTCCAGTTCATATGCCGGATAAGTGAATTTCTCTGTATATTCCTGGTTCTGTACTGCTGTGAAATCCTTTATTTCCGATTCACTTACAAAGCCTGCAAACTGTTCCATATATTCCTCCGGGGTACCGGTGAATTCATTGTCATTTAAAGCACTGCAGTTGACGATCACCGTCATACAGTCCTCTGTCATATCGGAATAGAAATACCCTCCTTCCCAACTGGAATTGTTATAAAGAGGGCGCAGTCCTGTATAGCGTTTATTTGACATGAGGACATAGCTTTTCTTTTCCACGCTGTCTTCGTTTTCAGTCTGACCTTCCGAATTCTCTTCTGCCTGATCTTCCTCTGCTCTGGTAAAAACCGCAGCTCCGTCATTTCCCATATGAAGAGTATCCGCGGAGTCCAGATAAAATCCCTCCAGCCACATGCCCATGCGATTGTACATGTCATATCTGCCATTTCCGTCGTTGTATTCATCCACATATTCCAGATATCCCTGAACATCATCGCCTTCTCCGGTGTGATATACAAACAATCCGTCTGCACTTAAGGTAAGAGTTTCATCAGCCTGTGCATCTTCATTTTTCCATACACCGGAAAGTGCTGCATAGTCAGCTCCGTCCTCTACCTGAAGCGTATCCTCGTTTTCTGCCATTACGCTGTAAATACCAGCTGTGGGAACAACTGCTGCACATAAAATAAACGCGATGACCGCTGTAACTATTTTTCTCTTCATACCATTTTCCTCCTGTCGAAATATGTTGTACCTTTACTATACGTTTTCTCTGACAAAAATAGTATTAACTTCCAGTTAGCTTTTCCCTTCCATCATCTCCAAAAGATACTTGCGCTTCACCCGGACATCCCCGGGAATCTGTAATTTGGAATAAATCTGATTGATGTACTGCTTCACAGTTCCCTCGGATAAAAACAGACTCTGGGCGATTTCTTTGTTGCTCATATGCTTCGCCATAAGCTCCGTAATCTCCAGCTCACGATCTGACAGTACTTTAAAGACCGGCGGATACGCCTCCTCTTTTTTTAACTGATCGCACCGCATTTCCCATTCTTTCCCCATTCTGGTGATCCTGAAAAGAAAATTTTCATTGATTCCGAAAAAGCTTCCCTTCAAAAGCTCCTCTATGTATGGATAATTCTCCACAAATGGCATAAGGATTCCATCTGGAAAAGCCTGGGAAAGTGATCCTCTCAAAAGTTCAAGCGCCTGTTCTGTTTTTCCCAGCTTCCAGTTGGCCGCAAGAAGCTGGATCTGCACATGAAGCGCCACCAGATCGTAGTGAAGAGCCTGACACATGGCAAGAATGGATTCGCTTCTTCCGATCACCTTCGAATATTCTCCCTGGGCAAGATAAACCTGATTCTCGATCATTTCCATCATCGGTCTCCCAGGTGCCAGAAAATTCACCGTAGAAAGCATATGCGCTCCAAAGAGAGCCGGAATCCGCTCCGTTTGTCCGGTGACTGCATAGTAATAGGCGCAGGTGCTGTCAAAAATATTGACCCAGGTGGTATTATGCCCCTGCAGCAGTTCTTTTCGACGTTCTTCAAATGTATTTCTCATTTTTATGTCCATACAGATAGACAGCCTTTGTGCCAGAAAATCGCAGCAAAGTGCAATGCTCTCCTGCCCGTTTCCCTGAATCTGGGTATAAGCCTTTTCCAATGCTATATGGGCATCAACAAAATTTCCACGCATAAAGTGAGCCTCTGCGCTCATAATCGTTTCTGCACCCTGTCCGTGTCCGTTTGTGATCTTGTAATAATGAGGCATACACTGGTTCATCTCTTCCAGCTCTTTGTCAAGATCTCCGCTTTTCCTGTGAAACATCATAAGTACAGATGGGGAGCCAAACGTCCAGCCTCCGTCACTTCGGATACTGATGGCAGGTCTTGTCATCTTCTCGCTGGCACTGCGGTGAAACTGACTCATTCTCGAAATATCATTGTACATAAGAAAGCTCTGGATCAGGTCGCATTCGCCCAGAAGATTTCCTCTCTCTTCCTCAGACAGCTTTGGATGTTCTCTGATGGATGCCAGAAGAAGTTCTTTCAGTTCCAGCATTTTGGGAATATTTTTCCAGTTAAACATGCATCTCATAAGAACCAGAATTGCAAGCGGATATTCTTTTAAAACGGAAACCGGACATCTGTTCAAAACTTCCAGAACCTCTTCCGGTTTTAGAGAAGCAAGTAAGATTCCGGCATCTTTTTGCACCACCCGGAGAATAGCTGCAAAATTCTGATTTCGCCGGTATGCTGACAAGGCATGGATATAGGCACCATGTTTTTCATACCATTCACCATATCTTTCATAATAGAAAGCCTGTCTGGAATCATCCAGTGTTCTGAACGCACGAAACGCGCACTCTTTCATCATATGGTGAAAGCGGTAAGTCTGCCCGTCATTCAGGCAGGTGACAAAAGCATTCTGCCTGGTGAGCATTTTCAGAATCTGGTGTACGTCTTCTCTTTTTGTAATAAATTCTGCCATCTCTTCCGTGAATTCATCTGCAAGCCCCATGGCACTTAAAAATTCTTTTCTGTCTTCTGGCAAAGGATTCAGCATGGAAGCGGAAAACATCTGGTAAATGTCAGATGTTTTTCCTGGCAATTCTCCTGATTTTGAAAAAGAACACAAATTCAGGTAAACAGCTGCGAACCATCCTTCGCTGGATTTCAGAAGATGCTCAAGCTGGCTGTCTGTCATGCTGGTTCCGCAGCGGCGGATATAGGCTGATAGCTCCCCAGAGTTCAGACGCAGATCGTCTATTTCTATCCGGTGAAGTCTTCCTCCAAGCCTTACAATCCAGTCATCACTGATAAAATGATTTCGGCTTGCTACGATCAGATGCACATTTTCCGGAATCCTCCCTGCCATTCTGCACAGGAAAGTGTCCGCCCGGTCATCTTTTAACAGATGAAAGTCATCTATAAAAATATAACAATTTTCACATTTTTCCAGTTGATAGCATAGAATTTCCGTCAAAAATCCAGCGGAGGCTTCATCTTCCGGGCAGTCGTAGTTTTCCAGAAAGTTAAGACCTGCGAAGGAAAATGCATTTTGCACACTTTTCCAAAAGATGGAAAGGTTTTGGGAGTAAATACTGATCCGGATCAGCAAAGCCAGACTGTCTTTCGCCAGTCTGGACAGATACCAGTTTACTGCGGTTGTCTTCCCATATCCCATAGGGGCTGTTATGGCAGTCAGTGCGCTGTTGGAAACAGGCTGCAGGGATTTTTGTAAACGTTCTGATATGTAAATAGAATTCAGGCTGATTTTTTCTTTAGGCATTTCATACCCTCACTCTCTTGTTTTATAAGTATATTGCTGTTTACACCGTTTCCGGAGTATGATTTGTAGGAATAATTTTTCAAACACGCTCTAATGATCATTCTATATTTAATTATAGTGGAAAAACCAGGAAATTCCAATGGATTCTTTTGCTTATGTTTGACTTGTTCTTTTTCTTCCGCTATACTAAAATGTGTTTAAAAAATGCTTTCTGCAAGATGTGTTTCACTGTTTTCGTGAAATTTACGCAGTAAATCTGACACTCATATCATTCTATTTCAGTACTAAGGAGATTTTTCTATGGATTCAGATAGATTATCAGCTCTGCCTCAGGCTTTTCTTCATCGGATGAAGGATATGCTTGGGGATGATTTTGAACCTTTTCTGGCAGCTTATGAACAGCCGCGTACTTATGGGCTCCGGGTAAACACGGCAAAGATTTCCTGTGAGGAGTTTGAACAGATTGTGCCCTTTGAAGTGAAAAAAATCCCATGGGTTTCGAATGGTTATTTTTACAATGAGGATGTAAGGCCATCCCGGTGTGCTCTTTATCAGGCTGGACTTTATTATCTTCAGGAACCAAGTGCCATGACCCCCGCTTCCCGTATTCCGGTGGAGCCAGGGGAATATGTGCTGGATATGTGTGCAGCTCCTGGAGGAAAAGCAACTGCAGTTGGTTCCGCCCTAAAGGGTGAAGGACTTCTGGTTGCAAATGATATCAGCACTACCAGGGCAAGAGCACTGCTTCGAAACCTGGAACTGTTTGGGATTCCCAATCTTTTTGTTTCCAATGAAAAGCCTGAAAAAATGGTAAAGAATTTTCCGGAATTTTTCCATAAGATCATTCTGGATGCACCTTGTTCCGGAGAGGGGATGTTCCGTAAGGAGGAAGCTCTTGCCAAAGACTGGACTCCTGAGAAGTCTGAGGAGCTTTCCAGAATTCAGAAACAGCTTTGTCTGAATGCGGCAGACATGCTGCAGCCGGGAGGACAGATGCTTTATTCTACTTGTACCTTTGCACCTTGTGAGGATGAGCAGATCATTTCCTGGCTTCTCAGGGAACGGCCGGAGCTGTCTCTGATTTCCATGGAGGATTATGAGGGCTTTTCCACCGGAAATCCTGAATGGGGAGATGGGAATCCACAACTGAAAAAATGTGTGCGCATTTTTCCCCATAAGATGCAGGGGGAGGGGCATTTTCTAGCCCTCTTGCAAAAGGAGGGAACGGCTGGACCTTCCGCTGGTACTTCTAAGACCAGTCGTCTGGCTGCAGATGTCCGGAAGTATATGGAAGAATTTTTCAGAGAAATCGGGTTGAAAACTTTAGATGGCCAGGAGTTTGACTGGAACCGGGTGGAGGTCCGGGCAGATAAAGTTTATTATCTGCCGTCTGTTTCCTATAATTTCAGAGGACTTACGTTTATTCGGAACGGACTTTATCTGGGAAATCTGAAGAAAAACCGGTTTGAACCGGCTCAGCCGCTTGCACTGGCTTTCCGGAAAAATGAAGCTGAAGCTGTGATTTCCCTTTCTGTAGATGATCCAAGACTGGAGCGGTATCTGAAAGGGGAAACTCTTACGATTGAGCCTGAGGAGGCTGCTCATTCTAAAGGATGGCATTTGCTTTGTGTGGAAGGGTATCCCCTTGGGTTTGGAAAACTTGTGAATGGGACATTGAAAAATAAGTATCCAGCGGGGTGGAGAGTGTAAGTTTGTCAAATTTTTGTTTTCCCTTCCGCCTGCGACGTGCGTGGATGTGGCGTGCCACATCCACGCACCTTCTGCGAACACAAGCAATCATCCTAACAATATCTCTTTTTTCAACGTAAAGGAATAAATATACTTCTCTTTCACCCTGCGCCCAGTCATTCTATGAAGTGCCTGAGCATAATCCTCCAGCTGAGTGTGATACAGATCAACCAGCTTCTGCTCTTCCCCTCTGCGCACACGATCCGTCTTGTAATCAACCAGCACGATCTCATCCCCTTCCAGAAAATAAGCGTCTATGATTCCCTGCACAAGCACACGTTCCTTGGGATCCCATGCCTCATCTATTTCAGCAGCACTTCTGGAAATGACAAAAGGCTGTTCCCTGAAAAGAAGCCCCGATAATGCAGCGACTTTCATTCTCTGCCCCAGTGCCCCATTCACAAAAAACTGAATATCTGAAATTCTGATACATTCTGCTTCTGCCTCAGACATTTTTTTGCTCTGAACCAATGCGTTGATCTGCTCTTTCAGCTGCTGTGCACTATCCGTTTTATTGTACTCAAGACATTCCATCACACGATGGTAAGCAGTACCTCTTGCCGAACCTGTGAACGCCTCTTCCGTTTCCTTCTTTTCCTCAATAAATCTTGGAACCAGCGGAACAATGTCCGGTTCGAAATATACAGCTTCTTCAATATCCGAATCTTCATGGTAGCTCTTCTTTTTCAGATCCGATACGCTGACCTTCACCGGAATATCTTTACGATATTCATAAGGATATACAAATCCAAAACGCTTTTCCAGTTCCGCTTTGATTTCAGGATCCACGATTTTCTCACAATCCCAGTTATCCAGAATATCGTCTTCCATCTGCCCGACAGCCTGTTCCACCACTTCAGCCTCCGTTAAAGTCCGCGCTGTGATCCTTTTCACCTGAAACTCTGCCGGATCATCATAAAGCAGATTATCATGGGATGGCAGCAATCCAAACTCCTCAAAAAGTTCATCCATGCAGCGGTGCCTTGCAAGCGCAGGAAGCACATAATCCCAGTAAGTTTTTCCATTCAGTCTCGTTTCTGCCGGAAGAAGTTCCTGTTCATTTTCGCGGAATCTGTATAAAGAAAGCAGCCTTTTTTCCAGATTTCCTATTGTTCCGGTCATGATCAGTTTCTCCTTGGCACGCGTCAGGGCAACGTAAAGTACTCGGATTTCCTCCCCCAGAGTCTCTTCCAGAAGCTTACGGCGGATCACCTGCTTATACAGTGTTGACACAATCATCCGCCGGTCTGGCAAAATGGCGTCAGCGCCAAGACCGTAATCCGGATGAATCAGAAGTCTGGCGTTCAGATCCTGCATATTGAACTGTTTTCCCATACCGGCAAGGATTACAATCGGAAACTCGAGTCCCTTGCTCTTGTGGATCGTCATGATTTCCACGGAACCTTCTCCTGCACCAGAAAGATTTACTTCGCCATAATCAACTTCATATTTTTGCAAATGTTCAATATATCGGACAAAATTAAATAAGCCTCTGTAACTGGTCTTCTCATAATCCATTGCCTTTTCCACCAGCATAGCGAGGTTGGCGCTCCGCTGTGCACCATTTGGCAGAGCTTTTGCATAATTACCATAGCCGGTTCTGCGGAGAATCTCAAGAATCAGCTCATGGACAGGAGTGTACACCGCAAGATCACGCATTTCATTTAGAAGGACTATAAACCCATGTAATTTGTGGTAAAGAGTTCTTTCCTGCCCCTCATATTCTTTCAGGAAATTCAACACGCTGTCATACAACATCCCCTTCGGATGTTTTTCCCGCAAAACGGCAAGCTCCTGGGTAGTACATCCCACCAGCGGCGACCTCAGCACACCCGTCAAAGGAATATCCTGAAGAGGATTATCGCAGACCTGCAGATAATTCAGAATCGTAACCACCTCAAGTGCTGAAAAATATCCCGTTTTTGAAGCGGCATACACAGGAATTCCGTGGGCAGAAAGTACCTCTGTAAAGGTTTCTGACCAGCCGGAAGCGGTGCGGAGAAGGATTACAATATCTCCGTATTTCGCAGGACGATATTCTTTGGTTTCCTTATCAAGTACCAGCTCTTTTCCCACAATTTCCTTAATTCTGTGGGAAATAGCAAGAGCCTCCAGTTCCCGGGCATCCTTTCCTTCCATCAGATCCTCCAGTTCTTCGGAATCCTTTTCTACCAGAAGAACTTCTGCAGGAAGAAAGCTTTCCTTGTTTCCTTCCGGAAACACAGCGCCAGGATAAAGAGCTGCGGCTTTATCGTAAGCAATTCCACCAAGATCTGTTCCCATAATCTGACGGAAAATAAAGTTTGCACTATCCAATACCTGAGACCGGCTTCGGAAGTTTTTATGAAGATCGATTCGCTGTTCTGTACTGTCCGTTAAACTGTACTGTTCATACTTTTCCATAAAAAGCTCTGGTCTGGCAAGGCGGAACCGGTAAATGCTCTGCTTCACATCACCTACCATAAATATATTTTTTCTTCCATCTGCCCAGCCGGAAACACAGTTGGTAATCATTTCCTGTACCAGGTTACTGTCCTGGTACTCATCCACCATGACCTCGTCATATTTCATGGAAAGTTCACGCGCTGCCGGACTCATGTGATAAATATACTTTTTCTCTCCCGTCCAATCACCGTCGTTTTCGCCATTTTCTTCCGCTGCATGAACCTTTTGAATCAGGATTTCCAGAGCAAAATGCTCCATGTCCGTAAAGTCCAGAATATTTTTTTCCCGCTTCTTCTCTCCATACATACGGATAAATTCCCTGGTAAGCTCCACCAGCATTTCTACAGGCTCCCGGCAGGTTTCCAGAAGCACTGGAAGTTCCTCCTCCTTTACGGAAAAATACCGCGTTCCAATATCCTTTAAAATATCCTTTGCATTTTCCCGAAGAGATTTTACCTGCTCCTTCAGCGTATCATCTACAGGATCTTTTGGTTTCTTTCTGGAAAGAGCGGCAAAAGCCGGTTTACCAAGAAGCTCCCCTGCTCCGTCAAAATCACCGGCGGCGGCTTTCTCTTCTGCTTCACGAATGAGGATGAGATCACTTTGCAGTGCTTCATCATACAGGTATGGCCCTCCTGACGCATTGCAAAAGCTCCTAGCCTGAGTAATCAGTTCCTTTGCCTGACAAAGATCCTCCGTAATGTTTTTCCATAACAAATTCATCCATTCTGATGATTTTACAGACTCTAAATCCGTATTTCTATAACTATTTATGCATTCTTCCAGCCAGGTATCCGGATATGGATTGCTCATGGCAGCATTATACAGAGAATAGATCAATTCTTTGATTCCATCATCTGTTTTGCCGGATGCGTAGCATTCGATAAAATACTTAAACTTTTTGTCATCTTTTATGTAATAGTTCTCCAGAAGCTCCTTCATCACGTCCTCTTTCAGAAGCTTCAATTCTCCCTCTTCTCCTGTCCGATAACCAGGATCCAGACCAATAAGATGGAAATAATTGCGGATCACATAAGCACAGAAGCCATCTATCGTGGTGATCTGCGCCGTATGGATCAAGGTAGTCTGGCGCTGCAGATGCTCATTGTCCGGATTCTCACAGAGAGCATCCTCCAGGGCATTTGCAATTCGTTCCCGCATTTCCCCTGCTGCTGCTCTTGTGAACGTCATGATCAGCAGCCTGTCAATGTCAACAGGATGCTCCGGATCCATCACCTTTTTTAGAATTCGCTGCACAAGCACCGCAGTCTTTCCGGAACCAGCTGCTGCACTTACCAGAATATTCCGGTTTCTTAAATTAATAACCTGCTCCTGCTCTTTCGTCCAGTTCACTGCCATTATTCATCCACCTCCTTCACAAAAGCATCCCACAGCTCTTCATCTGTAAAGTTTTTCAGCCTGCGGAATTCATAGCCTGGAATGTCCATATCAAAACCGCATACGCCGCTGTAAGGACAGTAGGTACAGGCATTTTTCTTTCCCATCATATAAGGGGAAACCTGGGCATCTCCGGTCATAATGGACTGTCTGATATGAGAAATCTTTGTTTTTACATAACGGTTTAAAATATCAAACTGCTCTTTTGAGGCTACAGAAGAATTTTTCCGGAAGCTTCCGTCTTTGTTAAAGGATACGGGAATTGACACAAGGGAACTGTCCATTTTTTGTACCAGTTCTTTATCTTTCAGAACCAGTCCGTTCATCTTTAGTTCCTTCAGCACTTTTTCCTGGACAGTCTCTATATCTGCATCTATTTTTTCCTGAATCATAGGATCCTTGATATTGTAATAAAATACCCCTGCAGGAATCACATCTTTATCCTTATGCTTGTTTTGCTCTACGGTAAGGGCACCGTCCATGTAGATCATCAGCTGCAGCTGCAGACCATGATACAAAGAAACCAGATCAAAAGAAGTATTCCCGGTCTTATAATCAATGACCCGGACATACAGCTTCCCATCATCTGTCTCCATAGTATCCACGCGATCGATCCGACCGCCCTGAAAAACAACTTCCACACCTTCCGGCTCAAATTCCCCGGATTTCAGCTGTTTCTGAATTGCCCACACAGTTCTTCGTACCATTCGCTTGGTGCGCTGAATCATATATTCATTGCGTGCACTGCTTTTTAGAATGGTATTGCCATAATCTGCACTTATTTCATCTACCAGGCGGTCTGCCAGCGCATCCCTCTCTTCCTCAGAAAGCTCTGCCAGAGAAAGCTTTTCTTTGTTCACTTCCTTTATCAGAGACTCCAGCACCTTGTGCATAATATTTCCCATATCCATGGCGCGGAATTCATACTCTGCACGCTCCGTAAGTTTGAGACCATACTGGAGGAAATGGGCAAAAGCACAGGCAGAATAACGCTCCAGCCTGGTGGCACTGTAGGGCGACACCTCTCCATAGAGAACCTTTGCCACACTTTCGCTGATAATATCGGCAGGCTTTCTGGTTCTGGAAGCCTCCACCAGCTTCCTGGCTAAAGTCCTATATTTAGGACTTCTAAGATACCAGCTGTAAAGCTCGCTGTACAAAGGACTTCCCTGTCCCACAGCGCCCTCTCCAAGACCTTTCAGGAAGCATTCCAGACTGGTTCCCGGAAGCTCCATGGCGTTCAGGCTGAATTCCTCATCACCTGCATTTTTCACCTCCAGTCCGGGATATAGAGCCTGTATACTGTGGATCAGATATGCAGGACTTATAGGTTCTCCTTTTCCATTTGATAAACTGTAGGAAAGGCACAAATGCTCACTTGGCTTTGTCAGATTCAGATACAGATAAAAGCGCTGGGTGTTCATCAGCTCTTTCGGACCTGGTGCAAGCTCCATTCCCTCATCTGCAAAGAATTCTCTGTCCATCTGGGTCAAAATTCCGCCAGAGTCTGTATTTTTCGGAATATTCCCCTCGTTTACACCTACAAAAAACAATGCCTTTATTTCTTTCAGACGGGTTCTTTCCATATCTCCAACAAGGACCTGATCCATACTGGGCGGGATCAGCGCAACCTTTGACTTGGCAAAACCAGTTTCCAGAAGCTGGACAAATTCCGTTCTTGTAATTTCTTCCTCTCCAAGGATCTCTACCATGCGGTCAAGAAGTTCCATAACAATTCCGTATATCTGGGCGTATTCTTTTTCCAGAGCTTTTTCTCCTTTTTCTTTAAAGAAAAGCTCCTGTTTCTTTAGTTTTTTCTGTATTTCACAGCTTTCGATAAACTGATATAAACTATAACAATATTCACATACTTTTCTCTTTCCACTGGAAAATCCCTGAGCCAGGATCTCAGCCTCCCTCACAAATATTTCCCGGTATTCGTTCAGGACTTGAATATCCTCCGGATCCATGGTCCGGTAAACTCTCACCCACTTCTCGGACCACTTTTTGTAACCGCGAATTCCAAGGGCAAGCACATAATTCTCCAGCATATCCACCTGGTCCCTTGCAAGGCCTGACATATCACAGCGCAGATACCGGAAAACACTTTCGTAGGAAAAACCCTTTGTAACCATTTCAAGAGCAGCACGAATATATTCTATAAATGGGTTCATCAGAATGGTGTGCTTCTCATCCAGGAAATAAGGGATCCGGGATTCCTCGAATACCTGAGATGCAATACTTTTGTACGCCTCCAGATTTCCGGTAATCACAGCGATTTCTCCGTATTTCAGATTTTTTTCACGGACCAGACGGCGTATTCTCCTGGCTGTCTCTTCCAGTTCTTTTACAGGGGATTCTGCTGCAAATATGCAGATTTCTTCCTGTTTCTTCTCATAGACAGATCTTCTGTAGCGGAAAAGATGCTTCTCCAGAAAGTCAAGGGAGGTGAAATTTCCAAAGCGGCCCTTTCTCTCATCTTTCAGAAGAATGGGATCATCCAGATTGCTAGTCAGACCGGACAATGTGTGGATCATTTTCCTGCTCATATAGAATAACTGATGTGGTTTTCCCATCTGTAAGGGATTTTCTCCGGCATCCATGGTGACAGTTACCAGAACCTTATCGCAGACATTTAAAAGTTCCCGGATCACGTTCATCTGCACCGGAGTAAAACCGGTGAAGCCATCCAGAAGGAGTACGGATTTTTTCAGTTTATCAGAAAAAGGAATGGCTTTTTTCAAAGCGTCCATCACGCCTTCGCCGGTCATATAATGACCTTCCAGATACTGAAGAAAGGCCTGATAAAGGACACCCACATCCTGCATTTTCATATGAAGAAGAGAGTCTTCCCCTGTTTTTCCCAGCATGTCCTGCAGTTCTTCTTCCCGGATATCATACTGCATAAATTCTGAAATCAGAGATTTCACTTCGTCCAGATAGCCCGGTTTGTTCATCTGGTTGCCAAGGTAGGGCAGATTTTTGCGATGCTGCTGCACCAGCTTCTGAAGAACCATACTTTTTCCAGTGTCATCCAGAAGCACTTCCATGGCACCGCCTGTCTCCTCGAAAATACGATAGGCAAGGCGCTGAAAGCTGAGCACATCGATATTCAGGATTCCCTTTCCGGGGTGCATTTCGACTACGTTTTTCTGTGTCTGCATGGTGAACTGTTCCGGGACGATAATATAGTACAGGTGCTGTGGATTTTCCATAGATTCTCGGATGATCTGTTCACATGCATAATGCGTCTTGCCAATACCGGAGCTGCCGATGATGAATTGTAGGGACACGTTTTTTCCTCCTTCTGCCAATTATATGGAATAAAAAAAGCCTGTATCTGATAAAAAATCATTCTGTTTTATATTCTATCATATTTTCCATGCTTTGATAATAGGATAGAATAAGAAGATTAGAGCCTGGTTTTGCGGCCAGGATTATTTTTTTCATTATAAGTGCGATACAGGAGGCGCAGTCCATGAGTTCGAAAACCAGGATCATCGTGTTACATATGAAGGAAGTGGTATATACCATTGCCTTTCTGATTCTTGCTGTTCTTCTGGGAATCCTGATCTACTTTATGTTCGGGCCTGGAAAAAGCCAGACCACTTCTGCTGCTGGAGAGGGGCTTTATACGCCTGGCGTTTACCGCAGTTCCCTTACTTTGAATAAAAATACTTTTGACGTGGAGGTCACAGTAGATCAAAACAATATCCAGTCTATTGAGCTGGTAAATTTAAGTGAAAGCACCACCGCCATGTTTCCGCTGGTAAAGCCTTCCCTGGAATCACTGGCCAGCCAGATTGTTGACAGCCAGTCCCTGGACGACCTGAAATATTCCACAGACAGAAAATATACGTCACAGCTGCTTATTTCTGCCATTGAAGATGCATTAAAAAAGGCGGAGAACCATGTAAGTTCTCCGCCGGCAGAGTAATAAACAAACCTAATTATTTCCTACCTTTACAGTCGTATGCTACGCGAAATACAGCTGCAAAATGCATGAAAAGCGTACCGTACAATCGTTTTATACTTCAAGCTTCTCCAGAGCTTCCATCCATACCTCTGCGCTTGCATCACTTGGCATACGCAGGTCACCTCTTGGAGACAGCGCCACACTACCTACCTTCGGGCCGTCAGGAAGACAGGAGCGTTTGAACTGCTGGGCAAAAAATCTGCGGTAGAAGATTTTCAGCCATTTCAGAATCGTAGCCTTGTCATAGGTACCCTCAAAGGTACAGCAGGCAATGCGATAGATCTTATCCGGTTCAAAGCCTGCACGAAGCATATAATACAGATAAAAATCATGAAGTTCATAAGGACCAACCAGATCTTCTGTTTTCTGCGCGATCTTGCCGTCCTTAGGCGGCAGAAGTTCCGGACTTACTGGAGTATCCAGAATATCCAGAAGAACTTCTTCCAGTTCTTTCTCTCCGCAGGTATCTGCATAATAGCGGACAAGATGTCTTACAAGCGTTTTGGGAACAGAGGCATTTACACCATACATGGACATATGGTCTCCATTATAGGTTGCCCATCCAAGAGCAAGCTCGGAAAGGTCACCGGTTCCCACAAGAAGTGCTCCCTCCTGGTTTGCCATATCCATAAGAATCTGCGTACGCTCTCTGGCCTGACAGTTCTCATAGGTTACATCATGAACGGAATCATCGTGACCGATATCACGGAAATGGATATTTACCGCCTCTTTAATATTGACCTCCGTCAGAGAAGCACCAAGGCACTGGCTTAATTTGCAGGCATTCTGGTAAGTTCTGTCTGTGGTACCAAAGCATGGCATGGTAATGCAGCAGATATTCTCAGATGGCAGTCCCATCAGCTGGAAAGTACGTGCAATTACAAGCAATGCCAGTGTAGAATCAAGTCCCCCGGAAAGTCCGACCATTGCCTTTTGGCAGTGGATGTGGCTCATTCGCTTCTTAAGTCCCATAGCCTGAATGTTCAGAATCTCCTCACAGCGCATATCACGCTCTTCTTTTACAGAAGGTACGAAAGGATAGGGGGCAAACTTCCTGGTAAGAGAGGTCTCTTCCACTTCCACATCAAAAGGTACGATCTGGCAGTCAGCATCATCAGATGCCGGATAGGTGGAAAGTCTTCTTCTCTCATCTGCCAGTCTCTGCACATCAATTTCTCCGTAGATCACAGTGTTCTGGAAGCGCTTCGCCTCTGCCAGCATGGTGCCATTCTCTGCGATCAGGTTCTGTCCGCCAAATACCAGATCCTGGGAGGATTCACCCTCTCCTGCTGTGGCGTAAATATAGCCGCACACCAGTCTGGCAGACTGACCCTTCACCAGATCACGGCGGTAGGAATCCTTACCAACCATCTCATCACTGGCTGAAAGATTGACGATAATATGGGCACCGCCCTGTGCCAGATTTACACTAGGCGGAAGTGGAACCCACAGATCCTCGCAGATTTCTGCGCCAACTGTCAGCTCCGGCAATCCTTCACATGAGAAAATCAGATTGCTGGCAAAAGGTACGCTTTCCTCCCCAACTGTCACATCTGTCCACACATCCGCCCCAGAAGCAAAGTGTCTCTGCTCATAGAATTCATTATAGTTGGGAATATGAGTCTTAGGTACAAATCCAAGAATATTTCCGTGGTTCAATGCTGCTGCCACATTGTAGAGCTTGCCGTTCATCCGCATAGGAAGTCCCACAAAGATCAGCGCATCCACATCCGCAGTCTCCTCTGCAATAGTCAGAAGGCTCTCCCATGCACTGTCCAGCAGCCTTCTCTGAAGGAAAAGATCCTGGCAGGTATAGCCTGTGATGCAAAGCTCCGGCAACACCATCAACTTGGCATGCTGTGTCTCCATTTCACGGATTACTTCCAGAATTGCCCTGGTATTGGCCTTACAATCAGCAACTGTAACCTGCGGCGTTCCTGCCGCTACTTTAATAAATCCCTGATTCATATCCTAATCCTCTCTTATCCTACCATTTCCACGCCTTAGAGTGTGTTTGAAAAAGGCTTTCTGCAAGATGTGCGTCTATGACGGAAAATAGTGATTCTTTCTTAATTCAGCTTATTTGCATCTTCTTAGAATTTCTTTCAACTCTTCTACTGTGAAATTGTAGTTGGTATTACAGAAATGGCAGTTCATCTCGATTGGCTTGCCTTCCTGGATCATTTCGTTTAATTCTTTTCTGCCGATGCTGATCAACGCTTTCGCTACTCGTTCTTTGGAGCAGTTGCAGCAGAAACGGGTGTCCATTTTCTCATTGATCTGCACGTCAAAGCCTTCCAGCACTTTCTCCAGCAGACTCTCCGGGGTATGTCCCTCCTCTAACAGGTTGGTGACAGAATTGATCTTCTGTACGTTCTGCTCTAACCTGGAAATCACTTCTTCCTCTGCAAATGGCATCAGCTGTACAATAAATCCACCAGCCTGACGTACTGTATTATTCTTATTCATCAGGACTCCAAGTCCAACTGCGGACGGTACCTGCTCACTTGTTGCAAAATAATAGGTTAGGTCTTCTGCAATCTCACAGGTCTGAAGCATAACCTGTCCGCTGTAAGGCTCTTTTAGCCCCATATCTTTAATCACAGTCAGGAATCCAGGACCAACTGCTCCTGCAACGTCCAGCTTCCCTTTGGAATTTGCCGGAATGCAGACATCTGGATTTCCTACATACCCCTTTACATTTCCCTGGGAATCGGCAGTTACCGTAATTCCCTGAAGGGGACCGCCGGCCTTGATCTGAAGGGTCAGAACATCTTTCTCTCCCTTCATCATGGAGCCCATCATGGCTCCTGCAGTCAGAAGTCTTCCAAGCGCTGCCGTAGCCACCGGACTTGTATTATGGTGCTCTCTTGCAGTCTCCACCATCTCAGTGGTCACTGCCGCAAATGCACGAATCTGGTCGTTAGCTGCAGTCGCGCGGATGATATAATCATTCATGTGTATTCTCCAATCTATACTGTTATAATGTTAATCGTAATCCTATAGCTATTTATCTTATTATTATATTATCATTTACCATGTTCCCTTACTACAAAGGTAAGCCTTCCGCTATCTTCCTTCGGTGGCTCCAGTGTATAAGCATCATACACTGCCAGAAGCTCCATTCCCGCTTTTCCAATAAGTTCCTTGATTTTCTCCAAAGAATAGGCTCTCTGATAGTGAACCTCCTCATCCTTCTCATAAAGTCCGTCCTCTCTTGGAATAAACAGAGCCAGCTCATACGTATTAATCCCGGTCTCCTCATCATAACTGTTCTCCCAGATAAAGCTTCCCTCATCCCGGTTCTCAGCAATCGTAGTATTCCCGATCATAGTCTGATACTTATAAACCGTATTCATATCAAACAGAAAAATCCCCTGAGGATCCAGATAATTATTTACCAGGGCAAACACATGCTCCAGCTCCTCTTCCTCTGTTATGTAATTCAGACTGTCACACACGCTTACCACAGCCCGTACGGTTCCATAAAGTTCAAACTCCTGCATATCCTGAAGAAGATACAGGATGTCATGCCCGGACTCTACCCGTTTCTCCATGGCCTCTGCCAACATTTCCCCGGAATTATCCACTCCGATCATGTCATAGCCGGCCTCTGCCAGTATCTCAGTCATGGTTCCCGTGCCACAGCCAAGATCCAGCACAAGTCCGTCTGTGATTCCCTGCGCTGCAAGCTGCTGCTTCAGCCATTTGCCCCAGGTCTGGTAATCCACATTGTCCTGGAACATATCATATACTCTGGCAAATTCGCCATAAGCCTGAAAATTATCCATATTCCCTCCAACTGTCACGGACACAGCCATCCATCCCGGGTAGCTGTGTCCGTGTAAGTCAACATTCTGCTTTTTCTGTTATTACTCTACAGGCATATAATATACGTCTGCACCTTCTCCATGCCAGTAATAATCCACATCATTCTGATCGTAAACGTCCTCATTATTTACAAAACGATAGGTATTTCCATCAAAGTCAACCCAGTTTCCATTTCCATCCGGAGTAATTACAAGGGGATGGCCATCGGAGTTACGGTAAATAGTTCTGGTCTGGTTGGTGTCTGTAAGCTGCTCCTGGGTAAATCCGCCGGAGTTTGTGATTGTTCCATCACTGCTTCCATCACCTGAGGACGCAGAATCAGTACCTGCACTCTGTGTTCCGTCAGTGGAACCATCTGTACTTCCCTCAGTGCTTCCGTCTGCACTGTCAGAAGACTGTACCGGTGCAGCAGCTTTCAAAGAAGACTCTCCTGCAATTCCAAAGGAATCAACGGCGGCCTTAATTCCTGCATAAGAAGCCTCATCCACAACAGATCCGCAGATATTGTAATACTCATCAGAGCTCTTATAAATTTTATGGATCGCATAAACATATCCGCCGCTCTTGGAAGCATCTGTGTACTTCACAGTGTAAGAATAAACGCCTACTCCCTCCACATCACTGGCGGTATAATCCTGGATCTCAAAGTCAGTACCTTCTGCAAGGTCAGAAGCCTGCTCTAATGCCACAGCCAGATCCTGCGTATCAGGAAGCATAGCAGAAGACATGTCCTCTTCTCCCTGTCCATGAAGGATCAGGATCTTACCCTGCTCCGGGGATTCGAAGCTGAGCATATCTGCCTCATCCGCCTTATTGGACCAGGTAGCATCTGGAAGCTTAATGGAGACAGCCCCATTGCTTGATGTATAGGTGCTGTCCTGTACGTCTGGCGCGATGGTTGGCTCCGGAGTAGGTGTAGCGGTTGCTTCCGGAGCAGGTGTCTCAGTTACCACTACCTGTTCTTCCGGCTCGTCTCCGCCAAAACTGCAGCCTGTAGCAGCTGCAGAAACAATTGCTGATATCGTTAAGATTGCTAAAATCTTTTTGTTCTTCATAGTATCCTCCTTATTTCTTTTCATAAGTAAATTTTGTAAATCTACATTCTTCTATTTCATTAACAAAACGAAAATATTTCTCGTTTATAAAAATCTCCCGAGCTGTATTTTACAATTTTATTACAAGCCTGTCAATGGATTTCCCACTGCAGAATCTAAATTGTTACTGTTCACTCCGTTCACAGTAACACGCTTCGCGATGCACAGAAATCATGCTTTGCATGATTTCGCGCCGCAACTCTCGGGTTTTCTGTGAACTTTGTTCACAAAAAACACCTCGCGGAATATTACCAGTGAACAGTAACTCTAAATTGAAAATATTATAAACTTTCGTGACGAACTTTATACATTTTTTCAAAGAGTGTTGGTAAAATCCTGTCTGCAAAGTGTACATTGCATTTGACAGCATGTTCCGACAACCTGAATTTCTTTTTTATTTTACGCTCTGTTTGTCATACTTTTGTAATATTTATTTTCCGTATTCGTACATATGCAATTTATGAAGCGCTCTGGTAGCTGCAATATAACGTCCCTGTTTTGCAATCGGGCTCTGATCTGCTGCAGGGAACAGGGAAAATACCTGGTCAAATTCCAGACCTTTTGCAAGATAAAACGTAGTAACTGTAAGGCCTTTGCAAAAGCTGGTACTGTCACGATGCAGGTACGAGAAACGATTTTCCACATCAAACACTGTATTTTCCAGTTTTTCTTTCAGAATGCGGGCGGCATCTTTTGCCTCAGATTCCGTGCGAAGGATCAACGCAGCTGTCTCAAACTGTTCTGCTCCCAGCTGAAGCTTATTCACAAGCTCATCCAGAGCCACTTCCATTGCCTGCTGTTTTTTCCCTTTAAAAAATAATTCTTCCACTGGCTGGCCATGACGATCAAACAGATCCATATCTGTAATCCCTGCAAGCTGATTCGCATAAGAAGCAATCTCCACAGTGTTTCGGTAGCTTTTGTTCATGACGATCCTGCGGATCTCTTTTCCGAAAATTTTCGGTAAAAACCCAAGGACATCCTGAGCCTCATCTTCCATAGTCTGGGCTTTGTCCCCCAGAATGGTCATGCGGCAGGGGAACATCATTTTAAGGATCAGATACTGAAGCCTTGAATAATCCTGCATTTCGTCTACTACCAGGTGCTTGATACCATTGTGACTGGTCTGGCGAAGAAGGCGGTACTTCATGTAAAGTACCGGATAGACGTCCTCGTACCGAAGCTTTCGCTCCTGAAGCTGTACATGCGGAAGTCCCGGATAGCCGCAGCTTTCCAGAAAACGGCTGTAGATCACATAGAGATCCTGTGTCTCATACATATTCATGAATTTCTCCATTACAATGGCACGTTCTTCCTCATCCATATCATTGTCCCGAAGCGTCTCTACCTCATCAATGAAATTCTCTGCAACTGCCTCCATACGTGATAACAGAGGGATATCCTGGAATTTAAAATAAAAAAGATCAATGATCTCCTCTTCTTTTTTCGTAAAGTTCTTATATTCCACATCACGAAAATCCATCAGCTCATCTTCTAAGGAGGTGAGATACCCCTCCATCTGATTCAAAAATTCCCTGGACTGTTTTTCCTTATATAAGGAAGGCATATCCGGGAAATTCAGGCTGCGCTCAATCTGGTCATAACGGTCTTCGCAGTCAGATACCGTATCTTTCAGCTGTCTGTAGGCAAAAAGATCAAAGCTCATTTCTTTAATATTTTCCTCTCCCAGTTCCGGAAGTATATGGGAAATATAATCAGAAAAGATGCTGTTGGGAGACAGGATCAGGATATTGGAGGATTTCAGATTCTTGCGGTCGTGATACAAAAGATAGGCAATCCTGTGCAAGGCAATGGAGGTCTTGCCGCTTCCGGCTGCGCCCTGAATTACCATGATCTTATCCCTGGTGTTTCGGATGATGGCATTCTGCTCCTTCTGGATGGTGCGGACAATATTTTTCAGCGCAGTGCTGCCTCCGCTGCCAAGCTCTGCCATAAGAATCTCGTCATCAATCTTCACATCACTTTCAAACTGGTAAATCATACGGCCATTTCGAATCTTGTACTGCCACTTGGAGGCAATTTCACCGCAGATGGTTCCCAGCGGTGCCTGGTAAGACGCCGGACCTTTATCATAGTCGTAGAAAAGCCCGCTGACAGGAGCACGCCAGTCATAGATCAGCGGCGTATGCCCTGCCTCTTCTGCAAAATTTCCGATTCCAATATAAAAAATCTCCGGCTCCTCATCCCCTTCAAATACGAAATCCACCCTTCCAAAGAAAGGGGAATCCAGCATTTTACGAAATCTTTTTCGCAGATGGATCTGCTGCTCGTTGGCGTTGATCTGGTGAAGAAGCGCCTGCTGGTTATCGAAATTTTCGTAGCCATACTGGTCCATCTCCGTATAGTTCTCCCAGTAATACTCATGCATTCCTTCGATATCCTTCTGTCCTTCCAGAATGGACTGGCTGATATGGGCGATTCTGGTTTCTAATTTATCTGTAACGTATGCAAGAAAAGCTGCTCCGTCTTTATTATCAATTGTCATTGGGGGTATACTCCTTTAACATTCGCGCTGCAGCCCTTTCTACCAGTCTTGGTAAAAAGACACCCAGGGCTGCTGCAATAAATGAGTTTTTTCGTTGTCATGACTTTGTCCCTGCCTTCCTTTCCGGCAGAAACTTTGCTCTATTATACATTATCTGCGGGTAAAAGTACAGACAGCAAATCCCTGGATTTTTTCTCTCTGAAGACAAAAAAAACAGCAGTTTTTCCGTATATTTTCCGAAAAAGCTGCTGTATTTTTTTATCTGTTTCACTTACTTTTATGCAGTCTGCGTCTTATCAAACTGGCTGTTGTAAAGATCTGCGTAGAAGCCTTTCTTTGCCAGCAGCTCTTCATGGCTGCCCTGCTCGATAATGTCGCCATCCTTCATAACCAGGATCAGATCTGCGTCCCTGATGGTGGAAAGTCTGTGAGCGATGACAAAGCTGGTTCTGCCTTTCATCAGGTTATCCATAGCTTTCTGGATCTGTACCTCGGTTCTGGTATCAACGGAGGAGGTAGCCTCATCCAGGATCAGGATCTTATTGTCTGCAAGAATGGCTCTTGCAATTGTCAGGAGCTGCTTCTGGCCCTGGGAAACATTGCTGGTCTCCTCATCCAGAACCATGTTATAGCCTCCCGGCTGCTGCATGATAAAGTTGTGGATATGAGCAGCCTTTGCTGCTGCGATCACTTCCTCATCGGTAGCATCCAGCCGTCCATAGCGGATGTTTTCCATAATGGTTCCGGAAAACAGCCAGGTATCCTGAAGCACCATTCCAAACATTTCATGAAGCTCGCTTCTGTTGAAATCTTTTACATCATGGCCATCTACTTTAATAGAACCACTGTTTACATCATAGAAGCGCATGAGCAACTTAACCATTGTGGTTTTTCCTGCACCAGTAGGACCTACAATCGCAATTTTCTGACCATCTCTGACCTTTGCCGAAAAATCGTGGACAATGATCTTTTCCGGATTGTAGCCGAAGCTTACATGATCAAATTCTACATTTCCGCTGAGCCCGTCAATAGAAACGGCATTCTCTTTGGTAGTCTCCTCTTCCTCCTCATCCAGGAACTCAAACACACGCTCGGAAGCGGCTGCTGAGGACTGAAGCAGGTTAGTTACCTGTGCGATCTGCTGGATGGGCTGGGTAAAGTTACGGATGTACTGGAAGAAGGACTGGATATCACCTACTTCAATAGAGCCTTTGATCGTGAACCATCCTCCAAGAAGGGCTACCATAACATATCCAAGATTTCCAACAAACTGCATGACCGGCATCATGATTCCGGAGAAAAACTGAGATTTCCATGCTGATTCGTAAAGCTTCTGGTTGTCTTTTTCAAATTCTGCAACTACGTCTTCTTCTTTATTAAATACCTTCACTACATTGTGTCCGCCGTAGTTCTCTTCAATCTGGCCATTTACCTCCCCCAGATACTTCTGCTGTGCCTGGAAATATTTCTGGGAGTGCTTCATAACAAAATTAATGATAAGCATAGACATCGGAAGGATCAGAAGGGCAGCCAGGGTCATCCACACATTGATGGACAGCATCATCACAAATACACCGATCAGGGTGGTAACTGATGTGATCAGCTGGGTAATACTCTGGTTCAGGCTCATCTGAAGGGTATCCACATCGTTCGTTACGCGGGAAAGGATTTCGCCGTTTGTCCGGCTCTCATAATAGTTCATTGGGAGGCGGCTGAATTTCTTTGAAATATCTTTACGTAAATTGTAGGTAACGTCGTTGGAAATTCCGGTCATCACATAACCCTGGATAAAGGAGAAGCAGGCACTTGCCAGATACAGTCCTAATGTCCATAACAAAATATAGCCAATTTTTTCAAAATCAATGCTTCCGGTGCCGTTTACCTTGGCTACCAGGCCGTTAAAAAGCTCTGTTGTTGCCTTTCCAAGGATCTTTGGTCCTACAATGTTAAAAATGGTTCCTGCAATTGCAAACAGAAACATGAGAACGAAACGGAATTTGTAGCGTTCCATGTATTTCAAAAGTCGTTTCATTGCTCCTTTAAAGTCTTTTGCCTTTTCCCCGGAGTTCATTGCACGGCTCCGATGACCACCCATCATAGGGCCTCTGGCTTTGTTTTCACTCATGCTAATTCCTCCTCTGAAAGCTGTGACATGGCGATCTGGCGGTAAACCTCGCAGTTCTTCATCAGTTCCTTGTGGGTGCCGATGCCTGCCATATTTCCGTCATCCAGCACAATGATCTGATCTGCATTCAGGATAGTGCTGATTCGCTGTGCTACGATAATCGTGGTAATATCCTTTGTCTTTTCCTTCAGAGCCTTGCGAAGCTTGCTGTCAGTCTTGAAATCAAGTGCGGAAAAGCTGTCGTCAAAGATCAGGATTTCCGGCTTTTTGGCAATCGCTCTTGCAATGGAAAGACGCTGCTTCTGGCCACCGGATACATTATTTCCTCCCTGGGAAATAGGTGCTTTGTAGCCTTCCGGTTTCGCTTCAATAAAGTCATCGGACTGGGCAATCTGAGCTGCCAGTTTTACATCTTCCTCTGGCATATCCGGCTTACCGTAACGAATGTTGGAATCGATGGTTCCAGAGAACAGGACTCCCTTCTGAGGTACATAGCCCAGACGGTCACGAAGCTCATGCTGTGTCATATTTCGTACATCCACACCATCTACTTTTACACAGCCCTTCGTTGCATCATAAAATCTGGGGATCAGGTTGACCAGTGTACTCTTACCGCTTCCGGTACTTCCGATGATAGCAACAGTCTGGCCTTTTTCTGCCTTAAAGGTAATATCGTTGATGACATTTTCCCCTGCTTCCGGATAAGCGAAGCTTACATGGTCAAATTCGACCGTTCCTTTTTCCTGCTTATCTGGCATTACCGGTTCCTCCGGATCATTTACAGATGGCTCCATTTCCAGGACCTCACAGATTCGGCCGGCTGCCACGTTTGCCCTTGGGAGCATAATGGAGATTGCTGTGATCATCAGGAAGGACATAATAATCTGCATTGCGTACTGGATAAATGCCATCATATTTCCTACCTGCATAGTTCCATTGTCAACGCCATGTGCACCGAAATAGATAATCGCTACAGATACACCGTTCATGATCAGCATCATGATCGGCATCATAAATGTCATACAGCGGTTTACAAACAGGTTTGTCTTTGTCAGATCCATATTTGCTTTTTCAAAACGCTCTTCCTCATGCTTCTCACGGCTGAACGCGCGGATAACCGGGATTCCGGTAAGGATTTCCCTGGTTACCAGGTTCAGACGGTCAATGAGAGTCTGCAGCCTGGTGAATTTCGGCATTGCAATCTGGAACAGTACAAAAATAACAATCAGAATGATAGCTACTGCGGCTCCAAGGATCCAGGTCATGGAGGAATCGGTCTGGAGAACCTTGAGCACGCCTCCGATGCCAAGGATGGGCGCATACAGAACGATTCTGAACATCATGGTCATAACCTGCTGCACCTGCTGCACATCGTTGGTACTTCGTGTGATCAGGGATGCAGTAGAAAATTTATGATATTCGTTGCTGGAGAAATGAATAACCTTGCGGTATACATTATCTCGCAGATCATGTCCAAGGGCTGCTGCCACTCTTGCTGAAAGGAAGGTAACACTTACAGCGGCCAGCATGATCACCAGCGCCATCAGGACCATCTGGATTCCGGATGTCCGGATGTAACTCATCTGAATTGCATCCAGATCCTCGCCCATAGCTTCGTATTCTGCTTTCACACCACTGACAGCGGCCTGTGTAAGAATGGATTCCGGCATGTCGGAAAGCTTCTCATCTGCAGCCTCCAGCATCTGTTTTTTTGCATCCTCCGGCATTGCTGACAAAACCTGCATTGGGTCCGTTCCTTCCGGTACCTGCATCTGGGAAAGCATTTTCTGGCTCTCTTCACTGCCAGAGGTAAAAGAGGTGTACATCATCAGAGGTTTGCACAGAAGATCGTTTAATTCCTCACGTTTATCCCCTGTAATGCCACCTTTCAGTTCATATGTGTCTCCATCCAGGACATAAGAGTGCTGAACTTCTTTCTGTGTGTCTTCGTCCATAAAAATCTGCAGATTTTCCATTGTGCTCTGACGCATTTTTTCCGGAACACCATCTGGTATTCCCCCCTGCTGGATCCCTACGTTAATTACCTTGGAGGTATAATCCGGCAAGGACAGATCACAGTATGCCTGCAAAAACAGCAGTCCAATGATCAGGACGATATAGCCTGCTGATTTTTTCAGATACTTCATTAATTTAATCATGCTTGGGTTGTCCTTTCTACATTTTTTCAAAACATCCGGGCTTTTCTGCCTTTTGCTTTGTTTTTCAGTTTCCTGTGCTACTTTTTATTATGGCAAAAATGTCCCATGCACATTTCTTCCGGTGAAAACTCTGGTGCTGGCATTGCCGCAATATTTTCCTTAATCTGTATGCAGAATCGTTTCATCAGACATAACTCACTTTCGGAAAATCCGTTCAGAACCTGTTTTTCTCCTTCCTTTGCCATGCGCATACCTTCATTAATTATTGCTTTTCCTTCTTCTGTAAGATAAATCCGGCTTATGCGTTGATCTTTTTCATCCTGTTTTCGAACTATAATACCGATTTTTTCCAGGCGTTGGATACTTACGGTAACAGTAGGCGGCTTCACGCCTAACTGGCTGGCCAGTTCTTTCTGGCTACATCCGTCTTCTTTCCACAGAACAGCCAGAATCGGCATTTGTCTTGGATGGATTCCCAGACTTTTAAGTTTACCAAAGCATTTTTCCATATACATGCGGCTGATTTCCATAATCAGACGTTGAATGCTTTTCTCATTGTTGTTTTCCAAATTCTCACCTCACTTGCTGTCTGAAACTGAGATACAAGCTTTGGAGTGTGTATTACAGTTTCAAGTTCCTGTTCAGCTTTCTTATATTAGTTAGCCGACTAATTTTATAGTTTACACTTTTTCACAAGAAACGCAAGTGTTTTTTGTGCAGTTTATATTTTTTTTAGATTTGTGTCTTAAATTTATTGAATTTAAAATATGTATTTATTTTGTCGGCTAATTATTATGTATAAGACCACATTATCTGTTGTCCGGAATTTTCATGGTAAAAAGAATCCTGCTTGCAGGATTCTCCATTTGCGGCGGGTCGCCTGGAGCGACAACACCCCTTCCGTCGCAGTGCAATCCCGCCTGGTAAGCTTTTTATGTAATACGTAACAGGAAATTCCTGTTACAAAAAAATACCGCCTGCCAAGCGGTTTTCACAGCTTTGACAAGCGGTATTGAAGTATTGAATATTGTGATTTCAAATAAACTGGTTGGTCTCTTCGTCGTAGTGGTAGTCGATGGAATCCATCTTATCCAACAGAGATTCCCTGTTCAGTCCGCGGCAGGTACACAGTGCTTCCAGAGAATCGTAATAATCCCGAAGCTGGGTATTTACATAACTAAGCAAAATCATAGGATCTTTTGGTATCATAAGACTTGGACTCCTTTTCTTTTCCTTTACTTGTTACTGTTCACTCCGTTCACAGTAACGCGCTTCGCGATGCACAGAAATCATGC
>NZ_JAJCIA010000048.1 GCF_020554845.1 Blautia faecis | reverse complement strand
CCACAAATTGTGACGCACATCTTGCAGAAAGCCTTTTTCAAACACGCTCTAGTATACCAGAATTTCCCCAAATAAAAAAGGGATATTCCGAAATATAATGGAAAATTTCGGTTAAATATATATAATCAAAAGCACTTCTTACAAGCTTCATATCCTTGAGCCTCAGCCTGTGAGACTGGCTCCTGATATGCCTTATCCGGATTCATATTTCCACAGTCAGGAATACTGTGATATTTACTTCCTGTAGCAGATATCCATACCATTTCCTCCTGACTGTCATCTGCTGCAGCAATCTGTTCTGACTTTTCTGATGCTGCAGCTGCATCAGTTCCGCTATTATCTTCAGCTGTAAATCCATTCTCCCCTTCACTTTGCCCAGCTGTTTCTCCATCACCTGAAGTATAATCATTGCAAGGATCTGCACTCCAGGTAATAGCACTTCCATCCGAAGAAGCTACAATGGTTCCCTGTTCATCAGAGCGATATACCTGAATTCCCATATCTGACAGTTTTTCCATGGTATCCGCATGCGGATGACCATACATATTTCCTGCGCCGCAGCTGATCACTGCAAATTCCGGAACTGTGGCCTGAAGAAAATCCCAGCTTGTGGATGTAGCAGATCCATGATGTCCCACACTTAACACGTCGCAGCTCAGATCAAGCCCGGAATTCACCATATCTGCTTCACAGTTAAAATCTGCATCCCCGGTAAAAATGAAACTGTTTTCTCCATTCTTCAGCTTAATTGCCACCGAATTAGCATTACTCTCTTTGCTGATTTCCTTTGGAGAAAGAATTGTAAATTTTCCCGAGCCAAATGTATACTCCGCCCCCACTGCCGGATGCTGCACTTCAAGTCCATGTGCTGCCACTGCATCCATAAAAGAGCCATAAAGGGAAGAATCATGGATATAATCTGCTCCAATCACATTGTCCACCTGAAATGCATTCAGACAGCCAATCAGTCCGCTCACATGGTCCTCATCATAATGGGAAGAGATCAGATAGTCAATTTCTGACACATTCTGCTCCTGCAAATAGGACACCACATAGCTGGACGCGCTTCTTGGACCACCATCATACAACAGATTCTGTCCCTCTGACTGCACCAGAATGGATAATCCCTGTCCCACATCCAGGAAATGCACGGTCATACTACCGCCAGATGCCAGAACCTTTTCCCCGCTTCCAGGGAATACTATTCCTGCCGTAATCAGAATAAGGGTTAAAAGATAGCCTGCAATTTGTTTTCTTAAGTGTTTCATTTTATTCCTTCTTTCGTATTTTTCACCGTAGGCACCGCTGTCCTGCTGCCTCTTTACTATTATAATATATTCTCATCCCCACAAACATCCCTGAATTATGTTTTCACAATTGCTTTTTTCGCATATAATACCTGGAAGAGCATTTTATGAGGTCGTCCATGTATTACAGAAAAGCATTATGTGCACAGCAGGAAAATATAGACCGGGGTACCTTACAGATAACGGTCCATTCAAAAACAGACAACCGCCCTGTGGAAAATGCACTGGTCCGTATTTCTTATACAGGTGATCCAAACAGTATCATTGAAGAAGTCCGCACGGATTCTTCCGGCAACACCCCTGTCCTTCAATTAAAAACGCCTCCTCTGGAATATAGCCTGAATGCTTCCGAGGAGGCGCAGCCTTATGCAGAATATTCCATGCAGATCAAAGCCGAGGATTTTCACCAGGAGGAAATCGCAGGCACAGAAGTCTTGCCTGCGGTTCTGGCCAAACAGCCTGTCCTTCTGAATCCCAGGCAAGACACTGTTTCGGAAAACAGAATTGTCATTCCTCCCCATACACTTTTCTATGAATATCCACCAAAAATACAGGAATCTGAAATTAAACCAGTACACGAAACTGGCGAAATTGTTCTAAGCAAGGTCGTAATTCCGGAATACATTGTAGTGCATGATGGGCCTGTAGGTGATAACTCCGCCTCTAATTATTATGTCCGCTACCGCGACTATATCAAAAATGTAGCAAGCAGCGAAATCTATGCCACCTGGCCTGACGACACCATCCGCGCCAACATCCTGGCAATTATGTCCTTTACCCTAAACCGGGTATACACAGAGTGGTACCGCAATAAAGGAAAAGACTACACTATCACATCCTCCACCGCCTACGACCACAAATGGATCCGCGGACGAAACATTTTTGACTCCATTGACCGCATTGTAGACGAACTTTTCGAGAATTATCTATCCCGTCCTAACGTCCGTCAGCCAATTCTTACCCAGTACTGCGACGGAGAGCGGGTGCAGTGCCGGGACAGAGGATGGATGACACAGTGGGGAAGCAAGCGGCTTGGGGATCAGGGATATTCTGCCATTGAAATCCTGCGGTATTTCTACGGAAACGATATGTATATCAATGTGGCAGAAGAAATCTCCGGAATTCCTTCCTCCTGGCCAGGATATGACCTGGATATCGGTGCTTCCGGCAGCAAAGTACTCCAGCTTCAGGAACAGCTAAATGCCATCAGCCAGGCCTACCCTGCTCTTCCAAAAGTAAATCCGGACGGAATCTATGGTGCCCAGACTCAGGCCTCTGTCCGCAAATTCCAGAATATTTTCGGTCTCCCGGAAACCGGAATCGTAGATTATGCCACCTGGTACAAAATTCAGGAAATTTACGTAGGCGTCACCCGGATTGCAGAATTACAATAAACATAATATGGCGGGATTTTCTCTCCCGCCATAAAATTCTAATCTAAACCTTATAATCTAAACGGACATGCCGTTTGTCAGCAACATCACCATATAGGAACCGGCTAACCATCAGCCTTCTGCCAATTCCCGCATCAATTCATGCACTGAAGTAATTTTGTCAATCCTTCCAACATTTGCCCCACAGAACATCAATCCATTCTCTACATCTCCCTCCACCGCATCGATCAATGCCTTGGTAATGCAGTACGGAACCTGTCCTGGATTACATTTTTCCAGGCAGTTATAGCACTTCTTTACTGGAATCCGTCCATTCTCTACCAGTTTCATAAAAGGATTACAAAGCGCCCTTCCAGGCATTCCTACAGGGCTCTGGATAATCTGCATATCCTCTTTCTTTGCATTTACATACGCCTGTTTATACCTTTCATCGGCATCGCATTCCTTGGTCGCCACAAACCGGCTTGCGATCTGCACACCATCTGCCCCAAGCGCCATAACATGATCAATATCTTTCCGGTCAAAAATTCCGCCAGCAACTACCACTGGAATTTCCCGGCCAAACTTTTCCTCATATTCCTTTTTACATGCAATAATATCCCGGATTTCCTGGTCGAAATCCATCTCATCCCTGTGAGCCAGCTGATCCCTGGAAAATCCCAGGTGTCCTCCTGCCTCCGGTCCTTCCACTACGATCAGGTCTGCAGTCCGGTTATATCGATGTGCCCACATTTTCAGAATCAGGTTTGCTGCCCTTTTTGAAGAAACAATAGGCGCAATCTTTGTTCTGCAAAATTCCGGTACCAGCTCTGGCAGATTCATGGGAAGTCCTGCGCCACTGATGATCACATCTGCACCACATTCCACAGCTTCCTTTACATGCTCTTTATAATGTTTCAGCGCTACCATAATATTAACACCGACCAGCCCTTTTCCCTTGGCAATCTCCCTTGCCTTCCATATGTGCTTTCTTATTGCCTTCAGATTGCATCCCGCCTGGTCTTTCTCAAAGCCAGCCTCATCATATCCAATCTGAGCTGTGGAAATAACTCCCACTCCTCCTTCTGCTGCCACTGCGCCAGCCAGGGAGCTACGGCTCACTCCCACGCCCATTCCCCCTTGAATAATAGGAAGTTCTGCCACCTTATCTCCAATTTTCAAACATCTCAAACTGCTTTTGTATTCTCTATCCAAAACAATATCCTCCATGCTTTAATTTAGTTTGATTTTAAAACTATTTTAGTATAAAGCATTATTGTTTTTATGTCAAGTTTTACTTTTATTCGACACTTTATTATGTAGTTTTTATTACTACATATTCGGAAGTTTTCCCTATAAAAAGGAATCCCCTTGCAGGATTTGCCGCCTGCAGCAGACCATCCCCCTCATCTGCATTTCCGTTATTTCCTCTCACTGCCTGGAAAAGCTTTTTTTGGGGGTAATAGGAATTTGCTGCAGAATCGTCTGCTGCATCAAAAAAGGCTATGCATATCCGTTTGATACACATAGCCTTCTCTTTCATTTTTTACAGCTTTTTCATTTCAAAAAGATTAAAAAATCTTCAAAATATCATTATACATAACTACAACCATCAAAAGCATCAACACCATCAAACCTGCGAAATGAACCATGCCCTCAATCTGTCTGTTCACCGGTTTTCTCCGGATAGCCTCGATAATCAGAAATACAAGCCGGCCGCCATCCAGTGCAGGAAGCGGAAGCAGGTTCATAACCCCAAGGTTTGCAGATAAAAGTGCTGCCATATACAGCATATTTACCCAGATTGTCAGCATGCCCTCACTCTTACTTGCCTCATAGGTACTGCCAATTGCATCAGCTATGCCAACCGGACCGCTTAAATCCTTTACGCCCAGCCCACCGGTAAGAAGCTCTTTCAGGCTGAGTAAGGTAGAACGGATCATATATTTTACTTCCAGTGTTCCATACTTCAGCACTTCAAATCCCTGTGTCTTCGTGTACGCCAGATTATAAGAAAAATCAAGCACTGCTGTGCGGGACTCTGATGGAGTTACCTCAGCGTTGTATTCCAGGCCATCACGCACATAAGTAATGGTCACAGGCTCACTTGTGAGAGGATGCTCTGCAAGATATGCAGTATAATCGTCCGAACTCTCCAGTCTGGTGCCATTAATGGAAGTGATCACGTCCCCAGGCTCCACGCCAGTTTCAGATAAACCCATTCCCGGGATCAAGGATGCCACCTCAAGAGAATCGGTACTCTTTCTGTTAAAGCCAAGAAGGTATCTCACCTGTACGTCTGGTTTAAAGGCCAGCTCCACATCTTTGCCATCCCTCTCCACAGTCATATGAATGGTCTCATCCTCCTGCGGATTATTCAGATACATATACAGATAAAGATCTCTTGCCAGATCAATATGATACCCCTGGTATTCTTTGATAATATCCCCTTCCTTAAGACCAGCTTCAGCCACAGTAGAACCACTCTCCACCTGTGTAACCTTTGCCGGGTCATAGCCCACCAGCGAAACAATGAGCACAGCAAACACAAAGGCCAGGATAAAGTTAAATACCGGTCCTGCTGCAACTGTAGCGATTCTTCCCCACACTGGTGCACCGTTGAAAGTCCCCTTGGACTCATCCTCCATATCCTCTCCCAGCATGGCACAGGAACCGCCAAGAGGCAAAAGCTTCAGAGAATACCTTGTTCCATTCTTCTCTGTGCTAAGCAGCCTTGGTCCCATTCCAAGGGAAAACTCCGTTACTACGATCTTATTTTTCTTTGCAAGAAGAAAATGCCCCAGCTCATGAAAAAGAATGATCGCACTGAAAATCAATAATGCCAGAATAATCTTCAACCTACCACCTGCTTTCAATCCATTTATAAGTCTCGTCTTCTACTGCCAGTATCTCCTCCAGCTCAGGATTCCGGATCACTGTATGTCTTTCCATAGACTGTGCAATAATGTCGTAAATATCCAGAAAACCGATTTTTTCCTGTAAAAACTTCTTTACAGCCAGCTCATTTGCTGCGTTAAACACAGTAGGCATACTGCCGCCTTTTCTTGCAGCATCCATAGCCATTGGAAGCCCCAGGAATGTATCCATATCCGGATCTTCAAAAGCAATCTCTTTCAATTTATGGAAGTCCAGTCTCTCTCCATCCAGATATCTGCGTTCCGGATAATAGAGTGCGTACTGGATTGGAAGCCGCATATCCGGAGTTCCAAGCTGCGCCATAACTGCACCATCTTTAAACTCTACCATCGAATGGATAATGCTCTTTGGCTGGACAACAACCTGAATATGATCCAGATCCACATCAAACAGCCATCTGGCTTCCATAACCTCCAGACCTTTATTGACCAGGGTTGCAGAATCTACTGTGATCTTCTGTCCCATTACCCAGTTCGGGTGCTTCAGGGTATCTGCAAGCGTCACATGTTCCAGTTCTTCTCTTTTTCTTCCACGGAAGGGACCACCGGAAGCTGTGATCAGAAGCTTCTCAACCTGCGCCCGCTTTTCCCCATGAAGAGCCTGGAAAATAGCACTGTGCTCACTGTCTACCGGAAGGATCTGAACTCCATGCTCTTTTGCCATCGGAATGATCAGATGACCTGCTGTTACCAATGTTTCTTTGTTTGCAAGGGCAATGTCCTTGCCCGCCTTGATTCCCTCCATTGTAGGACGGATTCCAATCATTCCCACAACAGCGGTAACCAGAATGTCTGTCTGGGGCATACGCGCAAGCTCCAGAAGTCCCTCCATACCAGACACAATTTTTACATCCATATCCGCAAGACGGACTGCCAGGTCCTTTGCCGCATTTTCATCCCACACTGCAATCAGCTGAGGATGAAACTCTCTTGCCTGTTCTTCCAGCATTTTCACATTTCTTCCTGCACTGATTCCCAGCACCTCTATATCGCCGTTAGCTCTCACTACATCCAGGGTCTGTGTACCGATGGAACCAGTTGAGCCTAAAATTGCAATTTTCTTCATTTGAAATTCCTCTCAGTCCATTTCAGGGACAAATCACATCTTATCATTTCCACACTTCTTATTCCTTTATACCTCCCGCTGCCAATCCTGAATCAGATTCCCAGCACAAGCTTCGCCAGGAAATAAATAGCCGGAGCTGTAAAGATCACACTGTCAAATCTGTCCAGGATTCCACCGTGTCCCGGGATCAGTTTGCCATAGTCCTTGATTCCCTGATTTCTCTTAATAGCAGAAGCAGCCAGGTCTCCAACCATGGAGATCAGTGCTCCGACTGCACAAATCAGCGCATACTCTGCAATCTTTCCGCCAGTTGCTGCTGCATAAATTGCGCCCAGAAGCGCAGCGCCTGCCACGCCGCCTACTCCACCTTCTACTGATTTCTTCGGGCTGAGGATTGGTGCCATTTTGTGCCTGCCGATCAGCATTCCCACACAATATGCGCAGGTATCGCATCCCCAGGAGCATAAAAAGATCAGCCATACCAGAAATTTTCCATCTGGAAGGTTCCTGGTAAGATAAATAAAGGAGAGCATCACAGCCACGTATACCACCCCAAAGAACGCCGGCATTACCTGATCTGCCTTGAACTTGGGATAAGTAAATACGTAAACGAACATAAACATCATGAACGAAATGATCACGCCCATCATTCCATATTTTTCAAAATCCAGCGACATCAGCACATAGTAGATCACAGCTCCAAGATAGCCTGCAATTTCCAGGGCATTAAAATGGTCTTCCCGGACCTTCATAACCTTATAAAGCTCCTGCATTCCGATCAGAGAGATCCCAAGCAGTGTAAAAAACAGCACATAACCTCCACTGATAATAGTCAGAAGCGCAACTGCGACCAGCACAATACCGCTTAAAAGACGTGTTTTAAACATCTTACTCCTCCTTCACACCGCCATATCTTCTGTCTCTTTGATTATATTTCTCAATAGCCTGTACTAATTCTGCTTTATGGAAATCCGGCCATGCCACGTCTGTAAAATAAAATTCCGTATAAGCCAGCTGCCACATAAGGAAATTGGAAAGTCTCTGTTCTCCGCTGGTGCGTATCAGAAGATCTGGATCCGGAACTCCTGCAGTATCCAGGTAGCTTCCAATCGTATCCTCTGTGATCTGATCCGGAGAAACTTTTCCATCCGCCACATCCTGTGCCATCTTTCGCATTCCTCTTGTAATCTCATCGCGGCTTCCATAATTCATGGCAATCTGGAAGTATAGCTCATCATAATCCTTAGAAAACTTCTCCAGTTTACGGATGCTTTCCTGAATATCCGGTGCAAAAGCAGAGATGTCGCCGATAATTTTGATTTTCATCTTATTATCCCGGGATATCTTGATACATTTCTTCAGATAGCTGCGAAACAGCTTCATAAGCCCATCCACTTCTTCTCTGGAGCGTTTCCAGTTTTCCGTGGAAAAAGCATATACTGTCAGATATTTCACGCCCAGATCTTTAATATCATAGCAGACCTGCTCCAGATTGGCGCAGCCCTTAACATGTCCATAGCCGCGGGGCAGTCCCTTTGCCTTTGCCCAGCGGCCATTGCCGTCCAGAATAATGGCAATATGATTGGGTACGTTCATATTTTTCTCCTTGTATTTTGTTTTTCTTTTTTCGTTATAAGCGTTCAGATTATTCGTACAATTTCATACAAAAGGGCAGAAAAGAGCTCTTTTTAAAGAGCTCTTTTTGCTGTTTCTTTATAAAAGGATCCTGTTTTGCAGATTTTTAGTCCAAACGGCTCTGCGCTTCAGGTAATATGCCCTTATACAGTCATAATCTCCTTACCTTTTGCTTCTACTGCAGCATCTACATCCTTGATGTATTTGTCTGTAAGCTTCTGAACTTTGTCCTCTAACTCTTTGATCTCGTCCTCAGATACATCCTCTTCTTTTTTCAGCTTCTTGTATGCATCGTTGGCATCACGGCGGATGTTGCGGACAGCAACCTTAGCTGCCTCACCTTTTTTCTTAACATCTTTAACCAGATCTTTACGGCGTTCCTCGGTAAGCTCCGGGAAAACAAGACGGATTACTTTTCCATCGTTATTCGGGTTCAGACCAAGATCAGAAGTAAGGATTGCTTTCTCAATTCCCTTGATCAGGCTGGATTCCCATGGCTGGATCTGGATCATACGAGCTTCCGGAACTGTGATATTTGCCACCTGCTGAATCGGTGTAGGGCTTCCGTAGTAATCTACTGTCAGCTTGTCAAGGATATGCGGATTGGCACGTCCTGCACGGATAGTAGTCAGCTCTGCTTCTAAGCTGCCCAATGTCTTTTTCATTTTCTCTTCATACTTCTGAATTCTTTCATCCATAAAATTAATCTCCCTCTTTATGATTTTCTGCCGGTAGCAGTATTATCCTATTTTCTGCGCAACGCGCTTATACAGTAACCTTTGTTCCGGAAAATTTTCCGTGAACAGTGTTGATAATGCTGTTCTCCTCATCAAGAGCAAATACCATCATCGGCATTTTCTGCTCCAGACACATAATAGAAGCTGTAAGATCCATGGCTGCAAGCTTCTTGTCAACAACTTCCTGAATAGAGATCTCATCATACTTCACAGCGTCAGGATTTACCTTCGGATCGCTGTCATAAATACCATCAACTGCCTTCGCCAGAAGAATCGCATCGGCCTCGATCTCAACTGCACGAAGAACCGTAGCTGTATCAGTAGAGAAGTACGGATGTCCTGTACCGCCTGCAAAGAATACCAGCTTGCCCTGTGCAAAGCTCTCTTCTACGCTGTCCTTGGAATACAGTCTGGTAAATGCACCACATGCAAATGGTGTATAAATCTCAGTCTTCATACCTGTATATCTGCAAAGGTCAGATACATAAATACAGTTCATAATGGTAGCAAGCATACCGATCTGGTCTGCCTTGTTACGGTCTATCGTCTCACTGGTACGTCCTCTCCAGAAGTTTCCACCGCCGATCACAATGCCGATCTGTACTCCTTCATCAGAAATTGCCTTGATCTGCTTCGCTACTGCAAGAACAGTTGCCTCGTCAAATCCTGTTTTCTTCGGTCCGGCAAGAGCCTCGCCGCTTAATTTTAATAAAACTCTTTTCATTTCCATGCTTTTATCCTGCCTTATTTTTTATTCTTTTATTTTACCATACTCCGGCAACAACCTCATTTCCGCTGTCATCAACAGTGGTAGAAACTGTGAAAGAGTCATAATAATGATATCCTGTCTCTCCGGTCTCCGGCTCGTTCTCATAATCACTTCCGTTAGCCTCTCCCAGTGCTGCAACAAGACTGGAAAGCGGCTGTCCGATATACTGTTTCGCCTTATCTGCACTGGAATCATCCGGTGCTGTATTACTGCCGCCACTATTATCCGGAGTACTTGTAGGCTGCGGTGCAGATGTAGGTGCAGAAGTAGGACCTGACTGCTGCGGCGCAGATGTAGGCGTTGGTGCTGTATCCGTTTCCTGAGAATCATCCTCAGAACTGTCTTCGCTGTCATCAAGACCAAGACGCGCCATCACTTCACTCAGGGTAGAAGTTTCTGTCTTACTCGTTCCTGTCAGATAAGTAGCATAAGGAATTCCATCCTCAGCAGTTCCATCCATATGAAGAGTGATCTTTGAAATTGTCTTCAGCGGAAGCTTACGGAAATAGCAGTCTGTATAATCCTCGTCCTCATACGTGATCCGGATGTCATAGCTTGTCACCGCATTTCCATCTGCATCCTTCTCGTCCGGCTCATAATAGTAAAGAGCCTTGTCGCCATCATTCAAAGTAAACAATCCATTGATCAGCTCTGTGCCCCAGTCATCATCGTCATCCGTAGTCGGACGAATGTAAAGTCCCTTCACAGCAGCTCCGGTACCGTTCACAAGAATCAGCCTGGAAGCTGTGGAAGTCTTATCACCAATCACATTCTTGATATCTGCATCGTCAGATTTCTGCATATCTACCAGGGAACTGTCATCACTTGAAGCTGTATCTGTATTCTCAGCAGGAGCCACGGTTACCTGGCCATCCTTGCCTGTATCTTCAGTCTTTTTTTTGCCACATCCAGCTGCTGCCAAAGCAGTGACCAAAAGTGCTGCAAGAATCACATAACGTTTTTTCATAATCTATATTCCTCCCACAAAATGGAATTAAACTCCTCTAATATCCACTTTTTGTTCTCCATTATTATTACAGAGTATGACAGACTTGTCAACCGAACGCGGGATGATTTCATACAATTTTTAAACTTTTCGTTACTGTTCACTCCATTCACAGTAACACGCTTCGCGATGCACAGAAATCATGCTTTGCACGATTTCGCGCCGCAACTCTCGGGTTTCTTTTCCCCATTCTCTCTGGTGCCTTCACCGGGAAGGAAGATCCTGCGTACTTCTTCTGTGAACAAAAAGAGCCAGGGACAGTTTTCTCTATCTCTGACTCAAATAGTTTTTGACAACATGTCTCAATTTTTAAAACCCGGCGTCTCTTCGCTCTTTACGCATATCCCTGCGGAGCAGAGCTGCCTCATGGCGGCCTTTCTCTGCTTCTGTGTGGATAATAAGGCCGGGGATTCGGGTAGGACGTTCATTCTTATCCACAGCTACCATCACAGAAAAAGCACGGTTTACCAGGTAACGCATTCCATCACCGCGCTCCACATAGGAATCAATTTCCACTTCCATGGAGGTATTTCCCACATAGGTCACATAGCCGATCATCACAAGGAGCTCGCCCTCGTAAACGGGCTCCTTAAACTGTAGATTGTCCACAGCTGCAGTTGTGACACGATAAGTCCCGCAATGACGCATGGCAACCACGCCAGACACCTCATCCACCCACTGCATCAGCATTCCTCCAAACAATCTGCCGCCGGCATTTAAGTGCTGGTGCATGATCAGATGAACCTGCTCCGTTCTGGAATCCTCTACGGTTTTCATCAGACGGTTTTCTTTTGTTGTTTCCTTTGCTTCCTGTATTTTCTCTTTTGTTTTCTCTTTTATTTTCTCTTCCATAGCCAACCTCTTTTTACTGTTTTCATGCTGCCTGTACAGCGAATATTAAATAAATACCATATTGACCTGTCTGACTTTTTATATGCTGCATCTTTACAGCTGATCCCCTATAAATGTTTAACAGAAATTTACGAAAGCCGGGAATTTTTCATCATAAAAATCCCCAGCTCCCATTGTTTTTAATATAAATTCTTCACCTTGAAATCACGCTCTGCTTCTCGTCTCTGATCTTTCTTAGCGATATCCTGACGTTTGTCATACAATTTCTTACCTCTTGCCATACCAATTTCCACCTTCACAAGGCTGTCCTTGAAATAGACCTTGATTGGCACAAGGGTAAGACCTTTTTCCTTCAGTTTGGCTTCCATCTTGTTGATCTCACTGCGGTGAAGGAGAAGTTTACGGATACGAAGGGGATCTTTATTGAAAATATTGCCTTTTTCGTATGGGCTGATGTTCATTCCATAGATATAAACCTCCCCATTCTGAATCCGCACAAAAGATTCCTTGACGCTGCATTTTCCCATACGCAGGGATTTTACTTCTGTTCCTGCCAGGGCAATTCCTGCCTCATACGTGTCTTCTATAAAATAATCGTGAAATGCCTTTTTATTATTTGCAATCAGTTTGATTCCTGGTTTCTTTGCCATAAGTTCCTCCCTATATGGATTTCCGCCTGCAAGCGGGCGTTCAAAACAAAGGGTTGCTGTTCTAGAGCGTAGTTTCTATGCATCGCAAAGCGTGCTTTTGATCGCAGAATGAACAGTAACTTCTAATTACCACTCTTGCTCCTCTGCCAGAACAAAATCCACAGTCTTCAGCATGGTATCTGCGTCTGCAACTCTCACACGTACCTTCTGTCCCAGTGCAAACACCTTGTGTGTCACATCGCCGATCAACTCGTAAGCATCCTGATCAAAGGTGTAATAATCATCCCTCAGTGTATTTACATGAACCAGTCCCTCTACCGTATTTGGAAGTTCCACATAGAAGCCCCAGCCAGTAACACCGGAAATGATTCCTTCAAATTCTTCCCCAATATGGTAAGACATATATTCTGCTTTTTTCAGCTTGTCAGATTCTCTCTCTGCTTCGTCCGCCCGGCGCTCACACACACTGGACTGGCGTGCCACATCTTCCAGAATCTCTTTATAATGCTCTGTTTTTCCCTCTCTTTCCAGACGTCCCCGAAGCTTATCCTTAATGATCCTGTGAATCTGAAGATCCGGATAACGACGGATTGGAGAAGTAAAATGGCAGTAATATTTCGCTGCAAGTCCAAAATGGCCGCTGCATTCTGTAGTATACTTCGCCTGTTTCATGGTTCGAAGAGTAAGGCGGCTGATCTGTGGCTCGTTTGGAAGTCCCTCAATGCTCTCCAGAATAGTCTGGATCTCTTTCGGGGTAATCTCCTGGCCATGCTTCTGCACCGACACTCCCTGATTATGAAGAAGTGTGAGAAGGCTCTCCACTTTCTCGGGATCCGGAGTCTCATGGGTACGGTAAACAAACGGCATATCATCCCTGCAGCACTCCTCTGCCACAGTCTCATTTGCCATAAGCATGAAATCCTCAATGATCCTTGTTGCCACATTTGCCTCATATGGCTTAATGTCAATGGCTCTTCCTGCTGCATTTAAGATAATCTTGCTCTCCGGAAAATCAAAATCAATGGAGCCTCTGTGATGGCGGTTTCCACGAAGGATTTCAGAAAGCTCTTTCATCAGGAAAAACATGGGAACAAGTTTTTCATAGCGTTTCTTTGCCTCTTCGTCAGTATCCTCCAGAATGTTTTTCACATCTGTATAATTCATTCTCTCATCTACACAGATCACAGTCTCTGCAATCTTATGGGAAATCATATTTCCTTTTTTATCAATATCCATAAGACAGCTTAAAGTAAGACGATCCTGCCCCTGGTTCAGAGAACAGATTCCGTTGGAAAGCCGTACCGGGAGCATGGGAATTACGCGGTCTGCCAGATATACACTGGTTCCCCGCTTCAACGCCTCACGGTCAAGGGCGCTTCCACCCTGTACATAATTGCTTACATCTGCAATGTGAACACCAAGATGATAGATGCCATTCTCCTTTGTCAAAGTAACTGCATCATCCAGATCCTTGGCGTCTTCTCCGTCGATGGTGACGGTCTGAAGATGGCGAAGATCCAGTCGGCCATCCCTGTCAGCATCCAGAACATGATCCGGCACACGGTCAGCCTGACGGATTACTTTATCCGGAAATTCGCTTGGAATGCCAAAGCTTTTTACAATGGCAAGGATATCTGTTCCAGGTGCACGGCAGCTTCCCAGATTCTCTACGATCTTACCTTCCGGATTGCGATTCTTGCTTCCGTAGCTGGTGATTTCCACCACTACCTTATCCCCGTCCTTAATTCCCTGGGAATCTTTTCTCGGAATAAATACATCCCTGGAAAATTTAGGGTTGTCACTTACCACAAAACCAAAGTCACGGCTGTTCTCGTAGGTTCCCACGATCTGGGTCATACCTCTTTCCAGAACTTTTACTACAATTCCCTCGCGGCGTTTGCCTTCCTGCGGCTCTTTTGTGATTATAACACGAACCTTATCCTGGTGCATAGCCGTTCCGGTACAATCTTCCGAAATAAATACGTCGTTGTCTTCCCCCTCGATTTCCACGAATCCAAAGCCCTTGGGATGACCGATAAAGGTGCCTTCCACAGATGGACTGTCCGGATATTCGTTCTCCAGACGGGCAAGGCGGAATTCCGGGTCATCATCCTCGCAGCGTCTGCCGTGTTTCCTATCGTCGTACTTATCTTTTCCCCTGCTGTAATGATCGTCGGACTTGCGGTGATCATACTTTCCAGCCTGCTTATCATTATATTTCTTATCGGAATGCTTCTCATCTTTCTTCCCGGTACGTCTCTCGGAGCCTTCTTCTGTATATTTCCCGGAACGTTTACCCGAAAACTTCTCGTCACGTTCTTCTCTTTTTCCTCGCTGCTTCTCTTTCCCGCGCTTTCTTCCAGTTACTTTGGAATAACGTCCCTTGGAATCCAGGTCAACCTTTCCCTCTGCTACCAGATCATCCAGAACACGGTACAGATCCTTCTTCTCGTCCTTTGAAAGGCGCAGAAGACCTGCAATTTCCCTGAAACGCATAGGCTGGTACACCGGGTCTCCAAGAAGCTCCATCATAAATTTTTTTCGTTTGTCAAATTCTCTGTCTTTACTCAATTTGTCTCCTTCTTAATACCTGCACACGCAAGCTGCTCTATTAAAATCGCACGCACAGACTGTAATTATCACAAAACTTTTCTACCATCTTTCCATAATTTCCTATTATCAGGAAAGAATCCTGCAAAGCAGGATTTTCCGCTTACATAAAAAACACTCTTGCGATCAGATCAACAAGAGTGTTTCCCAGTTTATTCTTAGAAATTCAGGTTCAATACAACTGCCAGTACAAAGAACAAAACTCCCATAACTGTAGTTGCCTTAACAAGACCGCCCTCCATGGAACGTCCTTTGTTCTTACCCCAGTATGTGTCTGCAGCTCCGGCGATCGCACCAAGACCCTGTGACTTACCTTCCTGCATAAGGACTACTACGGTAAGGGCAATACAATCTATAACAAAAAGAATTGTTAAAATCGTTCTTAAAATCTGCACGTGGTTACACCTCCTAATCAACTAGGAGATATTATACCATAGCCAGCATTTGATTTCAACTCCTTTTTATCTTGAATTTGGACAAATTACGCTATCGTTTTTTTCAGGGTCAGGCAAACGGATTCTCATACATCGACAGTCTGCCAAGCTGCTCATGGATTCTCAGAAGCTGATTATACTTGGCATTTCTATCTGAACGACATGGTGCACCAGTCTTGATCTGCCCCGCACCAGTTGCCACTGCAAGATCTGCAATAAAGGAATCCTCCGTTTCACCGGAGCGGTGGGAAATAACAGAGCGATAACCCGCCCGTGCAGCCAGTTCTACTGCCTCCAGAGACTCTGTCAGGGTTCCGATCTGATTTACCTTGATCAGGATTGCATTTGCTGTTCCAAGCTTTATTCCACAGGACAGCCGTTTGATATTTGTCACAAAAAGGTCATCCCCAACCAGCTGTACACGGCTTCCAAGCCGCTCCGTCATAGCTTTCCAGCCCTCCCAGTCATCCTCCTGCAGTCCGTCCTCGATAGAAACAACAGGAAATTCATCCAACAGATTTTCGTAATAACGGATCATTTCATTAGAATCCCGGATTACTTCTTTTCCAGTCATCTTACTCTCCCCAGGAAAATAGTAACCATCTTTTTCTCCGTCATATAATTCACTGGCTGCCGCATCAATGGCAATGCCAATATCTTTTCCCGGCTCATATCCGGCGTTCTTCACAGCCTCAAGGATCAATTCCAGAATCTCCCTGGAATCCTTCAGATCCGGTGCAAAACCACCCTCATCGCCCACTGCTGTAGACAGATTTTTCTTTTTTAAAAGAATCCTCAGTGACTGATAAATCTCCACACACATGCGGATTCCCTCTGAAAAACAGGAAGCCCCAACTGGCATGATCATAAACTCCTGAAGATCCACTGTATTGTCCGCATGCCGCCCGCCATTCAAAATATTCATCATTGGTACTGGCATCCTGTTCGCATGACAGCCTCCGATATACTGATAAAGCGGAATCCGAAGTGCCATAGCGGCTGCCCTCGCCACCGCCATAGAAACACCAAGAGTGGCATTCGCCCCAAGATTGCTTTTATTGTCCGTACCATCTGTCTGGATCAGAAGAGAATCAATATAGGTCTGATCCAGTGCATTTTCTCCCAGAATTGCCTCCGAGATTTTCGTGTTTACATTATCCACTGCTTTTTGTACACTAAGACCTTTATAATTTCCTTTATCGCCGTCTCTTAGCTCCAGTGCTTCGAATTTTCCTGTGGACGCGCCGGATGGAACTGCTGCACGGCCTGTATATCCATTGATTCCAATAACGCCTTCTCCAACTGTCACTTCTACCTCCACAGTAGGATTACCTCTGGAATCCAGAATTTGTCTTGCGTGAATCTTCCGAATAGGCAAATACCGTAACATTTCCTTACCTCCTAAAGATTGATAACGGTAGTTTTTCCAACTATTCAGAGTTCTATGCAGGATTTCAGATTCTGTTTCTGCCTGAAGTGCTCAATGAACCTCAGAAATGGAATTAAATCCCTTATTTCTCAGACATGCCTCCACCTCACTGATATCCGGTACGTGTAGAACCATGATCGGAAGTCCGGTAGCACGGTTGAAAGACAGATACAGATAATCAATATTGATGTTGCTCTCCTGGAGACTGAGAAGCAGTTTGTTCAGATTACCAACCTCATCCTTTACCTCGATTCCAAGAACATCACTAAGCTTACAGATAAAACCAGCCTTTGTCAGCGCTTCTAACGCCTGCTCAGGTTTGGAAACAACCATACGTATAATTCCATATTCAGCACTGTCATTGGTAACAGAACCAAGGATATTAATATCCTCCTCCAGGAGGATTCCAGTCACCCGCTGCATTTTTCCTTTGATATTTTCCGCAAAAATCGATAATTGTTTCAGCATTTTCTTATTCCTTTCCATATTTCAATAACAATATTAACATTTTAATCATAAAAGAAACTAAGATGCCACTCGGGCAGATAATTTTCTTTCACAAAACAGACATTTCGCCTGTCGGCAACATTACTATCTATTCACTATATATAAATCAGCTCTTTATTTCTCAACAGGAACCTCAATCAGTTCCTTAGGAGAATGTGCCAGATTGCGGCAGCCGTCTTCCGTTACCACTACCATATCCTCAATACGAACCCCTCCGAAACCAGGTACATAAATACCAGGTTCAACTGTCTCGATCATATTGGCTTTCAGAATGGTATCGTCAGAGGGAGAGAGGCGCGGACTTTCATGGATGAAAAGACCTACACTGTGACCAAGTCCGTGACCAAAACAGTCACCATAACCAGCCTCTGTAATAATATCTCTCGCAACCTTATCCACACTCGCTCCGCTTACACCAGCCTTTACTGCTGCAAGACCGGCCAGCTGTGCTTTTAATACAACATTGTAAATTTCTTTCTGTTTATCGCTTGCTTTTCCGAGGACAAAGGTACGTGTCATATCGGAGCAGTATCCCTTGTATTTACAGCCAAAATCACAGGTAACAAAATCCCCTTCCTCCAGCTTCTTATATCCTGGAATTGCGTGAGGCATGGAAGAATTCAGACCGGAAGCGATGATCGTGTTAAAGCTTAAATCCTCTGCTCCCTCTTTTTTCATCAGGTATTCCAGTTCTGCCGCAGCTTCCAGCTCTGTCATTCCTGGTTTCACGATTTTCAAAAATTCTGCAAATGCTTTGTCCCCGATTTCTTCGGCTCTTGCCAGATACTCCAGTTCTTCCTCAGTCTTAACCTGGCGAAGATCATCGATTCTGCTGCCAAGAGGTATCCATGTCTGAACCGGCAGTTCCTTTCTGAGCTTATCAAAATCACAGCAAAGCATGGACTGATCCTCATATCCCATATGGAAATCGCTGCTTACATTCTCCTTCTCCATACACTCCTTCAGAATCGTCTGACGGTTATGCCCACGGCACTCTTCGATTACTGTGAAATCGCTCTCCTTACCGGCCTGCTCCGTATAACGGGAATCTGTGATCAGCACCTTCTGGGCTGCTGAAATATATAAAGCGCCCTCGCCGCCACGAAAACCGCTTACATGTCGCATGTTATACGGATCTGTGATCACAAGGGCATTCAGTTTCAATTCATCAAGAATTGCATTTAACATCTTTGCTTCCTCCTCATCTTCTGTCATATAGCTTCCCAGCACTTTATCACGTTGAAAAGCCATATTCTTTATAGTTTCATCATACCACATTATACGCGGAAATATTATCTGAATTTTTAATTCTTTTCACACGTATAAACTTTTTATTTTATATAAAATAATATTTTTTTCAAATTATTTGTTGACAAACGAGAAGTAATCTGTTATAGTAAGCTCATAAAACAAAAGGAACTTAAAAATAAAAACAAAAAGGAGTGAGACCACCGAAAACATAAGTTCATTACTTATAATCTAAGAAAGAGAGGTACGGACCACCAGAAGCATAACGAAACATCTTAATTTTTAACACTTTAAGAAAAGCGAGGTACAGTCCACCAAGAACGTAAGCCTTAATTCCAATTGTTTTAAACGCATAATATATTCGGAAAGAGAGGTACATTCCATTGGATATGGATCAGATTTAAGCCACCAGTAAACGTCGATGCTGGTGGCTTAATTAATGTCTGGATTTTCCTTTCATTTTCAAGCAGCTGCCTTGCCCTTATTCGCATGATTTTTCAAACACGCTCTGGCATAAACCTTTTATTTTCTCATATATCTGTAAAAAAATACCCGTGAGGTTTTCTCTTCATGAAATTTCCCATTTTTTCTTTTCCAGCACTGAAGGAAAAATTCTCTTCGCATATTTCCTCTTTTTGCTCGAAAAATCGCCCTGCGATCAAAGACTTTCTCCACTACGCCGTCGTTCCTCTTCTCTTCGCCCTGTCCTTTCTGGCTGGTTCTGCCGCCCGGGTGATCGTCCAACATTTTTCGCCCCCGGAAGCAGTCGCTACTTCATCAGACTGCGCAAGCTGGGGACTCAGTTTCCAGGAAGAAGGAAAACGTCCTGTAGGAAATGCTTCCATCCAAGAGCTTGCTTCCTATAACGCCTACTTTGCAAAGGATACCCAGGAGAAAATACTCTATCTTACTTTTGACTGTGGCTATGAAAATGGCAATACACCGCTGCTTCTTAATGCATTGAAAAAACACAATGTAAAAGCAACTTTTTTCGTTGTTGGAAATTTCATAAGAGATAATGGAGATCTGATAAAAGAAATGGTTCAGGAAGGGCATATTGTAGGAAATCATACCCTCTCTCACCCGGATATGTCCGGGATTTCTTCTCTGAATGATTTCAGGAAACAGCTGGAGGGCGTGGAAAATCTGTATAAAGAAACGACCGGAGAATCCATGACGAAATTCTACCGGCCGCCTCAGGGAATTTACAGTACAGCAAATCTGTCCATGGCAAAGGAACTGGGGTATAAAACCTTCTTCTGGAGTCTTGCCTACGTGGACTGGTATCAGGATAAACAGCCAACCAGAGAGGAAGCCTTCGATAAGCTTCTCACACGAATCCACCCAGGGGCAATTGTCCTGCTGCACAATACTTCTTCCACAAATGGACAGATTCTGGATGAACTGCTGACCAAATGGAAAGAAATGGGATATACATTTGGAACGCTCAATGATTTCTGAATTTTTGCTTTCCTGGAACAGGTTTGAAAAAGGCTTTAATTACCTATTATTTCCAAAATAAATAACCGCCTGTACTCCAGGACCAGTATGAATTCCAATAATCGGGCTCATTGGCATAATGATAACCTGAGCCTGTGGTACAGCTTCCAGGATAGCAGCCTTCTCTTTCTCAGCCTGCTCAGCAGCATCACCGTGACAGATAAATACATAAGGATGCTCCTCATTTAATCCGGAACTGATATACTTGGAAACGATCGTATTCATAGCAACCTTGGAGCCGCGTACCTTCTCCGGGATTGCCAGAGTTCCATCCTCCACAATACGAAGAATCGGTTTGATCTTCAGCTTTCCGCCGATCCAGGCGATTGTGGGGGAAATACGTCCGCCTCGTTTCAGAAAATCAAGATCATCTACTGTAAACCAATGGCAAATATGGAGACGATTCTCCTCCAGCCATGACGTATTCTCCTCCAGGGACATTCCTTTATTCTGGTTTTCTGCTGCCAGGATCACCAGGATTCCCTGTCCTCCTGTAGCTGCAAGAGAATCCACGCAGGAGATCTTACACTCCGGGTACTCTTCCATCAGATCAGCAGCTGCAATGCGAGAGCTCTGCCATGTAGAAGTCAGTCCTCCGGAAAGGGAAATATAAAGAATATCCTTGCCCTCTTTCAGAAACGGTTCAAAACAATCGGTATATGTAGCCGGGGAAATCTGGGAAGTACTTCCGGTTCCACCTGCACGAAGCTTGTCATAAAAAGCCCTGCTGTCCCAGTTTCCCGGATTCCTGTGCGGACACTCCTCTCCGTTTAACTGGTATACCATAGGAATCAGATGAATCTGACCCTTATCTAAAATGTCTGCCGGAATATCTGCAGATGTATCTGTTATGATCACATAATTACTCATACTGGGTTCTCCTTGTTTAATTGGCAATTCCTTATACTGTAATCGGTTAAGTGCTCCCATTATAGCATACTTCTTTTATGACGTGTGTATTTTTTTACATTTTTGGTACTTTTGTAACGTTTTTCCTCAGAGCATGTTGGAAAAAGCATTCCCGCGATCTGCACGCCCCACTTTGCGGTATATTTCGTCCGAATTCGGTTGCCGTAGCCCGCTACGGCGCCCTCATCCGGGCAAAATTTCCCACAAATTGTGACGCACATCTTGCAGAAAGCCTTTTTCAGACACGCTCTAACGGGCTACAATTATTTTTTGCAGCGTCTTTTTTACTGCCGTATACTTTTTTTCCGGAACTGGAAGTTCCCGTCCTCCTGTTACAGTCATTTTAAATCTGCGGATAGAATGGACATGTGCCGGGTTTACCATGTAACTCTCGTGGCACTTCAGAAACAGGTTCCCATAACGTTTTTCCAGAGTTTTCAGGCTTTCTGTAGACTCAAACTCCTGATCCAGAGTATGGATCACCGTATGATTGCCGAGACTTTCCACATAGATCACACGCGACCAATTCAGATAAAGAATGGACTTATCAATTCCTTTCACGTAAATCCGCTCTGATCTGGTCTCTCCTGTAAGGACAAACTTACGATAATTCTCATCATAATGTACCGGATAAATACCATCCCTCTCATCATACTGAATTGCATTTGAAATAAAGATCACACGTATCTTCGGCACACCTTTTTGCTCCACCCAGGTAAACTGCATACGCTGATTTACCCGGCTTGCACTGTTATCCGGCCAGATCGTATCTACCAGCATAAAAGTCATGATCTCTGCCACCGTACTGCTTGTAGTGGCAAGCGGCAGCACCGTCAGATTATTCAGGGAAAACTTCAGTTCGTGTTTCTCAGCGTGAAAAGCATCTACCAGATTTTTTCTTCCGCGGATCACCTGCCTGTCTGCAGGTCCTATCCAAAGAACATCCTCATGACAAGAGTTCAAAAAAGGCTCTATCTCATTGTTATAATATAAATTCAAAAGCTCTGCTGTCCGATCTCCAATTTTCTGTATGTTCATCTTCTGTCGCTCCTATTTATGCTGGTAATAAAAAACTGCCACCTGTGTACGGTCACGCAGCTGCAGTTTTTCCAGGATCATGCTCAGATAATTCCGCACGGTTCCTTCACTCAGGAAAAGCTCTGCCGCAATCTCCTTATTGCTGTATCCATTTGCGATCAGCTCTATCATCTCAAATTCTCTCTCATTAATGTCATATTTTCCATAATCAAACTTCTTTTCTCCCTGCAAAAGGTCTGGAATCCTGGAAACTATTTCTGTCCCAAATACTGTCTGCCCACAGTAAACCGCCCGAAGTGCAGGCAGAATACTGCCATAATCCTGTTTCAGAAGATATCCCTTTGCACCAAGTCGCAAGGCTTTTACTATATATTCGTCATCGGAAAAAGTGGTAAGAAGCAGAATATTTGCCTTTGGATGCCTGGACAAAATACTCCGGGATGCTTCCAGACCGTCCATTTTCTCCATTCGAATATCCATAAGAAGCACATCCGGCTCATACCTTTCATAAAGCTCACAGGCCTCTTTTCCGTTTGCTCCAGTCGCTAACACTTCCACATCCTCATTCACTTCCAGAATGGTTTTCAACGCACCCGCCACCAGGCAGTCATCGTCTACAATTATTATTTTCATTTCTTACTCCTGCTTTTCTTTCATTTCCGGAACACATTCAAAAAATAATTTCCATAATCTGTATGCCCGCTTTACTGTATCTTTATCGGAATCCACCTCAACCACATTTGGGTATTGTAATAAAAATCCGGAATCCCTTATCCGTAAAAATCTGTATGGTTCCACCCAGGGCATTTACCCTTTCTTTCATATTTACAATTCCAATACCGGATTTTTCCGGATCATAAAAAGCATCTGTCCCATTATCCTCTATACAAAGCTGGTACAGTCCCGGATGCTCCCGAAGGATCAGCTGCACCTTCGTGGCGTTGCTGTGCTTCATAATATTTGCGAAGGCCTCTTTGGTAATACTGATAAAACAGTATTTCACCTCCCTTGGAACCTCTCTTGTCATATCATAAACCATCTGCACCGAACAAAATGTAAACTCATGAACCAGGCTCTTTTCCACTTCTTCTAAATTTACTGCTTCATCGTGAAGGTCATGGACACTATTTCTGATGCTGTTCATGGCATGGTTCAGGGAATCCTCCAGATTTTTCAGTATGGCGGTCATCCCGGGATCTTTATTTATGGTCTTTGCAGCCCCTACCATAAGGATTGAACGTGAAAGTACATGTCCCACATTATCGTGGATTTCCCTGGCGATCCGGTTTCGTTCCTTTAAGGTAGCATTATAGATCTCATAATCCTGTTTTTCCTGCAAAGCTTTATTTTTCTGGGACAAAAGCAGGCTTCGCTCCTTGGAATCATCCTGGGTCCTTCGCAGCTTCTCTTCCAGAATCTGACTCTTTGCAGTATTTCTCTCCATAAAAAACGCCAGTAAAAATCCAAATACACCGGTCATTGCAAAAAAGCCCATGTTTTCCCTGCTTTCAGGTATTTTCCAGAGAAAAAACATCACTGCTACTGCTGCCAGCCCCCTCATTTTTTCATGAAAAAGCAGATAAAAAAGACATGGATAAAAGATAAAGGTCTCTGGAACAGCCAGTCCCAGAAATCCGAACAAAATGTAAAGGATTAGCTGCAATGCCTTCTTTCTCACCGCATATCCACAACAGATCACACTTACACAGCTCAAAAAAGCGATCAGAAAGCCCGCCCCTGGCGGCAGAAAAAAAAGTGACAGAAAGCTATAAAATACCAGCAATCCACAGTCCCAAAAGTGCCCCACTCTGCCACCTTCTTTCTCATTTTTTCCAAATACTGCTGTTCACTCTGTAACCGGTAATTTTCAAATATTTAACCTGTTTTTTTACATATATGCCTTACAGACATTTCCCTTATTATAGTATAACTGACCTTGCGCTGTAAAGAAGGTTCTGCGCTTTATGACATTACGTTTTACTAGTACATCGAATATTAAATTTCGATATACTAGTAATGTTCCGCGAAGTGTTTTTGTGAATGAAGCAAACTGTGATTTTATGACATTTGTCATGTGAAGGCCGTGACATCTGACACTTGGCGATTTTCCCTTATTCCGTTATACTAAAGTGTGTTTGAAAAAGCATTCCTGCAATCTGCACGCTCCACTTTGCGGTATATTTCGCCCGAATTCAGTTGCCGTAGCCCGCTACGGCGCTCTCATTCAGGCAAAATCTCCCACAAATAGTGACGTACATCTTGCCGAAAGACTTTTTCAAACACGCTCTAAACTTATGATACAGCTACTATACGGGGAAAACCCGAAGGAGGAAAAGCGTGTCCACAAACATTGTTCAAATAGAAAATCTGGTAAAAAGATATGGGGACCTGGTGGCACTTGATCACCTGAACCTGAGTATTTCGGAAGGAGAGATTTTTGGTCTTCTTGGTCCCAACGGCTCCGGAAAGACTACCGCTATCAATTGTATGCTTTCTCTTCTCAAATACGATAAAGGCAGCATTCATATTTTCGGAGAAGAAATGCGTCCTGACAATTACAAAGTAAAACAGCAGATTGGAATCGTGCTGCAGAATGTGGCTGTTTTTGACGAACTGACTGTCTATGAAAACATTGATTATTTCTGTGGGCTTTATGTCCCGGATAAGAGGAAAAGAAAAGAACTGGTGGAAGAAGCCATTACCTTTACCGATCTTAACGATTACCGGAAAATGCGTCCAAAGAAGCTCTCAGGCGGTCTTCTCCGCCGACTGAATATTGCTTGCGGAATTGCTCATAAGCCTCGCCTGATCATTATGGATGAGCCAACGGTAGCCGTTGACCCCCAGAGCCGGAACAAAATCCTGGAAGGCATTCAGAAGCTGAATGAACAGGGTTCCACCATCATTTACACTTCCCATTATATGGAAGAAGTGGAGCAGATCTGTACACGGATCGCAATTATGGATCACGGTCATGTGATTGCCTCCGGCACCAAAGAGGATCTGAAAAAAATGATCAAAACCGGCGAGACCATTACTATTGAGGCCATTCCTCTTACCTCGGAGAATCTGGCTGACATCCGGACTCTTCCCCACGTCTTTGACCTGCATTACGAGGAACAGATTCTCACTGTACGGTGCACAGGTGCCCGCCACAACCTGATCCGGCTTCTCAATTACCTGCAGAGCCAGGATATTTCCTTTGGTCAGGTTTCCTCTGAGCTACCTACTTTAAATGACGTATTCCTAGAAATCACAGGGAAACAGCTGCGAGATTAAGGAGGACTGCCATGCTGCATTTGATCAAATATAATCTTCTTGTAAAGCTGAAAAATTTTGCCACCACTTTCTGGCCGCTTATTTTTCCAATTCTTCTTGGAACTATGTTCTATTTTGCTTTTGGAAATATTGATGATGCTGATTTCGAGACTGTACAGGTTGGAATCGTAAAAGAGGAAGGCGCTGATACGTTGTTTCTTATGTTTCTGGATCAAATTGAAAACAACGGAAATCATCTGATTGCTGCTCAGGAATTATCTGAATCAGCTGCACTTACCAAGCTGGAAAATGAAGAAATTTCCGGTATCTATCAAGTGGGAAGCTCCTCTTCTCTTACAGTAGCTTCCAACGGAATCCCCCAGAGCATCCTTCAGTCCATTTTGTCCGGCTACGAAACCGGAAAAAGCACCATCCGCACTATAGTCCGCACACATCCATCCGGTCTGTGGGACGGAATACGGCAGATGCTAAATCAACAGGAAACACTTACTGAAGTTTCACTTGGCGGACAGACTATTAACGGAAGTGCACAGTTTTTCTATGCATTGATTGCAATGACCTGCCTCTATGGCTGTTTTATCGGATTTGGCTCTGCCATAACTCTTCAAGCCAATCTCACAGCACTTGCCGCACGACGCTGCGTTACTCCAACGCATAAACTGAAGCTGATTCTTTCAGAGCAGATTGCTTCTTTTTTGCTTGGCTATTTCGATGTGATCGTGTTGCTGATCTATCTTCGCTATATTTTAAAGCTGGATTTTCAGGGAAAAATCGGATCCATGCTGCTTATTTCTTTTTTCGGATCCCTGATCGGGGTTTCTATTGGAATTTTTGTAGGTAGTCTTGGAAAAATGAAAGAAGGGGGAAAGATTGGTATTATTCTTGGTTTTTCCATGGTCTGCAGCTTTTTATCAGGACTTATGAACAATACCATGAAGGATCTGGTAGAAAAAAATATGCCTGTTATTAACCGGATCAATCCGGCAGCACTTATTTCTGATGCTTTTTACTGCATCAATGTGTATGACGATATGAGCCGCTATTACCGCAACCTGTTCACTCTTGCAGTGATGAGCATAATATTAGTGACTGCTTCATTTTTACTGATCCGGAGGGAAAGCTATGATAGTATTTAAATGTTACATGAAAATTTTAAGACAGAATGTGACGCTGGTCATTATATATCTTGGTATTTTCTTTTCTGTGGCTCTTGTCATGCAGATGGCCGCTGGAAAAAGTGAAGACAGCCTTTATGCAAATACCAGCATTGATATTGGAGTGGTAAAGGAAGATCAAGGCGTTCTGGCTCAGGGATTTGTGGATTATCTTAACACGATTCACAATGTAATTCCTATGAAAAATAATCCGGAAGTACTTCAGGAAAATCTCTTTTACCGTAATGTGGAGTATATTGTGCAGATTCCTGATGACTTTTACGAGGCTTGCATTCAAGGAAATCAGCCACTGAAGGTCACCAAGGTTCCAGGATCCTACAGCTCCTATTATGTTGACCAGCAGATCAGCAGTTATATCAGTACCATCCGGACTTATGTTGCTGCCGGTTTTTCCCAGGAGGAAGCCGTTCAGGCAGTAAAAACCGAAGTTCATAAACCGGTCACCAAGATTTCCTCTGATTCTGCAAGCAGTGATCTGGTTCCTTACACTTATTATTTTCGTTATATTCCTTATCTTTTTCTGGGAGCTCTTTGCTATACCATGGGATATATTCTTATGGCCTTCAAAAAGGGAGATATCCAGAAACGGATGGAAGCCTCTGCTATTTCAGTGAGGCGTCAGTCCCTCCAGGGATTGCTGGCAATGGGAGTGATCGGTGCCATTCTGTGGCTTCTTGGAATCCTGGGAGTGGTGCTGATGTATGGAAATACCTTTTTGAATTCTGAACTTTGTGGCTATTATATTGCAAATACATTGCTTATGTTAGTAGTTTCACTGTCACTCTCTTACCTGATTGGAATGTTTATTCCCAACAGCAATATTTTAAGCGGCGTAGCCAATATTGTTTCTCTTTCCATGTGCTTTCTCTGTGGTGTCTTCGTCCCTATGAACATAATGGACAAATCTGTTCTGAAAGTCGCCAAGTTTCTGCCAGTGTACTGGTATGAACAGGTAAATGAAATTCTAAGCCGGCATCATTCCCTGACACCGGAGCTTCTTGGAAAGGTACATCTTGATATGGGAATCGAGGTGCTGTTTGCAGTTGTGTTTGTGTGTCTGATTCTGGCAGTTTCAAGGTATCGAAAAGAGGGGTGATTCCCTCTTTTCTGCACAGCCAAAATTTTTAAGGTTAATAACCTATTTATTATTTTTATAAAACAAATATGATTCACAGAACTATCCACAAGCAATCAGACCATTTACGTTATAATCTTCTTAGCAGCAAACGTAAGTCAGCTGAAATTATCACTTCTCAAGTAGAATATAATATATTCTACACATGATTCTACTATTTTATCAATAAATCAATAGAAATGAATTAAGAACAAGTCAAACAGGTCATATCTTTTTAAAAACTAGGAATCATTCCTAGTTGACATCATAGGTGACATCGTTAGAAAATTCCACGAAATAGAAAATGCCGGAAACCCAGTAAAATCAAGGCTTCCGGCGATCAAGAGAGCAGGGGATGAGAGAATCGAACTCCCACCAAAGGTTTTGGAGACCCCTATCA
>NZ_JAJCIA010000047.1 GCF_020554845.1 Blautia faecis | reverse complement strand
TCGCTGGAGCGTTGCGCCGGCGAGTGAGTAATACACATTGTCCAAATGCGTCCCTACTGAAGAACTTTTCAACACATTAAATAGCAAATTTCTAAAATTCCTGCTCCAACAGCTCCCCATCAATATATCTGGCCTTAATATTCCGGTCATCTCCGATGTAGCAGAAACGCTCCAGTTTCTCCTCTGCAGTCATTTTTGTCCATGGATCTTCCATATTATCAATCACAAGGGCATTAAATGCATACCCTTTTTCGAAAGAACCAACCTTACCGAATACACTTCCAGACTCTTTGGTTGCATGGTAGAATGCCTGTGTAATAGTAATGGTCTTACTCTCCTGTGGCTCGTAGAATTCTTTCAGCTTGGATAACTGTACGGCTCTTGCAACCTGGCGGTAGATGCCGATTCCATGGCCACCGGCAATGTCAGTTCCCATGGCAATTTTCAGTCCCTCAGCCTCCATATGCTGCAGCGGCATAATTCCTGCAATAATATTCACAGTGGCATCCGGGCAGTGAACAGAAAAGCTTCCATGTTTTTTCAGAATCCGCTTATCTTCCTCAGTTGGGAAAATAACATGGGCGAAAATAGACGGACCGTGATCCATCAGACCTGCGCGCTCATAAATTTCTGCGTCAGAACTATAGCCCGGAAACAGATTCAGAGCTTCCTGTGCCTCCCACAGAGACTCTACCAGATGAGTGTGCACACCACAATGATATTTTGCTGCCAGCTTGCCAAGACCATCGATCAGCGGCTTGCTGCAGGTCGGGGCAAAACGGGGAGCCAGAATGGTTTTCACCTTTTTGCTGCCCTCATGTTCTGCCAGATACTTCTCTGTTTCCTTCAGGGAATCCTCTGTGGTCTCGGTGAGAAATTCCGGAGAATTGCAGTCCATGTTCACCTTTCCCACATAACCATACATGCCTTTCTCTTCCATTTTATCAAAGAGATAGTTTGTGGCCTCACGGTGAATGGTTGCAAAAACATTGGCATGGAAGGTACCATGGCGGAGCATATCATCTACAAATGCATCGTAGCAGTTTTTTGCATACTCCATATTCTGGAAACGGGATTCCTGCGGAAATGTATAATGATTCAGCCAGTCGGAAAGCAGACAGTCCATACCGATTCCGCGCTGTACATACTGTGCTCCGTGTACATGAAGATCAGAAAAAGCCGGAATGATCAGCTTATCATCGTAATCTATAACCTCTGCGCCCTGATACTGCTCCGGAATCTTTTCACAGATCTGTGAAACCACTCCATCTTCTACAATTATATAACTGTTTTCGTGAATCTCTAACCTGTCTGCTGACGGTGTAAACAAAATATCTCCGTGGTAAATCTTTACTGCCATTTTTTGTCCCTCACATTCTTAATCATTGCATTTTTTCTCTTTCTCGCATCGCTTTTCCTCTATTTTGTATCTGCAATCCTGACCTCGATCCTGGTAGAATAATTATCATTATCCTGTTCCACAAACTGGTCGATGATATTCAGCGCCAGAATGGTATCCTCCAGATTCAGATTCCGTCCCCATTCCTTTATCCTTTTAAAGCTGTCCTGAATCTCTTCATATGCCCCTTTGTGATACCCCACAACATAGGTTCCTGCAGGAATCGTGCGTATCTCCGCATTTTCCTCTGGAACGGCATCTGTAAGAAGCGCTCCAAATTCCTTGCTATTTTCCCCATAAAATACAATGGTTGGATAAAAGTAGAAGGATTCGCCTGCATAAAGCTCCTCTTCTGCTCCGATGGGAATATATTTTCGCTCTGGATATTTCACCACCTGGATATTTTCGTAATCAATTCCTGCTTTCGAATCTTCAATAAACTGTATTTTTCGCAAAATCGCATGGTCGATCCGCATCATCTCTTCCCACTGGGCATGAATGGCTGCGGAACGCTCCTTCAGTCTTTTAAGCGCCTCATCAGGACTTTTTGTGTCCTGAAAATCCCGGACTGCCTCAATGGAATAACCCAGTTTTCGCATATAGCGGATGGATGCAAGCTTATAAGTCTGATCAAAACGATATTTCCGATATCCGTTTTTCGGGTCTCTGTAGCTGGGCTTCAGAATTCCGATTTTGTCATAATAATGCAGGGTCTGCACGTTCAATCCGAATAAGGTCGCCAGCTCATTTACATTCAGATACTCTTTATTTGCCATAGATACTCCTATCTTGAGCCTTTTACATAAGGCTTAGCAAGAGCTTCTGGTTCACTGTTCTTTCCGGCAGCCCCAAGCATTGCAATAAGGGTCAGCGCATATGGCAAAATTGCCAGAAGGAACGGGGAGATGGATACACCTATGGTCTGGAGACGAATCTGCAGGGCATTGGCTGCTCCGAACAAAAGAGCTGCTCCAAACATTCCAAAAGGTGTATATCGTCCAAGAATAACAGTTGCAAGAGCAATATAGCCACGGCCGGAAATCATATTTTCCGTAAAAACGCCAAGCTGTACCAGTACCAGATATGCACCGCCGATTCCTCCTAGGATTCCGTTGAACACCATCACGATCCAGCGGTATTTTTTCACCTGGATGCCGGCGGATTCTGCTGCACGCGGGTGCTCTCCCACTGCCATAAAAGACAGCCCCAGATTGGTTTTTTTGTAAAAAATCCAGGTAAGGATCAGGAGTACATAAAGGATATAGGTCAGAAAATCGCAGTTAAAAAATGCATCTCCGATCAGCGGAATCTTTGACAATCCTGGAATGGCAATGTTTGGGAAGGTCTCGATCTGCTGATAGCCCTGTCCATTTGACATTAATTTAAACAAAAAGCTGGTGACGCCAAGCATAAGCATGTTGATGGCAAGACCGGAAACAGACTGGTTCTGGATCAGTGTAATGGAAAGAAGTCCGTGAAGCAGACTGACTACAAGTCCTCCTGCCATACCGCACAGAAGTCCCACAAACAGATTGCCGGAATACCAGGCACCTGCAAAGGAAAAGAATGCACCGCTGAGCATAACACCTTCCATTCCGATATTCAGAATACCGGATTTTTCCGCAATGGTCTCACCAATTCCGCCATACATAAGCGGCACTGCGAGACGAACTGCTGCGGCCAGAAAAGCCGTCATAAAGCTTAAACTGAAAATCTGCTGAAGCATTACGCATTTCCTCCTTTTCCAACTTTTGCCTGTCTCTTTTTGAAATGGAACAGTTCTCTTCCCAGGATCAAAACAACAACCAGACCGATTAGAATGTTAACGATTGCAGACGGTACTCCAAGCTGTCTTTGCATGGAGCTTGCACCTACCTGCATTGCTGCATAAAGCACTGCCACAAAGAATACGCCAATAGGGTTGTTAAATGCCACAAGTGCGATCAAAACAGCCGTATAGCCACAGTTTGAGGAGATTCCCTCCAGAAGCTTTTTCTGAATGGCAAGAACCTCGATTCCACCTGCCACTGCAGAAAGTCCGCCGCTTAAAAAGGCAGAAAGCACAATATTTTTCATAACAGAAATACCGTTGCAGGTGCTTCCACGTTTGTTCAGTCCAACTGCCTTCAATTCGTATCCCATAGTTGTTTTTTCCAGGAAAAACCATACTACAAGTACACAGATGATTGCGATCAGAATACCTGCATGAAAACGGGTTGCCCGGATCAGGGTTCCAAGCTGTACGGCTTTGTCAATTTTCGCAGACTGCGGAACATTTCCTTCCGGGTCCATCAAAAAAGAACGGACTGCATAGCCAAGAAAATTAATTGCAATATAATTCAGCATAATAGTGACAATAATTTCGGAAATATTGAATTTCGCTTTGCACACTGCTGCAATCAGCGCCCACACGCCACCTGCCAGAAATCCGATTACCAGGGAAAGGATAATTCTTGGTATTCCCGGAACAGCCGTCCAGTTCAGAGCTACCATGGTAGTTGCCATTGCCCCTACATAAAACTGTCCTTCTGCACCAATGTTGAAAAAGCCGGTACGATATGCTACTGCGCAGCCAAGACCTGTAAGGATCAGCGGGCATGCTTTTACAAAAATTTCTGCAAATCCTGCAGGTGTTCCAAAGATTCCACGGAAGAAAAGACCGTATGCTTCCATCGGGCTTGCGCCGCATGCAAGGATCAAAACCGTACCTGCCAGAATTGTAATCACAAGAATCAGAAGTACATCTGTAATCCCTCTTGTTCTTTTTTCCTTCTCCATTATCTTGCCTCCTCTTCTGAAATTCCGCCCATGAGAAGGCCGATTTTCTGTACAGTAGCTTCTTCTCTATTCAGGATTCCCACGATTTTTCCACCAAAAAGCACTGCGATCCTGTCACTTAACGCCATAATTTCTTCCAGGTCTGCGGATATCAGCATAACACCTTTTCCTGCATTTCTCTGATCTATAAGCTGCTGACGGACAAATTCTGTAGCACCGATGTCAAGACCTCTGGTAGGCTGACTTGCCACGATCACTTTTGCATGATCGTTCAGCTCTCTGGCTATGATCAGCTTCTGCTGGTTTCCACCTGACAAAAGCTTTACAAGCGTATCAATCCCCGACTTTCCGGATGCGCGCACCTGATATTGTTTCATTTTTTCTGCTGCATTTTTACGAATAGCTGCTTTGTTTATAATAGAATGGTTTGCAAATGGAGGCTTCCCATATTCCCGGAGAACAAGGTTTTCTGAAATGTTCATTCCGGTGATCAGACTGTCTGACAATCTGTCCTCTGAAATATAGGAAACACCTGCTTCATAACGTCCGCGGATATTGATTCCTGCCAGATTCTGTCCGTCCAGAAGAATTTCGCCCTCACCGGTTTTCTGAATTCCGGTGATCACCTCTGCAAGCTCTTTTTGTCCGTTTCCTTCCACACCGGCAATTCCAAGGATTTCCCCTTTGTGAATGGTAAGGCTGATATTCTCAAGCTTATGACGGCTGTGTTTTCTGTGATGATTGGACACATTTTTCAATTCCAGCATAATATCTTTTTTGGGAGAACCTTCTATATGATAGTCATCATTCAGCTCTCGTCCGATCATATAGGCAGACAGCTCTTCCGGATTGGTGTCTGCAGTCACAAGATCTGCCACCTGTCTGCCATCCCGAAGAATGGTAACCTTGTCACTGATTGCCATAATCTCGCTCATACGATGGGTGATGATAATGATTCCATAGCCTTCTTTTTTCAGATTGCGGAGAACATCGAAAAACTGTGTGGTTTCCTGAGGGGTGAGTACGCCAGTAGGCTCATCCAGAATCAGAAGTTCTACATTTCTGTATAATGCTTTCAGGATTTCCACGCGCTGCTGTTCTCCCACTGACAGATCACTGATCACAGCATCCGGGTTCACGTAGAGTCCGTATTTTTCTGCCAGATCAGTCAGCTTCTTTTTTGCAGCAGCTCTGTCCAGGAAAAAGGAGTTGTCCTTCAGATTCAGAACAATGTTATCCAGAACTGTCATTTTATTTACCAGGGAAAAATGCTGCTGGACCATTCCAATGCCTGCATCGATAGCTTCCCTTGGAGAGGCAAAATCCGCTGGCTTGTCTTTCCACAAAATTTCACCGCTGTCTGCAGTGTACAGACCAAATATAATATTAACAAGTGTGGTCTTTCCGGCTCCGTTCTCACCAAGGAGAGCATGGATCTCACCTTTTTCTACCGTCAGGTTGATATCCTCATTTGCATATACGCCGGAAAATGATTTACAGATATGTTTCATTTGAAGAAGAGACATGGTTTTCTCCTTTTTCTCGTATAATGATATGAGTGTCAAAAGGTCTTTTGACACTGGTATCGAATAATTAAAGTGTTTTAAAAAGCTGAAACTTCGGAAGGTTATCTCCACTGACTGATTGATAACTTTCCTCCATTTCAGCTTCATTTGTCTTTGAACAATCAGTTGCCGGATTTCAGATTGCGAGCCATTTTTATAAAAACAGATATCTCAATCCGCGGTTACAAATCCGATTTCTTACTGTCTCATTGTGTAGTCGCGCTCAACTTCAAGCTCGCCGGAAACGATCTTATCAATTGCATCCTGTGCAGTTGCTTTCACATCATCGGAAAGATTGTCGGAAAGGAGAACTTCTACTGCGCCATCTGCCATACCAAGGTTGTAAACATCTCCCTCAAAGCTTCCGTCTGCAACGCTGCCAAGGGCAGTATCAATTACAACATCAAGATTGTAAATTGCAGAATCAAGAATATTGTCAGGTGCTAAAGAGCTCTGATCGTAAGAATCGCCCTGGCACCAGATTCCAGCCTCAACAGCTGCTGTCATTGCACCGTTTCCGCAAGCATTTGCACAATGCTTGATTACGTCTACGCCATTGTCGATCATAGCTTTTGCAGCTTCCTGTGCAAGCTGTGTATCAACAAAAGAGTTTGTCCAGGCTGTCTGAACTTCGATATCAGGATTTACGGATTTTGCTCCGTCTTCATATCCGTTAATGATCTTTACAAGGGAATCTCCAGGGATCGGTCCGATGGCGCCAAGTTTACCAGACTCAGAAGTAGAAGCAGCAATGATTCCTTCTACATAAGCGGTCTGCTCACATGCCATAACGTAGGAAGCTACGTTGTCAGCGGAAGCGTCAGCCTCTGTGCAGATGAATTTGGTGTCTGGGTAGGTCTCTGCAACTTCCAGTGCAGGATCACCGAACTCATATCCGTGACCAATTACCACATCATAACCTGCACTTGCATAGTCAGCAAAAGCGGCGGAAATATCAGCAACTTCCAGGTTCTCTGTGTAAGCCAGTTCGTATCCGTATTTCTCACAGGCTTTCTGTGCTCCTTCGTATGCTGTCTGATTCCAGCCCTGGTCATTTGCTGCTCCGGAAAGTAAAAGTGCTACCTTCAGTCCTTCTCCATCAGCTGCCTGTACCGGCTGAGCACATACACCATTTACCATAGCCGCTGTCATTGCCATTGCTAATCCCATAACCACCAGTTTTTTCATCATAATCCTCCTTGATCAGATCCTGTTTTCGTGTATTCGATACTGTTCACTCCGTGGTCAGTATCACTTATTTTTCTTATCCGCAACTTTGTAGTTGCTATAAGGTTTTCTTAAGGCTTCTTTATAGTAAACTATATAGTTACTATAGAGTCAATACATTTTTTCTTTTTTTTGCAAAATTATCTGAAAAACCATTAGAGTCGCACAGGGCAGTTTTTATTATTCTCCAAATTCTTCTGCAACCTTCTTCAGCATTTCCCGGATTGGCAGATGATATGGGCATCTTGTCTCGCACTTGCCGCATCCCACACATGCAGAAGCTTTCACTGCCATGCTGCCGTAGCGGTCTTTCGCCCAGTCAGCCAGATTGTAGCGTTCCAGATATCCTGCGAAAAGGAATGCGCTTGGGATGCTGATTCCAACCGTACATGGCGCACAGTAATTGCAGCGACGGCAGAAATTGGTGCCCAGCTGATGGCGGATCTGTTCCATTTCTGCAAGCTCTGCCTCTGTAAGAGGTGCTGTGTCAGAGCATGCCTTAATGTTCTCTTCCAGTTCAGATACTTCTGCCATTCCCGGGATTACCACAATAACAGCCGGGTTAGAACAGACATAACGAAGTGCAAGAGTGCCATTCTCAATTGCACCACCTGCTAATGGCTTCATGGCAATAAAGCCCACATTTTTCTCCTGACATTTGCGGATCAGCTCGTCGCCCTGGTTTTCTACGATATTATATGGAAACATGATTGTCTCCACCCAGTCCAGATTCAGTGCGCGCTCAAAAACAGCTGTAGAATGTGCAGTCAGACCGATATGACCAATTTTACCGGCTGCTTTCGCCTCCAATAAAGCCTCCAAGGCACCGCCCTCACCTATAACAGTGTCCAGCTGTTCCATGCTTGGGTTGTGTACCTGATACAGGTCAATGTGATTGGTTCGAAGATTGCCAAGGCTCTTCTCAATGTCTGCTTCCATGGCTTCTCTGGTTCTTGCCATACTCTTGGTGGCAATTACAAATTTGTCACGAATTCCTTCAAGGGCATAACCAAGATACTCCTCGCTGACCGTATAGCCTCTGGCTGTATCGATATAATTCACACCCTCTTCTGCCAGCTGCTTCATTAATTTCTTAGTACCTTCCGCGTCAATTCTCTGGATGGGGATTCCGCCAAATCCCATACGGGAAATCTTAAGACCGGTTTTTCCAAGTGTTGTATATTTCATTTGTGCTCCTCCTTATTTTTGATATATAATAATTTATGATACCAGTGTCAAAAAGGTCAAAAAGCCGTTCGTGCTTGCACGATAAGGCGTTTGAACTTGGGACACGCCAAATATGAGAAAGTAGCGATTTACGCAGTAAATCAGCGGATTTCAAATATTGGGAGGATTGCGGGAGCAGCGTAGCTGCGGAGCAATCCGGGGTATCAAATGAGTGGCAAAAGACCTTTTGACACTCATATCATAATTTATAAAATGTGTCTGCAATTAAACAAAATATGCCACCGGCATACGCCGATGGCACATAAATAAACAGCTTATGCTATTTAGAACGGAATATTCGCAATCCGCTACTTGCTCATAAATAACTGCTCTGTAGTTATTTATACTCGTGACAGGTACTCGCCTGTTCTGGTGTCGATTTTCAGCTTGTCGCCCTGGTTAACGAACAGCGGAACCATTACCTGTGCTCCTGTCTCAACGATAGCCGGTTTGGTAGCACCCTGAGCTGTATTTCCAGCGAATCCTGGCTCTGTCTCTGTAACTACAAGCTCAACGAATAACGGAGGCTCAATAGCGAATACATTGCCATTGTGAGAACAGATCTTAACCATCTCATTCTCTTTTACAAATTTAAGAGAATCGCCAACCTGCTCTTCTGTAAGACCAACCTGGTCAAATGTCTCTACGTTCATGAAGTAATATAATCCGCCATCGCTGTAGAGATACTGCATATCAACACGCTCGATACGTGCTGTAGGGAATTTCTCTGTAGGACGGAAAGATTTCTCTAACACGGATCCTGTAATAATATTTTTGTATTTGGTTCTAACGAAAGCAGCTCCCTTACCCGGTTTAACGTGCTGGAATTCTACGATCTGACAAACGTTGCCATCAATTTCTACTGTGACACCGTTTCTGAAATCACCTGCTGAAATCATAATTAATTTTTCCTCCTTATAGTGCTTATGACTAGAAATATTTTATTATATATGTACCATTTTTTCAACTACTTTTTTTCATATGCAGCCAAATTTTCCTGTTTTTCCCATATATTATGGCAAAATACTTTTGTATTCACGGAAGCTGTCCTTCAATTTCCTTGATTAGTTCCTCAAAAGGCTTCACTCCTGTCACAACTTCAATATCTGCAAATTTATGATAAATCGGATCACGCTGTTTCAGAAGCTTTTTGATCTTTTCATCCTGATTTTCGCCTTCCAGAAGAGGATTGCTATTTCCCTCAAGCCTCTTGCGGAGAGTCTCAGCAGACCCCTTCAGGTAAACAACTGTACCCAGCTGCTTAATATACTGCTCATTCTGCTCCTGAACCGGAAGACCTGCGCCAAGAGAAATCACTTTTCTTTCTTTATCTTCAATCAGAGCTTTCACAGTCATAGTTTCCAGAGCACGGTAATATGGCTCTCCAAATTTCTGTAAAATCTCCTTTACGGACATGTTCATCTTCTTAACGATCACCTTGTCCACATCCACAAATGTCAGTCCCAGGTCACTGGACAGACGTTTCCCCACTCTTGTCTTGCCAGACCCCATAAATCCGATCACCACAATATGGTTCATGAATTCTTCTCCTCCTTGGTATAAAAATGTAATACAATTTTCTCCAGATAGCGCTTCAGCACGATCTGGATCTCTTCCTTGGGATTGATCGGCTTTACCAGAATATTACGAAGGCCAGCATTCTTAGCCCCCCATATATCGGTAAAAAGCTGGTCTCCGATAAAGACCGTATTCCCTGTGTTCGTTCCAAGTCTCTCCATGGCCCTTTCATAGCCTTTTCTGGACGGCTTGGCAGCCATTTCAATGAACTGAGCGCCTACTGAAGCGGCAAAGGGTTCTACCCTTTTTTTCCTGTTGTTTGACACCAGACAGCAGGAAAAGCCAATGTCACGAAGCTTCTGAAAAAGCCGGACAGCTTCCGGATCTGCCGGTGCCCCATGAGGAACCAGGGTATTGTCGATATCAAACAAAATCCCCCTGTATCCCTCCTGGTATAGTTTTTCATAGTTGACTACATATGCTGAATCCAGATATTTATCTGGAAAAAAGCGTTCAAACATTCTGTTACATCCTTTAATTCTTTTATTTTCTATGGTAATACAGATTGCGGGAATGATTTTTCAAACAGACTCCGGCAACGCGCTTTGCAATGCACAGAAATCATGTATTCACATGACCTCGCGCCTGTTTTCCAAGAGGTTCTGTCAGGATCCCGTCACCTGCTTAGGTACGCCTGCAGTTCCTCATAATGGTCTTTCATCACATCATAACCATGCTGATAAAACGCCATCAGCTTCTCTTTGTTCGCCTCCGCACGCCCCACAGTGGGAATTTCCGGGCGGATGACAAAAATATGTCCTTCCCTCTCCCATTTTTCCAGAAGCTCCAAAGTCCGGTTGTAGCTGCGGTAACGATTATATAAAGTGTTCAAAAATTCCGGGTAATGCCGAAATGCAGCCACATAAAGCGGAGTGCTCTTTCCCGGTTTCTTCTTGCGGTAACCCATATTTCGGGTAAGGATCACCACGTTCTTTCGATATCCCTTCTCCATGGCATGGATCAGGGGAATCGAATCTGCAATGCCGCCATCCAGATAAGGAACACCGTCAATCTCTACCATGGGACTTACAACGGGAATACTGGAAGAAGCCCTTCCAATATCCATCAGGCGACGTCTGTCATGCTTCTCAGTCATATATTCCGCATCACCAGTCTGGCAGTTGGTCACTACCAGCTCACACTCCGTATCTGACTGAAAAAAAGTATCAAAATCAAACGGAAACAATTCATTTGGATATTTGTCAAACAGCATATCCATGTCAAAAAGCTCATGCTTCTTAAGAGCTTCCTTAGTAGCAATATAGCTGTTTGCCTTATCCTCTATGATCATGCAGTCTCTGGTCCTTCCAGGCTGCCAGGATACATAATCAAGAGCATTGCAGGAACCAGCGGAAACACCCACCACATATGGGAATTTCACCTCTTTTTCCATAAGATAATCCAGAACCCCTGCTGTAAATACTCCCCTGCTTCCCCCGCCCTCCAGGACCAGGGAAGACTGATGCTTCACTGTCATTCTTATTCACGCTCCTTAAGCGGTACGTATACAGCCGGAGCCAGAACGTTCTTGTAAGCCGGACGGATGATCTTGTCTGTATTGATCAGTTCTTCCATTCGGTGGGCGCTCCAGCCCACAATACGTGCCACTGCAAAAATCGGTGTATACAGCTCAAGAGGCAAATCCAGCATGCTGTAAACAAAACCGCTGTAAAAATCCACGTTTGCGCTGACACCCTTGTAAATATGGCGCTCCTCGGCGATAACCTCCGGAGCCATTTGCTCTACCATCGCGTAGAGATTGTATTCTTTCATACGGCCTTTTTCTCTGGCCAGAGTCTCAACAAAGCCTTTCAGTACCTGGGCACGGGGATCCGATACCGAATAGATCGCGTGTCCCATACCATAAATAAGACCTCTCTTATCAAAAGCTTCTTTGCGAAGCAGTTTCTTCAGATACTCTCTTACTTCCTCTTCGTCAGAAATATCCTTCACATTCTTCTTCAAATCCTGGAACATACTTACAACCTTAATATTGGCACCACCGTGCTTCGGACCTTTCAGAGAACCGAGAGCTGCTGCGATTGCAGAATAAGTGTCTGTTCCGGATGAGGAAACAACGTGTGTAGTAAATGTAGAGTTATTACCACCGCCATGCTCCATATGAAGGATCAGGGCAAGATCCAGGATCTTCGCCTCCAGATGGGAATATTTCTTATCCGGGCGAAGCATACGGAGGATATTCTCCGCTGTGGAAAGCTCTTTCTTCGGATTGTGAATATAAAGGCTCTTGCCGCATACATAGTGATTGTAAGCCTGATATCCATAAACAGATAAAAGAGGAAATACACTGATCAGATTCAGGCACTGTCTCAGTACATTCGGAAGGGAAATATCATCCGGCTCCTTGTCATAGCAATAAAGTGTAAGCACACTTCTGGACAGGGCATTCATAATGTCCTTGGACGGTGCTTTCATGATAACGTCCCTTACGAAATTCGTAGGAAGGGAGCGCTGGTTCGCCAGAAGCTTGGTGAAATCCTCCAGTTCCTCCTCATTCGGAAGCTTGCCGAACAGTAAAAGATAGGTAGTTTCTTCGAAGCCGTATCTGTCATCTTCAATAAATCCCCTGGTCAACTCCTTGATGTCATATCCCCTGTAGGAAAGACTGCCCGCACAGGGCACTTCCTTGCCGTCAACCACCTTCGTGGCGCATACATTGGAAATCTGCGTCAGACCCGCCAGGACGCCCTTACCATTGATATCGCGAAGCCCTCGCTTTACATCGTATTTCTGATAAAGAGACAGATCCAGGCTGGAATGCTCCTTGCAAACCTCCGTCAGGTTCTCTATTTCCGGTGTTACTTTCATCTTAAATCCTGTCATTCAAATAAACTCCTTTCTTTTTAATCCGTCCGATAATCCGTTCCTCCCTCAATTATTAATGCTGTCAGAGTCAGAAGCGGATGCTTCTGCTCCGGCATTGTAAATGGATAATCTGTGACTGCCATTGTTTTATTATCTTCTTATCGCTGTTTATAGGTGGACAAGAAATCCTTCAGCTTGTCCATAGCCTTCTCCAGCTGACGCACATTCGGCAGATATACTACGCGGAAGTGGTCAGGACAATTCCAGTTAAAGCCCTTTCCCGGCACCAGAAGCACCTGTTTCTTATGTAAGAAATCAAGAGCAAACTGCTCGTCATTGTGAATATTGAATTTTTCTGTATCGATCTTCGGAAAAATATAGAACGCAGCCTTGGGCTTTACGGCTGTGATTCCCGGAATGTCATTGAGTGCCTTGTAGATAAAATCTCTCTGCTCATAAACTCTTCCGCCTGGCTGAATGTACTCATTTACACTCTGGTATCCACCAAGTGCAGTCTGTACAATGGACTGGGCCGGAACATTGGAGCAAAGACGCATGGAGGAAAGCATGTTAATACCTTCAATATACCCCTTCGCCTTATTCTTGGCACCACTTAAGATCATCCATCCAATACGGAAACCAGCGATCATATGAGACTTGGAAAGTCCGGAAAAAGTAACGCAGAATACGTCTGGTGCAAGGGATGCAATAGAAGTATGCTTATAGCCATCCATGATCAGACGGTCGTATATCTCATCTGAAAAAATGATCAGCTCGTGCTCTCTTGCGATCTGCACGATCTGCTCCAGGATCTCCTTGGGATAAACTGCTCCTGTAGGGTTATTCGGATTAATGATAACAATCGCTTTGGTCTTGTCTGTGATCTTGCTCTTAATATCATCAATGTCCGGATACCATTCAGACTGCTCATCACAAATATAATGAACTACATTTCCACCTGCCAGAGTCGCAGTAGCTGTCCACAAAGGATAATCCGGTGCAGGGATCAGAATCTCATCCCCGTTATCCAGAAGTGCCTGCATACAGAGATTGATCAGCTCACTGACACCATTACCTGTATAAATATCACTCATGGTAACCCCGGGAATTCCTCGAAGCTGGGCATACTGCATAATGGCCTTTCTTGCGGAAAAGATTCCTTTGGAATCGGAATATCCCTGAGAGGTACGAATATTGCTCAGCATGTCCAGAATTACTTCCTGCGGTGCAGAAAATCCAAATGGATATGGATTGCCGATATTCAGCTTCAGAATCTCCATTCCATCCTCTTCCATTCTGGCCGCTTCATCCACTACCGGTCCTCGCACATCATAAAGTACGTTATCCAGTTTACTGGACTTCTCGAATGTTTTCATTTATTTCACTCCTCATCTTACTACTTATGTCCGGCATATCTGTCTTTTTCCTGCTCCGGCATAATGTATTTCTTGCTATCTATCATCTCATATTTGGCTCATTTTCGCAAGCCTTAATGAAATTTTTGGAAATATGAAAAAAACTCTTTTCATTTTTAGCACTTTAGTGTATAATAGCGTCGTTAAAAAATTTTACACCTATCTGGATGAGGAGGAATTACAATGTCTTACACAGAAGAAGTATACGAAAGAGTCGTAGCACAGAATCCAGGTGAGCCTGAATTTCACCAGGCAGTAAAGGAAGTTCTGGATTCCCTGAAGGTCGTAATTGACAAAAATGAAGAAGAATACCGCAGCATGTCCCTTCTGGAGCGTCTTGTAGAGCCGGAAAGAATCATTTCCTTCCGCGTTCCATGGGTAGATGACAAGGGCGTTGTTCAGGTAAACAAGGGATATCGTGTACAGTTTAACAGCGCTATCGGACCTTATAAGGGTGGTCTTCGTTTCCATCCGTCAGTAAACCAGGGTATCTTAAAATTCCTTGGATTTGAGCAGACATTTAAGAACTCCCTTACCGGACTTCCAATCGGTGGTGGTAAAGGTGGTTCCAACTTTGACCCGAAAGGCAAATCTGACAGAGAGGTTATGGCATTCTGCCAGAGCTTCATGACAGAGCTTTCCAAATATATCGGTGCTGACACTGATGTTCCGGCTGGTGATATCGGTGTAGGCGGACGTGAGATCGGTTATTTATTCGGACAGTACAAGAGAATCCGCGGATTATACGAGGGTGTTCTCACAGGTAAAGGACTTACCTACGGCGGATCTCTGATCCGTACACAGGCTACCGGATATGGTGTTGTTTATATGCTTGATGAGATCATGAAAGCACATAACGATTCTATTGATGGAAAGACATTCATCGTAACAGGATCCGGAAACGTTGCAATCTATGCTGTAGAGAAAGCTCAGCAGCTTGGCGGCAAGGTTGTTGCTATGTGTGACTCCAACGGATATATTTATGATCCGGAAGGAATCAAGCTTGACATTGTGAAAGATATCAAAGAAGTAAAACGTGGACGTATCAAAGAGTACGCAGACCGTGTTGAGGGTGCTTCTTACACAGAAGGTACCGGAATCTGGAACATCAAATGTGATGTATACCTTCCATGTGCTACCCAGAACGAGCTTGCTCTTGATGGTGCTAAGACACTTGTTGCAAACGGCTGCAAATATGTAGTTGAGGGTGCGAACATGCCTACTACTCTTGATGCTACCACTTATCTCCAGGAGAACGGTGTTCTGTTCATGCCTGGTAAAGCAGCTAACGCTGGTGGTGTTGCTACTTCTGCTCTTGAGATGAGCCAGAACTCCATGAGACTTTCCTGGACAGCAGAGGAAGTTGATGCGAAGCTTCATGGAATCATGGTAGACATCTTCCACAAAGCTGATGACGCTGCTAAGCGTTATGGTATGAAAGACAACTATGTTGCCGGTGCTAACATCGCCGGATTTGAGAAAGTTGTAGATGCTATGAAAGCTCAGGGCATCTGCTGATTCTCTGTCATCTGAAGTTTCAAAAAGACAGGTCCGCTGCGGCCTGTCTTTTTTATTCCATTTAATACTTGTTTATACAGAAAAAAATCCCCGCTCTCTGGCGAGGATTTCAGACTGTAGACAAAGCCCTGCTTTTGCAGGGTTTTGCTATTGTTGGAACCGCTTTTCTGCTATAATGAATATCAGAAGGGCGGTGTTTTTTATGATGACGAAAAATACTGTCCGGATAACGGTCGTCCCAGTATGGATACCGTCATGCTGATAAAGATACCATTCATTCAGTATCTCTATGGGATAAAAAGCATGCGTCAGACCATGAAAGAGATCGAGGTAAACGTTGCATACCGCTGGTTTCTCGGACTAGACATGTTAGATCCAGTACCTCATTTCTCTACATTTGGAAAGAATTATACCCGCCGTTTCAAAGATACAGACCTTTTTGAGCAGATCTTTTCAAAGATCCTGGAAAAACGAGGTTGGAACACAGCCAGATTTTTGTTGATTTTGAAGAAAATAAAAAGAAAAGAAGTTTTAAAAGAAAAATGGTGCTGGCCATAATCCCCAACACCAAGTTTGTCTACAGTCTGAGCCGGTGTTTTTAAACACCGGCTTCATTTGTTATATGGCAGCTGCTTCATAAAGAAAAATGGCTTATTTACTGATTTTTGCTTTTGCAGAAAGTCCCTTACTCTTGAAGAGCTTTTTATAGGCGGAAAGCTTGCTTGCTGGTACTTTTACTTTCAGCTTCTTGTAGTTGTTTCTGCCGGCTTTGGTGAAAGCACTTTTTCCTACGGTACCGGAGGTAAGCTTCTTGGACTGAATGCTGACAGAAGTAAGGGCCTTGCAGTCGTAGAATGCTTTTTTGCCAATGGAAGAAACTTTGTAGCCAATCTTTACAGTCCGTAAAGCACTGCAGCCCTGGAAAGCACTGGTGCCGATGGAAGAAATATTCCTGGCAATGGTTACTTGTCTTAGCTTTCGGCAGTTTTTGAAAGCTCCGGAAGCAATGGCTGTGACTTTATAGGTCCGACCGTTTGCCTTCACAGAGGAAGGAATTGCTGCAGTCGTGATGGCTTTGGACTTTGACCGCTTTAAAGTAACAGAGGTACCATTTTTATTAACTGTGTAGACATTGTAAGAATCACTGAAGGATTTCACTACTGTAGTCTGAGGTTTATCATCTTTGTTATTTGAACTTGAGGTAATCTGGAAATCTAAGGTAATAGTTCCAAAATAGTTGTTCTGGCCTGTAATGGTTACAGTGGCAGTTCCGACTTTTTTGTTATTGCTGTAGGTAACTTTATAATCCTGTCCTTCTATAAGTTTTTGCTTTCCAAGAGTAATAGTTGGAACTGGTTTTAGAGCTTTTCCAGTATAAGCATAAGTCGCTTTAACTCCGGTTACAGATGCCTGAGAAAGGTCGCAGGCATAACCAATGTTGTTCTTACGTGTATATGTAATGGCAGCTGAGTTAGAGGAGGCATAAATGGTGGCGTAGTATACATGACCGCCGGAATACCAGTAGGAGCCTTCCCATACAATGTCATCCCCGATGTTGATTACGCTGTCTGGCAGAGTGACTGTTTCAAGATTAGAGCAGAAAGCAAAAGCTTCCTTTCCAATAGTGTGGACACCGTTTTCAATTACGACTTCCTTCAGATTGGGCAGATAATTAAATGCATTTTCTGAAATACTGGTAATCCCGGATTTTATAACTATTTTTTTTACCTGATTTTTCATGGACTTCCATGCCGTGCCGCTCCAGAAACTGTAGCCTCCCTGAGTGGAAGAAACGGGGAAACGATCGTTTTCATCCGTGGAGATATTAAGTGCACCCTGACCGGAAATGGTGAGAACACCATTTGCAAAATCCCAGGTAGCATTTTCACCTGCAGTACGGTAAATCTTTTTGGAGGCTGTGCCGTCATTTGCATCAATAGAGTAAAAATTAACAGTATTGGCATTGGAGGCGTAGTAAACAACCTTGGAATCTTTAACGACAGGCTGGCAGTCGGATACGGGCGCAGCAGTGGTGTATTCCCTGCTAAGTACATTTCCCTTACCATCAACAAAGAGGTAATGAAGAGTACTGGAAGAAAGAGAATCATCAGCAGATGCGTAATTTTCTGACGAAGAATCGTCTGTATTTTCATATTCTTCCCAGGAAATCATGAAACGGTTTTCTGTGATTGGAGTGATCTTTACCCCCATAAAACTCTTTCCATTGCCAGTGTAGTTGGTAAGGTATTTTACAGAGGTTGCTTCTTTTGAAAAATCGGAAACAGGAGTAATTGTAAGGTAAATATTATGAGGAGTGTCACTTGTCACATTGTCATACTGGGACTGGTCGATGGTCGTTCCGATACACAATACACTGTCAGCAGAAACAGCCATACCATCTACGCTTGCGTAGCAGTTCAGTGCCCATACGGAAGTACGGGAACCACCATAAGGAAGAAGCTCGATAGTTTTTTTATCAAGGGTGGTACTGTCGTATCTGGAAAGTTTGGTACAGCGGGAACCCTCGCTTTGCTCCAGAACATACAGATAAGAGGACTGCGATTTGATATACTGGGCAAAGGAGTGCCACAGATCACAGCTTACGATCTTTCCGGTCATGGAAGCCTGGTCAACGGCAATCATAAGGAATCCCTGATGTCCCTGTCCAACAGATTCATCTACATAGCCTTCATGACCGGTTACAATATAGAGAGTTCCGTTGGTTTCTGTCATTTCCACACATCCGTAATCGAATGGATAGCGAACCTCTCCTCCAAATAAATCCGGATTGCTTGTAATGGAAGCCGCACCGCTGCGATTCCAGTTTGTATCATATCGGATGACACGGATAACCTCGGCGGAATTATCTTCGGCGGTGTTATTTTGTCCCTCTACCAGGTAATATCCATCAGATCCTGCATAAAAACCACCCCATAAAGGAAGCTCCATGGGAATTTCTCTTTTGTCTGTAATCTGCAGGCTGTTGTCATAGTATTCAATACCGACGCTGTTTGTTTTGCGGAATACTCGCATATAGCCGTTGGAAATAGAAATAAGGTCAGAAGAACGCCTTAATTTAACACTAAGGTTATCTTGCGCAGTAGGGGTGAGAGAGGCTGCCTGTACCTGTCCTGGAAATGCCAGCAGATATAAAAACAGACAGCAAAATAATAGGGATGTCAGTTTTTTGATCTTTTTCATAAGTTTCTCCTTGCTGTGTTGCTTTTCATGATTCTTATTATAATAAGTTTTGGGTAGAGTTGCAATCATAATGATAATGTTTACAGCAGAAAAAGTGAAAAGCTGTAAAAAAACAGCAATTCTACATTTTTTATGGAGATTTCTGACATGGCACCTACCTGTGGAACTGTTTTGTGAGACTCATCAATAATAAGAAGGAAATCATCACCAAAGTAGTCCAGAAGTGTATAGGGCGGCTGTCCTGGTTCAAGACCGGAAAGATGCCTGGAATAATTTTCGATTCCGGAGCAGAAGCCGGTTTCCCCGCTCTCTGGCGAGGATTTTTCTAATTTAAAAATTTCTTCAATTCATCCATAAAGGTACTGACATCTTTAAACTCCCGATACACAGAAGCGAATCGCACATACGCCACCGAATCCAGATCTTTTAAATGGCTCATCACGATTTCTCCGATTTTCGTGCTGGAGATTTCTTTATCTTCGGCATTAAAGATGTCGCCTTCTATGGCATCGATCATGGCTTCCAGCTTATCGCTGGCAATGGGACGTTTGTAGCAGGCGCGGCGGACACCGTTGATCAGTTTATTGCGGTCGTACTGCTCACGGTTCAGATTCTTCTTGATTACGGTTAACGGGATTGTCTCCACATTCTCATAAGTGGTAAATCTTCTTCCACAGGAATCGCACAGTCTTCTGCGTCTTATGGAATTGGTCTCTTCCACTGGTCTTGAATCTACTACTCTTGTATTATCCTGATTACAGTATGGACATCTCATGTATTTATTTCCCCTTCCTCATGTCTCCCCTTCTGCCATACAATCCGGGCAGCAGACTTTCCTCTTTTCTGTTTGCTCAGTAACATAAAACGGACTGAATTACCTATTTCTTATTATACTTTAATCATAGAAAGTATGTCAATAAACTCCATACATATTTTCAGACTTTTTGCATAATATCATAAAAAACAGGTGCTTTTCATGCGTATTTGCGAATTAAAGCAAAAAGAAGTGATCAATATCTGTACCTGCCGTACACTTGGCTGTCCGGTGGATGTGGAATTTAACTGTGAAACCGGATGTATTACCGCCCTTGTGGTTCCCGGACCTGGCAGTTTCTGCTTTTGTTTCTGGGGAGCCGGAAGTGAATATATAATTCCATGGAATTGTATCCGGCAGATCGGAGATGACATTATCCTGGTAGAAATTGATGAAAAGTATTGCTGTAAAAAGGCTTAATTCTATTTTCCCAATTGTCAAGGGGCAATAATTTTTATATTTTCCCGAAAAAAGAATATTTATCCTCCCACGTGAGAATCATTGTTACTGTTCACTTCGTTCTCAGCAGCACGCTTCGCGATGCACAAAAGGAGGATTCAAATAATGGCACTTAACAAAGTTGAAATTTGCGGAGTCAATACATCGAAGCTTCCGGTACTGAAGGCAGAAGAAAAAGAAGAGCTTTTTCGCAGGATCAAGGAGGGTGATGAAGAAGCCAGGGAACTTTACATTAAAGGAAATCTGCGGCTGGTTCTCAGCGTGATCAAGCGTTTTTCCAACAGCAGCGAAAATATGGACGATCTTTTTCAGATTGGCTGCATTGGGCTTATAAAAGCAATTGATAATTTTGACACTACATTGAATGTAAAATTTTCCACTTATGCAGTGCCTATGATCATTGGAGAGATACGAAGGTATCTTCGTGACAATAACAGTATCCGGGTGAGCCGGTCTCTGCGGGATATTGCTTATCGAGCAATTTATGCAAAAGAAACCTATATGAAAACAAATCTGAGGGAGCCTACCATTGCGGAAATTGCCAGCGAAATAGGGATAAATAAAGAGATGATCGTATATGCTATGGATGCGATACAGAATCCGGTGTCACTTTTTGAACCGGTTTATACGGAAGGCGGGGATACGCTTTATGTGATGGACCAAATCAGCGATAAGAAAAACAAGGAGGAGACCTGGGTGGAAAATCTGTCCCTCCGGGAAGCTATAAACCGGCTGAATAAGCGGGAACGGCATATTATTGATCTGCGTTTTTACGAGGGCAAAACCCAGATGGAGGTAGCTCAGGAAATCGGGATTTCTCAGGCACAGGTCAGCCGGTTGGAAAAGAATGCGCTTAAAACCATGCGGAATTATCTGAGAGCGTGACGGAAATCATAAATCCCGGCATCATGAAATCCGCTCCTTACATGGTCTGCTGCATGAATATATTGCAAAATCGCTGGTTGTTGGCCAGCGATTTTGCTTATTATGCTTCTATTCCAGAATACGTTTGAAAAAGGCCTTCTGCAAGATGTGCGTCACAATTTGTGGGAGATTTTGTCCGGATGAGGGCGCCATAGCGGGCTACGGCAACCGAATTCGGGCAAAATATACCGCAAAGTGGGGCGTGCAGATTGCGGGAATGATTTTTCAAGTACGCTCTAATGCCTTTTCCAATTCTTTTATTACAATTTTAAGAGCTTTAATTCTCGCATACTTCTTATCTACAGATTCCAGGATATGCCACGGTGCATAGGCAGTGCTTGTCTTGGCAAGCATTTCATCTACGGCCCCTTCATAAGCATCCCATTTTTCGCGGTTGCGCCAGTCTTCGTCGGTGATCTTCCACTGTTTTTCAGGGTTGTTCTGGCGGTCGGTGAAGCGGGCCAGCTGGGTGTCTTTGTCGATCTGGACCCAGAATTTGATGATCACGGCACCCCAGTCGGACAGCTCCTTCTCGAATTCATTAATCTCGTTGTAAGCACGTTTCCAGTCGTTCTCGCTGCAGAAGCCTTCCAGACGCTCTACCATTACGCGGCCGTACCAGGTGCGGTCGAAGATGGCAATGTGACCGTCTTTGGGCAATCTGGTCCAGAAGCGCCAGAGGTAATGACGCGCCTTTTCGTGAGGTTCCGGGCTGGCGATTGGATGGACCTCAAAGCCACGGGGATCAAGGGCTTCTGTGATCCGCTTAATATTGCCTCCTTTTCCGGCTGCGTCCCAGCCTTCATAAGTAATGATCACCGGCACACGCTTGCGGTACAGACGGTTATGCAGTTCGCCCAGCTTCTTCTGGAGATGCTTCAGCTCTTTCTTGTATTCTTCATCCTCGATCACCTTGTCTGTCAGTTCGATTTCCGAAAGCTTCGGCATTTTCTCAAGCGGAAAAATGTTTGGGAGAAGCGGTGCGCTGTGTGTGCTGTTCTGCAAGGCTACCTCAATGTTATTTACCATTATTTCAAGAACCTGAAGTTCTACGAAGTTGCGGTCTTTTGCATCAATAATATACCATGGTGCAATAGAAGTATTCGTATCTGTCAGATAGCGGTCGAAAACCTTCTGGCAATGTTTGTAATGTTCGTTCTGCCACTTGTCAAAGGCATCCACACGCCATTTTGTATCCTGCTCTTTGTTAAGCTTCTCAATACGTCTGGTCTGCTCTTTTTTGTCAATCTGCATGAAAAATTTCAGAACCAGATAACCGTTGTCTGTGAGCTGTCGCTCGAAATGTTTGATGCTGTCGATCCGCTTTGCATAATCCTCTTCTTCCAGACCATTCAGACAGTCTTTGCAGGTCTGCTCCATCCAGCCAGAATCCAGAAAGGTAAATTTGCCGGCTTCCGGAATCTGATTGAAATACCGGTACAGAAATGGTCTGCGCAGTTCATCCTCTGTAGGCTTTGACATGGTTGCTACTTTAAAGAAGCGGGGATCAATGTATTTGATCACTCTGCCGATTGTGGTACCTTTGCCAGATGCCCCCCAGCCTTCAAAAAGTACCAGCACCGGCAGCTTGTGTTCTTTCAGCTTCATCTGCTGCTGATACAGCTTCTCGCCAGCTTCTTTAATCCGTTTCTTCAACTCCTCTTTTTCCGGAATCTCCTCCGGGATCCAGGTTTTCAGCATAAACACGTCCTCCTCACGTATTATTATTTTCAAACTTAAAGCATTTTTTCTGTTAAAAGCAAATTCTATTTTTTTATATTCATATTATTTTCTGCATTATAACATAATCATTCCCATTTTGCACGAATTTAACAAACATTTAACCGAATTTCGATTGCGATCGTTATCCTCTTATATACAATCCGATATTTTTGTGTTATTATTAAAAATCATATTTTGTGTAGGTTTTACGAACACATAGCGTTTTGTATGTTGCGCCTTTCTTTTCGTAGCTCAGATGTTTAAACTTACCCAAGGAGGAAGTCCCATGCCTTTATCTGTCTTCATAGAAATGACCCTGTCTGCCATCCTTACCGTCTGGTCGCCTGGTCCCAATAATATTCTTTTGCTGTCCACAGCCAGCAAATACGGCATTTCCGGTAATATCCGCTTTATGACCGGAATCTGGAGCGGATCTCTCACTTTGATGTGTCTTTCCGGACTGTTCTGCAGTACTCTTGGGAAAATCATTCCAGGGATCCAGCCGGTTATGAAATATCTAGGCGCAGCTTATGTACTCTATCTTGCCTGGCAGACCTGGCGCAGGATTCCGCCCTCTGACAATGTCCAGGACAAAAAGCCAACCTGGCTGATGGGATTTTTCCTGCAGCTGATAAATGTAAAGATCATCATCTATGGGCTGACCATGTTTTCCGCTTATATTCTGCCCTATGAGGCAAGGGTTCCTATACTGTTTTGCTTCGCTGTATATCTGATGTTTCTTGGAGCCCTGGGAAATCTAATCTGGGCATTTGCGGGAAATGTACTGAAAAGATTTTACAGCAGTCATTATAAGCTGATGAATGGAATCATGGCCCTGCTGCTGGTGTGGTGCTCTCTCAGGATCACTGGATTACTGTAAGACAGGCCAAAAACACCTCCCGGAATATGTTGGTTACTCACATTCCGGGAGGTGTTTTCTATAGGGCACTGTTCAATTTATGAGACACATGTATCAAATTGATACATGCTTATGCTGTCTTACTTAAATGCATCCACCAGTTCCTGACCATCGTCATATCCCTGGTTTTTCAGTTCTTCTACAAACCACTGGTCTACGCCTTCTACCGCCTCTTTAAAGGAATCAATATCCATATCCTCTTTTGCGGTAAAGGTAACGCCATTTTTCTCTTCCCAGCGGTTCATGATCTCATTGGCACCGGAGCGGTTGATGTAACGCTCATACTCAACAGCCATTCTTCCAGCCTTGTCTACAACAGCCTGCTGCTCTGGTGTAAGGCCATCATAGATATCCTGATTGATACAGAAGAACAGACAGTCATAGATGGCATCCCACATGGAGCAGTATGGCTGAACCTCCTGTACACTGGCTGCGTCGATTGCAGGAAGCGGATTCTCCTCTCCCTCTACGGTGTTCTGCTGAAGGGCTGTGTAAGTCTCGGACCAGTTCAGGTTGGTTGCATCTGCCCCCCATCTCTTATAGCATTCCATAAGAAGATTGGAGCCTGCAACACGGACTTTCAGGTTCTTCATATCGTCCACCGATTTTACTTCACGCACACTGTTGGTCAGTTCACGGAAGCCGTTCTCCGCAATACCCATGCAATGCAGTCCATACTCACTGAGGATTTCTTTCATCTTCTCTCCTGCCTCACCGTCAAACTTGGCATCTGCGTCTTCCACAGAATCATAAATAAACGGCAGGGAGACTACGTTAAATCTCGGATCAAATGCAGAATAAATCAGGTTGGAATGCATGGAAATCTGTACCGGGTCTCCGTTCATCAGTGCCTGGATTCCCTCGGACTGGTTTCCGTTTGTCAGCTGGTCTGCTGCATATATGTTTACTTTTACTTTTCCTCCTGTAGCTTTTTCCATCAGCTCGCCGAACTTGCGGCCGCCATCAGCCCAGGTAGAAGTCTCAGTTGTGGAGCATGCAAAATTCCAGGTAGTCTCCTCCCAGCCAAGGTCACTGTAATCGCCAATTCCGGTAAATGCCTCTACCAGCTCTTCTGCATCCTCGTATCCCTGGGATTTCAATTCCTCAATGAACCACTCATCTACACCGTCAACAGCTTCCTTAAAGGACTCAATGTCCATATCCTCTTTTGCAGTGAAGGTAACGCCGTTTTTGTCTTTCCAGCGGTTCATGATCTCTTCATCACCGGAGCGGTTGATGTAACGTTCGTACTCTACGGCTTTCTGTCCTGCCTCGTCTACAACAGCCTGCTGTTCCGGTGTAAGACCATCATAAATCTCCTGGTTGATACAGAAGAACAGGCAGTCATAGATGGCATCCCACATGGAGCAGTATGGCTGAACCTCCTGTACACTGGCTGCGTCAATTGCAGGAAGCGGGTTCTCCTGACCCTCAACTGTGTTCTGCTGAAGGGCTGTGTAAGTCTCAGACCAGTTCAGGTTGGTTGCATCTGCGCCCCATCTCTTATAGCATTCCATAAGAAGGTTGGAACCGGCAACACGGATTTTCAGGTTTTTCATATCATCCACAGATTTTACTTCGCGGACACTGTTGGTCAGTTCACGGAAACCGTTCTCTGCAATACCCATGCAATGGAGTCCGTACTCACCAAGAATTTCTTTTAATTTCTCACCAGCCTCACCGTCAAACTTAGCATCTGCATCTTCTACAGAGTCATAAATAAACGGCAGGGAAACTACGTTAAATCTTGGGTCAAATGCAGAATAGATCAGGTTGGAATGCATGGAAATCTGTACCGGGTCTCCGTTCATCAGTGCCTGGATTCCCTCGGACTGGTTTCCGTTTGTCAGCTGGTCTGCTGCATATATGTTTACTTTTACTTTTCCTCCTGTGGCCTTTTCCATCAGCTCGCCAAACTTGCGGCCGCCGTCCGCCCAGGTAGAAGTCTCAGTTGTAGAGCATGCAAAATTCCAGGTGGTTTCCTCCCAGCCAAGATCACTGTAATCTGCGATCTCATTGAAGGAATAATCCCCGTCTCCGGCTGCAGAAGCTGCGGATGAGCCACTGTCACCAGAGGAAGAATCTCCGGAATATGCACCATTTTTAGCAAGTGCTCTCGGAAGAGCCGTTGAAGTTACCGGAATATAGGTAACCACAAGAAGCACGGCCACACAGGCTGCCAGCATGGGCATAACTGCTTTTGAAATTTCCTGAAGGGTAACTTCCATGCCTTTTTTGATCTTGATTCCGATTGCCACAAACAGGTTGACACCAACCGGCGGAGTTACCTGTCCAATTGCAAGGTTTACAGTTGCCATCACACCAAATGCAACCACATCATAGCCAAGTGCTTTGCATACCGGAAGCATAACCGGAATAAAAATGTACATAGCAGAGTTTGCATCGATGAAGCAGCCTGCAATCAGGAAAATAATGTTTACGATCAGAAGGAAGGTAAACTGGTTATGTGCAATGCTTCCAAGAAGCGCTGAAGCTGCGTCTGCGATACCGAATTTGGTACATACATAGGAAAACAGGGAAGCACTTGCTACGATCAGCATGATTCCACCAGTTGTTTTCGCAGAATCCACGCAAATGTCAAACAGGTCTTTTAATTTAACCTCACGATAAATCACCATACCTACAAACAGACCGTATACAACAGATACAGCCGCTGCCTCAGTAGGAGTAAAAATACCGCCATAAATACCACCCAGAATAATAACCGGCATTAAGAATCCCCAGAAAGCATCCTTAAATGCATCCCAGCGCTCTTTTGCAGTCGCTTTCTTCTGGGCTGGCTGAATGCCTTTTTTTCTGGCTTCCACCATAACCACGATCACAAGGGCAACGCCCATCAGAATTCCAGGTACGATTCCTGCCATGAACATATCTGCAATAGATACGCCTGTGATAGAAGCATATACAACAAATGCAATACTTGGCGGGATGACAATGGCGATGGAGCTTGATGTTGCCATCAGGGCTGTGGAAAACGGTGCGCTGAAGCCTCCCCGCTCTACCATTGCAGGGATCAGAACTGCTCCAAGTGCTGCTACCGTTGCAGGTCCGGATCCGGAAATTGCGCCGAAGAAGCATGCTACAATAACGCATACAATGGCGATGCCGCCTCTTTTATGTCCCACGCAGGTATCTACGAATCTGACAAGTCTTTTGGAAATTCCGGCTTTTGCCATAATATTTCCGGAAAGTACGAAAAATGGGATAGCCAGAAGGAGAAATTTACTGATTCCGGCATACATATTGGTTGCAACGATGGTAAGGGAGGTTCCGGAGTACAGGATTGCACAGACGGAGGACAGTCCCAGACAGATTGCAATGGGAACTCCCATGATCAGGAAAACAAAAAATGAAATAAAAAGAACTGCACTTATCATTTATTTATCCTCCTTTTTCAGATTGCCTGTGCAATAGTCAAGACAGTATTCAATAAAATGTAAGATCATACATCCGGATCCGATTGGCACGAAGGACCAGAATATCCACTCCGGCCAGTTCAGAACGAAGGTACGTTTTCCGTTTTCCAGCTGTGTGATTACTTTTTCCATACCGAACCAGAATAAGATTGCGGTAAAAATAATGCACAGAACAGTGGTAAGGATAACAGATGGTTTTTTCAGTTTCTCAGGGAGACGGTCTGTAACCAGTGACAGGTTAACCAGTTCTCCTTCGCGGCATGCAAGTGCTGCAGCCATTAAGGTAATCAGTACAAAGACTGCGACCACAAGTTCCTCGGTAAAGGACCAGGAACGATGGATCACTTTTCGGGAAAAAACATTTCCCACGGTCAGAACCAGTATCAGCAGGGTAGACACTACCAGAATACAATTTTCTACTGCTGCTACTGCATTCATGATTTTTTTGAAGACTTTCATGATCTCTCCTCCTCTTAATTTACTTGTCAGGTTTTCGTCTTTCGTAAAATGGAACTATCTGTTATGCAGCCGCAGTACGATCCTGCCCGGCAGAGCTTTTGTGTAACAGGAAGTTCCAACGGAATTTCCTGTTACACAAAAAAAATCCGCCCCTGAACTAGGGACGGACCATATTAGACCGCAACCACCCTGTTTCCCCTTTGAAACAAGTACGAAAAGACAACGTACCGACATACGCGATTCCGATAACGGGGAACAACCGTGGAAACCTACTTGATGCAGTTCTTCACTTCGTATCTGGTTCCTGTTTGAAAAAACGGATACTTATGAAGCGTTCGGCTTCCCTTCTCGGGGATGATCTTCAAAACAGACCTGACGCTGCTTTCCACCGACACAGCTCTCTGTAGACAAGGTGCTTCTGTTTCTACTTCTTCCCTTCAAGGAATTTAATCCTTTTTTAATTTAGTTGTTTAACGAACTGAAGTAATTTTACTACCAAAATATTAGGAAGTCAAGTGTAATTATGCAAGTTGCTATTTAGTTGATTAAAAGTTCTTCAATGCGGACGCATTTGGACAATGTGTA
>NZ_JAJCIA010000046.1 GCF_020554845.1 Blautia faecis | reverse complement strand
CTCACGCAGAGGTAAAATGATTCCATTAGGATGTAACATGTATGTAGTTTTGAAGGTACAGAATGGAAACGGTAGCCGGTTGGTTATCGTTTTTTTATTATCAAATTCTGAAGAATATCAATTAAGGTTGCCTGTCCACTGGATTTGTAATATAATGGGAACGTTGAAAAATCGAAAAGAATAAGATCTGCTGTCACGTTTTAAACAGAAATATACAAGGCTGTCAGCAGAGAAGAGGATGAAAAAATGAGCAGATTATCAGTGGTTTTGCCAGCTTATAACGAAGAACTGATGGTAGGAAAAACCTGTCGTGTTCTTCATGAAGTATTAGCAGAAGCCGGCATTTTCTACGAACTAGTTGTTGTTGACGATGGCTCAAAAGACAAAACCTGGGAAGAAATCACCAAAGCCGGAGAAAAAGATGGAAATGTTCTTGGCGTTCATTTTTCCAGAAATTTCGGAAAAGAAGCAGCAGTATATGCAGGAATGGCCCAGGCTACAGGAGATGTGGTGGCAGTTATGGATTGTGACCTGCAGCACCCGCCGGAAACTTTGATTTCCATGTACCATCTCTGGGAGCAGGGATGGGAAGTAATCGAAGGCGTAAAGAAATCAAGAGGAACGGAAAGTCTGCTTCATAAAGAGAGCGCTGGCTTTTTCTATGGAATCATGTCCAAGGCTACAGGTGTGAATATGCAGAATGCTTCGGATTTCAAGATGATGGACAGGAAAGCAGTGAATAGCATTCTTTCTATGCCAGAACGAAATATGTTTTTCCGTGCGACCTCATCCTGGGTGGGATTTAAGACCACTTATGTGGAATTTGAGGTTCGGGACAGAGAAGCTGGACAGTCTAAGTGGTCTACCTGGTCCTTGATAAAATACGCTTTTACCAATATTGTGGCTTTTACTACAGCACCGCTGCAATTTGTAACAGTCGTAGGAGGGGCATGCTTTGGATGCTCCCTGATTTTGATTATTTATTCGCTGGTACAATTTTTGGCCGGCAGAGCGGTAGAAGGATATACAACTACCCTTATCGTTCTTCTGCTTATTGGAAGCGCTATTATGCTCAGTCTTGGAATCATTGGCTATTACATTGCAAAAATATACGAAGAAGTAAAACGGCGTCCACGCTATATCATTTCTCAGATTCTTCGTGGAAAAGAGGATGTCTATCAGGAGGTAAACCATGACCGCTCTCATTAAGAAACTGTATGCCAGTGATGTGGTACGTTATGTGTTTTTTGGAGGATGTACTACACTGGTAAATTTGGTGAGCTTTTTTCTTATGCGTCAGGCAGGAGTTCAAAGAGATCTTGCAAATGTGATCTCGATTATTCTGGCAATTCTTTTTGCTTATGTGGTAAATTCTAAATTTGTTTTTCAGGACAAATGCGAGACTTTGAAAGCCCATATTCGTCCATTCTGCAAATTTGTCGGAGCGAGAGGTGTAACAATGGTGATTGAAGTAGCAGGCGTATGGTTCTTTGCAGAGATCATACACATGAATGATATGGCCGGCAAATTTATCACCCAGTTTGTAGTTCTGGCATTAAATTACATATTCAGTAAATTCCTGGTATTTACCAGCGGGAGGAAATCATGACATTAGAAGAAACACTTAAACAGATAAAGCCTTTGAATGAGGAAAAAATGAAAGCAGCCAGAATGCGATGGGACAGCATTGCCAAGCCTCTCCATTCCCTTGGAAAAATGGAAGATCTGATTACGCAGATCGTTGGAATTACAGGGGAAGAGAAAGTGGATCTTGGAAAAAAAGCTCTTGTTGCCATGTGTGCAGACAACGGCGTGGTAGAAGAGGGGGTTACCCAGACAGGACAGGAAGTTACTGCAATTGTAGCAGATAATTTTGTAAAAGAAACCACTACCGCTTGTGTAATGTGTCACCAGTGTGGAGTGGATGTAAAGCCAGTGGATGTGGGAATGGTAAGAGACACCACAGCACGTACAGATCTGAAAGTTATGTATGGAACCCACAATATGACGAAAGGTCCTGCTATGGCAAGAGAAGAAGCCATAAAAGGAATTGAAGCAGGAATTGCTATGGCAGAAGAGTTGAAGGCTCAGGGGTATCGTCTCTTTGCAACTGGTGAGATGGGAATTGGAAATACCACAACCAGCAGTGCAGTTGCATCTGTGCTTCTGGGGCAACCAGTGGAAACCATGACTGGCCGTGGCGCAGGACTTTCCAGCGATGGACTTACCCGCAAGATTCAGGCAATCAAGAAAGCCATTGATTTAAACAAGCCGGATGCAAAAGATTCCATAGACGTGCTTGCAAAAGTTGGAGGCCTTGATATCGCAGGAATGGCAGGTGTGTATCTTGGCGGAGCTGCATTACAGATTCCGGTTCTTATTGATGGTTTTATTTCCGGAGTTGCCGCTCTTGTAGCAGCCAGACTTTGCCCGGAGGCAGCGGATTATATGATTGCCAGTCATGTGTCCAAAGAACCGGCAGCACATCTTGTTCTGGATGAGCTTGGAAAAGAAGCTGTGCTTCATGCTGACATGTGTCTTGGGGAAGGCACTGGAGCCATTGCCCTTTGTCCGTTTCTTGATATGGGAGCTACTCTTTACAATACATTAAGTACATTTGATGATATTCACGTGGATCAGTACGAGGAGCTGAATTAATATGATGACAGTTGTGACCGGAGGAAGCGGAAGCGGAAAATCTGCTTTTGCAGAAGATAAAATAGTATCTTTTGGACCGGCAAAAAGAATCTATATTGCAACCATGCATCCATATGACGAGGAAAGTCATAAGCGTGTGGCACGTCATCAGAAAATGCGTGCAGGAAAAGGATTCGAGACAGTTGAATGTTATACCGGATTGAAGAATCTGGATTTCCCGGAAAATGCTGTGGTTCTTCTGGAATGTATGTCCAATCTTGCCGCTAATGAGATGTTTGAGGAAAAAGGGGCTGGTGAAAAAACTGTGGAAGCCGTTTTGGAAGGCATAAAAAAGTTGAGAAGCCAGGTACGTCATCTGGTAATTGTCACCAATGAGATTTTTTCCGAAGCAGCCAGTTATGAGGGCGATACCATCCGCTATCAGGAATATCTGGGGATAATCAATCAAAACATTGGAAAAATGGCTGATGAGGTGGTTGAAGTAGTATATGGGATTCCAATCTGGCATAAAGGAGGAAAAATCATTGAAAATGCTGTGGAATAATTTTAAAGTGGCATTTGCCATGTATTCAAAAATCCCTATGCCAATGGCAGACTGGAACAAGGAGAATATGAAATATACATTCTGTTTTTTTCCTTTTATCGGCCTGGTAATTGGAGCGCTTTCTTATCTGGTAGGATGGGCAGGGGGAAAATTTGGATTTAATCCGTCTTTTGTCTCAGCAGTTCTTGTACTGGTTCCGGTAGTGGTGACAGGTGGAATCCATGTAGATGGTCTTCTGGATACTTCGGATGCATTAAGCTCCTGGCAGGAAAGGGAGAGACGTCTTGAAATTCTGAAAGATTCCCATGCCGGTGCATTTGCGGTTATTACAGCCTGTGCTTTTTTTCTGATATGGTATGGAGCTTACAGCCAGTTGTGGACGGACAGGCGGGCACTTTTGATCATGGCTCTCGGATTTATGGTTTCCAGATGTTTTTCCGGAATCAGTGTCATGATGTTTCCAAAGGCACGTAAAGATGGAACTGTAGCAGAATTTTCCAGAAAAGCAGAAGATATGATCGTGCGGAATGTGCTGATCGTTTATCTGGGAATCCTTCTGGCGGTGATGATATGCATCCAGCCTGTGATGGGCATTCTGGCATTTGGAACTGCAGTACTTGTTTTCCTTTATTATCATTATAAAGCAATGAAATATTTTGGCGGGATCACAGGTGACCTGGCAGGCTATTTTCTGTGCCTTTGTGAGGTAGGAATGGCTGTTGTACTGGCTGTTGTTTCTGTATTTATCTAGACATGTCTGAAAAATCATTCCCGCAATTTGCACGCCCCACTTTGCGGTATATTTTGCCCGAATTCGGTTGTCGTAGCCTGCTATGCGCCCTCATCCGGGCAAAATTTCCCACAAATTGTGACGTACATCTTGCAGAAAGCCTTTTACAGACACGCTCCGGGAACTGGGAAAAAAGGGAGGAATTGTAACAATGGAAATGATCATCGGAGGTGCTTTTCAGGGAAAGAGCACCTATGCAAAAGAACATCATCCTGATATCTGCTGGAAAAATGGAGCTGATCTGGAAAAAGAAGAGCTTATGAATGCAGAAGGCGTCCTTGATTTTCAGGAGTATATCAAAAAAGAATTAAAAGCAGACAAAGATCTGACCAGACTGGCAGAAGAATTATGGGAGAAAAATCCGGATATCATTCTGGTAAGCCAGGAAGTGGGATACGGCGTTGTCCCAATGGATGCTTTTGACCGGAAGTACCGGGAAGCAGTGGGAAGAGTCTGTACGGATCTTGCATCAAAAAGCAAAAAGGTAATACGTGTAGTATGTGGAATTGGGACGGTGATCAAAAATGCTTAAACTTATTCTGGTTCGTCATGGGGAAACCCAGGGAAATAAGTTAAAAAGATATATAGGAAAAAGGACGGATGAGCCTCTTTGTCCGGAGGCTGGGAATATGCTGGCGCAGCTTGCTTATCCGGAGGTACAGGCAGTTTATGCAAGTCCTATGATCCGCTGTACCCAGACAGCAGGAATCCTTTTTCCCGGAAAAAAGCTGAATATTATTGATGAGCTTGCAGAATGTGATTTTGGAGAATTTGAAAATAAAAATTATCAGGAACTAGACGGAAATGAACATTACCAGTCCTGGATCGATTCTGGCGGACTTCTGCCATTTCCGGGAGGAGAGAGCAGAGAGGAATTTAAAAGACGCAATGTGACCGGCTTCCAGAAAGCTGTAAATGGTTGTCTCCGTAATGGGATTTCTTTGGCAGCACTTGTGGTACATGGCGGTACGATCATGAATGTTATGGAAGAATATGCAGACGAAGACCGCTCTTTTTATGACTGGCATGTGCAGAATGGCAAAGGCTATGAGGTGGAAATTGATCCTGAATTATGGAAAAAGGGCCGGAAATTTTTGCATGTGATCCGGGAGTTATAAAGATACATATACGAATAATGTAGATGGAAAATCAGCTATGGAATAGAGCTTGTTTGAAAAATCCATTAATAGAGAGAACAAGGCAGTTTGTTTAATTGACAGACTGCCTTGTTTTCATGTTTATGCAGACTGCGGGCAAAATCTCCCTCGAATTGTGACGTACAGCTTGTAGAAAGCATTTTTCAAACATGCCCTAGAGCCTGTTTTGGTTGTGATCAGTTAGTTTGTTTAAACAAAAATTTTGAGAAAGCCAAAAATATATTTAGATTTCCTATTGAAATTTATATGGGAATGTGTTACATTATCTGTATAAAATATCCTAAAAAATGTTGAATTGTGCTATTTGATTCAACAATTTTAACAAGTAAAGGAGGATGCCATATGCTTATTATTGGTAATGGAAGAATGATCACACGGGACGCATCCAAGGCATTTATAGAGAACGGTGCAGTTGCAATGGATGGTAACACCATAGTTATGGTGGGGACTACAGATGAGGTGAAGAAGGCATATCCGGATGGAGAATTTGTAGATGCCAGAGGCGGAGTTATCATGCCTGCATTTATCAATACCCATGAGCATATCTACAGCTCTTTTGCCAGAGGTCTGAGTATTAAAGGATATAATCCCAAGGGCTTTCTGGATATTCTGGATGGACAGTGGTGGACCATTGACCGTCATCTTACCCTGGAGCAGACCAGACTTTCTGCGATGGCTACTTACATCGACAGTATCCGGAATGGTGTAACGACTGTATTTGATCACCACGCAAGCTTTGGACATATTACCGGTTCCCTCAGTGCTATTGAATCAGCAGCTAAGGAGCTTGGTGTCCGTACCTGCCTTTGCTATGAAATTTCCGACCGTGACGGCATGGACAAGTCCAGAGAATCTGTAATGGAGAATGTGAACTTTATCAAACACGCACTTGCAGATGACAGCGACATGATCGCTGCTATGATGGGTATGCATGCATCTTTCACTATTTCCGATGAGACCATGGAATTGTGTAACGAACTGAAACCAGACGGTGTTGGCTATCATATTCATGTTGCAGAGGGTATCTATGACCTTCATCAGTGTCTGAAGGAGCACAGCAAACGAATTGTAGACAGACTTTACGACTGGAATATTCTTGGGCCGAAGACGCTTCTTGGACATTGTATTTATATTAACGAGCATGAGATGGATTTAATTAAAGAGACTAACACTATGGTTGTCCACAATCCGGAATCCAATATGGGAAATGCCTGTGGATGTCCGCCTACCATGGAATTGGTACATAAGGGAATCGTTACAGGACTTGGAACTGATGGATACACCCACGATATGCTGGAATCCTGGAAGGTTGCTAATATCCTTCATAAGCATCATCTCTGCGATCCAAATGCTGCATGGGGTGAGGTTCCAAAGATGCTCTTTGAGAACAATGCAATTATTGCCAACCGCTACTTTAAGAAACCACTTGGTGTTCTGAAAGAGGGGGCAGCTGCCGATGTGATCGTAATGGATTACAACCCGCTTACACCTATGAGAGCAGACAATGTAAACGGACATCTTCTGTTTGGAACTACAGGACATGACGTTGTGACTACTGTATGTAACGGCAAGGTTCTTATGAAAGACAGGGAAGTGCTGGTTTGTGACGTAGATAAGGTTATGGCTGACTGCCGTCAGTCTGCACAGGAACTGGCTGACGATATTAACGGAGGAAAATAAATATGAGCGATATTATGACATGTATGCCTTTCGGGCAGCTGATGGACTGGGTCCTTCAGGAGAAAAAAGGGCAGGACACTGTATTTGGGGTACATCGCCCATACACAGCAGATCCGAAGAATGATATGACTATTTTTACCAGAAATCTGGAGACACCAGTGGGACCGGCAGCAGGTCCCCACACCCAGCTGGCACAGAATATCATTGCTTCTTATTATGCAGGAGCCCGTTTCTTTGAGCTGAAGACAGTTCAGAAGATGGATGGCGCAGAGCTTTCTGCATGCGTGAATAAACCTTGTATTCTTGCAGATGATGAGGGATATAACTGCGAATGGTCAACTGAGCTGACTGTTCCGGACGCGATGGGCGAGTACATCAAGGCATGGTTTATCCTTCATGTGATCGCAAAAGAATTCGGCCTGGGTGCACAGGATGGGTTCCAGTTTAATATTTCCGTAGGATATGATCTTGCAGGAATTAAGGGAGACAAGGTCAATACCTTTATTGACGGAATGATGGAAGCAAAGGACACTGTTATTTTCCAGGAATGCAGAAAATGGCTTTTGGACAATGCTGACAAGTTCCAGAATTTTACCAGAGAAGACATCGAAGCAATCCCGTCCAATGTCTGTAATTCTGCTACGATCTCCACACTGCATGGATGTCCTCCACAGGAGATTGAGAGCATTGCAAATTATCTGCTTACAGAGAAACATCTGAATACCTTTGTAAAATGCAATCCGACCCTTCTTGGCTATGATTTTGCAAGAAAGACCATGGATGAGATGGGATATGATTATATGGTATTCGGCGATTTCCATTTCAGAGACGACTTGCAGTATGAGGATGCAGTCCCCATGCTTACACGGCTGATGAAATTATCCGAAGGACTGGGCCTGGAATTTGGTGTAAAGATTACCAATACTTTCCCGGTTGACGTTACACGAAATGAGCTTCCAAGTGAAGAAATGTACATGTCCGGTAAAGCTTTGTTCCCGCTGTCCATTTCCCTTGCAGCCAAACTTTCTGCTGAATTCGCAGGAAAACTTCGAATTTCCTATTCCGGAGGTGCAGATTATTACAATATTGACAAAATTGTGGGATGCGGTATCTGGCCTGTAACTATGGCTACCACCCTTTTGAAGACAGGCGGCTACCAGAGATTTACCCAGGTAGTAGATAAGGTAGAAGGAATCTGTCCGAAAAAATGGGAAGGAATCGATGTGGATGCACTGAAGAAGCTGGCAGCAGATGCTATTACTGATGGGCATCATGTGAAGAACATTAAGCCGGTTCCGAACAGAAAGAGCACAAAAGAAGTTCCTCTTCTGGACTGCTTCTATGCACCATGTTCTGAAGGTTGTCCAATCCATCAGGATATTCCACAGTATGTAGCACTGACTGGTGAGGGGAAATATAAAGAAGCACTTGAAGTGATCCTTGAGAAAAATGCCCTGCCATTTATTACAGGCACCTTATGTGCACACAACTGTATGACCAAATGTACCCGTAATTTCTACGAAGAATCCGTAAATATCCGTGGCACCAAGCTGACAGCAGCAGAGCATGGCTATGAGCAGCTGATCGGTGAGATCAAGGCCGGCGAGCCAAACGGTAAGAAGGTCGCCGTAGTTGGTGGCGGTCCTGCTGGTATTGCAGCTGCTTACTTCCTTGCAAGAGAGGGCGCAGCAGTTACCATTTTTGAAAAAGAAGAGAAAGCTGGCGGCGTGATCCGTTACGTGATACCTGGATTCCGTATTGGTGACGCTGCTATTGACAAAGATATTTCTTTCATCCAGAAGATGGGTGTAGAGATCCGCACAAATACAGAGATCACTTCTGTGGCAGATCTGAAAGCACAGGGTTATGATGCTGTGATCCTGGCAATCGGAGCTGGCAAGCCTGGCACTTTGAAACTGGAAAAAGGTGAGACCGTTAACGCTCTGAAGTTCCTTCGTGATTTCAAGGCAAATGATGGTAAGCTGAATATTGGCAAAAATGTAGTTGTAATCGGCGGCGGAAACACTGCTATGGACACTGCAAGAGCTGCGAAACGCACAGAAGGCGTAGAGCATGTTTATCTTGTATACAGAAGAACCAAACGCTATATGCCAGCTGCAGAGGATGAGCTTCTGGAAGTTCTGGAGGAGGGCGTTGAGTTTAAGGAACTTCTTTCTCCTGTAAGTCTTGATGGCGGCAGACTGCTCTGCAAGAAGATGAAGCTTGGCCAGATGGATGCTTCCGGACGTGCAGGTGTAACCGAGACTGCAGATGTGGTAGAGGTTCCGGCTGACACCGTGATCGTAGCTGTTGGAGAAAAGATTGATACCGATTTCTACACTGCCAACCAGATCGCAGTAGATGAAAGAGGAAAAGCAAAGGTCAACGATAAGACTCTTGAAACCAGCGTGAGTGGTGTCTATGTTGCCGGAGACGGCGCCAGAGGCGCAGCAACCATCGTAGAGGGAATCCGGGATGCACAGCTGGCAGTGAAAGATATTCTTGGCAAAGAGATTACCAGAGATGCAGCTGTGACAGGTGATGTGAAAGACTGTTTCGAAAAGAAAGGTATCTTGAAGCACAGCAAAGAGGCAAAGACAGAGGAAGAGAGATGTCTTACCTGTAACAAAGTCTGTGAGAACTGTGTAGATGTGTGTCCGAACCGTGCCAATATTTCCATCAAGGTTCCTGGAATGGCTATGAATCAGGTGATCCACGTAGATTATATGTGTAATGAGTGCGGCAACTGTAAGAGCTTCTGCCCATACGCAAGTGCACCATACAAGGATAAATTTACTCTGTTTGCAAATGAGAAAGACATGGCAGACAGTAAGAACGATGGTTTTGTTGTTCTGGATAAAGAGAATAAGACCTGTAAGGTGAGATTTGTAGGCCAGATCACAGACTGCAAGGCAGACGATCCGGCAGACAAATTGTATGACGGTTTGAAGAAGCTGATCTGTGCAGTGATCGATGATTACGGATATCTGATAACTAAATAAAGTAATAGAAAATACTGTCCACAGCTTTTTAAGGGCTGTGGACAGTGTCTATATTTTGACAGGCAGCGAGCCGAAGTATGTTCATGCATAAGATCTTGGTGACTGCTGCGATAATTTGGGAAACCTTCAGAATGTGTTTCTCATAGTTCACTGTGAAAGTTTAGGAGCGCAGTTAAAAGCATCTGACTTTCATGGGGTAGTAGAAAGGAGAGTCCAACATGGCAGTATTTACAGTCAATGGCCAGAGGGTAGAGACGAAAAAAAATCAAAAGCTGCTCAGATTTCTCCGTGATGAGTTACATCTGACTTCTGTAAAAGATGGCTGTAGTGAGGGTGCTTGTGGAGCCTGTACAGTGATTATCGATGGCAGAACCTGTAAGGCCTGTGTGCCGGATACAGATCTGCTGGATGGCAGAAATATCATTACAGTAGAAGGTCTGACAGAGTGGGAAGAAAAGGTATATACGTATGCATACGGAAAGGCTGGTGCTGTACAGTGCGGCTTTTGCATTCCTGGCATGGTAATGTGCACGAAAGCTCTTCTGGATGTGAATAAAGAGCCCACTGATGAAGAAATCAAATATGCCTTGCGTAACAATTATTGCCGTTGTACCGGATATGTAAAAATTATAGATGCAGTACGGATCGCGGCTAAAGTTATGCAGGAGGGGACACTTCCGGAAGAAATTAACAACGACTGGCATATTGGCTCCCGCGTAGCAAGAATTGATGTTGGGGAAAAGGTTCTTGGTACCGGAAAATATCCAGACGATTTTTATCTGGATGGTATGCTTTATGGATCAGCTCTGAGAAGTAAATATCCGCGTGCAAGAGTGCTTTCCATTGATAAGACGAAGGCGCTGGCACTTCCTGGGGTAGAGGCGGTTGTTACGGCAGAAGACATTCCAGGAGAGAATAAAATCGGACATTTAAAGCATGATCAGTATACCCTGATTCCCATAGGAGGGATTACCCATTATCTGGGAGATGCCATTGCACTTGTGGCAGCCCGGGATAAAGAGACTGCGGATAAGGCAGCGAAGCTGATCCAGGTTGAGTATAAGGTGCTTCCTCACATTCATACGATTGAAGAGGCAGCGAAACCAGATGCACCAAAGGTATTTGATGAGGAAGAGAACAATATCTGTGCATATAAACATATCAGCCGGGGAAATGCAGCAGAGGCTATAAAAAATTCCAAATATGTGATTTCCCATCATTTTGAGACACCATGGACGGAACACGCATTTCTGGAACCGGAATGTGCTGTGTCTTTTTATGATGAAGACGGAGATGTTTTTGTATATTCCACAGACCAGTCAGCACATCAGACTCTGCACGAATGCAGCTTAGTTCTTGGTACAGACAAAGTAAAGGTACAAAATGCGCTGGTAGGCGGCGGATTTGGCGGTAAGGAAGACATGACTGTGCAGCATTTAAGCGCGCTTCTTACTTATGTAACGAAGAAACCGGTTAAGATGAAGCTTACAAGAGCAGAATCCCTGCTGGTCCATCCTAAGCGCCATCCTTTTTATATGGATATGACCATGGGCTGTGATGAAAATGGAAATATCATGGGAGTAAAGGCAAAGGTTGCCGCGGATACAGGTGCATTCGCATCTCTTGGCGGTCCGGTTCTGGAGCGCGCATGTACCCATGCAGCAGGTCCTTATCACTACGAAAACTTTGAAATTGAGGGAACAGCTTACTATACCAATAATCCGCCGGCAGGAGCATTTCGCGGATTCGGAGTTACCCAGACCTGTTTTGCTACAGAGACACTTTTGAATATGATGGCAGATAAGGTGGGAATCACTCCCTGGGAAATTCGTTACCGCAATGCGATCCGGCCCTGGGAGACACTTCCGAATGGTCAGATTGTTGACGATTCTACAGGTCTTGTGGAGACCTTAGAAGCGGTACAGCCGAAATATGAAGCTGCGTTGGCAGCAGGAAAAGCGGTGGGCATTGGCTGCGCCATGAAGAATGCAGGGGTTGGTGTTGGAATTCCAGACACTGGCCGCGTGAAACTGATTTATGAAGAGGATAAGAAGCTTCACATCTACTCAGGAGCTTCCTGCATTGGACAAGGGCTTGGCACAGTACTGACCCAGATGATCGTAAGTAATACAGATATAAAAAGAGAGGATATCATTTACGAGCGCAGCAATACCTGGATTTCACCAGATTCCGGAACTACATCCGGTTCCAGACAGACATTGATCACCGGTGAGGCCTGCAGGAGAGCCTGTGAGAAATTGATGGAGGATAAAAAAGCAGGATTAAGCGTAGAAGATATGATCGGTAAGGTTTATTATGCAGAATATCTTGCGAAGACCGATCCTCTTGGTGCAAATGTGCCCAATCCGGTTTCCCATGTTGCTTATGGATATGCTACCCAGGTTTGTATTTTGGATTCCAAGACAGGCAAGATAGAAGAGATAGTTGCTGCTCATGATGTGGGAAAAGCGGTAAATCCTTTGTCCTGTGAGGGGCAGATCGAGGGTGGTGTGGTAATGTCCATAGGATTTGCCCTGCGGGAAAAATATCCCATTGATGAGAACTGTAAACCTATTTCCAAGTATGGTTCTTTAGGTCTTTTCCGCGCACATGAGATTCCGAAGATCGATGCCATTGTTATCGACAAGCCAGGTCTTAAGGTTGCCTGCGGTGCTATTGGTATTGGAGAAATTACATCCATTCCTACCGCACCCGCAATAGCAGATGCCTATTTCCGAAGAGATGGTGTAAGGCGTTACAGCCTTCCTCTTAGTGAAACACCATATGAAAGGAAGGGATGAGAGATGGCAGTAAAGAAGAAATTTCCGTATCGGTCAGCTGTTGTGGCATGTAATGGGGGGTGCAGGGTTACAGCAGGGGACAATGGATGCAAAGATGGATGTATTGGCTGTGGAGCCTGTGTGGAGAAATGTAAATTTGGCGCTATTTCCCTGAATGAGTATGGAGTGGCGGAAATAGATGAAGAAAAATGCATTGGCTGCGGGGCATGTGGGAAGGTATGTCCACAGAAGATCATTCATGTCCATGAATGTGCCAATTGGATCGTAGTAAAATGCTCAAATAAGAGTAAAGGGGCAGAAGCAAAGAAACAGTGTGAAGTCAGCTGTATCGGCTGTGGAATCTGTGAGAAGACCTGTACGGCCGGGGCAATCCGGGTTACAGATAACTGTGCAGTGATAGAAGAGTCTGTCTGCCTGAGCTGTGGAATGTGCGCAGTGAAGTGTCCAAGACATGCGATTTACGATCTGCGGGGGATTTATACGGCAAAAAATTAGAGAAGCGATTATGGCAGTTATGTAATATTCAATGGTGAAATATACCGCAAGGCTGGGAGGGAAAATTGCGGGAATGATTTTCCAAACATGCTCCAGATTGATAGAACTTCGAATTTACAGAAATTTCAAAATTATACAGATAAAACAGCTAAATTATTCATAAAATTATTGCAAAACACCGGTGAAATATGATACAATAATTTTGCATTGAAAGAATATTTTGTACAATATTTTTTAGGTTGAGACGGAAAGAGAAGAAGCATAAGGGGCCGACGATCAGTTCAAAGAAGAACCGTAAACTTGTTTTTTGAACGGCGTCGGCCATTCCCTTATGAGGGGGTAAAGGGCGGATTGGAGGCATCCGTTGCAAAAAATATAAAGAAGGTGAAGCATATGATTGGAAAGAGTGTTCCAAGAGTAGACGCTTATGAGAAAGTGACAGGACGTGCGAAATTTACAGATGACCTGATCCTGGATAAGTGTCTGGTAGCCAGGGTTTATCATGCAAAGATCGGAAACGGTGTGGTAAAATCCATTGATACCAGCGAAGCAGAGGCTCTGGACGGCGTAGTAAAGGTAGTTACCTTTAAGGACGTACCGAATCATTGTTATCCCACCCCAGGACATCCCTGGTCCGTGGAGCTTGCTCATCAGGATGTGGCAGACCGTAATCTGCTCACCGGACGGGTACGGTATTATGGCGATGATATAGCAGCTGTAGTAGCTGAGGACGAAGTGACAGCTTCCAGAGCATTGAAGCTGATCAAAGTAGAATATGAAGAATATCCGGTGGTTGTGAGCCCGAAGATTTCCATGCGTGGAACGGAGCATCCCATTCATCTTGACAAGAAGGATAATATTCTGGCAAGATCCAGCTTTGCAATCGGAGACGTAGACAGCGCAATGGAGAAGGCTGCCGTGAAGCTGAAAAGAAGCTATAAGACACCTATTGTCCAGCACTGCCATATTGAGAATAATATTTCTTATGCTTATATGGAAAAGGGCAGGGTCGTGGTGGTTTCTTCCACACAGATTCCACATATTGTACGCCGTATTGTTGGCCAGGCACTTGGAATCCCCTGGGGGCAGGTACGTGTGATCAAGCCTTATGTAGGCGGTGGCTTCGGAAACAAGCAGGAGGTGCTTTATGAACCTCTGAATGCATTTCTCACCATGCAGGTGGGCGGTCGTCCCGTGAAGATTGAGCTTACACGTGAGGAGACCTTTACCAATACCAGAACCCGTCACTCCATCGAATATGACATGGAAGCAGGCGTAGATGAAGAAGGACATCTTCTTGCAAAAGAGATGACTACCTATTCCAATCAGGGAGCTTATGCATCCCACGGACATGCCATAGCAGCCAATGGTCTGACGGCCAGCAGACTTCAGTATGCATGCCCAAATATCCGAGGAGAAGCTTATACTGTCTATACCAACTGTCCTACAGCAGGGGCGATGAGAGGATATGGAATTCCTCAGGTTTGCTTTGCCACAGAGAGCTTTATGGATGATATTGCTTATGAAATCGGTATGGATCCGCTGGAATTCCGCAGAAAAAATCTGATCCATGGCTATTATGAAGATGCCTATCTGAAGCCAATCGCAGCGAATACCAACGGTATTTTTGAGTGCCTGGAAAAAGGAGCAGAGTATATTCACTGGGATGAGAAACGGAAAGCATATCAGAACCAGACTGGCGATATCCGGCGTGGAGTTGGTATGGCACTGTTTTCCTATAAGACTGGTGTATGGCCAATTTCTCTGGAGATTGCAGGTGCAAGGCTGTCTCTGAATCAGGATGGAAGTGTACAGCTGCAGGTTGGTGCTACAGAGATTGGACAGGGCGCGGATACTGTATTTTCCCAGATGGCAGCAGAGACCTTACATATGGATATTTCCAGGGTGCATATTGTAACCCAGCAGGATACAGATGTAACGCCTTTTGATACAGGTGCCTATGCTTCCAGACAGTCCTTCGTCACCGGTACAGCTGTGAAGGAATGTGCGCAGCAGCTGAAGCAGAAGATTTTAGAATATGCCAGAACACTGGTTCCAGGCAATGTGGATCGGCTGGAACTGGAGGATGGTTATATTCTGGCAGATGGCAAGCCTGCGATTTCCCTTGAGGATCTGGCTATGGAGAGCTATTACAGCCTGAGTAATTCTTCTGTCCTTACAGCAGAGGTTTCCAGACAGGTGAAGAAGAATACAGTTGCCAGCGGCTGTTGTTTTGCGGAAGTAGAAGTAGATATGAAACTTGGCAAGATCAAGGTTCTGGATATTGTGAATGTTCATGACAGTGGAACCCTTTTGAATCCGCAGCTTGCAGCAATGCAGGTTCATGGCGGTATGTTCATGGGAATCGGTTATGGAGTTTCTGAGCAGCTTCTTATCGATGAGAAAACAGGAAGACCATTAAATGGGACTTTGCTGGATTATAAAATGATGACAATGATGGATACTCCGGATCTGACTGCTGAGTTTGTAGAACTGAACGATCCAATGGGACCATATGGAAATAAAGCCCTAGGCGAGCCTCCTGCAATTCCAAGTGCACCGGCCATCCGGAATGCTGTGCTTCATGCAACTGGCATCGGCTTTTCCGAGATTCCTCTGACACCGCAAAGACTGATAGACGGTTTTACAAAGACCGGACTGATCTGAGAAAGGGGGCATGAGGAATGTACGATATTGAAAATTATTTTAATGCAGAGACCATTAAGGAAGCGGTAACTCTTCTGAAGGAGCATCCGGATGCAAGGGTGATTTCCGGGGGAAGTGATGTGCTGATCAAGATCCGTGAGGGCAAAATGGCCGGTACATCTTTAGTGAGCATTCGTGATATTAAGGAAATCAAGGGAGTCCGGCTGATGGAGTCTGGTGATATTTATATTGGTGCAGGAACTACTTTTTCCCATGTGACGAATGATCCGGTGATTCAGAAGCTGATTCCGATTCTGGGGGAAGCAGTAGATCAGGTTGGCGGACCACAGGTCCGTAATATTGGGACTATTGGCGGAAATGTCTGCAATGGTGCGGTCAGTGCGGACAGTGCACCTACACTTTTTTCGCTGAATGCCATGCTGCGGATCGCAGATGGAACTGGTGGACGGATGGTTCCCATCAGGGATTTTTATCTGGGACCTGGTAAGGTGGATCTGCATCAGGGAGATGTGCTCACCCACATTGTGATCCCTGGGAAGGATTATCAGAGATATCATGGATTTTATATTAAGTATTCCATGCGAAATGCAATGGATATTGCGACCCTGAGCTGTAGTGTAGTCAGCAGAATCGATCCTCTGAAAAAGGTTCTGGAGGATGTAAGGATCACCTTTGGTGTAGCTGCACCCGTGCCGTATCGGTGTGCGAAGACGGAAGAGGCGCTGAGGGGGATGGAAATTGGCGAAGAGCTGTATCAGAAGGTAGAAGAGCTGGTAAGGGAAGAAATCAATCCCAGAGATTCCTGGCGTGCTTCTAAGGCGTTCCGACTGCAGATTGGCGGAGAAATCGCGAAGCGCGCGTTGAAGGAGAGTGTTCGCAGGGGAATGGTGACGGGAGTTGTAGTGCCGGATGTCCGGACAACTTCAGGCGAAAATATAAGTGCAAATGGAAAAATTTATCCTTCATCTGATGCTGAGAATGTAACAGGAGGTGAGCAGTCATGAAAAAGGATATGCGGCTGGTACAGTGTACTGTAAATGGAAAAGAGGTAGCTGAGTATGTGGACGTGAGAGAATCTCTTCTTGACATGCTGCGAAATCACCTTGGGCTTACCTCTGTGAAGAAAGGCTGTGAAGTAGGTGAATGCGGTGCCTGCACTGTGATCATTGACGGCGAGACCATTGACTCCTGTATTTATCTGGCAGTCTGGGCGGAAGGAAAGAATATCCGCACCCTGGAAGGCCTTGAGAAAAACGGCGAACTTACCAGGATTCAGGAAGCTTTTATTGAGGAAGGAGCCATCCAGTGCGGATTCTGCACACCAGGCTTTGTTATGTCTGCCACAGTGCTTCTTGAGCGGGGCGAGAAGCTTACGAGAGATGCCATCCGCAAGCATATGGCAGGAAACCTTTGTCGCTGTACAGGGTATGAGAATATTGTGAATGCAGTGGAAAAGGTGAATAAGGAGAATATGGCAGCTGAGGGTAAATAATTTAAGTGCTACTGTTCACTGGTAACGTTCCGCGAGGTGTTTTGCGTGAACAAAGTTCACGGAAAAACCGAGAATTAAGTTTGCGCAGCAAACGCTACTTCTTGTTCTTGTCACAAGAAGGTTCGTCTTTCTGTGCAACGCGAAGCGCGTTATTGTGAACGGAGCGAACAGTAACCTGTTCGCGGGTTCTATATTAAAAGTGTATTTTATACTATACTGTAAATGGAAAAAGTGTTATAATATTAATTACAAAACGATATTGTTATAGAATTGATTGAATTAAATGAAAAATGATTAATATGTATCAATATTGTTATAACACAAAACATCAGAGGGCGGGGACTTCCCCGCCTTTTCTAAAATATTAAAAATGGGCAGGAAAAAAGTATGAGTGACAAATATGTAATAGTCCGCGGCGGCGGAGACCTGGCAAGCGGCGTGATCCACAGGCTGCATCGCTGTGGCTATCGTGTACTGATCTTAGAATGTGAAAAACCAAGTGCGATCCGCAGAAAAGTTGCATTTTGCGAAGCTGTGTATGATGGGACAGCAGCAGTAGAAGGGATTCTTTGCAGAAGAATAGATTCTCTGGAAGAATGTGAGCAAGTCTGGCAAGCAGGAGAAATTCCACTTATGGTCGATCCGGCAGGTAATTGTATTATTGAAGTTTCTGCGCAGGGCAAGATAGCTGCTCTGGTAGATGCAATTCTTGCAAAGAGAAATCTTGGAACTTCAAGAAATATGGCACCCCTTACCATTGGTCTGGGACCAGGCTTTTTTGCCGGGGAAGACGTGGATTACGTTGTGGAAACCATGCGAGGTCACGATCTTGCCAGAATCATCACTGAGGGCCCGGCTATTCCAAATACGGGTGTCCCCGGAATGGTAGGCGGTGTCAGCAAAGAACGTGTGATCCACTCCCCGGGGACCGGCAGAATCCATAATATGGTCCATATTGCCGATATTGTAGAGAAAGGACAGATTCTCGCCTACGTGGGAGAAACCCCTGTAGAAGCCTCTATAACAGGCGTATTAAGGGGAATTATAAAGGAAGGCTACAATGTTCCTGTTGGAATGAAAATCGCCGATATCGACCCCAGAAAAGAAGAGAAGAAGAACTGTTTTACCATTTCGGATAAGGCCAGATGTATTGCTGGAAGTGTGGTGGAGATTTTGCTCAGTGAGGGTGTATTGCCAGACTAGAGCGTGTTTTAAAAAGGCTTTCTGCAAGATGTGCGTCCCACAAAGTGGGACGTGCAGATTGCGGGAATGATTTTTCAAACATGCTCTAGATTCTATTTGGTCGCATTGCATTTATTAACATGTTTTCGCTTGGGAAATGTTATGAAGCCTATGTACTTTTTATAGAATTGTTTTTTATGGTTACGAAGTCAGGCAATGAATCATTGCATGAAAATAATTGGCGTGAAGGAGGTCAGGATGAAAAGATACGGTTATTTTCTGGACTTATTAAAACTTGATATAGAGAAATACCCAGTGATCGCTGTAGTCGGTGGTGGTGGAAAGACAAGTCTGATTTACCGCCTGAATGAAGAATTACAGGCTTTGGGTAAAAAAGTGATTATTTCCACAACCACCCATATGGCATATGATCCCATGCTGCCTCTGGTAAAGAGTACTGATCTTGAGCAAGTCTCGGAAATGTTGAAAGAACACGGTTTTGCAGCAGTTGCCGATATTGAAGAAACTTCTGGAAAAATGTGTGCCATAGAGGAAACAGCATTGAAGAAACTGGTTCCTCTTTGTGATGTTATGCTGATCGAAGCAGACGGAGCGAAACGAAAACCCTTGAAGGTTCCAGCCGACTGGGAACCAGTAATCCCGGATTTTGCTGACGTGGTAGTAAGTGTGATTGGTTTGGACTGTCTTGGTAAGCCCATCTGCGAGACCGCCCACCGCGCCGAATACACCAGCTCTTTTCTTGAAAAAAATCTGGAAGCACCTGTTACCGCAGAAGACATAGAAAAAATAGCAACTTCTGTTCACGGTTTGTATAAAAATGTAGACCATAAAGTTTACCGTGTATATTTAAATAAAGCAGACGTACTACCTGACTGTTCTTCAGCCGAACATATAGTAGAAGATCTGGAAAAACAAGGCACTATAGCCGCATATGGCAGTTTGAGAGAGGCAGAAAGATTATGAAGATTGCATTGATCATGCTGGCAGCTGGAAACAGCCGTCGGTTTGGAAGCAACAAACTTTTATATGAAATTGACGGGAAGCCCATGTACCGGCATATGCTGGAGAAGCTGATGGTGGTGGCAGAACAGCTTGAAGAAACAGAGTGTATTGAAAAAGTGGAATGCGGTGAACATTTGGAAAAGCAGAATGAGGAAGGCTATAAAGAAGAACATATAGAATGCAATAAAGCAATTGCACCTCTTGGTGAAATAAAGGGGGAATTATTTAAACAGAGAGATTGCTATAAAAGAATAACAGTAGTCACCCAGTACGAAGAAATAGAGCAGGCCGCAAGATCCCTGGGTGTAAACGTATACATCAATCCCCATCCTGACGAGGGAATCTCCTCCTCCCTGAAAATCGGCTTAAAAGCCAACTTAGACGTTGATGCTTGCCTTTTCACCGTCTCCGACCAGCCCTGGCTCACCACCGCCACAATTCGCCAGCTCATCACCCTCCTAAAAACATCAGGCAAAGGAATCGCCTGCGTCTCCTGCGAAAGAAAACTTGGAAACCCTTGCATTTTTACAAAAAAATACTACGACTCCCTGCTTTCCATCAACGGAGATAAAGGTGGTAAAGCTGTGATAACTGCACATAGAGATGATACGGCTGTTTTGAAGGTGAATGATGTGAAGGAACTTACCGATATGGATGTTAAATTGTAAAGAACGCTCTTTTTAAGTTATATTGTCTATATATGGCATTTCCGAAAAATGCGCAAAAGCATGAAAGTATTTATACACGGAAGCAGTTGGAAACGACATTTAAATATAAAATGTGGGATTTTGTTGTATTTTGTGAATTTATGTGAGATTTCAGCTAGAAATTACTTGTAATTATGATAGAAACAAGGTATACTAATGGAAAAGAAAGCAGTCGGGAGAAGTATTATTATTTCTGCTTACAAGAAGAGTTACGTGGGACGTTTTACGTGAACAAAGTGAGCAGTACCCCATTTTCCCGTCTTACAAGGAGGATAAAATGGCAGATAACTATGATGGCATGGCAGTTGGGGTGTTTGAACTGGATAACCTGGTAGCCTGCTTCGTTGCTCTTGATGCAGCATCCAAGGCTGCAAATGTAAAGATCCAGAGCGTAGAGAGAAACCGACTGAAAAGTGGAGCCTGTGTAAAAATGCGCGGCAGTGTTTCCGATGTAAATGCAGCTATGGAAGTGGCATTGGAGACTGCGAAGCCCCTTGGTAAAATCGTTTCCCATACGGTAATTGCATCCCCCACAGCAGACACGGAAACAGCACTTAAGATGACCATTAACAAATAGAACATGTCAGGAGGAAATAGAAGATGTCTTATGGAGCATTAGGATTGGTAGAGGTTCTGGGAAGCTGCAATGCAGTAGTTGTCCTTGACCAGATGCTGAAAACATCAGATGTAGAATTCCGTACCTGGCATACCAAGTGCGGAGGTCATGCAACTGTATTTTTAAGCGGTGATGTAGCGGCAGTGAAAGCTGCTGTAGATGCGGTGAAAGAGAATCCGCCTTGCGAAATCGTGGCAGCAGCCGTGATTTCAGCACCATCAGAAGAAACATCGCGGCTGGTGGAAGAAGAGGAAGAGAAACATCATAAATGATTTTTCAAATATGCTCTGGCGTATAAAAAGGGTATGGTGTAAACCATACCCTGCTAAGTAATCTAAGTGACCTTTGAGGTCAAATTTCTATTATTGGTGACTCTATCAGTCCCAAACACTTCTTATAAATGAATCTGTGTCCCCGTCTTTCCCATAATACCATCTTTGGCCTTTTCCAACAGGGTGATCATAGCTGTGCGGCCGGTGCCGGAGCTTGCGAAGTCTACGCAGGCCTGAACCTTTGGCAGCATAGATCCAGCGGCAAACTGACCTTCTTCAATGTATTTTCTGGCTTGGGAAACCGTAAGATCGTCCAGCCATTCCTCATTTTCTTTGCCGAAATTAACGGCAACTTTTTCCACAGCCGTCAGAATGATCAGCATATCTGCATCCAGCTGCTTTGCGAGCAGACAGCTTGCGAAGTCTTTGTCAATGACAGCAGAGGCACCTTTTAGATGGTGGCTTTCTAAGGTGACGGGGATTCCACCCCCGCCACAGCAGATGACGATCTTGTTGGCATCTACAAGGCTGTTGATGGCATCCTGCTCTACGATTTCCACTGGCTTGGGAGAAGCAACCACACGGCGGTAGCCGCGGCCTGCATCTTCTTTCATAACATGCCCGTAGGCTTTTGCCTGGAAATCAGCTTCTTCCTTGGTAAGGAATTTACCAATTGGTTTGCTTGGATTTTCAAATGCAGGATCCTCAGGATCGACACGAACCTGTGTGACAACGGTGACAACCGGTGTACGCATGAAGCCACGTTTGCGAAGCTCTTCACGGAGTGCGTTCTGAAGGTCATAGCCAATGTAAGCCTGGCTCATAGCTACACAGACAGAAAGCGGAGTGTTTGGCTGTGCCTGATCTTCGTGGGTAAGCGCAGTCATAGCGTTGTTGATCATACCTACCTGTGGTCCGTTTCCGTGAACCACAACTACCTGGTGACCTTCCTCAATAAGGTCGCAGAGCGCCTTTGCAGTAGATTTTACTGCTATCATCTGTTCTGAAAGTGTATTTCCAAGTGCGTTGCCGCCAAGGGCAACCACGATACGTTTTCTTTTATATATCATAGAAACCTCCCTAGAGAAAGAATTTATGAAAGTAATAAAAACGATTTAAAGTATTATAAGTAAACAGAGCAAAAACTCCCACAAATTGAGACGTACATTTTACGGAAAGCACTTTTCAAATATGCTCTGGTTTTGAATAGTTCACCTTCATAAATTATATCATTAAAAATATGCAATATAACAATTTATTATACGAAAAACATATATAATATAAGAAATACCATCAAAAATGAGAACAAAAAAGGGCTGTATTCCTACAGCCCCCCCTGAAAAGCATTATTCCATAATTCTCGGAGCAGCCTTTACTTCCAGTTTTTTCAGGATATCCTGTGGGTTTTCAAATTTGGAGAGCATGATCATTGCTGCAATTACATATGGTTTGAAGCTTGCTTCTTTATAAAGCGGGATACGGTAACGGTCAAATACGCTTGCATCAACCTCACCGGTCTCACAGCTTACGCCTGTAATATCAGCTGGCAGACAGTGCAGGTAAAGCGCTTTGCCGTCCTTGGTAGTCTTCATAAGTTCTTCTGTGCAAGCCCAGTCTTTGTGCTCTGCGTTCTGAGCAAGAAGCTCTTTCTCCAGTTTATCGATTCCGTCGAAGTCGCCTTCACCATAGAGATTGGTACGTTTTTCCATTGCTGCAAATGGAGCCCAGCTCTTTGGATAAACGATATCAGCATCTTTGAATGCTTCTTCCATGCTGTTTGTCTTTGTGAAAGAACCGCCGGACTTCTCAGCATTTTTCTTAGCAATTTCCTCAACCTCTGGCATTACATCGTATCCTTCCGGATGCGCCAGAACAACGTCCATACCGAAACGTGTCATAAGTCCGATGACACCCTGTGGAACGGAGAGTGGTTTACCATAGGAAGGAGAGTAAGCCCATGTCATAGCAAGCTTTTTGCCTTTCAGATTCTCGACACCGCCAAATTCATGGATGATGTGAAGCATATCTGCCATACACTGGGTAGGATGATCAACGTCACACTGAAGGTTTACAAGAGTAGGTCTCTGCTCAAGAATGCCATCTTTATTTCCTTCTGTTACAGCATCCATAAAATCTTTCTGATAAGTATGTCCCTTACCAATGTACATATCATCACGGATACCGATTACATCAGCCATGAAGGATACCATGTTGGCTGTCTCACGAACGGTCTCACCGTGTGCAATCTGGGATTTCTTCTCGTCCAGATCCTGTACCTCAAGTCCAAGAAGGTTGCAGGCAGAAGCGAAGGAGAAACGGGTACGTGTGGAGTTGTCACGGAAAATGGAGATTCCAAGACCACTCTCGAATACTTTCGTGGAGATATTGTGCTCTCTCATGAAGCGGAGAGCGTCAGCAACTGTGAAAACAGCTTCCAGTTCCTCGTCTGTTTTATCCCATGTCCAGAAGAAGTCGTTGTTGTACATTTCTTTGAAGTTAAGGCTGTTAAGCTTGTCGATGTAATCCTGTAATGTTTTCATGAATTTTCTCCTTATATAAATAAAATTTATCTGGTACAGAGAATATTAAGGAACCGTCATATTGATTTGTATAATTTTTCAATATTGCGTCAATATCGCAGATACTTAATTTTCGCTGTGCTGGTTATTTGTTAAAAGTACTATGTATAAAGTGGAGGTATGGAGCAGACACATTGTAACAGCTGTCTGCTTCAAGGGTGTGCAGCTTGCGGAACGTTTACAGTTTCTGTAGTTCTGATAAACAGATATTTCCGGATTATTTACAGTAAGCAGTAGGAAGTGCTGCGTAAACAGCTGCACATCTTACCAGATCATCTTTCCATGTTTTCTCGTTTGGAGCGTGAGCCTGTGCCTCTGCGCCAGGTCCAAATCCGATGCATGGGATTCCGTTACGTCCCATAATGGAAACACCGTTGGTAGAGAATGTCCACTTGTCGGTAAGAGGACGGGCTTTTCTCATAGCTTCTGTCTCAGCATTGCCCATACGCTCTGTGCCATACAGATTGTGGTAAGCTTCCTCAAGAGCAGAAGTAACCTTGTGATCCTTCGGGATTACCCATGTTGGAAAATAGCACTCGATTGGATATACCAGCTCTGTCCAGGATGGACGGGAGTACTCATACATGGAAACCTTAACATCGTCACCATACTTTTTGACAGATGGAAGTGCGCGGATCTCATCCAGGCAGCTCTCCCAGGTCTCACCTGCTGTCATACGACGGTCAAGGGAAACGGCACAGGAGTCGGCAACTGCACAACGGCTTGGGGATGTGAAGAAAATCTCAGAAGTAGTAACCGTACCTCTTCCAAGGAAGTTTGCTTCTTCCCATTCCGGGTTATATTTCTTATCCAGCATTTTTACAAGACCTTTGATCTCGGTCTCATCTGCAGCATCATTTTCATTTAATGCACGAACATCCTGAAGGATGTCAGCCATCTTATAGATTGCGTTGTCGCCACGCTCAGGAGCAGAACCATGGCAGGAAACACCTTTTACATCAATACGGATCTCCATACGTCCGCGCTGTCCACGGTAGATACCGCCGTCTGTAGGCTCTGTGGAAACAACAAATTCCGGACGAACCTTGTCTTCGTTGATGATGTACTGCCAGCAAAGACCATCGCAGTCCTCTTCCTGAACAGTTCCTGTAACAACAACCTGATATTTGTCATTAAGAAGACCAAGATCTTTCATGATCTTAGCACCGTAAACAGCAGATACGATACCACCCATCTGATCAGAAGTTCCACGTCCGCCGATCTCAGTCTCAGTCTCAAATCCTTTATAGGGATCGAATTCCCAGTTGGTTCTGTTTCCGATACCTACAGTATCAATATGTCCGTCAAAACCGATGAGAGTGCTTCCAGTTCCCATATAGCCAAGGATATTTCCCATTGGGTCAATCTCAACTTTATCAAAGCCAAGCTTCTCCATCTCTTCTTTAATACGCATTACATGATCCTTCTCACCGCAGCTCTCGCCTGGAAAGTGAACCAGATCACGAAGAAATTTGGTCATATCTGCTTCATAATTCTGTGCAGCTTCTTTGATTTTGTTATAATTCATAACTTTTTACCTCCGTTTTTTGTAAAAAAGTATCATATTGTTATAAAAAATTATTCGCTTAATGATTCGGTTGTTCCGTATAAGCCATCCCATACGATCTCACGGTAACGAACTGGATCTGTATCACCTTCTGTGGAGATTACCAGAATGTTGGAATTCTCATCCAGCTTCAGGGCCTCTTTCAGATCTTTGGCATCTTCGTCATGAAGCGCTGTATATGCAAGCCCCAGCGGAACAGAACCGGATTCACCAGATATGATGTGTGGATCGTTTTCAAGAGGATTGGCATAAATACGTGTTGCCTTGGCACTCATCCAGTCTGGGCAGGACGCAAAGACGGTTACATGATTCTTCAGGATGTCCCATCCGATGGTATTTCCCTCGCCGCATGCAAGACCTGCCATAATGGTCTGAAGATCACCGGTTACATTTACCAGATTGCCATCGGCCTGAACAGCAGAGCGATAGAGGCAGTCGGCAGCACTTGCTTCGCAGACAACCATTACCGGAGGATTTTCTTTATATTTGTGGGCAAAATATCCTACAACTGCACCTGCCAGAGAACCAACACCTGCCTGTACAAATACGTGTGTCGGGCGGTCAACGCCGTTCTTCTTCAGCTGTTTATCTGCTTCCAGTACCAGAGTGCCGTATCCCTGCATGATCCAGGATGGAATCTCCTCATAGCCGGCCCATGCAGTATCCTGGACGATGATGCCATGTTCTGTCTTAGCTGCTTCTGCGGCAGCCATTCTTACGCAGTCATCATAATTTACTTCTTCGATGGTTACTTCGGCGCCTTCCTTGGCGATGTTGTCAAAACGTGTCTTAGTGGTTCCTTTAGGCATTCTGACTACGGCTTTTTGTCCAAGGCGTTTAGCAGCCCATGCAACGCCGCGGCCGTGGTTTCCATCTGTAGCAGTGAAGAAAGTAGCCTGTCCGAATTCTTCTCTTAATTTATCAGAAGAGAGAACATTGTAAGGAAGCTGGCTGATATCGCGACCGAGTTCCTTCGCTATGTAACGTCCCATTGCATAAGAGCCTCCAAGAACCTTAAAGGCGTTTAATCCGAAACGATAGGATTCATCTTTGCAGTAGATGCCCTTTACTCCAAGATAGGAAGCAAGAGCGGAAAGCTTCTGCAGTGGTGTTACGGAGTACTGGGGGAAACTTTTGTGGAATTCATTTGCTTTGGTTACGTTTTCTTCGGACATCAGGTCCAGGAATTTATCATCAGATCCCGGAACATGATTGACCGTCCATTTCAGTCCGTCTGTCATGGTGAAAACCTCCTTCGTGGTTTTAGTTATTAGAGTACATCTTAACTACATTTTTGTTTTCCTTATAAGTATAATAACATAAATAAATCAATTTGCAATAGAAAAATACAAAAAAATTTAGCTTTCTCAAAAAATATTTAGCCTAATTGCAAGAGCCTTCTGATTGTGGTAAAATATAAGGTATGGCATTTGAAAAAAGCCGAAGAAAAATGATGAAAATACTTTCAAACCGGATGTATGGAGCGTGCAGATCGCTGGAATGATTTTTTCAACACGCTCCGGGAAAGGAGCAAGATTTTATGGCAGTATTTCGTGCATTTAAAGCACTTAGACCTACAGAGGGAAAGGCAGCAGCAGTAGCTGCCCTTCCATATGACGTAGTGAATAGAGAAGAGGCAGCAGCCATTGGGAAAGAGAATCCGGATTCTTTTCTCCATGTAGACAGAGCGGAGATGGATCTGCCGGCAGAGACGGACCTTTATGATGCGAAGGTTTATCAGAAGGCGAAAGAGAACCTTCATAAGATGGAGGAGACTGGCGTTCTGGTCCAGGACCATAAGCCGTGCTATTACATATATGAATTGGTACGAAAGGGGAAAGTTCAGACTGGAATTGCAGGCTGCGCTTCTATTGACGATTATCTGAATAATGTGGTGAAAAAGCATGAACTTACCAGATCAGATAAAGAGCTGGACCGAATCAATCATGTGGATGTATGTGATGCTAACACAGGCCCCATTTATCTTGCATGCCGTTATACAGATGTTCTGACTGCCCTTCTTGCGCAATGGAAAAAAGAGCACAAAGCAGCCTATGATTTTACTGAAGAGGACGAGATCACACACCGTGTATGGGTGATCGATGAGGACGAGGCAATCAGCCAGATCCAGGCTGAGATGGAGAAAATTCCTGCACTTTATATTGCAGACGGACATCACAGAGCTGCTTCTGCTGTGAAAGTGGGGCTGAAGCGACGCCAGGAGAATCCGGATTATACAGGGGAAGAAGCGTTTAACTATTTTCTTTCCGTTGTTTTTCCATATGACCAGCTTACCATTCTGGCATATAACCGTGTGGTAAGGGACCTGAATGGGCAGAGCGTGGAAGATGTCCTTGAGAAAATTAAGGAGAACTTCGACATGACGATTATTCCGGGTTTTCCTGCAAAGCCAGTGGAGAAGCATTGCTTTGGTATGTATCTTGATGGTTTCTGGTATCTTCTGAAAGCGAAGCCGGAGCTTTATGAGGGAAAAGATGTGGTTGGTCAGCTGGATTCCCAGATTCTTCAGGATGTGGTTTTAGGTCCGGTTCTTGGCATTGGTGATCCAAGGACTGACAAGCGTATTAAGTTTGTAGGCGGAAGTCATAAGTTAAGAGAGCTTCAGGGTATAGCAGATGAGACCAGAGGCGTTGCGTTTGCGCTTTATCCCACTTCTATGGAAGATCTGATGCAGATTGCAGATGAGAGTAAGCTGATGCCGCCGAAATCCACCTGGTTTGAGCCGAAGCTGCGAAGCGGGATTTTTGTGCATAAGCTGAGAGGATGATAAAATGGAAACAGAAGAATTTATCTCAGGTTTTTGCAGAACCTGTAACAGCAGCCAGACAGTATGCTGTGAATACGAAGAAAAAGATGGGAAAAGGATACTTACCTTTATGGACTGTGCCTATAAAAGATGTGTAAATCAGGGTGCCTGTGAAATTTATAAAGAAGCGCACCGGTTGGGAAGCGAGGAAGAGTAGCCGCAGCCTGCAGGCAGCAGAAAGCCTTTTTAAACACGCTTTAACGAACAGCATATAAAACTGGCAGAGGATGTTCTGACTGGTTTTATAAAATAAGCCATATAATAACCAAATCCTGTAATGAGGAAATGATATGATACCTCTAAAGTAGACAGATTAAATATAAAAATCTGTTACTTTGGAG